>NZ_FLQX01000181.1 GCF_900089955.1 Candidatus Accumulibacter aalborgensis | reverse complement strand
TGCCCTTCTCGCCGCCAATTACTGCCGCCAGATTTATGCGGATTTACTCCGCCGGCAACACCCCTTGCGTTCAATCACTGAAAGCAACCGTGTCGCAGCACCGCTGGGCTTTTTCTCGCCGTTTTCCCACTTCTGCACGGTAGAAATGCTGGCGTTGATGTAGGCCGCAAATACTGCCTGGCTGACATGAAGGCTCTCCCGCAAGCGCTTGATCGTTTCCGCGGTGTAGGCCGGCGGCGGCAGGCATTGTGTTTCAAAATCACGCAATGTTTGCTTGTTGACTGCGCCGATTTCATGCAAACCGCGCATCGTTTCCAGGGCTTCGTCGATCATTCGGCTCATGTTTGTACCTCTATGTCAGCTAATGCCTTCAACAACGCGATATCGGTTACTCCTGCTTTGCCAGCCCAACGATCAAACACCCGTGTCTTGAAAGCTCTCATGCCTCATTGTAGCACTTGGTGCAACACGTCAGTCCAAAGTGATCTGGCGGTGTGATCATCGAGTGATGGTATTTCCGATGCAGCCAGTTGCGACCACGAAGAAATAGACCGCTTGATGACACGGGGGCCGTTCGACACCCAGAGACTGTGAAAACCAGCGAAGCTGCTGCAATTTGATGCGCTGTTCTTCCCAGCCACGCCGGTAGAGCCACTGGATCAGCTTCCACTTTGCCGCGAAGCGGGCAGCCTTGTCCTTGCGTCTTGTGTGTGTCTTGGTCAGTAGAGGAGCCAGCGTCACTAGGGCGAGTCTCCGCCGCTCTTGCCTGATGCCTGCTCGTCAGGGGCGTCGAACATATGCAAGCAAGCTATGCGAAATAAGTTGTGTGTAAGTGTATGAAGTAGACCTCCCTCGCGACAAAAATCGCTCCCAGTGGCCGAATGCTGCGGCGCAGCAGTTCGCGCGAGGGAGTTTTGCAAGAGGCTCATTAGAAAAAGCACCGCCATTTGACTGGCGGGGCTTGGCACTTCAAATCAACGGTGATCGATCAAAAATCCGCTGCCTGTTCCCCGTTGTTGTCGCGACTATTGTTGTGTTGTACGCAAGGCTGTTATCAGCGGCAGCTAGATGGCGCGAACTGCGCTGGGAGCGTGCCGGCAGTTGCGGGAGCTGCCGCACCTAATGCGCCACAAGCAAAAGAAATATTGCCTGTGGGTGGAGTATACGCAGCGCCAGTGGAATCGGGCAGATCAACTGGTGCCGTATTTGGGCCAGTATATGGATGAAGAATCAACGTCGCGTCGTCTGCCACGGGCTTATCAAACGTGATAGTGATATTGCCAGTTGTCTTGCTAATTGCTACGCTCTTGACGTTTGCCGTAGCGGAGGGCGCTACCCAGCCAGCATCGTACTCCTTACGATCGCTGGCATTTTCAGTAACTGTAATTTTGGCTGTAGATGCCAACGAAAGCCCTTCTGTAACTTTCGCACGCTTTGTATAGTCTTGATAAGCAGGCAGCGCCACTGCCGCCAAAATACCGATGATCGCCACGACGATCATCAATTCGATCAGCGTAAAACCCTTTTGAACGTTTCTCATGGTGACACTCCTTCTGGTTAAAACGGATGACCCGTTGGGCCAGATACACTCACGTTCCATGCCATATTAAAATCCCCTGCAAAAACAGGCCTTTTCGCCTGGTGACGCCGCAGCAGGCTAACGCTTGACGTCACTTTCTGCCGGAAATTGTCACTTTGTGCGGGTTTGTGTCGTGCCGTGTGGAAAGCTGCCCATGGCCGCATCAATGCTTCCCGCAGGAACGGCGCGTCATTTTCTGCCGGTACCAGTTTTGTCAAGGTGGACTTCACCCCGAAATGTTCGGCCAATGTTTTTCTGGACGGAGAGGAGACTTCGGCGACCGTTTTCAGGGTGGGCGCGGCATCGAGCAAGGGCAAGAGTAGGTTTCCCGGTACGACTGCCGGTGGTTCGGTGGGCAACGTCGGTGCTTGTGCAGCAAATCCCTGTACACAAACAGGGGATTCACAAGTAGCTATGGCCGCTGCGTCTAGCTGACGGTCGGCGTCTTGGTGTAAAAGCGGGTGCGCCCACGATGCGCCCCTTTTTTTGACTGACGATCATGTTCGAGTTCGCCTTTTCCGGGTTACGTTCCGGTTTGCGGGGAAAAAGTTTTCACGCGGTTTTCCTCCTCGGCGTGCTGATGATAGCCATCGCCTATCTTTCGGGGTTCTTCTCGCCACGGCAGCCGCAGACCGTCGCCCTCGATGTCGGTTTCTCGGGTATCCGCTTTTCGCTGGTCCTGCTCAACCTGTTCTGGGTTCAGGAGTTGGTGGCTCGCGAGATCGATCGACGCGTCATTCTCTTCTCGCTGGCTTATCCGGTCTCGCGTGGCGCTTTCCTTGCCGGGCGTTTTGCCGCCGTCCTGGCGCTGTCGATGCTGGCGGCAGTGGTGCTGGGCTTCCTCCTGCTGTTGGCGGTGCTCATGGTCGGTGGGGGCTACAGCCAGGAGTTTCCGCTCGCGCTGGGCGTGCCCTTCTGGAGCACCGTCGCGGGACTGGCGCTCGATGCGGCCGTCGTGGCCGCTTTTGCCTTGTGCATCGCCGCGCTGTGTACGGTTTCGGTCTTGCCGCTCGCCCTGGGAGCGGCTTTTGCCGTCGCCGGCAAGGCGCTGGGCGCCACGGTGGCTTACCTGTCGAGAGGCGCCGATGGCGACGAGGAATTGGTCGCTGCCTATCATCCGGTGATTGACTTCATCAAATGGGTGCTGCCCGATCTCTCGCGCCTCGATTGGCGCGAGTGGGCCATGTATCAGTTGGCGCCGAGTGGCGAGATGGTCTTCTGGTCGGTGACGATGGCCGTCGCGTATATCGTGCTGCTTCTGGTCTGTGCCAGCCTGCTGTTCGCCAGGCGAGAGTTTTCCTGATGCGGCGTTCGCTCAGCGCGCTGCTCGTATCGGCCGGTGTCTTGTCGGCGTTTGTTTATGGCTTTGCTCAGCACCGTTTGTCCGCCGTCTCGCGAGCGACGGCCGCACCCGAGCTACTGATTGCCTTGCCGCGCTTTGCGCAGGTCCTGATGGCCGGTGGTGATCGCTATCTGGCGGCCAATCTGGCGGGTTTTCGCGTGCTGGTCGCCGACACCGGCCGCATGAGTGCCGAGGATTACAAAGTGCAGGCGAAGCTGCAGCGCGACATCGCGTGGTTCAACCCGGCGCACGAGGACAATTACTACATTGCCGCGGCGATGCTGCCCTGGAATGGCCAGGTCGATGCGGCACAATACGTCCTGCGCAAGGCCTCAGAAGCACGGACCTTTGACTGGTACCCGCTGTTTCATTATGGTTTTCTGTTCTATCATTTTCGCAAGGACCCCGCGACAGGAGCGGAGTGGCTGCTCAAGGCCGTTCCCCGGGTAACCAGTCAACAGGACGAATGGGCCTTGCAGAATGTCGCGGCCCTGTGGATCGAGAAAGGCTACCAGACTGCCAACGCGGCCGGAATGGTCGAGGCGATGGCGGCCAACTCGCCGCGGGGCGCTTTCCGCAACTACTTGCAGGTGAGGGCCAAGAGGCTACGCGACCTCGCTGCGCTGCAGAGTGCGGTGACTCTTTTTCGCGAGCGTTATGGCAAACGCGTTGACAAGCTGGACGATCTGGTGAGCAGCGGGCTGATGGCCGAACTGCCCAAGGACCCGCTGGGGGTTGGTTTTGGCCTCGATGCGTCGGGCTGGCCGATCCTGTCTTCAACTCCTCAGGACGTGAAATGATGGTTCCTGCGATTGCGATCGAAGGTCTTGAAAAGACGTATCCGAGAAGGTGGCGGTCGCCACCGGTGGTCGCGCTCGGGGGTATTTCGCTGAGCGTCGAGCCCGGCGAGGCTGTTGGTTTCATCGGCGCCAATGGCGCCGGCAAGACGACGACGATCAAGATTCTGATGGGGCTGATCCAGGCGACGGGAGGAAGCGCCCGGCTTTTCGGCACTTCCGTGGCGCTGCCGAGCGCTCGCCTTGGCCTCGGCTATGTTCCCGAAAATCCGTATCTGTACGATTATCTGACGCCGCTCGAGCTGCTCGCGATGGGGATGCGCTTGCACCAGGTGAAGGTCCATGACGCGGAAAGGTACTGCCTGGACTGGATCGGGCGTCTTGGTCTGGCGCCTGTGGCGAAGAAGGCGATTCGCTCCTTCTCCAAGGGAATGACGCAGCGGGTGGCGATTGCCCAGGCGCTGTGCATCAATCCCCGCCTCCTGATTCTCGACGAGCCGCTCTCCGGTCTTGACCCGATCGGCCGCCGTGACGTGGTCGAAATCCTGTCCGAATACAAGCGCGGCGGCGGCACGCTTTTTCTGACCTCGCACGTGCTGCACGACGTCGAACGGCTTGCCGATCGCTTCGGCCTGATTCACGAAGGCGTTTTGCGCGCCGTTCGCTCGCCGGCCGAACTCACTGGCGATCAGGAGAGTGTGCTGGTGCGCACCTTCGGCCAGACGGCGGTCGATGGCATGCGTGAGGATTTTGCGGGCCGCTGGATTGGCGAGGTCCCACGTTCGGAGTTGTGGGCGCGGCTCGCAGCGCTGCAGCAGGCCGGACACGTCTTGCTTGAGGTGCGCCCGAGCCTGTCGCTGGAAGTGGCTTTCATGCGCGCAGTTGGGCAGTCGTAGGTCGGGTTACCGTAGGCCGCAACCCGACAAATCCCGCGGCAAGAGGATGCCGGGTTACGCCTGTCCTGAGCCAAGCCGAAGGGCTGCGCTAACCCGACCTACGAAAGTGCGCTGGACAGAACCGATTTTCTGTGGGTACAATAAATACAGTGCCAGCGACCTACGACCCAGCCAAGAGCGAACGGAACGAGGTGGAGCGTGGCTTGGCCTTCGGCCTTGCCGATAAGTTCGATTGGAGCACGGCGCTGATTGCCGAAGACACGCGCAAGGATTACGGTGAGCGCCGGTACCAGGCCATGGGATTGATTGGCGACGATTTGCACATGCTGGTGTTCACGCCGCGCGATGGCGCTGTGCACGTGATCAGCCTGCGCCGAGCGAACCAACGCGAAAGGACGCGCTATGCCACGCAAGCCAAACCCTGAACTGATTGACGAGGATGCTCCTGAAGCCACGGACGTGTGGTTCGATACGGCCCAGCCGGCGGGCGACGTGCTGCCTGAGTTGTTCGGCAAGGGCGCTGCACAGGAACTTCTGAAGCCCAAACGTGGGCGCCCGTTTTCTGGCCAGCCGAAGGAGCATGTGAACATTCGTCTGGACGCGGACGTCTTGAGTGCGTTCAAGCGCACTGGCAGTGGTTGGCAAACACGGCTGAACAATGCTCTACGCGATTGGCTGAGTACTCACGCGTAGGGGCAGGAGCGAAGGAGGGGTAGGTCGCGCCGCAGGCCGTACCCGCAGCAGGAGGATGTCAGGTCACGCCTGTTCTGAGCAAAGCCGAAGGGCTGCGCTAACCCGACGTACGAAACGACAAGAGTGCTGACGAGCCCGTTGAGAAGATGAACACATCCAGGAAGAAGTCACAGGCAGCAGGCGGCAGGCGTGCGCCGCTTGATCCTGAGTGCCTTGCCCTGATGCGCCTGGTCGATGCGAATCGCTATGCCGACGTGGAAGCGGCAGCACGCCGCATCCTGGCCGTTCGCCAGAATCAGCCGCTGGCCTTGAAGGCGCTGGGTTTTGCCTTGATCGGCCAAGGACGTTACGACGATGCCCTGCCGATCGTCGCTTTTTCCCTTGAGCGCAATCCGGATGACCCCGAAGCACACAACAACCTGGGGATCGTCCTCTCTGCGCTGATGCGCTGGGATGAATCGATCAGGTGCTTCGCTCGCTCGATCGAGATCAAGCCTGGCGATCCTGAGGTTCTGAAGAACTACGGCGTCGCCTTGTCGCGAATGCACAAGTATGACGAGGCCGTTCGCTTCTTTCTCAAGGCCATCGAGTTCCACCCCGGCGATTATATTGAAGCGATCGAGCAGCTTGGCGGCGCCTTGCTCAGCAGCCATCGCAACGACGAAGCCTGGACCTGTTTCAACGAGCTGTGGAAGAACGATAAGACCAACGTTACCTTTCTGTCGCAACTCGTTTCCTCCAGTCTCAAGCGGTGCGACTGGGATGATCTGGAAGCCAGGCTGCTGACCCTCAGATCCTTGACCGATGGCTATCGCTCTCTGACCGACAACCCTTTCGTCGTTTTGTCGTTTCCCGGCGTCAGTTCTGAAGAGCAGCGCAGAGTAGCGTCAAATTTTGCGCGGTGCAGCATCCCGGCGAGCGTGCTCGATGCCCCGGACCCGGCCGTTGGCACGCTAAGGTCCGCACCACGCTCGCGGCTGCGGATTGGCTACTTGTCCGCCGATTACCGGAATCATGCGGTCGGACAGATCATGCCGCAGGTCATCGAATTGCACGATCGTTCGCGAGTCGAGGTGTTCGGCTATTCAATCGGGGTAGACGATCAGAGTGAGCTACGCAAACGTCTGAGCGCTGCCTTCGATCATTTCGTCGATCTCGTGGACCGCAGCGTGATCGAGACGGCGCAGCGCATCCGTGCGGACGACATCGACATCCTTATTGATCTCCATGGCTGGACTGCCGATGGGCGACCTGAGGCCTTGGCTCTGCGCGCTGCGCCGGTGCAGGTCAATTGGCTGGGTTGGACGAAGCCGCTACGCGGAGGAAACGGCGGCGCTGTCGTGGTGTTGAAGTCAAGAT
>NZ_FLQX01000180.1 GCF_900089955.1 Candidatus Accumulibacter aalborgensis | reverse complement strand
AATGTCGGCGCAGGTGTGAAAGCGGTCGGAATGTGACGATGCGAAACGGGAGCGATAGAGGTGTGGAGAAATGGGGTGGGCTGGTGTAGCGGGAATGCGAAGGAGCGGTAGCGGTGGTCGGGCCTGTGGAAAGTGGTGAGGGCGAAAGCGGAAGGATCAGGACTCGATCGGCTCGCGCATACGATAGCTGGAACCCTCGATGACGACGGTTTCGGCGTGATGGAGGAGGCGGTCGAGCAAAGCCGAGGTCAGCGTGCTGTCATTGTTGAAGATCTCTGGCCAGTGCTTGAACGCCCGGTTGCTGGTGATGAGAGTTGATCCGCGCTCGTAGCGCTGACTGATCACCTGAAACAGGGCATCGGCGCCGAACTTGTCGATGGGTAGATAGCCGAGTTCGTCAATAACCAGCAGGACAGGCTTGACCAAGCGCACCATCTCACGTTTGACTCCCCCGGTGGCCTGCGCGGCGGCGAGCGTATTGACGATATCCACCGCACTGGTGAATAAGGCCGTGTGCCCCTGCAGACACGCCGCGTGGGTCAGAGCGATCGCCAGATGCGTCTTTCCGACGCCGACGCCGCCCAACAGAATCACGTTGCCGTGTTCGTGGAGGAAGTTCAGGCGGCACAGATGCTGGACCTGGGTGCGGTTGATCTTCTTGGGCCAACTCCAGTCGAACTGATCGAGCGTCTTGACCCCCGGGAAGCGGGCCGCCTTCACTCGGCGAACGATCAAAGCCTCGTCGCGACGGGCGACCTCGCCGGCCACCAGTTGTTCGAGAAAGCGTCCATGCGACCACGCCTCCCGGGCCGCCTGATCCATCAGTGCCGCCTGGTGCTCGAGGAAATACGGTAACTGCAGGCGAGCCAGGTGTTTCTTCAGTAAGGTCTCAGTCATGTTCATGGGTCTCTCCCGAGTTCTCCTCTGGCATCGACAGTGGGGTATCGGGATACGCCGACAAATCCGGTGGCGGCAATTCCAGGTCCAGGACATCTTGTCGATGCGTGAGCAACAAAGGACTAGCCTCCGGCAACTTACGCCCGCGCGCCTCGATCAAATGCGCGATGTATTCGCTGGAAAACGCCTCGAATGCCAAGGCGTCGGCCATTGCCCGGATGACTGGCTCACTGCC
>NZ_FLQX01000179.1 GCF_900089955.1 Candidatus Accumulibacter aalborgensis | reverse complement strand
AGAGCCGTTATCTCGTGCAGTTACGCCGTCACCACCACCGGCAGATGAATCTCTACGACCCCGAAACCCCTTGGAAGACGCCTCCGTACAACCGCCCGTAGCCTCCCTCCATCCCACGCTGACCCAGGCTTACCTTCCTCCCCCTGCAGCGTGGGACTTTCCCTCTGTCTCAGCCTCGAACAGCTTGCGCCAAACAGTCTGAATCACCGCGCGACGTAACATCCCCGCTTCAGGGACCATTGCTTGACCAGCGCGTATATGGCCGGAATCACCGCCAGCGTGAGCACCGTTGACGAAATCATGCCGCCGACCATCGGCGCCGCGATACGGCTCATCACTTCCGAACCTGTCCCTGTCCCCCACATGATCGGCAGCAGGCCGGCCATGATCGCCACGACGGTCATCATCTTCGGCCGCACGCGCTCGACGGCGCCTTCCATGACCGCCGCGTAGAGGTCGTCGACGTTTGGCGCCCGCTCCGCTGCGAGGCACTTCGCCTTGACCGCTTCCCAGGCGTGGTCGAGGTAGATCAGCATGATCACACCCGTCTCGGCCGCCACGCCGGCGAGCGCGATGAAGCCGACGACCACGGCCACCGACAGGTTGTAGTCGAGCAGCCACATCAGCCAGATACCGCCGACCAGGGCGAAAGGAACCGAGAGCATGACGATCAGCGTTTCGGTGAGGCGCTTGAAGTTGAGGTAGAGCAGCAGGAAGATCGACAGCAGCGTCACCGGAATGACGATCTTCATCTTCTCGATCGCCCGTTCCATGTACTCGAACTGGCCGCTCCAGGTGACGTAATAGCCGGGCGGGAATTTGACCTGCTCGGCGACCGCCTTTTTCGCGTCGGCGACGTAGCCGCCGATGTCGCGGTCTCGGATGTCGACGTAGATGTAGGCCGAGAGCAGCGCATTCTCGGTGCGGATGCTCGGCGCTCCTTTGGCGACGACGACCCTGGCCAACTGTCCGAGGGGGATCATCGCCCCGTCCATGGTCGGGATCAGCACCTCGCGGGCAATTTGCTGCGGATCGCTGCGCAGCTCGCGCGGATAGCGGATGGTGACGCCGAAACGCTCGCGGCCCTCGACGGTAGTGGTGACCATTTCACCGCCCAGCGCGGTGCCGATGACGTCCTGCAGATCGCCGACGGCCAGCCCGTAGCGCGCCAGTTGCTCGCGGTCGGGTTCGATGTTGAGGTAGAAGCCGCCGGTGATGCGTTCGGCGAAGGCGCTGGTCGTTCCGGGGACGGTTTTCACGACGGACTCGATCTCCGTGGCCAGCTTTTCCATCTCTCCGAGATCCTTGCCAAAAACCTTGATGCCGATCGGTGTGCGGATACCGGTGGACAGCATGTCGATGCGCGCCTTGATCGGCATCGTCCAGGCGTTGGCGACACCGGGGAATTGCAGCGCTTTGTCGAGTTCGGCGATCAGCTTGTCGGTGGTCATACCGGCGCGCCATTCGGATTCGGGCTTGAGGTTGATCACCGTCTCGAACATCTCGGTCGGTGCGGGGTCAGTCGCCGTGTTGGCGCGCCCGGCTTTGCCATATACCGAAGTAACCTCGGGGAAGCTCTTGATGATCTTGTTCTGGGTCTGCATCAGCTCGGCGGCCTTGGTGATCGACATGCCCGGCAGCGAAGCCGGCATGTAAAGCAAGGTTCCCTCGTTGAGCGTCGGCATGAACTCGGAGCCGAGTTGGGAGGCCGGGTAGACCGAGAGGGCCATGGCGAGGACGGCGAGAACGAGGGTCAGTTTCTTCCAGCGCATCACGCCGGCGATGATCGGTCGGTAGACCCAGATCAGAAAGCGATTCACGGGATTCCTCGCTTCCGGCATGATCTTGCCGCGGATGAAGAGCATCATCAGCACCGGTACCAGGGTGATCGAAAGCAGCGCCGCGCCGGCCATCGAAAACGTCTTGGTGTAGGCCAGTGGCGAGAACAGGCGGCCCTCCTGACCTTCCAGGCTGAAGACCGGCAGGAAGGAAACGGTGATGATCAAGAGCGAGAAGAACAGCGCTGGGCCGACCTCCTTGCACGCGGCGAGCATGGCCTCGGCGCGATCGCTGTTCGAGTGCTCTTCGGGAAGGCGCTCCAGGTGTTTGTGGGCGTTCTCGATCATCACGATGGCGGCGTCGATCATGGCGCCGATGGCGATGGCGATACCGCCGAGGCTCATCAGGTTGGAATTCATGCCGAGCAGACGCATGGCGATGAAGGCGATGAGGATGCCGACCGGCAGCATCAGGATGGCGACCAGCGCGCTACGCACGTGCAGCAGGAAGACGATGCACACCACGGCAACGATGATCGATTCCTCGAGCAAGGTTCGCTTCAGGGTTTCGATGGCGCGGTGAATCAGCTCGGAACGGTCATAGACCGTTTCCACCGTCACCCCTGCGGGCAAGCCGGGGCCGATCTCGGCGATCTTGGCTTTCAGGTTATGGATCACTTCGAGAGCGTTCTGGCCATAGCGCGCCATGGCGATCCCCGACACCACTTCGCCTTCGCCGTTGAGTTCGGTGAGGCCGCGCCGTTCATCCGGCGCCAGTTCGACGCGGGCGATATCGCCGATCAGGACAGGGGTCCCCTTCTCGCTCTTGACGACCAGCATCTCGAGGTCGCTTTTTCCCCGCAGATAGCCCTTGCCGCGCACCATGTACTCGGTTTCAGCCATTTCCACGACCCGGCCACCGACGTCGCGGTTGGAGTCGCGGATCACCTGCGCGACCTTCATCAGCGGGATGCCGTAGGCGCGCAGCTTCACCGGGTCGACGGTGACCTGATAGGTCTGCACGAAGCCGCCGATCGACGCCACTTCAGCGACGCCGTGCGCCTTGCTCAGTTGGTAGCGCACATACCAGTCCTGAATCGTGCGCAGTTCGGCCAGCGTCTTGTCTTTGGCGAGCAGCGCGTACTGGTAGACCCAGCCGACCCCGGTGGCGTCCGGCCCGAGCGACGGCGTGACGCCTTTGGGCATGCGGCTGGAGGCAAAATTGAGGTATTCGAGCACACGCGACCGTGCCCAGTAGATGTCGGTACCGTCCTCGAAGATGATGTAGACAAAGGACGCGCCGAAGAACGAAAAGCCGCGTACCACCCTGGATTTCGGCACTGACAGCATGGCCGTGGTCAGCGGGTAGGTCACCTGATCCTCGACCACCTGCGGCGCTTGGCCGGGGTACTCGGTATAGACGATGACCTGCACGTCCGAGAGGTCGGGCAAGGCGTCGATCGGTGTGCGCAGGACAGCGTAGATGCCGCCAATGGTGACGAACAGGGTAGCCAGCAGGACCAGGAAACGGTTCCTGCCCGACCATTCGATGATTTTCGCCAGCATGGCGCCGAATCTCCGTTAATGTCCGTAGGGGTCGGTCAGTGACCAGCGTGCGGATTGGCACCGGAGGCCGGCAGGGACGCCCCTTGGTTTGCCGCCAGCGGCTTGACCGCAGTGATCACCCATTCGCCGGGCTGACGTTCGACGAAGTCGAAGGTCACCTTGGCGCCAGGCATCAGCGCTTGCAGAAGCGTTTCGTTGGCTGCCTTGAATTTCATGGTCATGGCGGGCCACTTGAGGCTGGCAACCGGGCCGTGACTGATACTGACCGTGCCGGCTTTCGCATCAATGCTGTCCACCGTTCCTTCGGCCTGATGGCCTGATCCCTTGGCGGCAGGCGCCGCCTTATCGGCCTCGGCTCCCGTCTTGGCTGCCGCGCCGTGGGTCGCGTGGCCAAAGCCGCCGACCGCCGCCTTGAGATTGCTTTCGGCATCGATCAGGAAGTTGGCGGCAACGACCACCTGTTCGCCGTCCTTCACCCCCTCGATGACTTCAAGATAGGCGTCGCTGCGGACGCCGAGTTTGACCTCGCGCGGTTCGAAGCGGCCTTCGCCCCGCTGGATCAGCACGATCTGCCGCGTGCCGCTATCGATGACCGCGGAAACCGGCACGGTGACCACCGCAGTCTTGGTCGATACCACCAATTCCACCTTGGCGAACATCGACGGCTTGAGCAGCAGACCGGGATTGGCAAGTTCCACTCGAACCGGAACGGTGCGCGTCTGGGCGTTCAGCGTCGGATAGACATAGGTGATTGTGCCTTCGAACTTCTTGTCCGGATAGGCGTTGATCATGACTTTCGCTTTGCTGCCGGACTTCACCAGTCCGATGTCCTGCTCGAAGACATCGGCGATCACCCACACCGTGGACAGGTCGGCCACCTGGTAGAGCACTTCACCGGGCATGAAGCGCATGCCCTGCACCGCCTTCTTCTCGGTCACGATACCGCTCACGGGCGAGCGGAAGGTCAGCGTGCGCCGGGCATTCCCGGAATTCGCCAGGTCCCGGATTTGCTCGTCGGAGATGTCCCAGTTCGTCAGACGCGTGAGGCTCGCATCGGCCAACTGCTGCATGCTGCTTCGGGTTTCACTGCCGGCGTTGTTCAGCGACTCGACGCCCTGTATGGCGAGCGCGTATTCGCGTTGCGCAGAAACCAGTTCCGGGCTGTAGACTTCGAACAGCGGCTGGCCTTTGCCGACCAACTGACCGGTCACGTTGACCAGCAGCCGCTCGACGTAGCCCTCGAACTTCGGCGCGATCGCATACTGGCGGCGTTCGTCCGGCTCGATGCGCCCGACAGCGCGAACGATCCGCTCCAGCGAGCGCAGGCTGGCGGGTTCGGTTCGCACGCCGAGCTTCTGAACCTTGTCGGTGCTGATCCTGATCTGGTTCGTGGCAGTAGCCGCCGTGTCCACCTCATCCACCTCGTTCGTTTCGCCCTCGTAGACCGGGATGTAATCCATTCCCATGGGGTCTTTCTTCGGCGTCGGCGAACTGTCAGGCAAGCCCATCGGGTTGCGGTAATAGAGGAGCTTGCGTTCATTCCTTGCCGGTCCGGGGGACACGGCGGAAGCCTGCAACGTCGCTTCATCATGGCCCGGGGCATTCCGCTGGCCGGCCCAATAGCCACCGGTGGCGACCAGAGCGACAGCCAAGGCGCTGACCGCAATTCGCGCAGCCCGCTTCATAGGTCTTCTCCCAAGAGCCGTTCAATTTCTGCGAGGCGCACCTGTCCTTCAGCCTGCGCCTTGATCTGCTCCTGTCTGGCCTGGCGAATTTGCCGCTGTGCATCGAGTAGCGTCGCAAAATCGAGCTTGCCGTTTTCATAGCCAGCGAGGGCGGCCTTGAAAGTCAGTTCGGCTTCGGGTAGCAGATCGTTGGTCGCCAGAGCTTCGATACGACGCGCCCCATCGATGCCGGCAAGGTTCTCCGCCAGTTCGGCGAGCACCTGGTTGGTGCTTGCCTCCCGGCGCGAGCGGGCGGCGGCCAGCATGGCCTCCGATTCGCGCTCCTGCGAGCGGCGCGAGGATTGCTGCAGGGGGATGTTCATTTCCACCATCAGCTCCCATTCCTTGATCGCACTCTGGTACTGGATCGGCCCGGCGCCGATGGTAAAGTCGGGGTAGCGGTTCCTGTAGGCGAGTTCCCGGCCTTTTTCCGCCGCTTTGATTTTGCTTAAATCAGATGCCAGCAGCGGGTTACGGGCGCGGACACGTTCCTCCAGTGTGGCGTAATCGAGCCGGGCGGGTGCCGGCAGTGGGCGAAGTCTTTCCGGTTCGGCGAGCGGTGCGTCGGCGGGCCGTGCCAGCAAGGCATTCAGGCGCGTGTGCTGGTGATGTTGTTCGGTGTTCAGGGTCACCAGTTCGCCGCGCAATCTGGTCTGCTCGACCTGGGCACGAATGACGTCCTGCAGTGCCGCGAGACCGCCGGTGTACCGTATCTGCGCTATCTTTTCGAGGCGCCGCATCAGGTCGAGTATTTCGCGCGTCAGGCGCTCGTTCCGCTGGACGTAATACCACTGCGCGTAGCTCGTCTTGATCCGGGCCGCGATGTCCCACCAGGTGCCCAGGGCGCGCGCCCTGGCGCTCTCGCCTTCGAGATCCGCCACTTCGCGTTTGAGGTCGCGCTTGCCGAACCACGGAATGTCCTGCGACAACAGGTAGCGCGTGCTACCGACGCGGCTCGGAGAGAGCGTCGGGTTCTGGTCGCCGAACCTGGTGATGTCGCGCAGTTCCATCCTGAACTTCGGATCGGGCAGGGCGCCGGCCGGCGTCGCACGTTCGGCAACCGCGTCCGCTTCCGCCTGCATGGCGGCGTATTCCGGATTCCGGTCCCTGGCAAATTCGAGCAGGCTTTCGACCGTACGGCCGATGGCTGCTTCCTGCGACAGAGCCGGTGCCGCCAGCCCGAGCATCAAGCACAAAGCGAATGTCCTCGTCAGAGTGACTCCTCGCATGCAACCTCCCTGAGCAATGCAAATTACGTATTCTGGCTTATCCCGGAGTGTCGTGGCGGGTTTTATTGGCGAATTGGATGGGCACAGTTTGAATGGACCAGCCCAACAGAACGCTGACCGAGAAATTACATTTCTGTAATCTTGCGGCCTGCCTGCGCACAACTCTGACTTTTGCATGGCCGAATCCTTCGCCTTCGGTGTTCGTATGCTCTCGCCAAACCACCAAGAAGGTGACCCGCGCATTACATTCTCGTAATCTCCAAGGAGAGGCCATCAGGCTGGCGCAAGATTGCGCAAATCCATAAGCTTGGTGAAGGAGAGCACTGATGAAAATCCTGGTCGTTGAGGATGAACTGAAAACCGGGAATTATCTGAAGCAGGGTTTGCTGGAAGCCGGTTTTCGCGTCGATCTGGCCCGCGATGGCGACGATGGCCTCCACTACGCGCTGACCGATGCCTACGACCTGGTGATTCTGGATGTGATGCTGCCCGGTATCGACGGCTGGGCGGTGCTTCAGGGAATCCGCAAATCCGGCAAGGACATGCCGGTGCTGTTCCTGACCGCCCGCGATCAGGTCGATGACCGGGTGCGCGGTCTGGAATCGGGCGCCGATGATTATCTGGTGAAACCGTTCGCCTTTTCGGAACTGCTCGCCCGGGTGCGTACCCTGCTGCGACGGGGCGGCAAGACCAAGGAGTCGGAGTTCTTGCGCATAGCCAATCTCGAACTCGACCTGATGCGACGAAGGGTCAGCCGCTCCGGCAAACGCATCGACCTGACGGCCAAGGAGTTCGCCCTCCTGGAGCTGCTGCTGCGCCGCCAGGGTGAGGTGCTACCCCGGTCGGTGATCGCCTCGCAGGTCTGGGACATGAATTTCGACAGCGACACCAACGTGATCGAGGTCGCGGTCCGGCGTCTGCGAGCAAAAATGGATGATGCATTCGAGCCGAAACTTATCCGTACGGTACGTGGCATGGGTTATGTGCTGGAGGTGACCGAGTGCGACTGAGTGGGCGCAAGTCAATGACCTTCCGGCTGACGATGCTCTTTGCGTTGTCCTCGACTGTGGTGTTGTTGTTCCTGGGCTATTTGATTGCGGGCTCGCTGGAGCGACATTTCGAAGAGCAGGATATGGAAGTGCTCACCGGCAAACTGAAACTCGTCCAACACGCCCTCGAAAAGGTTCGTTCGACGGGCGACCTGAATGTCCTTCCACAGCAACTCGATGATTCCCTCGTCGGCCACCATGGACTGGAATTGGTCGTCGTCGCGCCGCAAGGACAGATCCTGTTTGCCACGAGTGGTGCTCAATTCCCCCCGTCGCTGCTGGACAACCAGGTTCGAGTGGACTCGGCACGCCCGACAGTCTGGACGACAAAGGATAATCACCCCTTGCGTGGAATTTCCGCCTTGGCCCGAACAGGGATCAAGAATGCTCAACCGGCGATCGTAGCCGTGGCCACCGATATTTCACACCACGAGCACTTCATGAGCTCGTTCAGGATGACGCTATGGTCGTTTGTAGTCCTGGCCGCGCTGCTTACGGGGTTCCTTGGCTGGCTTGCAGTTCGCCGTGGACTTGCACCGTTGCAGGCGATCAGGCGTGAAGCAGCGGGCATTACTGCGCATCGACTCGACTCCCGGCTTTCTGCCGACACGGTTCCCGTTGAGTTGGCAACGTTGGTCGAGGCCTGGAACGAGATGTTGGCACGGCTCGAGGATTCGTTCCGACGACTGTCTGATTTTTCTTCGGACATCGCCCATGAATTGCGAACCCCGGTCACCAATTTGTTGACCCAAACACAGGTTACGCTATCAAAAGCGAGGACGTCCGCTGAGTACTGCGACGTACTCGCTTCAAATGCGGAGGAATTTGAGCATTTGGCGCGGATGATTGCCGATATGCTTCTTCTGGCGAAGGCTGACAACGATCTGGTCATTCCACATCGCGAGCCTCTCGATCTGGTCGAAGAAGCCAAAGGCGTGGTCGACTTTTACGAGGCTCTGGCCGAGGAAAGGTCCATCGTGCTCACCTGCTCGGGCAGCGGCCTGGTCTCGGGAGACCGCCTGATGGTGCGCCGGGCGATCAGCAATCTACTGTCGAATGCCTTGCGTCATACTCCTGCGGGAGGTCGCATAGTAGTCCATGTGGATGATACGGGCGATTCGGCTGTGAAGTTGTCGGTGGAAAATCCCGGTGACACCATTGCGCGCGAACACCTGCCTCGACTGTTCGACCGCTTCTATCGGGTGGACTCTTCACGGCAAAGGTTGAGCGACGGAGCTGGGCTTGGCCTGGCAATCACTCGATCGATGTTGCGCGCCCACGGAGGGGATGCCGTCATTCGTTCCGAGTGTGGCATGACTGTGTGTGAGCTACACTTTCCCGCCTGATTGTTCAGTTTCCTGCTGAGGAATCTCGCAAGCTCTCAATGCTGGTGATCTGGATGCCCATCGGCGGCTGCGCTGAGTAGCGGCGTAAACCGCGCTTGCTCGGCTTTCGCGCTGGCGAAAGTGACCGACACGACGACTTTCATCTGGGGATCCGACGCATAGCTGCCGACCCCAGTCAGCTTGTTGTCGCCGGACGGAGCCAGAGGGACGGTGATTTTCGATTTTGCTGCCAGAATCGTCGCCGTACCGGTAGCGCCGGCTGCGGGGATCTTCTTGTCGCCATGGTCGGTGAGATAGACCGTGACCGGGTTGTCTTTGGCTTCCTTGCTGTTCTTGGCGACTACCAGCTCGAAATGATAGGGCCCAGCCATGCGCAACTGGCCGCCGTTGGGCCCACTGATTTTGTCGAGAGCCGCATCGTCATGGGCGAAGGCTGCGTTACCGAAGAACATCAAGGCGGCAGTCATGGCCAGGCTGGAAATCAGGGTGCGTTGCATGGGTTCTTCCTCACAGCGTAGGGTTAAAAGGACTCTTCGGCTTTTTCGGCCAGCAAGCGTTGCAGGGGTTTGTCACCGAACAGCCAGAACATGACCGGCGTC
>NZ_FLQX01000178.1 GCF_900089955.1 Candidatus Accumulibacter aalborgensis | reverse complement strand
CGCGAGTTCAAATTCGAAGTGCAACTCTGATTAACGGGTTGGGTGGGCGAGATGCGTTAGCATCCGAGCCCCTCGACCACCAAGTCAAAGTTGCCTGGAATGAAATACACACACCTCACCCAAGACGAACGGTACCAGATTGCCATCCTTGCCAAAGCCGGGCATGACCAAAGCGACATTGCCAGAGTAATGAACCGCCACAAATCGAGCATTGGTCGGGAGATGAAGCGTAATCGCGGAGCGCGTGGCTACCGTCCCAAGCAAGCGCATGAGTTCTCACAGGCCCGCATGCGGGCCTGTGAGAACGGCCCTCGCGTTACGGCCGAAACATGGGCCATGGTTGACGCCAAACTTGGCGAGACGTGGAGTCCGGAGCAAGTCTCCGGCTACCTCAAAGTCAGTGGGCAGACCACCGTCAGCCACGAAAGCATCTACCAACGCATCTACGCCGACAAGCGAGCCGGTGGCACGTTGCACCGCACCTTGCGCTGCCAGAAGGCCCGGCGAAAGCGTTATGGCGGCCGTGAGCGACGCGGCACCATCCCCAACCAGGTCTCCATCGATTTGCGCCCTGCCATCGTGGCCGAGCGTGGCCGCTTTGGCGACTGGGAGGCGGACTTGGTCATCGGCGCTGGACAAAAGCAGGCACTGGTCACGATTAACGAGCGCACGTCCCGCTACGCCCTGATCGCGCATGTGCCGTTCAAAACCGCGAAAGCTGTTTCGGACGCCATGATCTCCTTGCTGACGCCTTTTGCTGCCCGTGTTCACACGCTGACGACTGACAACGGCAAGGAGTTTGCCCAACATGAGCGTATCGCCACAGAACTCGACACAGACTTCTTCTTCGCTCATCCCTATGCTTCCTGGGAGCGCGGCGCAAACGAGAATATGAACGGCCTGATTCGCCAGTTCTTCCCGAAGAAAATGTACTTCGATTCCATTACCCATGATCAGCTTGCCTTCGCCATGCATCGCCTCAATCACCGTCCCAGAAAATGCCTCGGCTTCAAAACACCTCACGAGGTCTTCATGAAGCAGCTACACTCGCGTCATAACGCTGTTGCACTTCAGACTTGAATCCGCC
>NZ_FLQX01000177.1 GCF_900089955.1 Candidatus Accumulibacter aalborgensis | reverse complement strand
CGTCACCATGCCCTACGTTACCTCTGCCGAACGCTTTGGCATCGAAAAAGGATTGCAGCAAGGATTGCAGCAAGGATTGCAGCAAGGTCGGCAGGAAGGGGAGTCTGCCCTCCTGCAGAGCCAACTCGCCCGTCGCTTCGGTACGCTTCCTGATGCCGTCCGCGCCCGACTGGCCAAGGCCACAGTTGATCAGCTCGAAAACTGGGCGATCAAGGTCCTTGACGCCAGGTCCCTCGACGAAGTCTTCGATCAGGATTGAGCACCGGATTGCTGCCACGTTGCTACGCTAAGTGCCGTGGCGATGGCAGTAGCACGGTGGCAGGGGGAGCGGTCATCGTGAGCGCGGCGCGTCCAGCTTCCCACTTCACGGTCATTGCGAGCGAAGCGCGGCAATCCATGGCGTGGCAGCGCGGCAGCCGTAAGCTAGCGGCCCGCTTCTCTGGACTGCCGCGTCGCTGCGCTCCTCGCTGCCGTGCTCGACTGGATAATGCGCCTGCCGGAAGGCCTGGAGGATAAGCTGCGGCAAGATATCGAACAAATTGAATGAGAGCGCAAAATGCCCTACGTCACCAGCGTCGAACGTCGTGCCACCGAACGCGGAATCCAGCAAGGCATGCAGCAAGGCGAAGAAAAGGTACTCGAACGGTTGCTTACCCGCCGCTTCGGCCCGCTCAGCGAAGCTACCCGGCAGCGGCTCAAGAACGCCACGCTGGAACAGCTTGAACGCTGGACCGACAACATCCTGGATGCCGCCACCCTGGAAAAAGTCTTCAAAGACTGATCATTTCTTGGGCAGTGGGTGACCCTGTTCTTCCTCGGTACTGTAGGAGCCCGATTTCTCGGGCGAAGCCAGTCTGCTTCCCCGGACCAACAACGCCTCGTCGCCATCTTCTAAAACGAATGGCACCCAGAGCCTTTCCAGCCACGCTATCGCGATCATCACGGGCTACACCGAGCCCTCGCGCAAGGGATAACGGAAGTGGGGACGTCCCGATCATCCGTCGTCCGAAGCATTCAGCCAACAAAGCGGAGCAAGATCCATTGGGTGTAAGCAGACCGAATATGTGATTCGTATCCAACCTCAACCTTGATACCAATTCACCATGAACCCGATCATCCAGAACCGAAAAATCCGAATCGCCGTTGTCGGCTGTGGCCGCATCGCCAAGAATCATTTTGCGTCCATTGAGGCCCATTCCGACCAGCTTGAGCTCGTTGCTGTTTGCGATAACAACCCCAGCATACTCGAAGCACACAAGGAGCAGTATCAGGTTCCGGGCTATCAACGCCTTGAAGACATGCTCAAGGTCGAAGCTTGATCTGGTCGCGCTCTGCACTCCGAGCGGCCTGCATCCTGAGCAGGCCATTGCGGCTTCTCGCCATCGCGTCAATGTGATGACCGAAAAGCCCATGGCTACCCGTTGGCAGGATGGCGTACGCATGGTCAGAGACTGCGATCAAGCGGAAGTTTACCTCTTTGTTGTCAAGCAGAACCGCCGCAATACAACGCTGCAATTGCTCAAGCGGGCGGTCGAAGAAAAGCGCTTTCGCAAGATCTATGCAAGTAGAAGCCGTTTATAACCATGGTCACCTGGAATTGCCGAAGCACCTTCGTCTTAAACACGCTGTGGTGAATGTCGTACTGATTCTCCCTGATGACGAGGTCCTGGCAGACCCGCCAGGCGACCCTGATCAGCCCACAGCAACCGCTGCCCGTGCGCCGGACCTTTCTACGAAAGGAGCGTCAGCCCAGGGGCGCACAGTCCGTGCCGCCATCGACGAAATACTTGGTCCGTGGAAGCAGCAGATTCATGGTGGTCCACCGATGCCGGACGATAGCTTCGATCGACTGCGCTACCAGGCTCTGGAGGACAAGCACCTTGGCCGTCAATAAACATCTGGTCCTCGACGCCAGCGTGATTCTCGATCTATGGCTCAGGCCGGAACGCGCCACGGCGACCGAAGGACTTTTTTTACTGCGCCGAACAGGGGCGAACGTCCCTATGGGTCAGCGCCGCCAGCCTGAACAGGCGCTGGAGTGGTTGCTACAGGACAACTCCGCTCACCCGGAAGCCTTGAGTTTCATTGATCTTGCCGCACAACAGGTCGCGCTCCGTCCTCAGATCGAACGTAACATGGACGCCGTGCTGCGCCACGGCCAATTTCTAATCGCTTGAACTCGCTGATTGCCGCCGCCATCGTGCCGGGAAACAATGCGACTGACGCGCTGTTTCCTTGCCGGCTGCCTGATCCGCCAGGCCACGACCCGATTGGTGGTACTTACGCGAAAAAATGCTAATTAGATATGCGCAATCCTGATCACTTGGCACGGACTGGACGACAAGGCACAGCCATGCAAAACCAGACATCTCCAAGCGACGACTACGACACCCCGTGGAAAGACGCGATCACGCGCTACTTTCCCGAATTCATGGCTGTCTACTTCCCGGCGGCTCACGCAGAAATCGATTGGCAGCAAGCGCACGTCTTCCTCGACCAGGAACTCGCCCAGATCGTCCAGGACGCCGAACTCGGCAAACGCCTGGTGGACCGCCTCGTCCAGGTCAGCACCCGCGACGCCGGCGAGCAATGGGTTTACATTCACGTCGAAGTCCAGGGACAGCACGACGCCAATTTCCCCGAACGCCTGTTCACCTACAACTACCGCCTCTACGATCGCTATCGTCGTCCGGTTGCCAGCCTGGCCGTTCTCGCAGACGAGGGCGAGAACTGGAAGCCGACTTACTTCGGCTACCAACTATTCGGCTGCGAGGTGGGCATCCGCTTCCCGACCGTCAAGATCCCCGACTACGCCGACCAGGCCGAAGCCCTCCTCGCCGACCCCAATCCTTTTGCCCTGGTCACCGCGGCGCACCTGTTCACCCGCCAGACAAAGGGTGACCCCGAGCAACGCTATGCGGCAAAATGGCGGTTGGCCAAACTGCTCTACGAACGGAAGTGGGACAAACAGCGCATCATCGACCTGTTCAGCGTCATCGACTGGCTGATGCGTCTGCCGACCGAACTGGAGAAGCGGCTGATGCAAGAGGTTTACACACTGGAAATGAACGTCACCATGCCCTACGTTACCTCTGCCGAACGCTTCGGCATCGAAAAAGGATTGCAGCAAGGCCGGCAAGAAGGGGAGGCTGCGCTCCTGCAGAGCCTGCTCGCCCGTCGCTTCGGCACCTTGCCGGATGCCGTCCGCGCACGACTGGTCAGTGCTCCTGTTGATCAGCTCGAAAGCTGGGCGATCAAGGTCCTTGACGCCAGGTCCCTCGACGAAGTCTTCGATCAGGATTGAGCACCGGATTGCTGCCACGTTGCTACGCTAAGTGCCGTGGCGATGGCAGTAGCACGGTGGCAGGGTGGAGCGGTCATCGTGGGCACGGGCGCCTCCAGCTTCCCACTTCACGGTCATTGCGAGCGAAGCGCGGCAATCCAGGGCCTGGCAGCGCGGCAGCCGTAAGCTAGCGGCCCGCTTCCCTGGACTGCCGCGTCGCTGCGCTGCGCTCCTCGCAGTGCAACCGATAACTACGCGGCGTTACATCCTACGTGCCGAGGCAGCGCAACGGCGAGCGAAGCGGATTGGCAGCGAAGATCTGCTTCCAGCATCGCGGCGTGAGTTCCTGTACACGCTGGGCCGGATGCTGGCCGACACTCTCGTCCAAGTCACCCTCCAGGACGGCCAGCCCCGCTGGATCTTCATCCATATCGAAATTCAAGGCCAGCGAGACAGCGATTTCGCCCATCGCATGTTCACCTACAACTACCGGCTCTACGACCGCTACCGCCGTCCGGTCGCCAGTCTCGCCGTGTTGGCAGACGACGGCGAAAACTGGAAACCCACCCACTTCGGCTACCAGCTATTTGGCTGCGAAGTCGGCATCCGTTTCCCAACCGTCAAGATTCTCGATTACGCCGACCAGGCCGAAGCCCTCCTGGCGGACCCCAACCCCTTCGCCCTGGTTACCGCGGCGCACCTGTTCACCCGCCAGACAAAGGGTGACCCCGAGCAACGCTATAGGGCAAAATGGCGGCTGGCCAAGCTCCTCTACGAACGCAACTGGGACAAGCAGCGCATCATTGACCTGTTCAGCGTCATCGACTGGCTGATGCGTTTGCCGACAGAACTCGAGAAGCGGCTGATGGACGAAGTCTACACACTGGAAAGGAACGTCACCATGCCCTACGTTACCTCTGCCGAACGCTTTGGCATCGAAAAAGGATTGCAGCAGGGATTGCAGCAAGGATTGCAGCAAGGATTGCAGCAAGGATTGCAGCAAGGAGAGCAACAAGGCATGCAAAAAGGGGAAGCTACCCTCCTGCAGAGCCAACTCGCCCGTCGCTTTGGTACGCTTCCTGACGCCGTCCGCGCCCGACTGGCCAACGCCACAGTTGAGCAGCTCGAAAGCTGGGCGCTCAACATCTTTGACGCCAAATCGCTGGACCAAGTCTTCGATCAGGACTGAGCACCGGATCTCTGCCGCCTTGATGCGCTCCGCACAGTGGCGGTAACGGTAACGGAGGGTGGCGCCGCCATCCTGAGCGCAGCCCCCTGACATCATTGCGAGCGCAGCGCCGCAATCCAGTCCTTTACTAGCCCGTCGCCGAACAGCAGGCGAGCAGCGCTTATCGCACGATTCATCAGGCGAAAAGGCCATAACCGGGACCCGTGACCCTCACCCCCGGAATCGCCCACCACGGCGCTACCGGTTCCTGCCCCCAGCTCAGCCTGCCCGACGGCCAGTCCGCGCCCGTCGATTGCGGCCCATTCCGGGGCGCGGAGACTTCCAGCGACACACGCCGCCGGGCGCGTCAACGGCATTCCCTCAAAGTCGACGCCTGCGATGTCAATTTCACCCACCGTACTCCCGCGCGCGGTATCGTGATCGTTCTGCACGGAACCGACGACAAGGCACAGCCATGGACAACCAGACCTCACCCAACGACGACTACGACACCCCGTGGAAAGACGCGATCACGCGCTACTTCCCCGAGTTCATGGCTTTCTACTTCCCGTCGGCGCACGCCGAAATCGACTGGCAGCAAGCGCACGTCTTCCTCGACCAGGAACTTGCCCAGATCGTCCAGGACGCCGAACTCGGCAAACGCCTGGTGGACCGCCTCGTCCAGGTCAGCACCCGCGAAGCGGGCGAGCAATGGGTTTACATTCACGTCGAAGTCCAGGGCCAGCACGATGCGGAGTAACTTCTCAAAAAGCGCGGGCATGACCGTTCGCTGAATCTGGGATTCTTGCTTGCAGGTTGTGCTGGACACAGCGCGCGAAGCGTGGTTCAATCTGCAGGCATGAGCACCGAGACCCCTCAGAAACTT
>NZ_FLQX01000176.1 GCF_900089955.1 Candidatus Accumulibacter aalborgensis | reverse complement strand
GGCAGGCACCGCACCGCCGAGGGTGCTGGCGAACTGGGAATAGGTCTGGGCGGCGGCGGTGTCGCCGGCGGGCGCGTTGGCGCCGACCTGGTAGTTGAACCCGGAAGCACCGAGAATCTGGACGATGGCACCACTGGCGAGCGTCAGTTGCGCCGCGTTACCATAGAAGCTGCTGGCACTGATCGTCATGCCGTCGGCCAACTGGATGACGTTGTTGCCTTCGGTGTCGGTGATCTTGGCGGTGACGGAACCGGACAGCGTAGTGGGGCTGGTGACGTAGGTGTCGTTGCCGCCGCCGCCCAGATAGTTGTTGCCGGCGGACGGAATGAAAAAGTCGTTGCCCGGTGTACCGGGGACGGTGTATGAGGGGGCGGGCGCGGTGGCGGTGTCCCTTATCCTGATGGAAGCCGTGGCGGATGTGCCTGTGATCGAGGCGGTCAGCGTCTCGTCGCCTTCCGTCTGGGCGTCATTGGCGAGTGGCACCGTAATGGTCGCCGTATTGTTGTTCACTGTGACATTGCCAGTCAGTGCGACACCCATCACGTCAGCCACAGTAATGCCCGTGCCGGACAGGACATACGGCAAGACTGTACCGTTCGAGACACCCGTGGTGGTGAGCGTGAACATTGCACTCGATCCTTCGTCGTAACTTGCGGCATTGGCGGCCAAGATATAGGTTGCAGTGTTTTCCGCGGAAGCAAACTCCAATGCGTAGCCAGCGGCGGAAGCCGTGTTCGGCTGGCTGAGTTTCAGGAAGTACTTGTCCCCCGGATTGCCTGGATAGTGGATTTCGAGAGACGCGCTGCCGGTCGTGGAATCGAGCAGAGTTCCGGCTGTTCCGTCGTCCCGCGCTGCGAATAACTCAACGGTGACCGCCTGGCTACCGGGAATTTCAATGTGCACCGTGCCCGGTTGAGCCTCCTGGGTTTTCGGCGCCTCGAACTGAAACCAGTCGGGATTGGCCGGATCCACCCGCAGCCCGGCAAACCAGGCGTCCGCCGCGATCACGCCCAGGTCATGCGCCTTGCCCACGCTCTTGTTGCCATTGAGCCAGTCTTTACCGTCGGCGACGGTTCCGGGTGCGTTCACATTGAGAGAATACTGCGAGATGCCGCCAGACCCCGTGCTCTCGATCTTGACCAGATATTCGCGCGCCGCTTGCCCGCTCAGACTGATCGTTTCATGGCCAGTGCCGGTATTCGAAGTCGTGGGAAGGGCGGTATAGGCGGTGGTGGTCTGGTCGTAGTAGTAGAGCGAAAGCTTGAGTTTTTGCCCATTCGCCGGATCATAGTTTACCGTCACGCCGTCGCCCGTCGCCGCGGCCTGTTCAATGGTGAAACGGAACCAGTCCACATCGGCAGCACTGTCGAGGCTCAGCCCGGTGAACGAATGACCATCGCCGATCAATCCATGCAGGTTGTAAGCGCGTGCGGCGACGTCGTTGGATTCCGCCCAATCGCCCTGGAAGCCGGTGCTACGGCTGGTGGGGCGGGTGAGGAAGGCGTTGAGGAAGTTGCCCCAATCCGTCGCCGCCAGAAAAGCCTGGTTCTCGACCGGATAACTGGCATTGACCGTGCCGCTGCCCGGCAAATAGATGGACAGGCCCTGCGTCTGGCGATGATCGGCCGTCTGGTCGATCACCACGGTCTGCAGGGAATCATAAGCGGCGCCAGCGACATCCTTGAGACTGCTGACGCTGCCGGCGACGTTCTGCAGGAACTGGCCAAGATCGCAATAAGACGGATCCTGGAAATGCGTGGAGGCGGCGCGTGCCTGAAAAATGGCGTTCCAGTTGGCCGAGTCGGTCAGCGCGACAGCGCCATCGCAAAAGGCTTTGAGCCTGCCGACAAAGCTGTCGAACTTCCCGGCATCGAGAGCGGCGAGGGTATCCTCGGGTCGGCCCTGGTTTTGTTGCTGGAAGCTGTCGACCAGACCAGCGGCCAGGGCCGACGCTGACGCCTGCGAGTCGATGCCCAGCGTCGAAAACGCCTGCGTATAGTCAAACCCGTTCCCATTCACCACCTCTTCCGAGGCGACAAGCACATCGGTGTGACTGCGCAGCGCGTATCCGACTTCCACGTTCGCCATCAGGCAGGCATCGAAAGCAATCAGGTCCACGTTGTTGATGCCTGAGGCTTCAAGAGTGCTCAGTGCAGAGGCGAGTTCCGAGGTATACAGGCGAGTCGCCGACTGCGCATCTTTGTTGCCTTCGTTATCGAGATTGAAGCCACCAATGGAACCGCCGCCATGATCCCACATCACCAGCGCGTAATGGCTGGCCGAGGCGGCTGTTGCGCCCCATTTGACGAAGTCCACCAGCGTCGAGGGATTGCCAGTGTCCTTCTCGCCGATACGTTCGAAGGGCGTCGCTATGGTGTCGTCGCGGCTATCGCTGAGGATGACCGCCCGACCGGTGTCGCCCCAGGCCGCGCTGCCGCCGGTGGCGTAGGTCTCGCCCAGCGAGCTTTGATCCCAGAGGACAGCGAAATTGACCTTCCCCGGCAGCCCAGCCGTGGCCTTTTCCATCTCGTTGATGTCCGCGAAGGAGAATGGCTCCAGAGTGCTGGCGGTGACGTACACCAGGACGGTCCAGTCGTTTTGCGGTTTTGCGGTCTCGCCGCTGGTCGGTGCATCGAGATGCAGTTGGTAGGCGTTGGCGGTAGCCGTGTTCGCGCCTTTGACTTCGGCGTAGTACGTGCCGACGGCCAGTCCGTCGAGCGAAAGCGATTCGTTGCCGCCACCGCCGGTGGCCGTGGCCTTGAGCATGTGGTTCTCGTCGTACAGTTGCAGTTGCAGATCGCCTCGGTCTGCTTCGAACTGTATGCCGAGGCTGTTACCGGCAGTGCCCTTGGCGGTGGTGGTGAATTTGAAGAAGTCGTGGTCGGCAGAGTGGATGGTGGCGTTGATGGTGGTGACGCCGCTGGTCAGATCAAGGTTGAAGGCGGTTTCAAAATCGTTGTTCGGTTCCAGGCTGTCCGGAGAAAGCGAGGTGTCCGGCGCGATGATCGACAGGGTGTATTGCGGGTTGACGGCGCCGTTATATCCCGAGACTTCAATCTTGTACGGGCCCGCAGCCAGGTCCTTGAGGCTGATTTCCTCGAAATTGTCAGTGCCTCTGGATTCCCCTCGCACGACGGTCCCGTTCTGATCGTAGAGAACCACATCCAGATCACCGGAAGCATTGTCGAAGTCGATCCGGACCTTGTCGCCTTCATGGCCAACGCCTCTGGTATTGAAGCTGAACCAGTCGCGATCGCCGGTGGTGTCGATAGACAGGTCGGTCAGAACCCGTCCACCTTCAACGTCGCGCAGCTCATAGGCCGTCGCGGCGGTATCGTTGCCCGTGCTGCCTTCTGCCCAATCGCCGGCGGCGTCGCCCTGGGGCGGCGCGCTGAGTTCCAGGCTGTAGTTGGGGTTGGTCGCGCCTTCGACGCCGGTGACCCGAACGTAATAGCTCCCCTTTGCGAGACCCGCCAGGCTGATCTGCTCGCTGTCGCCGCTGCCGTCGGCGAGTTCGATCAGGTGTTTCTGGTATTGGGCTTCGGTGGTATTGGTGGCGGGATCGAAGGCTTCGAAAAGTTCAAGTTTCAGATTACCTTGGGTGTGGTCGAGGTGAATGCCGACGAACTGCCCGTCAGCGCCGTCGCGGCTGAGCTCGAATTTGAACCAGTCTTGGTCGCCAGGCGCATCTATGGACAGATTTGGCATCGCCAAACTGGCTGTCTCCGATCGCAACAGTTTTCCCAAACCTCCGTAGGCCATCGGGTTGACACTGCCCAGGGTGTAGTTTCCATAACCCCCATAGGAAGTCGGGTTGACGCTACCCAGGGTGTAGTTTCCATAACCCCCATAGGAAGTCGGGTTGACACTGCCCAGGGTGTAGTTTCCATAACCCCCATAGGAAGTCGGGGTGACGCTACCCAGGGTGTAGTTTCCATAACCCCCATAGGAAGTCGGGTTGACACTGCCCAGGGTGTAGTTTCCATAACCCCCATAGGAAGTCGGGGTGACGCTACCCAGCGAATAATTCCCATAACCGCCATAATTCGATGGGCTTGGCAGGTAAGTATTCCAATAGGAAGAAGTTGGTAAGATTATATCACTTGGACTTCCATAATTACCGTAACCGCCAGAGGAACTTATGTGGTTGGTCGCTCCGCCCAATCCCCCTAAGCTGTCGGCCGAGCTTAAGAGTCCAAAAAATTGGCTACCAAGCGCAGGACTGTACGGAGAGTTATGTCCCACACTATACCAATTAGCGTTATAGTTAGCTGCATTAAAGGCCTGTTGATATGAGTGTTGGGCACTCAGGTTTAAAGCGGGAATCTGTGACAACAAGCCAGTCCATCCAGGAGAGTATGTATAGGGGGGGAAGAAGCGCGTCTGCGAGCTCGCCGCCCCCATATCTGTGGCACTCCGCAAATCGTAGGCGTTGATTGGGCGATTGTTGTCTTCTGCAGCATCGGATGTCGGCGTCGACGTACCAGTCACGGTCAGGTTATATTCCGGATTGGTCGTCTCGTTGTTTCCCGTAATCTTGGCGAAATAAGTCCCCTTGGCTTTCACCGCCAGGGAAATCTCCTCGAAATTTTCCGACGTCGTCGAACTGGCCAAACGGCTGCCGCTGGCGTCGTAGAGTTCCAGGCTGAGATCGCCTTCCCATTTGTCGAAGTCAATGCGGACCTTGTCGCCGGCCGTGGCATCCTTGTCGAGGGTGAACTTGAACCAATCCTGGTCGCCGGCCGGACTGATCGACAATCCACCCACCTGCAAGGTACCGGATACCGAGCGAAGGTCGTAGGCGTTTTGCCGGGTGTCGTTGCCGTGGTCGCCCTCGGCGAAATCTGGCTTCGGCGTCTGCGGAGCGTCGAAATCCAGGGAATAGCTCGGACTTGTGGTGCTGCCGGTGGCTCCGTAAATCTTGACGAAGTATGGGTCGGTGGGCAGGTTTTCCAGGGATATGGCTTCCCGGTCGCTGTCGGACAACGACTCTCCCAACTTCACGCCGTTCTTGTCGAACAGTTGAAGCTGCAAATCGCCCTGCGTGTGATCGAACTGAATGCTCACCGAATGACCGGGGCCGCCCATTCCGACGGTGGAGAAACTGAACCAGTCCACATCGCCGGCATGATCCAAGGAAAGCCCGGAAAAAGCTTGAGTCCCCTCGACGGTCTGCAAGGCTTTGGCTGCCGCCCGGGTATCGTTGCCTTCGGCCCAGTCCGCGGGATTGTTGTCCGGGGCATTGATGGAAAGCTGATAACTCGGATTGGCCGCGCCATGGTAGCCCGCCACCTTGACCAGATAGCTTCCCGCGGCCAACGATGCGCCGCTGGCATCGGTCAGCTTGATCTGCTCGACGTTGTCGGTGGTTTCCGCCTTGCCCAACAGTGTCGCGCCGGTCGAGTCGTAGAGATACAAATCCAGGTCACCCTGAGTCTGGTCGAACTGAATCCGCACGAAGTCACTGGCATCCGCCTTCTTAAGCGTGGTGAACTTGAACCAGTCCACGTCGGAGGTTTGATGCAGAGAGAGCGGGTCCCAGGTCTGCAAGCCCTCCACATTGCGGAGGTTATAGGCGCTTGCAACGGTATTGTTACCCGAGATTCCTTCGGCCCAATCACCCTGGGTGTTCTTGGGCGGGTCGATGAACAGGGTGTAGTCGGGGTTGGCAGCCTCCTGGTAACCGTAGACTTTGAGATAATAATCCCCGGCTGTCTTGCCGTTGAGGGAGATGCTCTCCAGACCAGTGACGCCAGTGGAACTGTCCAGCAAGGTCGTCTTGTCGGCAGCATAGAGCGCGATATCCAGGTCTCCCTGACCGTGATTGAAACTGATGCCGACCGTGTCGCCGGATTCGCCGGTTGCACCGATATGGAACTTGAACCAATCCACATCGGACGCCTGAATGGACAGCTTACCCTGACTGTAAGGACTGCTGACGGCGCCCAGGTCCTTGGCGTGCACTGCGTCGTTGTTGCCTTCCGCCCAATCGCCGCCAGTCTGGGTGAACGGCGCCTGAACCGACAGTGCATAGGCGGAGTTTGTCGCCCCGTTGTAGCCCTTGACTTCCAGATAGTAGGTCCCGGCCGCCAGGTCCTTCAGGTCGATGGCGTGCAGATTGGCGACGCCTTCGGATTTTCCGATGAGTTGGTTGGAGGCGTCATAGAGGTATAAATCGAGATCACCCGCCGTGTGATCCAGACTTAGTTGCGCAAAATCGCCGCTGCGTCCAGCCGTCGCCAGAGTGAACTTGAACCAGTCGACATCGGCTTGGCTATTGATCGACAGCGGACGCGCCGCGTCGATGCCGAGTTGAACCAGGTCGGAGCCGGGATGGGTCAGCGAGTTCAGTTCGGTCGCCTGTGTGCGATCGTTGTTGGGTTCTGCCCAATCCTGGCTGTTGGCTACAGGGGCCGCGATAGTGAGCGAATAAGCGGGGTTTTTCGCATTGTTGTAACCGTAAACCTGAATCTTGTAATCGCCTGGGTTCAGCCCATCGAGAGAAATCTGTTCGTGGTCACCGACGCCGGACGAAGTATGAAGGGTATTCCCGGCGCTGTTGCATAGCTTCAGATCCAGATCGCCGAGCGCATGCGAGAAATCAATCCGGACAAAATCGTTGCTGGTGCCCTTGCTCGGCAGGCTGAACTTGAACCAGTCGGCGTCGTCAATCGACAGATTCGTCCAGGTCTGCTGCGCCGTCGCACGGGTGAGCGTTTTCGCGTCGGCTTGGCTGTCGTTGTCCTCATAGGAGTCACTGCCGGGAGCATTGATGGCCAGGGTGTAATCGGGATTCGTCGCGCCCTGATACCCCGCGACATGGATGTAATAAGTGCCTTGAGTCAAACCGTTCAGATCGATCCTTTCCATATCCCGGAAACCGGTGGACTGGAGAACAGGAGTCGTTCCGCTTTCCCGATAAAGCTCCAGGTCCAGATCACCCTTGGTGGTATCAAACGTGGCGGCAACATAATTCCCGTAACTTCCGGTGCCGTTCAGATTAAACTTGAACCAGTCCTGGTCGCCCGAAGTGATGGATAGATTTTCCCATGCATGAAACCCCGCACCCTGAGGCCAGCCGTACTGAGGAGCACCGAGATTTGTCGCAGCGGCACGGGTATTATTGCTGGCCACGCTATCGAAAGAGTCGGTTCTGATGTTGTTATTGGTGCCAGGCGCATTGATCGTCAAGCTGTAATCGCTGGCGCTCTGATTATACCCATACACCTTCAGGTAATAATAGGTTCCGGCGGTCAGCCCGGACAGCGCAATGGCTTCCGCGCCTTCGATTCCGTCTGAATAATCGATCAACTGGTTTGCGGAATTGTACAGTTCGATATCCAGATCTCCCTGCAAGCCGTCGAAATCGATCTGGAGATAATTCTGGTTTGACCCTTGTCCGGAAAGCTTGAATTTGAACCAGTCGACATCGGAAGCACGATCGATAGACAAATCGGTTTCTTGCCGGAATCCACTGACCGTCCCCAAATTTGTGGCCGTATTCAGGGTGTTATTGCTCGCGCTGGCATCATAGTGATCAGTTGTGGGTGCTTGTGGCAGGGCGAAAACCAGATCGTAGGATGGGGTGACGTTCCCTTCATAACTTCCGGCTCGCAAATAGTACGTTCCCGGCTGCAGCCCGGCCAAGGGAATTGCATTCCAGCCGTATCCTGTGGCGTCCCAGTAGGTCGTGTAAATGATATTTCCGGAGCTGTCGTCGAGTTCGAGATCGATATCGCCGTTACCGGTGACAAGGCTCAGGATACAGTCAGCGTCCGTCGCGACGCGGGTGGTCGTGAGTTTGAAGACGTCGACATCGCCAGTGGTGGAGCCCGGCCGGTCGATGGATAGATCGGAAAAATAGTAGCCAATGCCAGCCAGCGATGCCCCACTGTTAACGGGCGTCGCAGTCGGAAGTGTATCGTTGCCAGAAGCACCTTCGAAGCGGTCCTTGGGAATTTGCGGCGCATTGATTGCGAGTGTGTAGTAGGCATTGCTCGAGCCCAGGTAATTGCCGGAATAGTAATCAAATACCGTTGCTCTGTAGGTGCCGGCCGGAACATTTGCCAGCGATATAGACTCCAGGTTCCCATCGGTCGGATTCTGGTCGTAATCCGCTTCGATGAAGGCGCCATTTTGATTGTATAGCCGAAGCACCAGATCGACGTAGGTGGAACTCGACGAGACGCGGACATAGTCGCCGGATCCACCAGGAAGGACGGTGGAGAAGTTCCAATTGTCGCTGGGGTCGCCATAGTATATGAAGTCGGTCAGATAGCCATAACCCTGCCTTGAACCCAGATTGGTGGTCGATTGTTCGAGAAGCACGGATTGGCTATCGAGCGAGAGTGCAACCCTGTCGTCTTCGGCCCGAATCCGTTGCAAGTCGGAAGCAGTCAGCGCCTGGTTTCGGGCGAGAGCCGAAAACAACTCCCCTTCGTCGCCCGGCGTATCGGCAGCATTCAGGCGCGCGTCCAACGCGTGCCCCAATTCCTCAAGCAGCACAGAGGTGATCGCTTCGGGCTTGTCGGTGTTTTCAGTGAGAAATTCTCTCGCCAGGTAAATCGTGTCGGTCGCCGCCGCATAGGCGCCCTGAGCGCGATTGATTTCCGTTTCTGGGCGGATTTCCAGCCTTGGCCAGGAGATGAAATCCGGCTCGGCGAAGCCCTGAACAAGCATTCTTGCCCGCAGGGGGTCGACGCCGTTTCCGAAAACCTGGTGGATATCGTCGTCGAAACCGGGATTGAGAAGGAATTGGCGGAGGGTGCTCTGAGCCAGGGTCAGGTAAACCCACAGGTCCGTCGCTTGGCTGTTTGCTGTTGGCAGGCGCCCGGCAGCGCTGCCGGCTACGGGCTCGCCGCCAGGTGCCCCGACGATCAGGTCGGCCAGACCATCACCGTGGATGTCGTCGGCGACACCGACGCTGAAACCGCTCAAGTCACCGGCGCTATGGCCATTGATAACGAAGCCGCCGGGCGCGGCGGCAATGCTCGAGAGTTTGATGGCAGGCATGACGCAGCTCCCAGGTTCGCTGATTGGGCTGAGGGAACCCAGCCACCCTCCTGGACTTCAGGTTAGGGTCTGAAGCTTTGCGTCCGGAGCTTGCACTCCGTTTGCCTTTGATCTCGCCGAAAAATGTACCATCGCTATCAGTGTCTTCTGTTGACCTGGATCAAGATCACCCGTGGAGAACATTGCTGATCGCCCACAGGTCAAGCAACCTCGGCAAAGGCCAGGCCCTTCATGAGGTGAGCCGCGCAAAGCCGATCCTCGACAAGCCACACAAACGGTAGCGCCCTGTCTTTCACGAAAGCAGCCCGCCAGCACGCGATGATTCTCACTGTAGGCCCGTTGCAGGAGGTGCGCGATGGCCGGTCCGCAGATGTCTTCATGGGCTTTGTCCATCTCGAGCAACCACTCGACATCGATCGCGGAGTACTTGCGTGCAAAGGGTGCAGCAGGCGTGCTGTAGCGCTTGGCCAGGGGAACGGAGGCCAGCCGGTTGCGATGCCACCGGGTCACCAGACGCGTGACCTGAGCCCGGCTGTAGCCGCTGGTGTGTTGCAGGTACCTGTGCAGTACTCCTCGCTCCCGTTTCCTCCGCCCAGGGTAGTCAAAGCGTGTGAGTACGCGACTGATGTGCCCATACCGCTCACTGTCGTCGCCCGTCGCCGAGAACTCGATTGACGCGGTGGCGCTGAAAAATTGTTCGATCTGCGCGATCGTGCATAGCCGTGTTTCGTTCATGTTGATCACCATCCTTGCGATGATCAACCCACACTTCAGTTCCCCCTCAATTTCTTTCCCTCAGGCTCATTCCTGGGTGGAAACACGCGCCTCGTTCAGGCTCATACCACATTGGAAAAGGCTGTCCTTGCCGAAAAGTGCCGCAAAAAGGTTATCCTATGGGGCCTGCCGTCACCATCGGCAAGCCGGTAGGGGCCGGGTTGCCGAAGTTTTCAGGCGTGCTGACGAAACATTCCCGGCCAGGATTGGCCCTCTGCCACGCCGGCATCTGACCACTGAATGTACAGACTCTTTGCCATCGCAGCGCTGCTGCTCGCCCTGCCCGCCGTCGCCGCCGTGCCGCAACTGGTGGCGCCGGACGACGTGCGCGAACTGCTGAGCAGTTTCCTGGAGTTCGGCGATCTCGCTG
>NZ_FLQX01000175.1 GCF_900089955.1 Candidatus Accumulibacter aalborgensis | reverse complement strand
TCCATCCGATGCGTTTCGCACAGGTGCTTTAGCCGCTCGATGTCGGTGGCGTAGCGCACCGGCAGTCCTTCCGGCGGCGGATCGACCCGCGCCTCGTAAATGGCGTCCATCAGCATTTGCATGATGCTTGCCATCTCCTTCCCGACCCCTGCCACCCGTCCATCGCTTGATTCTGCCAGGCCTCGCAGCTTGCGTATCAGATGCGGCCAGCAGCGCAGGCGGTTTTTCCAGGCGCGGTAGACCACGTAGCCATCGCTGATGAGAATGCCGTGAAAGCCGTCCTGCAGGGCATTCTCCAGCATTTCCGCGCTGCGCGGGCCAATCAGGAAGAGTGCCGTGTAGGTCGTGACCAGAGCCCACAGCCACAGCCGCAGGCCGGATTCCTTCCACGACGTTTCATCCACATTCAGTAGCGGCGCCTGAATGATGTCGGCTACCAACACGTCCTCCAGCGGGAAACTCGCGCGCCCCGCTTCGCGGATCGCCTCGTCGATCACACCGGTGCTCAGCAGCAGGCCGAACAATTCCATCAGTTCCTCGCGAATACGCGCCCGCGACAGACGCATGCGCAGATGGAGGAAAACAAGGATTCCGGCCAACTGAGGACCAACCAGGCGCCACTCGCCCAACTCGACTTTCCCCCACTGGCTGTCAGGCGGTGCCCGCCAGGGCTGCGCACGGCTGACATGACCACAGGTACACTCCGTTTCGAGCAGAAGATGACGCGTGACACTGAACATCAGCCCAATCCTGCCTTCTACCGGCGGCGCAATGTCGATTTCGTCCCAGCCCGTGTAAGCCTGTGACTTGGCGTCCGCTGCCAGCGCTGCCGTACAAGCCGCACAGTGCTCCGGTCGGTGCTCGCACGTAGCGGTCACCGTCAGTTTCTGGGTGCGGCCAAAGCCCGGACTGCCAGGCTGCTTGCCGGGCTTCTTCTTTGCGGCCTGCGGCTCTGATCGGGGCTTGACTTGCGCTTTGGCCGTCTTTTGCGCTGCCTCCGCGGCTCCCGTCTCCTCTTCGGCCGGGGCTTCTGCCATGTCGGTCTCGACTGCTGTATCCTTGCCCATCTCCGCTTCCGCGTCGCTGACTCTCTCCCATGGCGCCTGGCTGGTAGGCGGCCGCGAGCTGTTGTCCGGGTTTTGGTTCAACCGATCGTGTAGCTCCTTGACGTCGTGCAGCAGGCGACGCGATACCTCCAGCAAAAGCTCCGCCGGCGGCCTCTTCAGCCACTCGTCGTCCATTTGCAGAAGGTCGTGCTTGCACAGGTGCATCGCGTCAGGTCGTCGTTACGGTGCACGCATTATGACATAGAACTTGGCGCTGTGGCGTGAATT
>NZ_FLQX01000174.1 GCF_900089955.1 Candidatus Accumulibacter aalborgensis | reverse complement strand
CGGCCAAAGCAGGCGTTACCGGCAAACGGGCCCGATTCGACTGGGTCATGCGTCAGGGCTGCGGCATTGAACAAGCCATTGATCTGAGTTAGTATTCCACGCGACGAGGGGAGGTCTTGTCAACACCTGGTCAATTGGCTGTAAAACTGTGTGATCGTGTAAACATAACAAGAGTGGAGGATGAGAAATCATGAGTAGTGTCATTTACGAGCGAATGCGGGTCAATCCCAAGTTCCAGAAACTGGTTCACGAGCGAGGACGCTTTGCCTGGACCCTGGCAACCATTGTGCTGGTCCTGTTCTACGGGTTCTTCATGCTGGTCGCCTTCAAGCCAGGGCTTCTCGGCCAACCGATTGCCGAAGGATCGATGTGGGCCATCGGCTACACCGTCGAGCTGTGCATGTTCGTTTTTTTCTGGCTGCTGACGGTGGTTTATGTTCGCCGCGCAAACGGTGAATTCGATGACCTGACCGCGGAACTGATCAAAGAAGCCCAGAAGGAGAGACTATGACCCGTCGACTGACATCGGCACTCACCCTGCTCCTCCTGTCAGGTCTGGCTTGTGCCGGTCCTGCCATGGACGCCAGCGGGGTCAAGCAGCCGACCAACTGGCACGCGATCATCATGTTCCTGATCTTCGTCGCGATGACCATGGGGATCACCTACTGGGCGTCGGGCCGCACCAAGTCCACCGCCGACTTCTATACCGCTGGCGGCGGCATCACCGGCTTCCAGAATGGACTGGCCATTGCCGGCGACTACATGTCGGCGGCAACCCTGCTCGGTCTGACGGCGATGACCTACACCTCGGGCTACGACGGCTACATCTACATGCTGGCGTTCTTCGCCGGCTGGCCGATCATCCTCTTCCTGATGGCCGAGCGGCTGCGCAACCTGGGCCGCTTCACTTTTGCCGACATCACCTCGTATCGGCTCGACCAGGGCAAGGTACGGACGATGGCGGCGATCTCGTCGTTGGTCGTCGTCGTCTTCTACCTGATCGCCCAGATGGTCGGTGCCGGACAGTTGATCAAGCTGCTCTTCGGCCTCGACTACAACATTGCGATCTTCGTCGTTGGCATCCTGATGATGGTCTACGTCACGCTCGGCGGCATGGTGGCAACGACCTGGGTACAGATCATCAAAGCCTGCATGCTGCTCTTCGGCGGCACGCTGACGCTGCTCCTGGCCTACAGCCAGTTTGGGTTTTCGCTGACCACGCTGCTCGAAAAGGCCGAAGCGGTGCATAAGCTTGGTCCCAAGCTGATGGCGCCGGGCAGCCTGCTCGCCGACCCGATCACCGCCCTCTCGCTCGGTCTTGGTCTGATGTTCGGTACGGCCGGTCTGCCGCACATCCTGATGCGCTTCTTCACCGTCGGCAACGCCAAGGAAGCGCGCAAATCAGTGCTCTACGCTTCCGGTTTCGTCGGCTTCTTCTTCAACGTGATCTTTCTGTTGGGACTGTGCGCGATCATCATCGTTGGTCAGAACCCCGAGTTCTTCGAAGGGGGTGTCGTCGGTGGCAAGATCATCGGTGGCGGCAACATGGTCGCCATGCACCTGGCCAAAGCCGTCGGTGGCAACATGCTGCTGGGTTTCCTGGCAGCGGTGGCCTTCGCGACCATCCTGGCCGTCGTCTCGGGTCTTGCTCTTGCCGGCGCCTCGGCGATCTCGCATGACATCTACGCACGCGTGATCCGCAAGGGAGAGGCGACCGAGAAAGAGGAGATCCGCGTTTCGCGTTACGCGACGATCGGCCTCGGCCTGCTGGCCATCGTTCTGGGCATCCTGTTCGAGAAAATGAACATCGCCTTCATGGTCGGCCTGGCCTTCGGCGTCGCCGCTGCGGCCAACTTCCCGGTGCTGATTCTGTCGATGTACTGGCAGGGTCTGACCACTCGTGGGGCCTTGTGGGGAGGTTACGGCGGCGTCATTTCTGCGGTCATGTTCGTGGTCTTGTCGAAGTCGGTATGGGTTGACGTACTGGGCAACAAGGCTGCCTTGTTCCCCTACACGCAGCCGGCGCTGTTCGCCATGCCGATCGCCTTCATCTTCGCCTACGTCTTCTCCAAGAGCGACACCGGACCCCGCTCCAAGCTGGAAAAGGAAGCGTTTGAAGACCAGTACGTGCGCGCGCAAACCGGTTTCGGTGCCTCGGGCGCCAGCCACTGAGCGCTCTCACGGCAAGAAGGAAATCCTGACGGGGCATACACCCGTCAGGAGCATCAAGCGCCGGCCATCTCCCCGCACCCAGCGACGGACATGGCCGGTCGCCGTTGGCTGAGCACCCCAGCGCACTGGTTGCCGCAACCCTGCGACCGCCCGGTCCACGGTGAAACTTGTTCCTGGCTAAAGTTTCCGGCCAAATTCCCGTGAAAGAGTTGATCAGTAGCCACACACCACAGGAATTCCTCGCATGCCGTCACAGCTCAGGCTTCTTGCCGCTTTCCTGCTCGCCGTCATGCCGGCAGTGGCCAACTCCGCCTGGCAGGTGGTTTCGGCAGAGACGGGCAAGCGCGTTGAGATCGACCGTAGCAGCATTCGGAAGGATGAAAACGGCAAGTCTGTGGCGCTAGGACGCATCGTTCTCGACAAACCGATCGTCGACCCCAAAACGTCGTCGTCTTACCGGATTGTCCAGGCCCTCAACCGTTACGACTGCGCGTCGCGCAGCTACAGCACGCTAAAAAGAAGCTATTTCAAGGACGAAGGCGACCTGCTGCGGGAAGAGGAGGTCAAGCTGGCGATCGAAATGCCGGTTCGCTCGGGCATGCTCGACGACAAGCTGCTGCGCGAAGTGTGCCGACCGAAACCGGGGCCCGAAGCGGCTACGGCAGCGAGCAAGACCGCCGACAAGGTCAGCCAGGCCGCCGGCGAACTGCGCAAGGCCAACGAGGCTTTATTGCAGAAGGAAGTCAAACGAGCCAACCTGCAGACACCGGCACCCGAGAAAGTCGAGGCGCAGGCACGACAGGCTCTGGCGACCAGACCGCCGGCACGCGTCCCAGACGTATCGCCTCCCGCCCTGCTGGCCACCGCGCCGGAGAAGCACCACGCCGGCAAACCGCATCCGCCGGCCGGCGAGGGCCACGCGCGCACGCATGCACAAGCGCACTGGGCGTACGAAGGCGATAGCGGGCCGGACCACTGGGGCCAACTGAAGCCGGAATATGCGACCTGCGCCACCGGCAAACGACAATCTCCGATTGATATTCGTGACGGCCTTCGCGTCGACCTGGAACCGATTCAGTTCGCCTATCGGCCGTCACAGTTTCGCGTCGTCGACAATGGGCACACCGTACAGGTCGAGGTCAGCGGCAGCAGCATCAGCCTGCTCGGCAAGACTTACCAACTCGCCCAGTTCCATTTTCACCGTCCTTCCGAAGAACGCGTGAACGGCGCGGCCTTCGACATGGTCGTCCATCTGGTCCACAAGGCAGAAGACGGCAAGATCGCTGTGGTGGCCGTCCTGCTCGAAAAGGGACTAGAGAATCCGCTGATCCAGAACGTGTGGAACAACCTGCCGCTGGAGAAGAACGAGTACGTGACGCCGCCGGCACTGAGCATCGACGTCGCCCAGTTGCTGCCGGCCGACCAGAGTTACTACACCTACATGGGTTCGCTGACCACACCGCCGTGCACCGAAGGCGTCCTCTGGCTGGTTCTCAGGCAGCCGCAGCCGATCTCAGCCGAACAACTGGCCATTTTCGCGCGCCTGTACCGGCAGAACGCCCGGCCGGTGCAGGCGAACTTTGCCCGCATGATCAAGGAATCGCGCTGATCCTGGAAGCATCCCGGCAGTGCCGGACGATGGCCTTGAGCAACAGTTCCTGCACCGCCCGTGGCAGGTCGTGCCCCATCCCCTCGATGATCTGCAGCCTGGCGCCGGGAATGTGCTGTGCGGTGTCGCGTCCGGCGGCCACTGGCACCAGCGGATCGTCGGCACCGTGAATGACCAGGGTCGGCGCGCGTATTTTCGCCAGTTCGCGACGTCGATCACCGGAGGCGATGATTGCCAGCAACTGTTGATAGAGGCCCGTCGGGTAGTGTGCACGGCTGATCGAGCGGGCCAACTCCCGGCGCAGTTCCTCCCGGTCTGTTTGAAAAGCCGGGCTGCCGATGACCGCGAACAGGTGCATCAAGTGATCAAGCTGACTTGCCGGGTCATCCGGCCTTTCCGGCCGCCGCATCAGTTGCCACAAGACCGCCGGCCGGCCGCAAGCGACACGCCAGTTGCCGCTGGCCGACATGATCGACGTCAGGCTCAGCAGGCGCTGCGCATGACGCGCCGCCACGCACTGGGCAATCATGCCGCCCATCGAGACGCCAACCAGATGCGCCCGTTCAACCCGCAAGACGTCGAGCAGACCAAGCGCGTCGTCGGCCATGTCGCTCAAGCGGTAGGGCGAGCGGACCCGCAGCCCGACGACGCCGCGAGCGATGGCCAGCAACAGTCGGGGCCGCTGCCCCCAGGCGATGCGCGTCGAATGGCCGGCGTCGCGGTTGTCGAAGCGGATGACGCGAAAACCGCTGTCGACCAGCCCCGCACAGAAAGCGTCGGGCCAGGAGATCAGTTGCATTCCGAGTCCCATGATCAGCAGTATTGTGGGCGCTCCCGGATCGCCCATGCTCTGGTAGCAGATATCGATGCCGTTGGCGTGCGCCATCGCTTCACCGGAGGGCGGGTCAGCGGCGGTCAGCATCGACCCGATGCAGCACAGGCACTGACCCGCTTCATGTTGTCCTCCACACGCTCACTGAAGCCGTTGAGCATCTCCTGCAGATCGGTCAGGCGAACCTGCACCACTTCGCCCGGCAGGCAACTGTTTGCACCACTGGCAACGACCTTCATTTCGGCGAAAGAACTGTTCCCGGCTGGCAGCTTCGCGAAACCAAGCAGATCACCCGTATACAGGAAGCACTCCCCGCCCGCTGACACATCGGCCACGTTGAGCGGCTGTGCGGTCTGAAACAAGTAGATGCTGGCATAACCGGAGGCCAGCACATCGGCCAGGACCAGTGCACGGCCGTTCTGATGCATGGCCACACTGAGGCGTACCTGCTTGCGCACCTGCTGCCGAACGTCCTCGGAAACCTGTACCGGCACCGCGTTGCCCACCGCCTGCTGGACCTGCGAAGAAGCGGCTTGACCATCAACCCATCCCAATTGGTTCTTCAGCGCGGTGTCACCCTGAACCTTGCTGCTGACCTGCTGCTGGACGGTCGCCATCTGGCCGCGAAGGGCCACTGCTTCAGGCGCGTCATAGACCGGGATCTCTCCGTAAGGCATGGAATATGCATAACCTTCTTCAAACCCAGACGAGATCTGCAGGTCGCCCATCAGGGCCACCGGGTCGTTGTAGCCGGTCACCGGCGAACTGTATGCGACCCAGGCGGCTGCCGACCCCACGACCACCACCGGCACCGCGAAGCGCGAGTAATAGCTGCGGTAGTCATCCTGAGCAAAACGCGACGGGCGGTACTGGGCTACCGGCGCACCGTGGATCTGACCCACGTCGTACTGACGAACCACCGGCCTCGGTTCATATTCCGGCCGCCCCTGCCACCAGCGTGCGTAGCGCGTCCGCTCGATCACCCGACGGTCACGACCATCCCGATCACGAAATGAAGTGAAGCGATCCTCGAAAATCGGTTTTCCATCCGGTAGCACAGCCTCACGGAGGCCATTGTGCCAAGTGACGAAGTCCGGCCCGTTGCCTACGGAGCGACGTTCAAAGTCACGCCCCTGCGTCACACGGCGGCCATCCGCATAGAAACGCGTGACGGTCCCATCGCGCGTATCCTCGGTCTGTTTGAAGCCGGTCACCTGCTTCGTCCCGTTGGGCAGGAACCTCTGCGACAACACGATTTGCGACCCGTCAGCGTTCTTGTGCCGAATATCGAAGCTCTTGTGATCCCCACGCGGTAACACGCTGGTCGCAGCATCGACAGCGACCGGTGGTAGCCGGCGGCCATCCGGCACCGGCCGCCCTGAAGGGCCTGATTGACCGCCGCGCTGCTGTTCCTGCTTCTGCGCTTCCTGCTGCGCATGCTGTTGGTCTTGCTGCTGCGCCTGCTGCTTGACGCGTTGCTGCTCCTGCTTCTGTGCATCCTGCTGCGCACGCTGCTGCTCTTGCTGCTGCGCCTGCTGCTTGACGCGCTGCTGTTCCTGCTTCTGGGCTTCCTGCTGCGCACGCTGCTGCTCTTGCTGCTGCGCCTGCTGCTGGACGCGTTGCTGCTCCTGTTTCTGCGCTTCCTGCTGCGCACGCTGCTGGTCTTGCTGTTGCGCCTGCTGTTTGACGCGTTGCTGCTCCTGTTTCTGCGCTTCCTGCTGCACACGCTGCTGGTCTTGCTGCTGCGCCTGCTGCTTGGCGCGTTGCTGCTCCTGTTTCTGCGCTTCCTGCTGCGCACGCTGCTGTTCTTGCTGCTGCGCCTGCTGCTTGACGCGTTGCTGCTCCTGTCTCTGCGCTTCCTGCTGCACATGCTGCTGGTCTTGCTGCTGCACCTGCTGCTTGACGCGCTGCTGTTCCTGCTTCTGCGCTTCCTGCTGCGCACGCTGCTGCTCTTGCTGTTGCGCCTGCTGCTTGACGCGTTGCTGCTCCTGTTTCTGCGCTTCCTGCTGCACATGCTGCTGGTCTTGCTGTTGCGCCTGCTGTTTGACGCGTTGCTGCTCCTGTTTCTGCGCTTCCTGCTGCACACGCTGCTGGTCTTGCTGCTGCGCCTGCTGCTTGGCGCGTTGCTGCTCCTGTTTCTGCGCTTCCTGCTGCGCACGCTGCTGATCTTGCTGCTGCGCCTGCTGCTTGACGCGCTGCTGTTCCTGCTTCTGAGCTTCCTGCTGCGCACGCTGCTGATCTTGCTGCTGCGCCTGCTGCTTGGCGCGTTGCTGCTCCTGTTTCTGCGCTTCCTGCTGCGCACGCTGCTGGTCTTGCTGCTGGTCTTGCTGCTGGTCTTGCTGCTGCGCCTGCTGCTTGACGCGTTGCTGTTCCTGCTTCTGCGCTTCCTGCTGCGCACGCTGCTGGTCTTGCTGCTGCGCCTGCTGCTTGGCACGTTCGTGCTGCTCCTGTTCCCGGGACGGTGGCGCCGCGTTTTTTCCACCTTCCGGTACGTGGTTCGAGCAGTTGGGGTCGGTGTTGCCGTGCGGGCATTTCAGCGCCAAAGGCATGACCTCAGCAGTGGAGCCGGGAGCCGCGCAGGCCCAGGGGACCGCGAGAATCAGGCCTAGAGCCAGTGTTTTTGATCCAAGACTTTTCATTCCGTGTACCTCGAAAGCAACATGACAAGACGCAAGCACTCAAGAACCGTGCGGAGGCGCTCTTCACTGTACTTCTTTTCCACCAGGAAAATGGCGGGGCCGCAGGATGTGCTGACCGAAGGAAAGCGGATCAGTCGCGATTGATGCGCTTCGTTCCTCAGCACATCGTACGGACCTGACCTAATCCCCGCCGCTCAAAAGCTGGCCTGGCGGCGAGGGTCGGGATAGAGGTAGCTCCTGAAACCGGAGCGATCGAAAGGGCGCCAATCACCTTCAGCCTGGCTCAGGCGATCGGCAATCGCATACAGCGTCAAGGGATTGAGACCCATGCCCAGATGGCTGGCCTGAACTTCGATATTGTCGGTCTGCGGACTCTCGCACTCCAGGCTGCACTGCCAGGCGACAACGCCATCGCTGCGGCTGAAGATCGACGTCGTCGGCACCGGTGGCGGCGACCGCAGCGGCTCGTGGAGGTCGGGCGCGCCGATCTTGTGACCGGTGGCCCACTCGTAGATGCGCCAGGCGTTGGTGGCTTTCGGGTGGCCGGTGAATGGCGTACCCATGGTGATCACCTGGCGGACGCTGGCGGGCCTGGCCTTGGCCAACTCGCGCGCATAGATGCCGCCGAGGCTCCAGCCAATCAGGCTGACCGCCCGACCGTGCTCATCTGATAGCTTGTCCAGCAGCGCGAAGCAGGCATCAACCACTCCTTCGCGTGGCCCGCGGTTGATTCCCAGTCCCCATGGGTAGGTGGCATAGCCTCGACTGCGGAGATAGTTGCGCAGGGGCAGCGTCGAGAAGTCACCCGTGATCAGGCCAGGGAAAACGAGGACCGGATGGCCATCGCCGCGCGGCGCGAGACTCAGCAGAGGAGTCACCGCGAGGCTCGCGCCGTATTCCCAGCCGGCGCGCATCTCGAGCGCCAGCCTGACCCAACCGGGCGAGCGCAACAAACCGAGTTCGTACCATCGGTCGGGTTCGTACATTCCTGTCCTCCTTGCATCTGTCGCGGCACGCCCATCGAGGGCCTGCCGGCAGAGGCGTCAATGCTTACCCGTCGCGCTCTTGCTCGGACCCTGAACGCCGGCCACCGCTCGCGCCTGCGCCCTGGCTTCCTCCTCAGCGATGTGCTTGTCCAGCAAGGCCTGGGCTGCCGTGATCTCCGCGGCCTCGGCCACTTTCTCGGCGGCGACCCGACGCTGCTCCTCGACGGCCAACTTGCGGGCGCTTTCCTCACTCGTCGTCCGCCAGCCCCAATAGCCGACACCGCTCGCCAGGGCCAGAACCAGCGCGATAGCGCCAGCCGATGCCATCCGCTTGCCAGCAGGCGGCGGTGCTGGCGGGGGCGACGAGGGCACGTCCAGCCCACGCGAGGCCTCCACCGCCGGTGCGTCGGATTGCGCTATCGGAGCCAGTTGCTCCGATGGTTCCGATGGGTCCGGTGCCGTCGGCTGCTCCGCCGCCGGTGAGGACAAGTCAGCAGTCTGACGCGCGCCACAGTGCGGGCAGAATTTCACATCCGCCTCAATGGCCTTGGCGCAACTCGTGCAAATCATGTTGTATCTCCCCAAGCTGCAAATCGTACTGTCACCTGTATGCGCGAGACTCTTAACATCGACCCGGCGCAGCACAGGCACTGACCCGCGTCATGTTGTCCTTCACCCGCACACTGAATCCATCGAGCATCCCCTGCAAGTCTGTCAGGTGAACCTGCACCAGTTCGCCCGGCAGGCAACTGTTCGCCCCACTGGCAACGACCTTCATTTCGGCGACGGGGCTGGCTGGTAGACTGGCGAAACCGAGCAGATCACCTGGGTTCAGGAAGCACTCTCGGCCCGCCGACGCAGTGCCCACCTTGAGGGGTTGCGCAATCTGGAACAGGTAGATTCTTCCATAGCCGTAGACCAGCACATCGGCCAGGAGCAGTCGCCGGCCGTTCTGGTGCATGGCGATACTGAGGCGTACCTGTTTGCGCACCTGCTGCCGAACGTCCTCGGACACCTGTGTCGGCACCGCGCTGAGCACCGCCTGCTGGACCTTCGACGAAGCCGCTTGACCATCGCCCCAGGCCAATGGCTTCTTGGGCGCCGTGTTGCCCGGAACCTTGCTGCTTTTGCGCGGCGGCGTGGCCTTGCGCGGCTGGGTGGCTTTCTGGGGCTGCGTGGCCTTGCGCGGCTGTGTGGCTTTCTGCGGCGGCGTGGCTTTCCGCGGCTGTGTGGTCGCCACGGGGCCATGACGCGCCACCGATCGAGGTCCGTCATGGACAGGGGCTGCGCCATAAGGCATCAAGTAGGCATTCACGTCCCTATAACCAGACGCGATCTGCAGATCCCCGAGCAGGGCGAACGGAGCACCGTGAGTCTGAACCACGGTGTACTGATGTACCGGTATCGCTGCATATTCCGGCGTGCCCGGCCGCCAGCGCTCGTGGCGCGCCCGCTCGATGACCCGTCGGTTCGTCCCGTCACGATAACGAAATGACGTGAAGCGATCGTCGAGAATCGGCCTGCCGTCTGGTAGCACAAGCACCCGGCGGCCATCGTATCCGGCGATAAAATCGGCCCCGCCGCCCACGGAGCGAGCTTGCATGGCCTCAGGAGTGAAGCCGGGAGCCGCAAAGGCCCAAGGGAACGCCAGAATCAGCCCTAGCGCCAGGGTTCTTGATCCAAGACTTCTCATTCTGTTCTATCTTCCCCAAAATCCTACGGACTCAGCACATCCTGCGCACCAAGGGCGTGCGTGCTTGCCGCCGTTGCCTGCGCGTCAGCACTCGGCTTGCGCACCGCTGCGCGTCGACGCAGCGGCCGTTTCACTGTCTCCGGCCCAACCGAGGCGGCTCTTGGCAGTTGCTCAAGCTCCGCATAGGCGCTGGTCAATGCCCGTGCCAACCCATGCACGTCCGGAACGGCATCGTGGGCGACCGTCAAACCGAAATCCAGAGAATCACAGTAGCTGAACACCGTGATGTTCAGCCCCAGACCGTGCTCGACGATGCTCAGAGGCCAGCAGGCACTAACCCGTGCGCCGGCCAGGTAGAGTGGCTGCCGCGGGCCAGGCACATTTGAAATCGCCAGATTGGCCAGCGGCGGGATGACTTTAGCCAAACCCGAACGGCCATAGAGCGTAGCCAACGCACGCACGATCCAGGGCACGCCCAGCGACGGGAAGTCGGTCGGAATGACCGACCTGGCGTGGGCGGTCAAGGCCTTGGCTGCGTCCGCGGCGGCGCGGACCGCGTGCAGTCGGCGTAGCGGATCGGCCAGATGGGTGGCCAGCTTGACCAGCGTCAGCGTCGCCTGAATGCTGGTGTCGGTGTCGCCGGTCTCGCGCAGCGAAACCGGCATGGTGGCAATCAACGACTTGCGCGGCACGCCGCCGTGTTCCTGCAAATAGAGACGCAAAGCACCGCTGCAAAGCGTCAGGACGACGTCGTTGAGCGTCGCGTCTTGCCGGCGGGCAATCTCCTTTACCCCGGCGAGCGATAGCGAGACCGCAGCGAAGCCCCGCTCACCCGAGATCGGAACATTCAGTGCCGTCTTCGGGCCAAAGGCGAGGTTCTGGCGCATAGCGGCTGCCTTGCCCTTGCCCTCCGGCTTGAACATGCCGGCCACCAGGTGCAGCCCTCCGGGCAACTGCCGAAGCAGGCTGGCACACTGGGTCGCCGTATGGCGGAAAGCAGCACCCAGGCGATCTCCCAGACCTGGACTTTCGACCTCGCCGACCCGCTCGCGCCAGTCGTCCGGGACTTCTGCCGGCTCGGCGGTAGAGTCGAATAGTTGACCCGCCAAGGCCATTCCCGACACCCCGTCAAGCGCGGCATGATGGATCTTCAGGTACAGGCCGATCTCGCCACTCGCCAGTCCTTCGATGATCGTCAACTCCCACAGCGGGTAGCGACGGTCGAGCAGCGTCGAATGCAGCCCACTGACGCAGGCCTCGAGTTCGGCGAAGGCGGCCGCTTTCGACAGGACGATATGGCGCAGATGATGCGAAAAATCAGGGACACCGCCGTCAATCCAGACCGGATTGGCGAACTGCAGCGGCATCGGCGCCAACCGGGCACGAAGAAACGGCGACAGAGCCAGCCGCGGCATCAGGTGGCGCCTGATCTCGCTGGCGAGATCCGCCTTCCGGTCAGTCGGCGGATCGAGCAGATACAGCGCAGCGACATGCATCGGCGTCGCCGGCGTTTCCAGGTGCAGAAACGTACCCTCCAGCCCACTCATGTTTCTCATTTCTGATCCTCGCAACCGGTCACGCAATCTTCCCTTCTGGTTCATCGTCCCGCCGACGATGGCGCCGACGGAGCTATCCTCCACAAGGGTGCGCCTTGCTGTCCCTAGAGGCCAAGCCGCCCCTGCGTATTGAACGCTTTGTCGAGCAACTCGGAAGCCAATGCCTGCAGGTGGTCTATGGCGCCTGACGCGTAACCGGCCGGGTCTCCTCCGGTGGCTTCCCGCCAGACTCCTGCCACCTCGGCTGGCGTGAGCGGGCGCTCGCTGCCGTTCGCCAACTGTAGCATCGCCTGGAATGCATCCTGCCAGTGCTTGCTCGGAGCATAACGGTAGCCAATGTAAGCGATTTCGTGCACCGCTTCGCGTACTTCGAACGCTGACCACAATCCGTCCGCAGTGCAAGCAAGGGCGCTGCCATCCGGCAGCGGCAGCAGCTTTGCCGAACGCGCCTCCTGATTCTCGATGCGCAGAGTGAAACGGAGCATGGGGAACCCTTTCTCGCGCAACGCTGGAAGAATTCTGTTTTCAATCAACCAGGAATCGAGGTTGTGGGTTTCTGCCAGGATAAGTCGCAGCAATTCACCATCACTGGCGCTCACCTGCCGGGCCTGGGACAACAATGAAGCGGCGCCTTGCGGCCAGTCGAGCGACAGTTTGTTCATCCGTTTCTCCGTCAGGTCAGCCGTCGATGGGAAATGCCGGAAGTTCTTCCGAGCAGCGCGATTGTAGGGCCAAAACGGGCTGCCAAGCGGCCTGGCGAATGCCGGTCGCTACGGGACATGCTCGCAAGGTCGCTGCCCGCCGGGAAGAACGGTACATTCCTACGTTGCAGCGATTCTTCTCAAGCTGTGCCGGTGAGATGCCGTAGGAGATACGGAAACCTTCTTGCGCATCCTCCGAGCCCTCGACCCAAACGGTCATGACTTCTCGAGATACCCCAGATCATGAGCCACGACATCTACCTCGTGCACTTCACCGATGGCGCGACAGCCTGTGAAGCTGTCGGCGAGCCGCACGGCAGTTCCGTCGACTCACGATTTCACTGCTATCGCTCCCCCTTTGCTGAAGATGAGCGTCTCCTGGCCAAGCATGGCGACCCGTGCACATGGGACGAATAGAGCATTCGCTGGTCAGCCATTTCGAGGTCTGGGTGGCAGCCAACTCAGCACGCTTTCCTTTTCCGCTTCGGCAGCTTGAACGTACCGAGGAGTACGGGATCTATGGGCTGGTCGGGATTACTCATCACGTGTCCGTGTTTGTCGGCAACGACAGCCTCAGCGTGACAGTCGAGTGGCAAGGCCAATGCTGGGACATGCTGCTCAGCCTGGATGCCGTGGGCGAAGCGGTCGAAGGCGGCTATCGCTGCCAGCTGTGCTGTGAGGACCACTCCGAAGCCGCGCTGTTTCCCACACTGGACAGTCTCTGGGAAGACCATCTCTTCCTGCCGTTCGTGAACTGGATCAACAAGGCGCTCTGTTCCGCCACCCACCTGTGGATCGAAAGCACACCAACCTTGAGCGCCACCTGGGCGAGTCTGATCACGCTCGACGGTGAAGCCGCCAAATGCGAGGGAGTAGCGTTACCTCTTCGCGTCTGATCCACAAAGAGAGCCCTCCGGCCAATGGACGGGCACCCGAAACGTGGCAGCACACCTGACGGCGACCTCCATCGCGCCGATGCACAAGCGGCGATCGCCGACACGTCGACGACTCGATACAAGGGTGGCGAACAGGTGAACGGCTGCCGTTTGTTCAGCCGGACTTGCGCTTCCCTTTCTTGGTCTTTTTTGCGGAACGCACTGCGGGGGCGGCACTGCTCTTGAGCATTTCCGAGTCTTCACAGTTTGTCAAAATCCGCCGCCGACATTTCCGAAAACTCCGCGTTTTTCAGAGAGTCGATTACCTCGCTCTTGCGATCGCCAAGCCCAAAAAATGACAGGTCGTAGCAAATGCTGTGAAGAATCTGGAGGAGGGTTGGTGGGCCGAAATTGATCTCCTCCATGGAGAGTGCCCGGCCAGCCGTCGCTTTCTGATCCCGGCCATGAACGAATACCTTTGAAGTCCGCTCCAGTCGGAGTGGATAGTGCAGGCATGTCCGAACACTAACGCCGCACATGCTCCACTCTTGCCGGTCACCGACGCTGCGACCATTCGAACCAGGGTCACGCTCAGGGAACCCAATGCCCAACAGCATCAGGCGCGTCATCACATCATAGGCCTTGGTGCGCAGGGCAACTCCGCAAGGGCGAGCCAGAAGCAGATATTCCACTTCTTCCGGGTCGTCGGCGGCAGTGTCGGAACTTGCCTCCCCCGCAAACGCTTCCTCGACCAATTCCACTGCCCAAAAACGGCGAAGGGTCTGCAACAGAGGCGGGTTACTTTTCAGGAGCAGCAGGATATCACACAGGGTGACTCCCTCATCCAGGACCGCCAGCTCGCAGAGGTATTCGACAGCAAGTTCGGATACGTCGGTCTCGGCGAGGTTGGAGTCCGAATAAAACAGCAAGCCGCCGGATCTCACCTGGACATGGCTGGCTGGCTCGATCAATTCCATTGTTCTCTCCTGGGTGGCCTGTTGGCTATGTGCTTGCCGGCAGCGACCGCACTCCCCTGGCGGCTCGGCCGATGGCCATTATCGCGCAGCTTGCAGTGGGAAGCTCGCATCGTGAGCTGTGGGTGACCGACCGTTGTACGCTTGCACTCGCAAGGCACGCGCGCAGTCTTCGGCTCCCGGGCTCGTGCATTTCCACTGCATCGTCATCGGAGGCACTTTCGAGGCCGACGCCTGCTGCCCTTCCGTCTGATCGCCAACGGTGGCGCCTGGCCGCCAGCTCGACAGGGATCAATGAACTCGCCGATTGACGGGTTTTGCGGGGCGAACCTATACTGACTCTTCCGTCGCCGAGTAGCCTGTTTCGCGTGCTGCGATTGCACGATCGGCATTGCCTTGTGGCGACACGTTGAGGATATTGACTGGTGAACGCGGAATCTCTGAAGGAAGCGATCAAGCGGGAGTTGCCCGGTTGGCTACGGGACGATCCGGCTTTGCGCGCCTACATCCTTGAACTGACTCGCGAGCAATCCGCGGACCGGGCAGAAACGCAGGACCGCTTCCATGAAATGCTGAGCGAATTGCGCCGCGACCGCGAGGAACGGTCGCGCAAGTGGGACGAGGAAACGCGCAAGTGGGATGAGCGCAACCGCAGGTGGGACGAGCAATCGAGCCATTGGGATGAGCAGAACCGCAGGTGGGATGAGCAATCGCGTCATCGGGATGAGCAGAACCGCAGATGGGAGGAATCGGGAGAGCGCTTTGACCGGCTGCACGAGGAGATCATGGCGCAGGCCCGCAAGTTCGATCGCAGCATCGGAGCGCTGGGATCGCGCTGGGGAACGCAGTCGGAAAGGGCATTCCGCGATGCACTGGCCGCGATCCTCGAGCAGACCTTCGGCGTGCAGGTGGTGAATGTCAACGAATACGACGATGAAGGCGTCGTATTCGGAAAACCCGATCAGGTCGAAATCGACGTCATCGTCAAGAACGGCCTGCTGCTGATTTGCGAGCTGAAATCGTCGATCGACAAGGCCGGGATGTACATCTTCGAGCGCAAGGCCCGCTTCTACGAGCGACGACACCAGCGCCAGGCCGACCGCCTGATCGTGGTCTCGCCGATGATCGACCCGCGGGCGCGAAAGGTCGCCGAACGGCTGGGGATCGAAACCTACGGCGATTCCTTGGAGGTGGAGTCGTTCTGAGATGACTGGTGAAATCTGGGAGGGCAAGCGTGCGAAGGCGATTTACAGCAATGACCTGCCACATACCGGCGCTGGGCCATCGACCAGGCCCGGAGTATCGATCAGGGTATACTCGACCACTCTGCGTCCCCATTCAGGAGATCTCGCATGGGCCTGGCACTTCGCGATCAGTGTTACCACACTTACGGCGACTACCTCTCGTGGCCGGAAGACCTTCGTTACGAGCTGATCGACGGCATGGCCTGCCTGATGGCGCCTGCACCCACGCTGGAACATCAGGAAGTCGTCGGTGAAATCTATTTCCAACTCCGGCAGGCGCTGGCAGGGAAGTCCTGCCGCGTCTTCGTGGCGCCGGTAAATGTCCGCTTCCCGAAGGCCGACGAGAGCGACGAACAGGTGGACACGGTTTTGCAGCCGGAAGTCCTGGAGTTGACCGGCGAAACCGCGGTGGGCGTGTTGCCGGGTGTTTCCGTTTGCTGGAACGACCTCGTTCAGAGGTTGCCGAAGCCGGAGTATTAGGTGGCGCTGACCACCGGGGATGAGCTGCGTGAGCGCATTCGCCGCCAGCGCCAGCTCAAGGGGCGTCAGACCGACGCGACGTCGCTCAGTGAAGTGCGTTCGCTGCTGGGCGTGCCGCCCACGGCCGGCCACCGCCGTGATTTGCTGATCGAACACCTGCACAAGCTTAACGACGCTTACCGCTGCCTGCATGACCGCCATCTGGTGGCGCTGGCCAGCGAGATGAATATTCCCCTGGCTGAAGTCTATGAGGTGGCCACCTTCTACCACCACTTCGAGGTTCTCAAGGGCGATGCGCCCGCCGCCGAACTGACGGTACGCGTGTGTGATGGCCTGAGCTGCGAGCTGGCCGGAGCCCGTGACCTGCTGGCACGCCTGCCGGCCTTGCTGGGAACGCCGCAGGTGCGCGTCATCGCGGCCCCCTGCGTGGGGCGTTGCGAGCAGGCGCCGGTCGTCATCGTGCATCAGAACCCGGTGCCGCTGGCGACCCCGGAACGTGTATTGGCACTGGTCATTGCCGCCGCCGGCCAGCAGCCCATGGCGCGGGGAACAGGGGCGTTTGCTGCGGCCGACCATGCGCAGGGGAGCGTTTCGCCGGCCCCGGACCTGATCCAGGTGTCGCCCGACTACGCGGGCTACCAGACCTACCGCGAGCAGGGCGGTTATGCGCTGGCCACCGCGCTGGTCAATGGCCAAGACGACCCCGAGCGCGTCCTCAAGGCGATGGAAGCCTCCGGCCTGCGTGGCCTGGGAGGCGCGGGCTTCCCGGCCGGGAAGAAGTGGCGCATCGTTCGCGAGCAAGCCGCGCCGCGTCTCATGGCCGTGAACATCGATGAAGGCGAGCCGGGCACGTTCAAGGACCGAACGTTCCTGGAGCGCGACCCGCACCGCTTTCTGGAGGGATTGCTGATCGCCGCCCAGGTCGTGGGCATCGACGCCTGCTACCTCTACCTGCGCGACGAATACCACGGCTGCCGTGCACTCCTGGCAGCGGAGCTTGCCCGGCTGCAGGCAGACCCGCCTTGTCGGCTGCCGGCCATCGAATTACGCCGCGGTGCCGGCGCGTATATCTGTGGCGAAGAGTCGGCCATGATCGAAAGCATCGAGGGCAAGCGCGGTGAACCACGCATGCGCCCACCGTATATTGCCGAGGTCGGATTGTTTGGTCGCCCTACCCTGGCGCACAACTTCGAGACGCTGTACTGGGTGCGCGACATCGTCGAGCGAGGCCCTGACTGGTTCAGCGGCTTTGGCCGTCACGGCCGCCAGGGATTGCGCAGTTTCAGCGTCAGCGGCCGGGTCAAGCTGCCGGGCGTCAAGCTCGCACCCGCGGGCATCACCGTGCAGGAGCTGATTGACGAATACTGCGGCGGCATGCTCGACGGACACAGCCTCTATGCCTACCTGCCGGGCGGCGCTTCGGGCGGCATCCTGCCCGCCCGCCTGAACCACCTTGCGCTGGACTTCGACACGCTGCAGCCTTATGGCTGTTTCATCGGCTCGGCGGCGATCATCGTGCTCAGCGAGCATGACCAGGCGCGCGATGCTGCGCTCAACTTGATGCAGTTTTTTGCGCACGAGAGCTGCGGCCAGTGCACGCCCTGCCGTGTGGGTACTGCCAAAGCCGTTCGTCTGATGGGGTCGCCAGAGTGGGACAACGAGACGCTGGCAGACCTGAACGCGGTCATGAGCGATGCTTCCATATGTGCCCTCGGGCAGGCGGCGCCCAATCCGGTGCGTTGTGTGCAAGACTATTTTCCGGGGGAGATCAGCTAGATGGCTGCGCCCGCCAAGCCGGCCGACTCGACGCCCGGGACTGTGGCATTCACTCTCGACCAGCAGATCATCGACGCTTTCGCGGGTGAAACGATTCTCCAGGCGGCGCAGCGCCATGGTGTGGACATCCCGCACCTCTGCTACCGGCAAGGGTATCGGGCGGACGGTAATTGCCGCGCCTGTGTCGTCGAGATCAAGGGCGAGCGCACCCTGGCGCCGAGCTGCTGCCGCAGCGCGACCGCCGGCATGGAGGTGCACGCGAAAAGTGAACGAGCGCTGAAGAGCCAGCAGATGGTGCTCGAGCTGCTGCTCTCCGACCTGCCCGACACGGGCTACAAGTGGCTCGACGGCGGGCAGGAGAACGACGGGCAAGGCGTCCCGGCGGCCGTGGGCCAGCATGGCGAACTGAGCGACTGGGCGGCGCGCCTGCAGGTCGACGTGCGTCCCGCGCTCAGGGCAGTGCGCCGTGAGCAGCCCGCCGCGGATCTGTCGCATCCGGCGATAGCGGTCAATCTGGACGCCTGCATCCAGTGCAAGCGCTGTGTGCGCGCCTGCCGCGAGGAGCAGGTCAACGGCGTGATCGGCTACGCGATGCACGGTGCGCACAGCGAAATCGTCTTCGATCTGGGCGACGCCATGGGCGACAGCAGTTGCGTCGCCTGCGGCGAATGCGTGCAGGCCTGCCCGACGGGCGCGCTGATGCCCAAGACGCAGATCGGCTCACAGGCGGTGGACAAGAAGGTCGACTCGGTCTGTCCTTTTTGCGGTGTCGGCTGCCTGCTGACCTATCACGTCAAGGACAACCGGATCATCAGCGTGGCGGGACGCAACGGTCCGGCGAACCATGACCGCCTGTGCGTCAAGGGGCGTTTTGGTTTCGACTATGCCCACCATGGGCAGCGGCTGACCAAACCCCTGATCCGCAGGCCGGATGTGGTCAAGAACCCGGCCGTGGCGCCGAATCCGGGCGACTGGAGCGCAGTGTTCCGCGAAGCATCGTGGGAGGAAGCACTGGAGTTCACCGCGGGTCAATTGAAAGGCCTGCGTGACCGCCATGGCAGAAAGGCGCTGGCGGGTTTCGGCTCGGCCAAGGGCAGCAACGAAGAAGCCTACCTCTTCCAGAAGCTGGTGCGTACCGGTTTCGGCTCGAACAACGTCGACCACTGCACGCGGCTGTGCCATGCCTCGAGCGTCGCCGCGCTGCTCGAGGGCGTCGGCTCGGGCGCGGTCAGCAACCAGGTCAACGACGTGCAGCATGCCGGACTGATCCTGGTCATCGGAGCCAACCCGACGGCCAACCATCCGGTGGCGGCGACCTGGATCAAGAACGCCGCCAGGCGGGGCGCGACGATCGTTCTCGCCGACCCGCGCGTCACCGACATCGGCAGGCACGCCTGGCGCACCTTGCAGTTCAAGGCCGACACCGACGTCGCGCTGCTCAATGCGCTGATCCACACGATCATCGACGAGGGCCTGGCCGATGAGGAGTTCATCCGCACGCGGGCCAGCAACTACGAGGCGCTGAAAGAAAACGTCAGGGGCTACAGCCCGGAAGCGATGGCGCCGATCTGCGGCATACCGGCGCCGACCTTGCGCGAGGTAGCGCGTGCATACGCGCGGCCCGCCGGGTCGCTGCCCGGAGCGATCAGGGGAGCTATGATTCTGTGGGGAATGGGTATCAGCCAGCACGTGCACGGCACCGACAACGCGCGCTGTCTCATCGCGCTGGCCGCGGTGGCCGGCCAGATCGGCAAGCCGGGTTCGGGCCTGCATCCCCTGCGCGGCCAGAACAACGTGCAGGGCGCCAGCGACGCGGGACTGATTCCCATGATGTTCCCCAACTATCAGCGGGTCACCGACACCCGCGCGCATGCGTGGTTCGAAAAGTTCTGGGATAGCCCGCTCGACGACCAGCCGGGTTACACCGTCATCGAGATCATGCACCAGGCGCTGGCTCCCGACAGTGACCCGCACAAGGTGCGCGGCATGTACATCATGGGTGAAAACCCGGCCATGAGCGACCCGGACCTGAACCATTCCCGTCACGCGCTGGCATCGCTGGAACATCTCGTGGTGCAGGACATTTTCATGACCGAGACCGCCTGGCTCGCCGACGTGGTGCTTCCGGCCACCGCGTGGCCCGAGAAGACCGGCACGGTCAGCAACACCGACCGCATGGTGCAACTGGGCCGGCAGGCCATCGACCCGCCCGGCGACGCGAGGCCCGACTTGTGGATCATCCAGCAAATCGCACGGCGAGTAGGCCCCCACGCTCCGCACTTCGTGCCGTCGCGGCCCCCCGAGGGGGCTGCCCCCGCCTTGGGGCGGCCCTGCGGCGGGAGCGGCCCCCACGCCCTTCAATGGGACTATCCAGGCGAACACAGTGGTGTCGCCGCGGTATACGAAGAGATGCGTCAGGCCATGCATGCCACCATCTCAGGCATTACCTGGGAACGGCTGCAGCGCGAGTCGAGCGTCACTTACCCCTGTCTGAGTGCCGATGATCCGGGCTCGCCGACGCTGTTCATCGACTCCTTCCCGACTCCTGACGGCCGCGTCAGGCTGGTGCCGGCCGACATCATTCCTGCCAATGAACGACCCGATGCGGACTTTCCGTTTGTCCTGATCACCGGGCGCCAGCTCGAACACTGGCACACCGGCAGCATGACGCGCCGCTCCGGCGTACTCGATGCGATCGAGCCGATGGCGACCGCGTCCATGTGTGGCGACGACATGGCCGCGCTGGGCGTGTCGCCGGGCGACGTGATCAGCGTGCGCTCACGTCGTGGCAAAGTGGCGATCCATCTGCGCCGCGACGACGGCACTCCTCGGGGCGCAGTGTTCATTCCCTTTGCTTACCACGAGGCGGCGGCCAACCTGATGACCAACGCGGCACTCGACCCGGTCGGCAAGATACCCGAGTTCAAGTATTGCGCCGTTGCCGTCACCGCGGGCGGCGTGGTCTTGCCCTCTGCCGGCTACGGCAGCGGTGCCATGCCATCCTGATCGACAGACACACGTATGGCCAACCAACTGCCCCGCCTGACCCAGGCGCGCGCCGCATTGACCCGCGCAATCGAAGTCATCAACCAGCATGGCGAGACGGTCAGCCTCGCCATTCCCGCCGAACGGGCGCTGACGGTGTATGTGGACAAGCGCGAACTGGTGACGCTGATGACCCTCGGCGCGCAGCCGGAGTGGCTGGTGCTGGGATTCCTGCGCAACCAGCGGCTGCTGGAGTCAGCGAACGAGATCGAATCGATCACCGTCGACTGGGAGGTGGGAGCGGCGGCGGTCAACACCCGTGGCGGCATCGCCGACCTGCCTGCGCGCACGGCCAAACGAGTGGTGACAACCGGCTGCGGCCAGGGCAGCGTCTTCGGAGAGTTGATGGGCGACGTGGACAACATCGTCCTGCCACCGGCAGTCCTGCGCCAACAACAGATCTACGGCATCGTCGATACGATTCGCGTCAGCGACAGCACTTACAAGGCCGCCGGTTCGGTGCATGGCTGTGCGTTGTTTCGCGGTGAAGAGTTGCTGATATTCATCGAGGACATTGGCCGCCACAACGCGATCGACACCATCGCCGGCTGGATGTGGTTACAGGACGATGATTTGCGACGCGGTGGCGACAAGGTCTTTTACACCACCGGGCGACTGACCAGCGAGATGGTGATCAAAGCGGCGCAGATGGGTGTGCCGATCGTGATTTCGCGTAGCGGAGTTACGCAGATGGGCCTCGAAGTGGCACAAAGGATTGGCTTGTGTGCCGTCGGGCGGGCCATCAGAAAGCACTTTTACTGTTATTCAGCACCACACCGCCTCCTGTTGCAGCCGTCGCTCGCCTGAGAAAGCGGGGATCAGGCGTCGATTGAGATAGAGATCGGTCAGCACGCGCTGACATGTTGCGCGCCGAAGGCGGCGCCAGAGCCCTCCCGTCGCGGCCCTCGTAAGCGGATGACACGGGTGCGAAAACTGCGCGCTCACCGGTGAGCACGGGTAGTAGCCCGCCCGCGCATTGACTGACGCTTCCATTTCGTGTAACAGTCGGCAGTGGAGTAATGATGCTGCAATACTCCGCCCATGCTGATTACTTGAGGAGACCCACATTGTCGAAGAAAAAAGTCAAAAAGACGTCCGCCAAGGCGGCCAAGAATAAGATGCTGACGCCATCTGTCGATCCGCTACAGGCGCTTCAGGATCGCGTCGCGGCGCTGGAGGGGCAAGTCGCGCACTGGTCCCTGCAGGAGGGCCCGCAAGGACCGCAAGGACCGCAAGGGCCACAGGGCGAGACTGGACCTGCCGGGCCCAAGGGCGATCCCGGAGAGGACGGGAAGAAGGGCGATGCCGGTGCTAGCGGGCCGATGGGGCCGAGCGGTCCTGCCGGTCCGACGGGTCCGGCCGGTGCCAAAGGGACCACGGGCCCAGTGGGTCCCAAGGGCCCCGCTGGACCTCCGGGCGCGAAGGCGTCGGCGGAAAGCAATGGCGAATCATGAGTTGACGAGGAAATCCCGAGGGACGCCTGAGGTCACCGGCAAACCTGAAGGAGAATGACGAACTGCATTGCCCGTCGTGTGACGATTGAGCAAGTGCGATTCCGATGACCTTTCAGGGGCCCCCGGGGCCACATGCGGGATTGACGCCGCTTTGTGGGGGCTCATATACTCTCGCTTGCGAGCTTGGCTTTCCTGTCCACTGAACAGATGACTGTTTATTGGGACTCAAGAGCAGATCAGCCACGTTGTTTCGCCGACCTTCAAGGCGACGGATTTCCGGCTGATCCTGGAGAGTCCGGACAGCAAGACTAATGGCGCACTTTCATCTGAGGATTCATCATGCAAGGTCTTTTCGGCGCGTTCAGACCCATCCCTTTGGCAGCCTGCTTTCTGGCACTCGCTCCCATGCTCGCCTCAGGCGCCAATCAGGCGAGTTCGTCGGTCGGCCATGGCTACGCCACGCTGACCCCGGACGTGTCAGCCGCTATCGGCATCAGCGATCTTCGCGCGACAAGGCAGGATCGGTTGTTACGCGTTCAGGCCGATCTGAAAAACGCCTCGGCATACACGCGGCAGGTGTATTACCGTTTCGAATGGTTGGATCACCAGGGCCTGGCCGTTTGGGATGACGAGCCATGGAAGCCACTGATCGTCTATGGCAACAGTAGGCAGACGATCAGTGTCTCGTCTCCCTCTTTCAAGGCCACCAGTTTCCGGCTGGTCGTGCAAAGCCCGAACTGACGCCTTTCCGTCACTGATTCCAGTTCGCTGATCGAAATGCTCGCTCGCAGCGGCCCGTAGCCGAGCTACGCGTCGGGAGCGGTGTACTGGCGCGGCGATGACCCATAGCAGCGACGAAGGACCAGCAGCGTACTCGACTCGGCTGACCCGCCAAGCCATGGCCACTCGACGACGCAGCGCCAGCCGGAGAAATGCCTGCCGATGAGACTGCGCGATCTGAGCGACCTGATTCTGCTGGCGGCGTTGCGGGGTGGCTCCTTCCTGTTCATGCGCTACGCCGCGCCGGCCTTCGGTCCACTGGCACTGATCTGGCTGCGCGTGGCGATTGCCGCGGTGTGCCTGGCGCCCTTGCTGATCATTCGCCGGCAGGTCGGGGCGCTACGCGAGCGCGCCTTGGGCATCGCACTGATGGGACTCTTCGGGTCGGCGCTGCCGTTCGTCCTGATCGCCTGGGCAATGCTCTCGATCACCGCCGGGCTGGCGTCCATTCTCAACGCCACGGTGCCGATCTTCACCGCGCTGATCGGCGCGCTCTGGCTACACGAACGCCTCGGCGCCTGGCGCGCAGCGGGCCTGGCCGTTGGTTTCACCGGCGTACTCGTACTCGCCGCCGACCAGGCCGATTTCAAGCCCGGTGGCAGCGGCTGGGCAATCGTCGCCATGCTGCTGGCGACGCTGTCCTACGGCTTCGCCGCCAACCTGACGCGGCGTCTGCTCGACGGCGTACCGGCACTGGTCAGTGCTGCCGGCTCGCAGATCGTCGCCGCGCTACTGCTGCTGCCCTTCGCCGTCTGGTTCTGGCCAAACGCGCAGCCCGGCCTGATGGCCTGGGCTGCGGCCATCGTCCTTGGTGTCGGCTGCACGGCGCTCGCCTTTCTGCTGTTCTTCCGTCTGATCGCCCACGTCGGCGCCTCGCGTGCGGTGACGGTGACCTTCCTGATCCCGCTCTTCGGCGTCCTCTGGGGTAGCCTCTTTCTCGGCGAAAGGCTGAATCCCGGCATGCTGGTCGGCGGCCTCATCGTCGTGCTCGGAACGGCGCTGGCCACCGGCGTGCTGCGCTGGCCAGCGCGCGCCTGAGCGCGCTGGGGCCGCTGCGGAAAACCGGCTGGACGGAACGTTGCCCGGTCGCTGAGCAAGCCAGCCCTTTGCCGAGCAGTGGGTGTTCGGTGTGTTGGAGTTCTTCCTGGCGGCGCCCGCGCATAAAAGTGGATCTGCGAGGCCTTCGCCGGGTTGGCGGCGTCGGCGAGCGCCTTGCTCGTCTGCTCTCTGGTGGGCAGGGTGTATGATGCCATGATCTGAAACCCTCACCGCGTGGAGAAAGCAATGAATTCATCTGGCGACTGGACTCGGCATGCACGGTCAACGGCAAGCCGGTCAGCGAAGACCTGTCGACTCGGTAGTGCACTATTGCCAGGGAGCGAGCCATGACGCCGCCGATCAGTCGTTTCCCTGTCCCGCCGCTCGAACAACTCCCGGAGGATGTACGCCAGCGCATCGTCGAAGTGCAGGAGAAGTCCGGTTTCGTTCCCAATGTCTTCCTTACGCTGGCGCATCGCCCGGACGAGTTCCGCGCCTTCTTCGCCTACCACGATGCGTTGATGGAAAAGGAAAGCGGCCTCAGCAAGGCCGAGCGCGAGATGATCGTCGTTGCCACCAGCGGCGCCAACCAGTGCCAGTATTGCGTCGTCGCGCATGGTGCGATTCTCCGCCTGCGTGCGAGAAACCCGTTGATCGCCGACCAGGTGGCCGTCAATTACCGCAAGGCCGACCTGACGCCGCGACAGCACGCAATGCTCGACTTCGCGTTGAAAACCGCACTCCACTCGGCCGAGATCGGTGATGCCGACTTTGCCGCTCTGCGCCAGCACGGTTTCTCGGACGACGATATCTGGGATATCGGCGCGGTGGCGTCGTTTTTCGCGATGTCGAACCGGCTGGCGAACATGACTTCGATGCGGCCCAACGACGAATTCTTTCTGCTCGGCCGGCTGCCGCGGCCGTAGGTCCGCAGGATGCGCTGATCGCAGGGAAGCGCGCGACTCGGCGGCAACTGCGCGGCCTCGCGCCGCACACCGAGGTCGCTGGCCTGCGCTCGCGTCGCTTTCAATTGCGTTTCGGCCTGGGCGAAGTGCGCCTCCGGTGACTTTTGGGTGGCTTCTGGAAGCCAATTTGAGATTGACACCACTTGATTTGGGAACCTATCATTCATTCGCGTTGACACCGCAGGTTTTCCTCTGCTTTATCTTTCTGTGCTGGTCAGCGATACTTCCGGGGGCGCTGTCGAGTTTCCCGTCCTTGATGCGTGCAGGGTGGCTCTTGGCCGCAGGCATGATCCAAGTAAAGCGGTGTTTCTTGAGCGCCTCGGTGATTGAACCGAAGTTGCCAACAAACAGGAGAAGAATCGATGAAGAAACTGACCCTCGATCGGGAAACGTTGAAGCTCCTCACCCCGTCGGATTCCGCCCAGATTCACGGGGGAATGAAGAAGAACGTTTCCGATGATGGCAACTCGGGGTGCAGCAAAGGGAACCCCTGCACGAGCGCCTGCACGGAAGGCTCCAAGAACTGTACGCCGACGCCGACGCAGCCGAAGAAGACCAGGTAGTCAACATACGTCCGAGATGGCCCGGTGGCGTCGCAGCGGTAGTTTGGCAGACGTTCGCGTAGGGTCTGGCAGCGCGAGTGCGCTATCCGGCAGGCGGAAATGACGTGGCGAGGCTTACCGCCCCGCGTCTTTTTTGCCTCTCCGGTAAGCGTTGATGGCAATCAACCGCAGGGTGTTTCAAGGCTGGTCGCCCGGCCTTGATCAGGCCTTGCGCACCGGCTGTGAATTTGCGCTGCGTGGTATTGTCGAGGCATTGCCTTTGCCGGGAGACGCGTCGTCGTCTGCGTCGGTGGCAGGCGGAGAGTCCGGCTACGCGGTGTTTTTTGCCTATCTCAGCATTTCGTCACTTGATGAGCGCGATAGCGATCGTTATGCAACTCGTGCGCTCGCCCACTTGCAAGCCGCTGTTGACGGATTGTCCGGCCTCGCGCAGCGGCCTGACCTGTTTGGCGGCTTTACCGGAATTGCGTGGGCAGCGAGCCAGTTGCAGCGTTGCCTCTTGCTGACCGACGACGATTTTGGCGCGAGCGTCGATGCGGCGCTGGAGCAGTGGTTGGCACGTCACGGGGAGGAAATGCTTGGCGACCTCGTCGGCGGTCTGGCAGGAATCGGCGCCTATGGTATTGCGCGCCGACAATGGCCGGCTGGGCGTCGGATCGTTGCGCTGGCGGTGGAGGCTCTGGGACGCAGCGCAATCGTTCACCAGAACCATCGAACGTGGTTCAGTTCAGCGGACGGTTTTCTTTACGCGTCGTCGAATTCTCGGCCTGAGGGATGTTTCAATCTCGGTTTGTCGCATGGCGTACCCGGCGTCGTCGCCTTCCTGGCGAAAGCTGCGGCGCTTGGCGTGCCGGGAGCAGCCGCGCTTGCCAACGACGCCGGCGAGTGGCTCTTGATGCAGCAGCGCGACTACGCGAACGGCTCGCGTTTCGCGTACCACTTTCACGATGCTCCGGTGGAGCAGTCCGACGGTTCGCGGCTCGCCTGGTGTTACGGCGACCTGGGTATTGCCGCGGCCATGCTCCGAGCAGCGCGCCATCTGAGGCGCTCCGATTGGGAGGAAGCAGCGCGCGCGCTTGGGCGCCGTGCTGCAGGGCGCCACTTGGCCGATTCCGGCGTCGTCGATGCGGGCGTCTGCCACGGAGCTTTCGGCAACGCGCACCTCTTCAATCGCCTGCGCGCGGCGACTGGCGAATCCTGTTTCCTGGCTGCGGCCAATCGTTGGGTGAACGAAGGACTGGCGATGCGCAGAGAGGGAGAGGGGTTGGCGGGTTTCAGCGCCTGGTTGCCGGTGTCGTCAGACGACCCGCCGACAGACTCCTGGCAACCGCTCGCCGGTATGCTCGAAGGGGCAAGTGGCATCGGGCTGGTACTACTCGGTTTCCTGTACCCCGTCGAACCGGCCTGGGACGAATTGTTGTCGGTCGATATTCCGGTGGTGACGTAAGCCATGTCGAAGCGTGACACGCAGCCGGCCCCGCTGTTTCATGCCGCTGATTTTTTTGCGCTGCGCACGCCAACACTGCCCTTCAGCGACTACTTGCGATGGGCGCGAGCGCTCGAGGCGCCGACGGTGTGGGAAGACGCGGCGCTGCTTGCCGCGGCGCTAGATGCCGACAAGGAGCGCTTGCGTGCCGACTTGCGCCAGTTGATTTGCCGGCCGGAAATCCGTGAAGCGCTGTTTCTCGCTTCGCCTACACTCGACCAGAGCCTCGAATACTGGCTGCGCGATCCGGATAGCGATCGAGGCGGGCGCGCCGAACTGGTGCTGGTGCGTTACTTTCAACGCATGTCGCATCGCGCAACGCCGTTCGGCCTGTTTGCCGGGCATTCCGTGGGACATTTCGGAGAGTCGACGACGCTCACCCTCGATCCCTTGTCCACCGCGCGCCGCATGACGCGCCTGGATTGCGATTATCTTGCCCGGCTGGCGAACGAATTCCAGAAGTCAACGATGCTCCGCCGCACGCTGACGCTGCGCCCGAATACCAGCCTGTACCGCGCGGCTGGCCGCCTGCGCTACACGGAGTATTCCGTCGACGAGAATGGCTATCGCCGCTACAAGCTTGTCGCCGTCGCCGAGACACCGCATTTGCTGAGTACGCTGGAGCGCGCTCATGCCGGCGCGCCAATGACTAAGCTGGTCGAGCCGCTGGCTTGCGAAGCAGAGGTGTCGCTCACCGAGGCGGAAGCGTTTGTACACGAACTGATCGACAGTCAGATACTCGTGTCCGATCTCGAACCGCTGATTACCGGGGGCGACCCGAGCGATGACTTGGCGGCGCGCTTGGAAAACTGTGCCGAAACGGCAGTCGCGGGCCGGATTCTGCGCACTTGCTCAGCGCACTTGCACGCGCTCGATCGCGCCGGCATGGGCCACGCGCCCGAGCGCTACCGCTCGCTGGCCCAGGAACTGGAGGCGTTGCCGGTAGCGCCCGATTTGTCGCGCCTGCTGCAGGTTGATCTGTTCAAACCGGCGCCGCGATTGATGCTCGGCTTGGGTGTTGCTGACGAAATCGCGCGCTGCACGACTGTCTTGCGGCGAATCGTCCAGGTACCGGAAGGTGACGCGTTGGCGGCGTTTCGTGCCGCCTTTGTGGCAAGGTATGAGGAACGACGTGTGCCGCTGATGGAAGCGCTCGATCCGGAAACGGGCATCGGGTTTCCCGTGGTAGCGGAGTCGAACGCCGCCGACGCGCCGCTGCTCAAGGATTTTGTCAGCGGAAGTGCGGTGAATGGCGCTGCGGATAGCTGGAGTGCGCGCGACGTTCGCTTGTTCAAACGCCTGCAGCAGGTTCTGGCCGCAGGCGTCGATGAATGGGCGCTGGACGATGCCGACGTCAAGGCTCTGGGAACAGATGCCGCCACCAGGTCCACCGCCGTCCCCGATTCGGCGGCGGCCATGGTGACGCTCGCTGCTGCTTCCGCTGAAGCGGTCGATCGCGGCGACTACAAGTTGTTGTTCCGAGGCTGTTACGGACCGCCTGGGTCGCGCATGCTGGGACGGTTTTGTCACGGCGATGCACATCTGCATGAGCGCACGCGGGAACACATGCGCGCCGAAGAAGACTATCGCTCCCAGGTGATCTTCGCAGAACTGGTCCATCTTCCGCAGGGTCGCAGCGGCAACGTGCTCATGCGGCCGGTGTTGCGCGAGCACGAGATCGCTTTCCTCGGGCGCGCGGGCGTCGATGTGCACAAGCAGATCACGGTTGCCGACCTCGAACTATCCGTTTCGGGCGAGCGCGTGATTCTCCATTCCGTCAAACACGGCCGGGAGGTAATGCCGAGTTTCAGCAGCGCGCTGGATCTTGCCGCCACCCTCGGAGTGAGCCAGTTCCTTGGCGCGCTGCAGGACCAGCAGGTGCAGAACTGGCTCGGCTGGAGTTGGGGCCCTCTGGCGGGCGAGCGATTCCTGCCGCGCGTGTCGTACGGTCGTGCGGTGTTGGCGCGGGCGCAATGGACCGTCGACGGTGATGACCTCAAACCGCTGCTCGCAGCGACAGGCGTGGAGCGATTTCGGCGCGTGCAGCGATGGCGCAGGGAGCGCGCGTTGCCCCGTTTCACCCTGCTCGTCGATCACCATAGCGAACTCCTGCTCGATCTCGACAACGTGCTGAGCATCGAAACGTTTTGCGACCTCGTGAAACGACGCTCGTCGTTCGTTCTGGCGGAAAACTTTCCGGGTGCAGACGAACTCGCGGTGCACGGGCCAGAAGGCCGCTTTACGCACGAAGTCGTGCTGCCGCTGTTGCGCGTGCGCCATGACAAAGAACCCGTTCGGACTTCCGCGCTGGCCGGCGTTGACCGCGAGACAGCGATGGCAGGAACTTTCGCGCCGGGGTCAGAATGGTTGTATTTCAAGCTCTACGGCGGTCAGGGTACGGCTGATCGGGTGTTGCTGGAAGGTGTAGCGCCCGGCGTGGCGACTTTACAAGCGCGCGGGGTCATCGGCGGCTGGTTCTTCATCCGCTACGGCGACCCCGATCCGCACCTGCGCGTGCGGTTGCGCGGCGATCCGTTGCGTTTGTGTGGAGAGGCACTGCCCGAGTTCTACCGGCATCTGAATCCGATGCTGCAGAACGGGCGGCTATGGCGAATCGAACTCGGCACTTACCAGCGGGAAACCGATCGCTACGGTGGTCCGCTCTATATTGGCCACGCGGAGCGGCTGTTCGAGTTCGACAGCGACGCTGCACTCGACATCATGCGCCAGTGTCCGGGCGACGAGGGCGCTACGCACCGCTGGCAGCTCGCGCTCGCCGGCGTCGACCACTACCTGCGCGATTTCGGTTTCGATCTTGCCCGGCGAAGCGAATTCGCTCGCTGTGCACGCGATGCCTACGCTGGCGAACTGCACAGCGGAGGGAAAGCGACCCAGGGCTGGCTCACGGAACGTTTCCGCAAGGAACGCAAATCGATTGAGCAGCTCGTAGACGAGCGTGCCAACCCCGATGCGCCGGCGCTGCGCGCCGGGCTTGAGGCACTGGCGCTGCGCAGCCACCGGGGCGCGGATCTGATCGCGGAGATGGCCGGACGGGAAGCGCTGGGCAGCCTGTCACGGCCGCTGGACAATGTGGCACACAGTCTGATCCACATGTTCGTCAATCGCCTGCTGCGCTCCGCGCAGCGCACGCAGGAGTTCGTGCTCTACGAATTCCTGGTGCGACTCTACGGCTCGGCGCTGGCGCGTGCCGGCGCTGTTGGCCAAGAAGCTCCGCGATCCTGAATTTTCCGGTAGCCGCGCGACATGGCCAACGATCCTTCCCGTTCAAGACTCTTCCGCGAAGAAGCCATCGCGCATCATTTCCGTGATCGCGAAAGCAGCGCTCTGCTGCACGCCTCGCCGCCGTGGACGTGGGCAGTCTTGCTGGTCTCCACGGTGGTGATTGGCCTGGCGGCGACATTCGTCGTAATGGCGGAAATCGACGTCACCGAGCGCGCCGAAGGGTGGGTGCGCGTGCCGGCGGACTCGGGTGCGATCCGCGTGAGCGCCGAATTCGCTGCCGCCGACGCGCTCTTGCTGCGTATCGGCGATCGCGTGCGCCTGGAGTTGCGCGCATCCCCGCGCCCTGTGTCCGGCGCCTGGGACGGACGCATCGTCGCCGTCGAAGCGGGCGCGCGGGGTGCCTTGCTGCGCGTCGATGTTGAAGTGCTTTCGCCGCCCCAGGGTTCGCTGACCACAACGCGCTTGTCGAGCGGCACGCCGGTCACTGTCCAGGCGACCATAGGGCGCCGGCGACTCGTAGCCTATATGCTTGATACCGTGCGCCAATGAACTTCTTCAGCCGCGTTGCCGGTTGGCCCGCGCGCGTGCCGTACATCGCGCAGCTCGAAGCCGTAGAATGCGGCGCAGCGTGTCTCGCCATGGTCCTCGCGTACCATGCGCACCACGCGCCGCTGCCGGAAGTGCGCGAAGCCTGCGCGGTGTCGCGTGACGGCGTCAATGCACTGGCGATCTTGCGGGCGGCCGAGAGTTTCGGCTTGCAGAGCAGCGCCTATCGCGCCGAACTCGAAGCGCTGGCGGACCTGCCATTGCCTGCGATTCTGCATTGGGAGTTCAGCCACTTCGTGGTCCTCGAGCGACTGGAGCGAGACGGCGGCGCACGCCTCGTCGATCCCGCGCACGGCCGGCTCAGAGTGAGTCGCGACACCTTGGCAAAGTCGTTCACCGGAGCGGTGCTGGTATTTACACCCGGCCCGGGCTTGCGTCCGCGAATGCCTCGCGCGCCCAAGCTCGATCGCTACCGCGAACTGGTGCATGAGCATTCCGCAACGATAGGTCAGCTCGTCGCTTTCTCGCTCGTACTTCAACTCGCCGGCCTCGCGTTTCCAGTCGGCCAGCAGGTCCTGATCGATGACGTGGTCACCAGGCAGCAGGATTCGTGGCTCTGGGTGCTGGCGCTCGCGCTCGGCCTGGCCGTGTTGATCCAGGGCTTGGTGCAATTCACGCGCGGCTGGGTACTTGGTACGCTGCAAACCGCGCTCGATTTGCGCCTCCTGTCGGGCTTCATGCGTCACCTTGTTCGCCTGCCCATCGGTTTTTTCCTGCAACGCAATCCGGGTGATCTGCTCCAGCGCCTCGAAAGCAATACCTATTTGCGCAACGTCCTCAGTGCGCAAATCGCCGCGGCGGTGCTTGATAGCCTCCTTATCCTGAGTTACGGCGCGCTGATGCTCGTCTATCACTGGCCACTCGGTTTGCTGGTGATCGGCATCGGCGCAGCACGCGCGTTGCTGCAACTGGCCTTGCGCGGGCTAAACCGGCAAGCGGTCGCAGCGGAACTGGCGGCCTTGAGCGGCGTCGGCAGCACGCTGGTGGAATCGCTTACCGGACTGGAAACGATCCGCGCGGTGTCGGCGGAGTCGGTGACCATCCGGCGGTGGAGCGAACGCGTGGTGCAGCGCGCCAACGCGAGCCTGCCGCGCCTGCAACTCGACAACACCGCTGTGGCACTGACGGCACTGTTGAGCGCCGTCAGTTCTGCCGCGGTCAACGGAATGGCCGCTTACGAAGTCATCGATGGCCGGATGTCGCTCGGCGTGTTCTCGGCGTTCCTGACCTTGCAGGGGCTCTACCTGACGCCCTTCAACTCGTTGATTGAGAGCTGGGCAAACTGGCAATACCTTGGTTCGTATCTCGCGCGGCTGGGTGACGTCACCGACGCTGCTGCGGAGCCGAGCGGCGACCTTGATGCCGCTTCCTTGCGCGGCGAAATCCGCCTTGACGGTGTCGGTTTTCGCTATGCGCCCGGCGGGCGGTGGGTACTGCGCGGCATCCACCTGGACATCCGACCCGGTGAGAAGATCGCCATTGTCGGCCCATCGGGTGCCGGCAAGACCACGCTCGCGCGAATCCTGCTCGGCATGCTCGCGCCAAGCGAGGGCACGTTATCCTTCGACGGCATCGACATGCGCCGCTACGACCTGGTGAAACTTCGCGCGCGCATGGGCGCCGTTCTCCAGGAGACGAGCCTGTTGCGCGATACCGTGTATAACAATATCGGTTTCGGCGACCCCGACCTGCTGCCGGAGCAGGTGCGCTCCGCAGCGCGGCTGGCGTGCGTACACGACGTCATCATCGCGCTGCCGCGTGGCTATCGAACGCTGCTCGGCGAAGATGGCATGCAGCTCTCCGGCGGCGAGCGCCAACGACTATGTCTTGCGCGCGCGCTCGTGCGCACACCGGCCGTGCTCGTGCTCGACGAAGCGACGAGCGCGCTCGACGCCGCCACCGAGCGGCGCGTGCACGCAAATCTCGGCGCGCTAGACTGCACGCGCATCGTCATTGCCCACCGCTTCGCTACCGTGCGTGACGCCGATCGCATCATAGTGGTCGACGGCGGGCGCATCGTGCAGCAGGGCACGTTCGCCGAACTCAGCGATCGACAGGGGCTCTTTCGCTCGCTGCTCGACTCGCTGGATCGCGCCGGTGACTAACGCGGCGCTCGTGCCGTCACTATCCACGGAAGACGCAGCGCGCCGACTGCTGGCGAACATCGGTGCGTCGACCACAGGTTCTGACGTTGCGCGGCGCGACGGCTCAGCGTCCGACTTCCTGCTGCGCCTGCTCGCTGCACACGGCGTACAGGCGCGATTGGCTCACGTCGAATTCGCTGCCTTGCGAGACGTGGAAATACCCTGTCTGTTGAGCGCGCAAGATGCGCGCTGGCTGCTGCTCACCGGCCGGCGCGGTCTGGGTTGGGTGGTCGAGGACGAAAGGGGAACATCGTGTGCGCTGTCGAGTGAGCGCCTCGCAGAGATCTTTGACGGTCTCGCTCTCGACCGTATCACTGAATTGCCGGCCGGCGCGTCTTTGTCGTCGCGGCTGCTGCGCCTTGCCTGGTCGCACCGGCGAGCGTTCTATCTGACGGCGCTGTTCGCGCTTCTCGCGCAGGGTCTGAGCCTTGTCGTACCGCAACTGGCACGGGTGCTGGTCGATCGTGCGCTGCCAGACGGCGCGACGAACCTGTTGTGGGCGATCGTTTGCGGCATGCTGCTCGTGGCGGTGATGCAGGCTTGGACGAACTGGCTGGAGCGGCGGGTCGCGCAGTCACTGCAGACCCGTCTCGATGCACTGCTCGAACGTGGGATGCTCGCGCACGTCATGCAAATGCCATACGAATTCCTGGAAAAGAAGTCCTTCGGCCAGTTGTTGCAGGCATTTCAGGGTATTGCCACGGCGCGCGATTTGCTGACCGGCGAAGTACTGACCGCCGCTCTGGGCGGCATGACCGCGACCGCGTTCCTGGTGCTGATGGCGCGGCAGATGGCGGCGCCGACGGTCCTGGTGGCCGCCGTCGGAGGACTGGCAATGGCAGTCACCATTCTCGTCGGGCGGCGGCAGGAGGCCGTGCAGCAGCATTTTGTCGAAGCGCTGACGCGTGAGCGTGAGTACGCGGCCGAGATCTTCACTCACATTGCGATGTTCAAGGCCGCTGGCGCGCAGGATCGAGGCGTCGATCGCTGGCTTCAGGAGTTTCGGCGCGAACGCGGGCTGGCACTGCGTGAGGAGCGCCTCGGGCTCGTTTCGCACGTCATTCTCGACCTGCTGGGCCAGTTGCAGTTCCAGGGACTCTGGATCTGGGGCGGATGGTGTGTGCTGCAAGGGTCGCTGCAACTCGGCGAGTTGATCGCGTTTACGCTGATGGCGGGAGCGTTCCACACCGCGCTCGGCAATCTCGGCCGCACGGTGGTGACCTTTTGCACGGTTCGGCCGCTACTGCACGAAACGCAATCCTTGTTGGCGCAGACGCCGCTGCCACGTGCACCCGCGATTACTCGGACTGCGGCGGGCGGCGGGTCGATTGAAGTCCGCGAGCTCTGGTTTCGCCATCGCGCCGACTCGCCGTGGATCTTCTCCGGCCTGGACCTCACCGTTGAAGGTGGCACCTTCCATCACCTCGACGGGCCCTCGGGATCCGGCAAGACGACCCTGCTGCGGCTGATTGCCGGTTTCTACCAGCCTCAACGTGGCAGCATCTCCATCGCCGGGCGTACCCCGCACGAAGCGCGCGAATTGATGGCTTACTTGCCCCAGTCCGTGCAGTTGTTCAACGCCAGCATCCTCGACAACCTGCGGCTGTTCTCCGGCGGCATGCCCATTGCAGCGCTGATGGCGGCCGCCGAGTTGACCGGCCTGGCGATACTCGTGGAGAGTTTACCGATGGGCTACGACACTCTGCTCGCGCAAGGCGGCGGCAATTTCTCCGCCGGTCAGCGCCAGTTGATCGCGCTGACCGGTGTGCTGGCTGCCGGAAAGCCTATCCTGCTGCTTGATGAAGCCATGGCCAACATCGATTCGCTGCGCCGCGCGGCGCTCAGTCAAAGCCCATTGCTGCGCGACAAGACGATTGTTTGTGCGAGCCACGACGCGCGCGGAAATTAGCGAAGCGCATGGCAGCGCCTCTAGCCGGCGCAATGCGCGTTGCTTATTGCGCCCTACGACCGTGTGCAGACCAGGGCCTCGCCCTCGGTACGGCTGCCAGTTCGTCAGCCTTCGCCACGCCAGCCGAACAGTGGCCTGCCACGAGCGCCGGGAATGGTGCCGTTGGATTTCCTGTCCTTCGGCAGCAAGCTCGCCTCATGACTAGTGAAGTCGCTTAGAATCAGTGCTGTGCCATTGCAAGCATCGGACCAAAGCCATGAACCTGCCTGCCGAACGAAGCAAGATGTCGCTTGCCGAATTTATGACCTGGGAAGCGCAACAGGCGGAAAAGTACGAACTGCACGCGGGCGAGGTCTATCGGCATGAGGTTTACGGCATGGTCGGCGCAAGGCGGACGCATGTGATTGCCGCCGGCAACTGTTTCGCCGCGCTGAAAGAGCGGCTGAGAGGCGGTCCCTGCCAGGCCTTCATCAGCGACATGAAGGTGCTCGTCGATCAAGACCACAGCTACTACCCCGATGTCCTCGTCACCTGCCACCCGGAAGACCTGGCTGCCGACCTCGCCATGCGCCACCCCAAGGTGATCATCGAAGTCCTGTCTCCCGCGACGGCGAATTATGATCGGGGCGACAAGTTCCTGGCCTACCGAAAGCTACCGAGCCTTGAGGAATACGCACTCATCGATCCAAGCAGTCACCAGATCGAGGTTTATCGCCGCCAGGCCAACGATGACTGGCTGCTGGTGACCAGCGATAGCCCGCGCGGCCTGGTACTCAACAGCCTGGGTATCCAGATAGCGCTGGAAGTGGTTTTTGAAGATCTGGGAGGGCAAGAGCATTAAGGCACCGCAGGCCGTGCCGACCGAAGCCTCCACTGTGCTCCCCTCTTCGAGACCCTGTTGGGGGCCTACAATCCCTCGCGGATGCGATGGCTTGCCATCAACGAAGTCTCTTGCTCCGTCGTCTCCGCCGCCCGCCAGTCGCCGCCCAGTGCCTTCTGCAGCGCAGCGCTGGCCAACAGGCGGCGGCCGGTGATATCGAGGCTGTTACGTTGTGTCGCCAGCGCCGCCGCCTGCGTAATCACCACGTTGAGATAGCTGACCGTACCCGAGCGGTACTGATTGTCGGTCAAACGCAGCGACTCGGCGGCAAACTGCGCTGCCTCGCGCTGTACCACGGCCTCCTCAGCGAGAATGCGCAAGGCGACGAGATTGTCCTCGACATCCTGGAAAGCGGTCAGAACGGCCTGACGATAGCCGGCGACGCTCTGGTCGTAGGCGGCCATTGCCTGCTCCTTCCGCGCCGAGCGCGCGCCGGCATCGAACAGCGTCAGCGCCAGTGCCGGCCCGAGTGACCAGAAGCGATTCGGCAGGGTCAGCAACTGCGACAGACTCGAAGTCTGATAGCCGCCGGAAGCGCTGAAAGTCAGCGCCGGGAAGAATGCCGCCTGAGCGACGCCAATCTGCGCGTTGGCGGCGGCGGCTCGCCGCTCCGCCGCAGCGACGTCGGGGCGACGTTCCAGCAGGGCCGACGGCAGGCCGACCGGGATCTGGGGCAACAATGGCAGCGTGTCGGTCGGCGGCAGTGCAAAGTCGGCCGGCGCCCGACCCATCAGCAAGGCGATGGCGTGCTCCAGTTGGCCGCGCTGCACGCCGAGGTCGATGGCCTGCGCTTCGGTGGCTTTCAGTTGCGTTTCGGCCTGGGCAACATCGAGACGAGCGGCGACGCCGGCCGCGTAGCGGTGGCGCGTGATCTGCAGCGAACGTTGGTAAGCGACCACGGTTTCGTCGAGCAAGCGCTGCTGGGCATCGTTGATGCGCAACTCGATGTAGGCTTGCACCAGTGCCGCCTGGGCGCTGAGCAGTGCCGCCTGCAGATCGGCGGCGCTGGCCTGGGCGGCCGCCGTATCAGACTCGACGCCACGTCCGATGCGACCCCAGACATCGGCTTCCCAACTGGCGTCTAGCGACAGCCGAGCGGTGTTGCGTATCGGTGCGCCGACGATGACCGCATTGCTCGCTGCCGTCGCCGAGGTGCCGACCGTCCCCTGTCCACGACTGAGCGTGAAATCGGTGGCGATGACCGGGAACCAGGCAGCGCGCGCCGCTGCGACCACCGCACGGGCTTGCCGATATTGCGCTGCGGCGGCAGCGACATTCTGATTGGCGACCTCGACCTGGGCTACCAGCGCGTTCAGTTGCGCATCGCCATAGATCTCCCACCAGTTGCCGCGTGGCGCTTCGTCGCTCGGTTCGGCGACCTTCCAAGCCGACAGTTCCTTGTACTGGGCCGGCGCAGCGACGGCGGGCCGCTGGTAGTCGGGGCCGACGGCGCATCCGGCCAGCGTCGATAGCGCGCACAGAAGCACGGTGCACGGGATTCGCCGGGGTGGGGTGGGTGTCATGGCAGCTCTCGCTTCTCGTTTCATGCTCATCGCAGCACGCTGCCTGCGGCGACCGGGGGCGGAGACGCTGGCCGCCGATGCTGACGCCAGCGCCGGCCAAGCGCGCTGAGCCTATCCATATACAGATAGACCACCGGCGTCGTGTAGAGCGTCAGCAACTGGCTCAGGATGAGGCCGCCGACGATCGAAATGCCCAGCGGCTGGCGCAGTTCGGCGCCATCACCACTGCCCAGCGCCAGCGGCAGCGCGCCGAACAAAGCCGCCAGGGTGGTCATCATGATCGGCCGAAAGCGCAGCAGGCACGCTTCGCGGATCGCCTCGCGCGCCGCTCGCCCGTGTTGCCGCTGCGCCTGCAGGGCGAAGTCGATCATCATGATGGCGTTCTTCTTGACAATGCCGATCAGGAGGATGACGCCGATCAGCGCGATGACCGAAAAGTCGGTCTGGCAGGCAAGCAAGGCGAGGATCGCGCCGACACCCGCCGAGGGCAGCGTGGAGAGGATGGTGATCGGATGGATCAGGCTTTCATAGAGGACGCCGAGAACGATATACACGGCGACCAGCGCCGCCAGAATGAGCAGCGGCTGGTTGGCGAGCGAGTCCTGAAAGACCTTGGCTGTCCCCTGGAAGCTGCCATGCACCGACGCCGGCACGCCGAGGTTCTTCATCGTCGCGGCGACCGCCGCGCTGGCGTCCGACAGCGCGACGCCGACCGGCAGGTTGAAGGAAATCGTCGACGCGGCGAACTGGCCCTGGTGGTTGACGGTCAGCGGCGTCGCCGTCGCCTCCCAGCGGGCAAACGCGCTCAGCGGTACCTGCGTCGGCGCCCCCTTGGCATCGCTGCCAATCACATAGACCTCCTTCAGGCTGTCCGGGCCTTGCCCGTATTGCGGCGCGGCCTCCATGACCACGCGGTACTGGTTGAGCGGATGGTAGATCGTTGAAACCTGGCGTTGGCCGAAGAGGTCGTTCAAGGTCGCGTCGATCAGTTTCTGGTTCAGGCCCAGGCGGGCGACGGCGTCGTGATCGACGATCAGCGAGGTTTGCAGTCCCTTGTCCTGCTGATCGGTATTGACGTCGGTCAGTTGGGGCAACTGGCTCAGGGCCTGGCGAATGCGCGGCTCCCAGGTGCGCAGTTCGTCGATCGCGTCGGCTTGCAGCGTGAATTGGTATTGCGCGCTGGCCGCGCGGCCGCCGACGCGGATGTCCTGCACCGGCTGCAGAAAGAGACTCGCCCCCGGTTCGTGCACCAGCTTCTTGCGCAAGCGGGCGATCACCTGGTCGGCCGACAGATCACGTTCGGAGAGCGGTTTCAGGGCGACGAACATCTGCCCGGAATTGATCTGGCCGCCGCCGGTAAAGCCGATGACATTGTCTACCGCCGGGTCCTGACGGACGATGTCGACAAAGGCGCCGAGCTTGTCGCGCATGGCCTGGAAGGAAATGCTCTGGTCGGCCTGGATGTTGCCGGTCAGCCGGCCGGTATCCTGCTGCGGGAAGAAGCCCTTGGGAACGATGACATAGAGGTAGATATTGAACGCCACCGTGGCCAGCAGGACGAGCAGCGTGATGCGGTTGTGCTCCAGCGCCCAGTCGAGCGAGCGGCGATAGCCGTCGAGCAGTTTGGCGAAGACGCGCTCGCCGAAGCCCGCCAGTCGCCCCCGTTCATCCTTTGGCTGGGCACGCAGCAAGCGCGCGCACATCATCGGCGTGGTGGTCAGCGAGACGAGCAGCGAGATCAGGATGGCTGCCGACAGGGTGACGGCAAACTCGCGAAACAATCGCCCGACGATGCCGCCCATGAGCAGAATGGGGATAAACACGGCGATCAGCGAAAGGCTCATCGAGAGCACGGTGAAGCCGACTTCGCTCGCCCCCTGCAAGGCCGCAGCAAAAGGCTTCATGCCGTCTTCAATGTGGCGCGAGACGTTTTCCAGCACCACCACGGCGTCGTCCACGACGAAGCCGGTGGCGATGGTCAAGGCCATCAGCGACAGGTTGTTCAGGCTGTAGCCGGCCAGGTACATGACACCGAAAGTGCCGATCAGCGATACCGGCACGGCGACGATCGGCACCAGCGCGGCGCGGCCGTTGCGCAGAAAGAGGAAAACCACCATCACCACCAGCACGATCGAAATCAGCAGCGTGCGCTCGACTTCGCGCAGCGAGGCGCGGATGGTCGGCGTGCGGTCCATGACCACCTTGAGGTCGATGGCCGCGGGTATCGAGGCACGCAACTGCGGCAGCAGTGCTTTGACCTGATCGACGGTTTCAATGATGTTGGCGCCGGGTTGGCGATTGAGGATCAGCATCACCGCCGGCCTGCCGTTGGCCAGGCCGGCATTGCGCAGATCCTGTACCGAGTCTTCGACGCGCGCGACATCGGCCAGGCGGACGGCAGCGCCGTTACGCCAGGCGACGATCAGCGGCAGGTAGTCGACCGCTTTCGTCGCCTGGTCGTTGGCGAGTATCTGCCACTGCCGGTCGCCCTCTTCGAGCGCTCCCTTGGGCCGGTTGGCGTTGGCGGCAGCGATCGCCGTGCGCACCGCCTCGGCGCCGATGCCGGCGCGGAACAGCGCACCGGGGTTGAGTTCGACGCGCACCGCCGGCAGCGAACTGCCGCCGACGCTGACCTGGCCAACTCCTTTGACCTGCGCAATCTTCTGCGCCAGGATGGTCGAAGCGGCATCGTACATCTGGCCGCGCGTCAATGAGTCCGAGGTCAGCGAGAGGATCATGATCGGCGCATCGGCCGGATTGACCTTGCGGTAGGTCGGATTGCTCGGCAGACCGCTGGGCAAGAGGCTGCGCGCGGCATTCAACGCCGCCTGCACGTCACGCGCAGCGCCATTGATGTTCCGGTCGAGGTTGAACTGCAGGATGATGCGCGTCGAGCCGAGCGAGCTGCTCGAGGTGATCTCGGTCACGCCGGCGATAACGCCGAGCGAACGTTCGAGCGGCGTCGCCACGGTGGCCGCCATCGTCTCGGGGCTGGCACCGGGCAGCGACGCCTGTACCGAGATGGTTGGAAAATCGACCTGCGGCAACGGTGAAACCGGCAGCAACCGGAAAGCGACCGCGCCGAGGAGCGCGATGGCCAGCGTCAGCAGCGTGGTAGCTACCGGGCGGCAGATGAAGATTGCGGAGATATGCAAGAACGCTCAAACTCGGTGACAAAGGAGGATGCGATCACCTTGCTTGCCTGCTGGGCATAGTATACGGCAGCGTCGCCAAGCTCGGACTCAGCTTCAGGGTGAAGCCAGTAGCTCACGCGATTCTTGCGCGGACGCGAGCTACTGCTTCGGGACCGGGTACCAAGGCAACCTTACCGGATTTAACCTCAGCTTCACGTGTGAGGGACAGCGCGATCCACGCATCTCGGACACGAGATTCAGGCTCGAAGCTCTCGATCAGACGTTCAAGCAGCCGCGCCCTATCCTCAGGCGGCAAGCCCAGTACTTCAGCCTCAAGCTCATGAGCGGGGATGGACATATTGCCTCCGAGCGGGAACGCTAACCGTAAAGATACCACAGTGCGCGACTCGCCATCGTGCGCCGAACTGCACTGCCGGTTCTGCGACGGTAAGATCGACCTGCGGCAACGGTGAAACCGGCAGCAGCCTGAAGGCGACGCGCCCAACAGGACGATGGCCTGCGCCAGCCGAGTGGTCGCTACCGGCCTCCAGATGAAGATCGCTGAGATAGGCATGATCGATCAGGCCGCGTTCGTCTCGCTCGCGGCGTTCGCATCCGGCGCCTTGAAGCGCCTGGCCAGCCGGTCGAAGGCGAGGTAGATCACCGGCGTGGTGAACAGCGTCAGGACCTGGCTGACCAGCAGCCCGCCGACCATGACCAGCCCGAGCGGGTGGCGCAGTTCGGAACCGACGCCAGTGCCGAGCATCAGCGGCAGCGCACCGAGCAGGGCGGCCATGGTGGTCATCAGGATCGGCCGGAAGCGCAGCAGGCAGGCCTCGAAAATGGCGTCGCGCGGCGCTTTGCCGTGCTCGCGTTCGGCCTCCAGCGCAAAGTCGATCATCATGATGGCGTTTTTCTTGACGATGCCAATCAGGAGAACGATGCCGATGACCGCGATCACGTCGAGGTCGGTACGCGAGACGAGCAGCGCCAGCAGCGCGCCGAGCCCGGCCGAGGGCAGCGTGGACAGGATGGTCACCGGATGGATGAAGCTCTCGTAAAGCACGCCGAGAACGATGTACATGACGACGATGGCGGCCAGAATGAGCAGCAGCGTGTTGTCGAGCGAGGCCTGGAAAGCCTGCGCTGCGCCCTGGAAGCTGGTCTTGACGCTGGCCGGCAGGCCAAGGTCGAGTTCAACGGCATGGATCGCCTTGACCGCGTCGCCGAGCGAGGCGCCGGGCGCCAGATTGAACGACAGCGTCGCGGCAGGAAACTGTCCGAGGTGATTGACCGACAGCGGCATGGCTCTTTCGGAGAAGCGGGCGATCGACGACAGCGGCACCTGCGCCTGGGCACCGTTGGCGGCTACCGTCGACACAATATGGATGGCGTCGAGAGCCGCCAATCCCTGCCGGAATTCCGGCTTGACTTCAAGCACCACGCGATACGTGTTCGACTGGGTAAAGATGGTCGACACCAGTCGCTGACCAAAGGCGTTGTAGAGCGCGTTGTCGATCGCCGCAGGAGTGATTCCCAGGCGGCTGGCGCTGGCGCGATCGATGTCAATATAGGCCTGCAGGCCCTGATCCTGCACGTCGCTGGCGACGTCGGCGAGGAGCGGCAACTGGCGCAAGCGGTCGAGCAGTTTCGGCACCCAGACGGCGAGCTCGTCCGGGTTGGCATCCTCGACGCTGAACTGGTACTGCGTGCGGCTGACGCGATTCTCGATGGTCAGATCCTGCACCGGCTGCATGAACACCGAAATACCGGCCACCTGCTCCAGTTTCGGCTGCAGGCGGCGAATGACGGCGCTGGCATCCTGGTCACGCGCGCTCTTGGCTTTCAGGTTGATCAGCAGGCGACCGCTGTTGAGCGTGGTATTGACGCCATCGACGCCGATGAACGACGACAGGCTGTCTACCGCCGGGTCGTGCAGAACGACGTCGACCAGCGCCTGCTGCCGCTCGGCCATGGCGGCGAAAGAGATCGACTGCGGCGCCTCGCTGATTCCCTGGATGACGCCGGTATCCTGCACGGGGAAAAAACCCTTGGGAACGACGATGTAGAGCAGCACGGTCAGTGCCAGCGTGGCGAAGGCGACCAGTAGCGTGACCAACTGGCGGTCGAGAACCCAGTTCAGCAGGCGCCCGTAACGCGCGATGACGGCGTCGAAGAACGCCCCGCTGCGGCGGAAGAACCAGCTCTGTTCGGCCACCGGGGTGTGCTTGAGCAGTCGGGCGCACATCATTGGGGTGAGCGTCAGCGAGACGATCGCCGAAATCAGGATGGCCACCGCCAGCGTGATGGCGAACTCGCGAAACAGGCGGCCAACGACGTCGCTCATGAAGAGCAGCGGAATCAGCACGGCGATCAGCGACACGGTCAGCGAAATGATCGTGAAACCGATCTGCTCGGCGCCGTGCAGCGCCGCCTGCAAGGGCGGGTCGCCTTTTTCGACATAACGCGCGACGTTCTCGATCATGACGATAGCGTCATCGACGACAAAGCCGGTGGCGATGGTCAGCGCCATCAGCGTCAGATTGTTGATCGAAAAGCCGGCCAGGTACATGACGCCGAAGGTGCCGACCAGCGACAGCGGAACGGCGACGCTGGGGATGAGGGTCGCCGCAACGTTGCGCAGAAAAACGAAGATCACCATCACCACCAGCGCCACCGAGAGCAACAGTTCAAAACGCACGTCTTCGATCGACGCGCGGATGGTCGTCGTACGGTCGGTCAGGATCTGCACGTCGATCGCCGACGGCAGGGCTGCCTGTAGTTGCGGCAGGAGCTTCTTGATGCGATCGACCGTGGCAATGACATTGGCGCCGGGTTGGCGCTGGATATTCAGGATGACCGCCGGTCGCTGCTCTCCGCCGACCACCGACCACGCCGCCAGACGGACATTCTCGGCGCCGTCGATGACGTCGGCGACGTCACTGATGCGGATCGGCGCGCCGTTGCGCCAGGCAATGATCAATTGCTGGTATTCGGCGGCCGATTTCAGTTGGTCGTTGGCGTCCAGCGTCGAGGCGCGAGTCGGGCCGTCGAAGCTGCCCTTGGCCGAATTGACGTTGGCGTTGCCGATCGCGGTGCGCAGGTCATCGAGGTTGAGCCCGTTGGCAGCCAGCGCTCTCGGGTTCGCCTGCACGCGCACCGCCGGCCGCTGGCCGCCGCCGATGCTGACCAGACCGACGCCGGGCAATTGCGAAAGCTTCTGCGCCAGCCGCGTGTCGACCAAGTCCTCGACCTTCGGCAATGGCAAGGTCTCGGAGGTAACCGCCAGCGTGATGACCGGCGCATCGGCTGGATTGACCTTGCTGTAGATCGGCGGCATCGGCAGGTCGGTCGGCAGGAACGAGCCCGCGGCGTTGATCGCCGCCTGAACCTGCTGCTCGGCGACGTCAAGGCTCAAGTCGAGCCCGAACTGCAGGGTGATGACCGAAGCGCCACCGGAGCTGGCCGACGACATCTGGTTCAAGCCGGGCATCTGGCCGAACTGACGTTCCAGCGGCGCTGTAATCGACGATGTCATGACCTCCGGGCTGCCGCCGGGGTAAAGGGTGGTCACCTGGATCGTCGGATAGTCGACCTCGGGCAGCGCCGAGACCGGCAGCAAGCGATAGGCGAGCAGCCCGGCGAGCAGAATCGCCAGCATCAGGAGCGAGGTCGCCACCGGCCGCAGGATGAACAGGCGCGACGGGTTCATTGGCGAGCCGTGCCGACTGGCGCTGCGGCCTCGGCGGGCGCTGCCGGTCCGGCTACCGCCGCTGCACCGGCACTCGCGGCGGGTGACGCGCTGGCGGCTTTGCCTTTGCGCTCGCCGCGCCGGGCGCCACTGCCGTCGCCACCCGGCTGCCCCTGGCCTCCGGCCGACCGCGTCGCAGGCGTCGAGAGTTCAACCTTCGCGCCCTGGCGCAGCTTGTCGGCGCCATCAACGACCACCTGTTCGCCCGGCTGCAGGCCTTTTTCAATCGCCACCATCGCCGCAGTGCTCGGCCCAAGCGTGACGGCACGCGTGCTCACCGTCTGGTCTTCGCCGTTGACAGCGTACACGAAGGTGCCCAGCGTGCCGCGCTGAATCGCCGCGATCGGGATCAGCGTCGCGCCGCTGCGCCTTTCGACGCGCAGGCGAGCATTGACGAACTGATTCGGAAACAGGCCCTGGTCGGCGTTGGCGAACTCGGCCTTGAGCTTGATGGTGCCGGTCGTCGGGTCGATCTGGTTGTCCAGCGTCAAGAGGCGACCGCTCGCCAGTTTGACCTTGCCCTCGCGATCCCAGGCCTCGACAAGCAGCTTTTCCCCCGCCTGCACGCGCGCCGCGACGGCCGTCAGACTGTCTGCCGGAATGGAGAAAATGACCGTGATCGGTTGCGTCTGCGTGATGACGACGAGGCCATTGGCGTCGCTGGCATGCACCATGTTGCCGACGTCCACCTGGCGCAAGCCGAGGCGGCCGGCAACCGGGGCACTGATGCGGGTGAAAGCGAGTTGCAGGCGGGCATTGTCGACAGCGCCCCGGTCCGCCTGTACGGTGCCCTGATACTGGCGGACCAGCGCCTCCTGAGCATCGACCAGTTGGCGGGCGATCGAATCCTTCTCCAGCAGGTCGCGATAGCGCGCGACATCGACCTGCGCGTTGGCCAGCAAGGCCTGATCGCGAACCAACTGGCCCAGCGCCTGGTCGAGTTGGGCCTGGAAAGGCCGCGGATCGATCTCGGCCAGCACCTCGCCGGCCTTCACCATTTGTCCTTCCTGAAAAGCGACGCGCTGCAACAGGCCGTCGACGCGCGGCGTGACGGTCACGGTATTGCGTGCGGTGACCGTGCCCAAGGCGTTGATCACCACGTCGATGTCGCCAAGCTGCGCGGTAGCGGTGAGCACCGGCACCGGCCGACCGCCGCCGTCGCTGCCGCGACGCGTTACCGGTGCCGTCGGCGCTTCGCCTCTGCTCACGAAAAAGGCCGCCGCCGCGCCAACGGCAAGCAAGCCACCGACGACGATCCAGAGAGTCTTGTTCTTCATGCTGTGCCATTCCAGTGTGCGAGCCGGGCCGTAGCGGAGTCTTCGCGGGGAATCACGAAGGCGCACGACGGCAAGGGAGCAGCGGAATATAACAAAGAATTCGCGTGCGCCCGGCGCTCCGGAATATCTGGTAATACCTTTGTCTGCCCTACAGCCATCGTTGGCCTGGCAAGAGTTGCCGCCGGTCTGCCCATGGGCGCAGAATAGGGCCTTGGCCAAGGCGCTAACAGACTGATGCCATGAGATTTTCGGAAGCGGCAATACTTGCCGCTGCGATAGTTGTCGAACCGGCCCGGCGGCTGCCGAACCTGATCCTGGGTTAACCAGACCCATTGCGATGCCGAATCGCCGTGAAAACAACAGGAGGGCGCATGATTCCTTACCATTGTAAGCTGGCCGGAAAATTGCTTTACGAAGTCCACGGATCGGACCGCTTCCGGGCACCGCCGATTCACCTCGTCCAGGTGACGCGTGACCAGCCCAGCTTACCTTTCTCCCAGACACGAAAAGGAGCCACAGATGAACCTCTCGTCAATCACCAGCAGTTCGCTTTTTGCCAACGCCATTGCCTCCACCGGTCGCACAAGTGCGGCCACGGGCGATACGTCGTCCAGCGCGGGGGGCGTTGCCGGCCCGCGCCACCGTCAGCGGGATGGTGAAGAGTTCATGCAGGCCGTTCAACAGGCGTTCAGCCAGATTGGCATCAACCTGCCGACACCGTCATCTGCCGTAAGCTCGGGCCAGCAGAATCAGGCGAGTGGTGGTTCTGTTTCGGGTAGCCAAGCCATTGCGCAGGATATGCACCAACTGATGCATGACCTTTTTGCGGCTTTGCGCCAGGGTCAGAGCAGCGCCGGAGCGGCCGCTGACCGCGACCACGATCGCTCGCCCAGCTCGGCAGTGAACGCGGGCTATGCCAACTTCAGCTCCGGCCTGCAGGGCCTCGTTCAACAACTGGCAAGCGGCTCCACGTCGACCAATGGCCCACTGTCAGCGCTGCAGACCGATTTCGCGACCCTGTTGACCGAGGTACAGAAACAGTCCGGCGGCAACAGCAACGCCGCCGGCAGCGCGACCACCAGTCAGTCGCCGACGCTGCAATCCTTCCTGCAAAACCTGCTCAACAATCTGGCTGGCCAGTCCCCGGTCGCTGCCGCAGTAGGTAGTGTGGTCAGCGCAGTCGCGTGAAGATTGGTGCTGGCTCGGTGCGGCGGCCGATATTCGGTCGACGCGATTCAGCCATCCGTTCGCTCACCTACGCTCCGGCGTCGGGCAGCGCGGTGGTGAGGATCTGCTGAACCTCGGCCTGCGTCGCGACGCCCAGGACATCCCTGGCGAGGGTCTCCATCTCTTCGAGCGTCATCTGCTGCAAGATCCTGCGGATGCGCTCGCTCTGAAAGGGATTCATGCTGAAGTGCCTGACGCCCATTCCGATCAACAGGCAGACGGCAGCGGGATTCCCAGCCGCTTCACCGCACACCGAGACGCCGACCCCTCCGTTCAGCGCCATGCGCACCACATGTTCGGTGGCGCGCAGCACGCTGGGATGCAGGAACGCAGGTACACCAGGAGAATCCTGTGCCTGGCGGTCCGTAGCCAGGATGAAGTGAGCGAGATCGTTGGTCCCGATGGAAACAAAATCGACCATCTTGACGATCTCGCGGATCTGTATCACTGCCGCTGGCGTCTCGATCATGGCCCCGACAGCGACCCGCCCGGAGGGCTGCTCGGCCTCAATCATCTCGGCGAGCAGATGGCGCGCCTCCCTCAGATCGGCCACGCCGGTGACCATGGGAAACATGACCCTGACGTCGCCCTCCGGCGCTGACCGCAGGATGGCCTGAAGCTGAGTGCGGAACAGCGTCTTCTCGGCCAGCGAGAAAGCCAGGCCGCGGTTGCCCGTCCGGAAAGCAAGGTCACTCTCGGTGCGATCGAATCGGGGGACTTTATCGCCGCCGAAATCCATGGTGCGGATGACCACCGGCGACGGATCGAGCGTTCTCGCCACGGCCGAATAGGCGGCCACTTGCTCGTCAAGTGTCGGCGGCTGCGCGACATCGAGAAAGAGAAACTCGGACCGAAAGAGGCCCACCCCATCGAGGCAATACTCCGAGACCAGGTGCGCTTCATCCGGCCTGCTGATGTTCGCGTGCAGACCGATGCGGACGCCGTCCTTCGTCACGGCCTCCTGCGGCGGGTCCTCAACCGCAGCAGCGGGCTCATGCATGGCATGTCGGTTCCGGCGCTCAGCGAAGAGTTCAGACTGAATCCTCGTTGGTGCCACGGTGACCGTGCCTGCTTCGGCATCCACCAGTAGGCGGTCGCCCGTGGCCAGCAGCACCGTCGCATCCTTGATGTCGCTGATCGCCGGGATCTTTCTGGTCCGCGCGAGGATGGCGACATGCGACGCGGGACTGTTGGTTTCGGTGACCAGGGCGACCAGATTGACACGATCCAGACGGAATATGTCCGACGGCAGAAGTTCCCGGGCGACAAGTATCGTGTCTGGCGGGAGTGACGCCAGACGGTCGGCTGGCGATTCGCCACCAGCGCCGGAGGCACCGACATTGCGCAATACCCGACGACCGATGTCACGGATGTCGGCACTGCGTTCGCGCATGACGTCCTGTTTCAACCCTTCGAGCATCTCTGCCATCGTCCGCACTTCTTCCGCAACCGCTTGTTCGACTTTGACCAGGTCCTCACGTACGCGCCGCTTGCAGGAGTCCCAGAACTCGGCGTCGTTGAGCATGGCCAGGTGTACGTCCAGCAAGGCGGTCTCCGCCGCCGCCATGTCGTCGGCAAGATGCCTCTGGGTATTGTCCAGCTCGCGGATCGCGGCCGCCAGTGCACTGTCTAGCCGGCTGATCTCCGCTTCCACCTCATGCTGCTCAATGGGCTGGTGCGCAGCGGTCAGCTCACTTTCCGTCGGCAGGTAGATCCACGCCACGCCATCTGCAAGGCCAGGGGATAGGCCCCGGCCTTGCAGTGCTGCACTCGACATCCTGGTAAAGGCGCGCAGTTGGCTGACTTCTCGTTCCTTGGTCGTGGCAGTAGTCTGCAAACGTCTGGTCTGTGCGGCGCTTCGTCCGACCAGGTACGCATACAGGATCATGGCGGCTACTTCGACCAGTGCGTTGACGCCGGCAATGGCCAGCGATGCTTTGCTTCCCCACGGGAACTCAAAAGCGATCCTCAGTACAGGCAGTGTCGTGGCCAGGGCATAGGCCAGATATCGCAAGTGCCGCCAGGCTGCCAGGCCGACTGGCAGAACACAGACCAGCGGAAATTGCGTTTCGCTGCCCGTAACGAGGTCGATGGACAACACGACCACGGCGAGGACAACGCTGGAGGCTCCGGGGTATTTCCTGGCCATGCTCGCTGGCCATCTCAAGGCACTGGCCATGCGTTCACTCATCTCCCCTGTCCGCTCAGCGTAATGGGGAATCCGGTGGCGGCGGCGGATATCCCGGCGGCGGTCCCGGCGGGTATCCCGCCGGAGGCCGCGGTGGCGAACCGTACGGTGGCGGCGGAATGTACGCACCGGGTGGGACGGGACGATCAACGGGGGCTGGGGCGTGGACGCGGTAAACCCGCGCTGCCACCGGCACCTGCTCTCCCCTCGCGTACATGCACTGCGTATAGGTGTTGTCGTAATCCCGCTGCATTCCATAGGCGGAACTCTGAGCGGCGCCGGTGCCGGCTGCGCTACCCATCACGAGGCCCACGCCGGCGCCCACGCCGGCTCCGCTGCGCCCACCGATGGCGGCGCCGGCGATAGCGCCGATCGCCGTGCCGATCGCGGCGCTACGTACGGCGGCGTCGACACCGGCCTGGTTCGCTTCGCTACCGCCGAGCTGATAGTAGGCATACTGGCGGCATTCGGCGTCATCGAGGCGGAACTGCTCGAAACTCTTGCCGGCTCCCGGCAGGGCCATCACGGTGGGGCCGGTCGGCGCCGTGACGCAGCCGGCGAGCAGCAGCAGGGGCAGCGCGGCAGCAAAGAAAGGAGCTAATGATTTCATGTCGGCGAATCCTCGTTTGATTCAGGGCTGGCCGGGCAGAAGCGGTGAAACCTTTTGTCAGCCGCTGCGGCACCCTTGGGCGTTCGGGTAATAGTCAAGTCCTTTGCCTCAGTGAGCAGTTAGTATGCAACAAGTGCCGCCGCTTGGGGTAACACAGAAACCCCAACGCAATCCCGCCGGGAAAGGTTGGGGGTCGTGGCTGCGTCAGCCATGAGCACGGCGCCCGGTCCACTGGTCTACCGGAAGCCAGTGGACAGCGCCGGGACCACTCAGTTGCTTGCCGGACCACCAGGTCCGAACCTGCCCCCTTGCTCCATGCGCTCGAACTTGCTCTTGAAAAACAGGCGCGCCTTCTCCTTTTGCGTGGCGTCCAGAACGTCGTAGACGGTCAGCCAGCGGTCGCGGTTGGCTTCGTGCTGCTTGCGCCCGGCTTCGCGGAGTTCGTCCATCTGTTTCAGAACAGCGCGCAGGTCGGCGCCCGGCTTGCTGACCGCGGCCAGCACTTCCGCATGTTGCTTGCGCCGCTGGTCGTGCATCGCGCTCATGCTCGCCTTGCTCGACTGTTCGGCCTGCTGCCAGAGCGCTTCCTGCTGCGCATCGAGCTTGAGTTCGTCGTGCAGCCGCGACATTTCCTTCAGGCCGTAAGCCATCCGCTGTTCCATCCTGCCGCCGGCAGGGCCGCAGTGCTCGCCGCGATTCATGGCGAAGGCGGTGCCGCCGACGCCAAGGGCGAGGATCAATGCGGCAACGAGAATACGGGGTGAAAACTTCGCTTTCATGCTCATCTCAGGACTCCTCTAGTTCGTTTTGTCAGGTTGATCGATCTCGTGAAGGCCACTGGCTGCCACCCTCGCGATGCATCCATTCTCCCTTTCCGCTCGTTGCAAAGGATTTCGGCGCCAGCGTCGGTCGTTGCAAATTGTTTCGACGGCCAACCTGGCGCCGGTGGCGGCATAGAATGGTGGCCATACCCTGGTGACTGTACCCACCTGGACCACGACCATGAAAAAAATTCTCCTCATTGACGACGATGCCGAGCTGCGTCCGCTGCTCGCCACCTATCTCGGCCGCCATGGCTTCGACACCTTGCTGCTGCCCGACACCCGTCAACTCGATGCTTTTCTCGCGCGCTACCAACCGCATCTGCTGGTCCTCGATCTGATGCTTCCCGGCGAAGATGGTCTGGCGGCCTGCCGGCGCCTGCGGGCGCGTGGCGAGACGGTGCCGGTGATCATGCTGACCGCCCGCGACGAGCCGGTCGACCGCGTGATTGGTCTCGAAATGGGCGCCGACGACTACCTCGGCAAGCCCTTCGATCCGCGCGAACTGGTCGCCCGCATCGAGGCCGTCCTGCGCCGCGGCGCACGCTCGGCGGCCGCGCCAGACTCCGAGGGTGGCAGCGTGCGCTTTGGCGAATGGCTCCTTGATCGAGGCGCCCGCCAGTTGTCCCGAGAGGGGGAGGTGGTGGCGCTGACCAGCGGTGAATTCGCGCTGCTCAACGTGCTGGTCGCCAATGCCAATCGACCGATGAAGCGCGAGCGTCTGCTCGAACTGACGCGCGGTGAGGCAAGCGAGTCGTTCGACCGCGCCATCGACGTGCAGATCCACCGCCTGCGCCGCCTGCTCGAGGTCGATCACGCGCACCCACGCTATCTGCAAACGGTGTGGGGCGTCGGCTATGTCTTCGTTCCGGACGCGGCGAGCGACGACGCCGCGAGACCATGAAACTCTTGCCGGCATCACTTGCCGGACGAACCGTATTGCTGGTGGTGGCCGTCATCGCCGTCGCCGAACTGACCACCTTCTCGTTGATCGGGCATTTTCGCCGTATCTCGCACGTCAACCAGACGGTTCAGTTGATCGCCGGCCAGATACGTCTGCTGCAGATCGCCCTGCCAGGGCTCGACAGTGAAGGCCGTCGCCACTTGAGTGCCACCGAGGCCGGCGAGCAGGGCCTGCAATTGCGACCAGACGGCAACGGCGTACCGAGCAAGGAGCCGCAATTCGGTTTTGCCCGCCGCCTCGCCGACGACCTCGCCGACCGCCTCGGTGAGCCGGTGCTGCTCAGACACGGCGGCCCTCGGCAGCGTACCGGCCTGTGGATCGGATTCATGGCCGGCAACGAACGCTGGTGGCTAGTTCTGCCGCCGCCGCGTTTCGAGCCGCAGGAACTGCCGGCCGATCTGTGGCTGGGTCTGGCCGCCACGCTGGCCGCGGTGCTCCTGATCGCCGCGCTGTTCGTGAGAGGAATCGTCGGTCCGCTGGAACGCCTCGGCGAGGCCGTTGCCGCGACCGGCGACGGCGCTGCGCGTACGGTGACGCCGGAAGGCCCCCGCGAAGTCCGGCGCCTGGCCGAGCGCCACAACACCATGCTCGACCAGTTGGCCAGCGCCGCTGCCGAGCGGCGCGAGATGCTCGCCGGCCTGACGCACGATCTGCGCGCGCCACTGGCCCGCTTGCGTCTGCGCCTGGCGCTACTGGAAAGCGATGCTGAGCGCGCTGGCCTGGCGCGTGATGTGGACGACATGGAGCGTATCGTCGGCCAGTGCCTGGCTTTCCTGCGCAGCGAAAACCTCGTCGGGACACCCTCGCCGGTGGCCATCGCTGCACTGCTGGGTGACGAGATCGCGCGTCAGCGCGAGCTTGGACGAGCCGTCGAATTGACGGTCAGCGCTGCCGCTGGAGAGTGCCGGGTGGCGATTGCCGCCGGCGACCTGCGACGTCTGCTTGGCAATCTGATCGACAATGCCCTTCAGCACGGCGCACCGCCGGTCGAAATCGGGCTGACCATGGCCGGCGATTCGCTCGCCGCGCTCAGCGTTCGTGATCACGGCAGCGGCATCGCCGGTGCCGATCGCGGGCGAGCGCTGGAGCCTTTCGCGCAGCTCGAACCGGCACGCGCAAACGACGGTAGCTGCGGACTCGGTCTGGCGATCGTGCGGCGAATCGCCGCCGGCTGTGGCGGTGAGGTGATCCTCGACGAGGCGCCCGGCGGCGGACTCCAAGTCGTGGTACGCTTGCCGACGCGCTGATTGTGAGCTGAACCTGAGCTGAGACGCAACGACGACAAGAATGGCGACTGAACCAGGCTACCGCATTGTTGACCGACTGCACATTGATCAAGCGGTGGAAGTTCGACGCCTGATCGCCGGGCTGCGCGCCAGCCCGGCGACGATTGAGCCGAAGTACTTTTACGACGAACTGGGTTGCACCTTGTACGCGGCAATCTGTCAGCTCGACGAGTACTACCCGACACGCAGCGAGCGCGCGATCTTTCACCAATATCGACACGAGATCGCCGCGGCCATCGGCCAGAATGGCACGTTTGTCGACCTGGGCGCCGGCGATTGCGGCAAGGCGCGCACCTGGTTACCCTTGATCGCGCCCGAGCGCTACCTCGCCGTCGATATTGCCGGTCCGGCGCTGGCGGCGGCGCTCGCCGCCATGGCGAGCGACTTCCCGGAAATTGCTCTGCTCGGCCTGCTGACCGATTTTTCGCGTACGCTGGAAATTCCCGCCGAGTTGCTCACCGATCGTGTCACGGTGTTCTATCCGGGGTCGAGTATCGGCAATTTCACTCCCGAGGAGGCGACGCGATTCCTCGCCGAAATACGTCACTACACCAGTGGTGGCGGTTTGTTGATCGGCGTCGATGCCAAGAAGGACAAGGCGCGGCTCGATGCGGCTTACGCCGACGCCCTCGGCGTGACCGCAGCGTTCAATCGCAATGGTCTTCGGCACATCAATCGTCTGATCGGCAGCAACTTTTCAGAAACGCACTGGCAGCACGTCGGGGCCTATGACGAAACGCGCGGGCGAATCGAGATGCATCTTGAAGCACTCACTCCGCAGACGGTGATGATTGACGGGGTGCCGCGCGTGTTCACGGCGGGCGAGCGCATTCATTCCGAAAACTCCTACAAGTACGCTCGCGACGAGTTTGAATCGCTGCTGCGCGCGGCGGGATTCACTGACATCATCGCGTGGACCGACGATGACCGCGCCTTCTGGGTGTTCCAT
>NZ_FLQX01000173.1 GCF_900089955.1 Candidatus Accumulibacter aalborgensis | reverse complement strand
TTGCTCTCGCTTGACTTGCTTCGCCGCCAACCCGGATTCCTCCAGATCAACAGCTTCTACATCCGTGCGAGTTACTTCATCTCTTCGATAATCCGCTTGCGCAAATCATCTACCAGATCAAGAACCCACACCTATCGGTTGTCCAATTTTTAAAGAGCTGGTTGCGGGGACAGGATTTGAACCTGTGACCTTCGGGTTATGAGCCCGACGAGCTGCCAGACTGCTCCACCCCGCGACTGTTTGAGGAGCAAATGCTACCTCAATGCCCGCCACACCGTACTTGCCCGAAATGTTGCTCGGTCAAAAACACCGTGCTGCGAAGAAGGAGCATTCTACCAGCGCTCTACCGTGTCGTCAACGCTTTACCGGCAAAAACTTGAGACTGAGCCAAAATAGCTGCGCTTGAAAACACGGTTGCGGAACTTCGCGTTCGGGCGGTTCAAGCCTCAACTGAGCAGGTTGGCAATGAAATCAAGATGGAAGTCAGCACCGACAAACCCGGCAATGCCCGACGCAAGCCCGACCCCGGCGAACAACAGAGCAAACCAAACCAGCCAGGTGCGGCGCGTCAACGCGGCGATACCCAACACCGCGAGAGCAACCGTGATTCCGGCTTCGGCAATGTCGAACTGGTCGTCGTGGACATTCAGTCGATCGTATTCCTTCTCGTAACCCTCAGCCTCCTTCTTGATATCCTCCTTCTCGCTTTCGTAGCGACTCACCTTGCCGCGATAGAGGTCGATCTTCTTGTCCAGCAGTGCTGCGGCGTCCGGCGTCAGCGCTGCGCCGCGTTCGCGCTCGAACGTAAGCTGGTCGAGGATGGTCTCGGCGAGCGATTGCTTGGTGCTCTTGGCCTGAAAATAGCTCCAAGCGTTGACACTCCTGGCCTGCGCCTGCGCCATTGCCTGCACAATGTTGCCGTCCTTTACATTGAATAGCGCCATCACCGTCGCCAGGACGGCGACCAGCAAGGCAATTACGCTGTTCAGCCGGTCGGAAGACCGCCCAGCCTTGTCGACCACATCCTCAATCACATCCTTGATGTCAGCCATGTCAACATCCTCCCTTAACAGTGAAAGGTTCCGGAAAAGTCGTGGCACGACAACCGCTGCCACAACGGATCGCCGAGCAAGCACGGGCATGAAGGGCCTGACGAGTCGTGGGTGAACAGGTTCCAGCCGTTTCTCAACTTGGCGCCCCGCATATTAGCCCATGCAGTGGCTGGGTGAGGGCCTCGGCTTTAGGTCAACCAGGACTTGAAATTTCACGTCCCCGGCCCTATTATTAGCACTCGTTAGCTTTGAGTGCTAACAGAGCCCTGCCAAAATCTCGTATTGATGTCGGCTGGACTTGCCCGTAGTGTTCGCTTATTTGCTTTAACCAAGGAGAAACCGCATGAAGATTCGCCCGTTGCATGATCGCGTGATCGTTAAACGTCTTGAAGAAGAGCGCAAGACCGCATCCGGTATTGTCATCCCCGATGCCGCCGCTGAAAAGCCCGATCAGGGCGAAGTCCGCGCCATCGGCAATGGCAAGGTGCTCGAAGACGGCACTATTCGTGCCCTCGCCGTCAAGGTGGGTGACCGCGTCCTGTTCGGCAAGTACGCTGGCCAGACCGTCAAGGTCGATGGCGACGAGCTGCTGGTCATGCGCGAGGAAGACATCATGGGCGTCATCGAGCCGTAAAGCCATCGGCAAAACGGCGATGTCGTCACACCGCTAGGCCACACTCAAGTTTCCCGGTTCCGATTCAAATCATCAAAGAATTCTAGGAGTTATTCTATGGCAGCTAAAGACGTCAAATTTGGCGATAGCGCACGCGCTCGCATGGTCGAGGGCGTAAATATCCTCGCCGACGCAGTCAAGATCACCCTTGGTCCGAAGGGCCGCAATGTTGTTCTCGAGCGCTCCTACGGTGCTCCGACAGTCACCAAGGATGGTGTCTCGGTGGCCAAGGAAATCGAGCTGAAAGACAAGTTTGCCAATATGGGCGCCCAGATGCTCAAGGAAGTCGCCTCCAAGACTTCCGACATCGCCGGTGACGGGACCACTACGGCTACCGTCCTGGCCCAATCGATCGTCCGAGAGGGCATGAAGTACGTTGCCGCCGGCATGAACCCGATGGATCTCAAGCGCGGTATCGACAAAGCGGTAGTGGCTACCGTCGACGAACTGAAGAAGCTCTCGAAGCCGTGTTCGACCAATAAGGAGATCGCTCAGGTGGGTTCGATCTCTGCCAATGCGGACAGCGACATTGGCGACATCATCGCCAAGGCGATGGACAAAGTCGGCAAGGAAGGGGTCATCACTGTCGAAGATGGCAAATCGCTGAACAATGAACTTGATGTCGTCGAGGGAATGCAGTTCGATCGCGGCTACCTGAGCCCCTATTTCATCAACAATAACGAGAAGCAGAACACCATCCTGGAGAGCCCGTATGTGCTGATCTTCGACAAGAAGATCTCGAACATTCGTGATCTGCTGCCGGTGCTCGAACAGGTTGCCAAGGCAGGCCGTCCGCTGTTGATCGTTGCTGAAGATGTCGATGGCGAAGCACTTGCCACGCTGGTGGTCAACAACATCCGCGGCATCCTGAAGACCTGTGCCGTCAAGGCGCCGGGCTTCGGCGACCGGCGCAAAGCCATGCTCGAGGACATTGCCGTCCTGACCGGCGGCCAGGTGATCGCTGAGGAAGTCGGTCTGACGCTCGAAAAAGCAACGCTCGCCGAACTCGGCCAAGCCAAGCGCATCGAAATCGGCAAAGAGAACACGACGATCATCGACGGTGCCGGCGTTAGCGCCACGATCGAGGCGCGTGTCAAACAGGTCCGCGCGCAGATCGAGACGGCGACCAGCGACTACGACAAGGAAAAACTGCAGGAGCGAGTGGCCAAACTCGCCGGAGGCGTTGCCCTGATCAAGGTTGGCGCCGCCACCGAAGTCGAGATGAAAGAAAAGAAGGCCCGCGTCGAAGACGCCCTGCACGCCACCCGCGCTGCGGTCGAAGAAGGCATCGTTCCCGGCGGTGGAGTCGCACTGCTGCGTGCCCGCGTGGCGCTTGCCTCGCTGAAGGGCGACAACACCGACCAAGACGCTGGCGTCAAGATCGTGCTGCGCGCGCTGGAGCAACCCTTGCGTGAAATCGTCGCCAACGCCGGCGAAGAGCCTTCGGTGGTCGTCAATGCCGTCCTCCAGGGGACCGGCAATTTTGGTTACAACGCGGCCACCGGTGAATATGGCGACCTGGTTGAAATGGGCGTCCTCGATCCGACCAAGGTGACCCGCACGGCGCTGCAAAACGCCGCTTCCATCGCTGGCCTGATGCTGACCACCGACTGCATGGTCGCTGAACTGGCGGAAGAGAAGCCGGCCATGGGCGGCGGAGGCATGGGCGGTGGCATGGGCGGCATGGGTGGCATGGGCGGCATGGACATGTAATTCCTGCGCCGGCATTTGCCAGCTCACAAAAAACCCCGCTTCGGCGGGGTTTTTTTCGCATCAGACAAACCGCTAACGCTCCTTGCTTTCCAGCGCCGATTTGTTGATGTTGATCTTGTAGCGCTGCCGCAAACCCGCGAGGTAAGCCGCAAAATCTTGCTGTGCCAGCGTCGTGCCGTATTCACGCTGAAGAGCCTTGCGCCTGCCATCGTCCACGCTTTCCGGGTGGCTAACCTTCACGATCTTGTAGAGCATGTAGTTGCCGCCGTCGACTTCAGCACCGACATACGCCGGCAGTTTCTGGACGTCCGCGTTGAAGATGGCCTTCAGCGCCGCGCCCTGCACCTGACCACTATCGGCGCGCGAAACATTCCTCGCCAGAACCCAGACCGCATTGTCTTCGGAGCCCTGTTGCAACTCGCGGAGTCGAGCCTCTCCGGCCTTGCGGGCCAGGACAGCCGCTTCCTGAGCCTTGAGAGCCGCTTCGATGCCTGCCTTCACCGTATCGAATGGCCTGGTACTCGCCGGCCGATGTTCAATGACACGTGCCGCCAGCAGCGTGTTCGGCGCGATCTCGACCGCTTCCGTATTGCGCTTGTTTTTCAGCGAGTCGTCAGAAAACAGCGACGCAAGAACCTTCGGATTGCCGAGTTGGCCCAGTGCAGCCAGCGCCTCCGGCGCCGGGTTGCGCAGCAACCAACCCGACTGCTGGATCTTCAGCTTGAATCGTTCGGCGGCCGGCTGCAAGCTGTCCGGCTGCTCATAGACCATGTTGCTGAACACCTCGGCCGCTTCGGCGAATTGCCTTGATGCTGCCTGACGCTTCAACTCATCTTCGATTTCAGCGCGCACCTCGGCCAGGGGACGCTGCTTGCCGGCCTTGATCTCCGTCAGTTTGATGATGTGGTAGCCGAATTCCGACTGCACCAAACCCGATATCTCATTCTCTCGGGCCTTGAAGACGGCGTCCTCAAACGCCTTGACCATCGTGCCGCGGGCAAAGAAGCCCAGGTCACCGCCCTTTTCGGCCGAGCCGGGATCCTGTGAGAACTGCTTCGCCAGTTCGGCAAATCTGGCTGGCGACTTCTGAATTTCCTTCAGCACCTCTTCTGCCCTGGCCTTGGCTTTTTCCTTGTCCCCGTCACCATTGGTCAGGATAAGAATGTGGCTCGCGCGCCTCTCTTCGGCCTGCTGATAACGATCCTTGTGACTCTCATACCAGGCTGCCACTTCGGTATCGCTGACCTTGGCCTTGTCGAGAAGCGTGTCCAGCGAGAGAACGACGTACTCGGCCTTGGTCTGCTCCGGAATTTCGAACCGCTTCGTATTCTCTTCGTAGTACTTCTGGGCGGCGACCGGGTCGATCTTCACCTGGTCGGCAAATTGTTCGGCAGCGAAGCGTAGTTCGGCGACCTGTCGCACCTCGGATTGAATTTGCAACATCACCGCGGTGACGGTCTTGCTGACGATGCCGGTATCACCAATCGCACTGACCAATTGCTGCAAGGTGAGATCCTGACGCATCTGTGCTTCGAACTGCGGCTGCGACATGCCCTGAGCCGCCAGCGCCGCTTGATAGCGCGCCATGGAAAACTGCCCGTTGTCCTGCAGGGCAGGAATCTTGCTGATCACCTCGCGCAAACGGTCATCGCCAGCTCCAAGCCTGTCCTTTGCCGCATCGAGCAGCAACAAGCGCTGATCGATCAGCGCGTTGAGAACCGCCAACTTGGCCTCAGGGTTATTCATCGACTCCGGCCGAAAGTTGGTACCCAACACTTGTCGCATTCGATCCTGCTGAGCACGCCAGGCCTGATCGAACTGCGGCATGGTGATCTTCGAGTCACCGACACTGGCCAGATCGGTACCCGCCCCACTGTTGCGCACGTACGAATCGACGCCCCAGAAGGCGAAGGGCAGGGTAATCAAGGCAAGAAATATCTGAACGACTCTCTTGTTACTGCGAACGGCATCAAAGAACATGGTCTCGCTGACTCACTGGAATATTGAGGCGACAACAAAAAAGGCGAACTTGCGTTCGCCTTTCAGCAGTGGCGTAATGGACGAGACGCTAGCCAGCGGCTCCGGCCTGACGGGCCGGCATTTCAGCCGACTAGCACTCCCAAAAACGCTGCAGAACCCTTCTCGCTCGCTCTGGTGGGTGCTGACGGGCTCGAACCGCCGACATCCAGCTTGTAAGGCTAGCGCTCTACCAACTGAGCTAAGCACCCGAGGCGTGACCGAAGCATGGAGGACATAGAGCGCGTAGTCTACCGCATCCCAGGGTACAAGATCAATGCGTGATCACCACCTGTCCGCCAGAGGCCTCCCCGACGGTAGCCGCCACCGCGGGCGTCGCAGCAAGCGGATCGGCCGCCAGGGGCTCCGGCTTGCGTTCGAGCGCCAGTTCGAGCACCTGATCAATCCACCTGACCGGAATGATCTCCAGCTTGTTCTTGATGTTGTCCGGAATCTCGGCCAAGTCGCGGATATTCTCCTCTGGAATCAGCACCCTGGCCAAGCCACCGCGAACGGCCGCCAAAAGTTTTTCCTTGAGTCCGCCAATCGGCAAAACCTCGCCGCGCAGAGTAATCTCGCCGGTCATCGCCACATCGCAACACACCGGGATGCCGGTCAGAACGGACACCAGCGCGGTGCAGATCCCGACACCCGCCGACGGCCCATCCTTGGGAATCGCCCCCTCCGGAAGATGGATGTGAATATCGCTCTTCTGGTAGAAATCGTGATCAATGCCCAGCGACTGGGCGCGCTTGCGCACCACCGACAGCGCCGCCTGGACCGACTCCTGCATGACCTCACCCAGTTTGCCGGTGGTTATCGTCTTGCCCTTGCCCGGCAAGACGACCGACTCAATGGTCAGCAATTCGCCGCCAACCTCTGTCCACGCCAGCCCGGTGACCTGCCCGACCTGGTTCTCGCGCTCTGCGATGCCAAAGTTGTAGCGGCGAACACCGAGGAACTTGTCAAGGTTACGCGCGCTCACCGCGACCTTCGTCTGACTCTTCCTGAGCAGCAGCGTCTTCACCACTTTGCGGCAGATCTTGGAAATGTCACGCTCGAGCGACCGCACGCCCGCCTCGCGCGTGTAGTAGCGAACGATATCGCGTAGCGCGCTCTCGGCCACAGTCAACTCGGCAACCCTCAGCCCATTGTTCTTGATCTGTTTCGGGAGCAGGTAGCGCTGCGCGATGTTGACCTTCTCGTCCTCGGTATACCCGGAGAGCCGGATCACTTCCATGCGGTCCAGCAGGGGCGCCGGGATGTTCAGCGTGTTGGCCGTGGCCACGAACATGATCTCGGACAGATCGTACTCGACCTCGACATAGTGATCGACGAAAGTCGAGTTCTGTTCCGGATCGAGCACTTCGAGCAGAGCCGAACTCGGGTCACCACGGAAATCCTGCCCCATCTTGTCGACTTCGTCGAGCAGAAAAAGCGGATTCTTGACGCCGATCTTGCTCATGTTCTGCAGAATCTTGCCGGGCATCGAGCCGATGTAGGTCCGGCGATGGCCACGGATTTCGGCCTCGTCGCGCACTCCGCCCAGGCTCATGCGGACAAACTTGCGCCCGGTCGCCCGCGCAATCGACTGTCCGAGCGAGGTCTTGCCGACACCTGGAGGACCCACCAGGCACAGAATCGGTGCCTTCAGCCGGTCAACGCGCTGCTGCACCGCGAGATACTCGATAATGCGTTCCTTGACCTTTTCCAGACCCCAGTGATCGGTGTCGAGGATCTTTCCAGCGGCCGCCAGATCCTTGCTGGTTCGCGTCCGCTTGCGCCATGGCAGGCCGCTCAGCGTTTCGATGAAATTGCGCACCACCGTGGCTTCAGCCGACATGGGCGACATCAGGCGGAGCTTTCTGAGTTCCGCCTGCGCCTTGGCGAGACCCTCCTTACTCATGCCTGCCGCCTTGACCTTCTTGTCGAGTTCGTCGAGGTCAGCACCCTCCTCTCCCTCGCCAAGTTCCTTCTGGATCGCCTTGACCTGCTCGTTGAGGTAATACTCGCGCTGACTCTTTTCCATCTGCCGCTTGACACGGCCGCGGATGCGTTTCTCGACCTGCAGGATATCGATCTCGGCTTCGAGTTGCGTCAGCAGCCGCTCGATGCGGGCGCGAATATCGAACATCTCGAGGATTTCCTGCTTCTGCTCGAGCTTTAGCGGCAAATGTGCAGCGATGGTATCGGCCAGACGACCGGCCTCTTCAATGCCGGCAATCGACGTCAGGATCTCCGGCGGGATCTTTTTATTGAGCTTGACGTACTGGTCGAACTGGGCGATCACGGCACGCCGCAAGGCCTCCACCTCATGATTGACACCGTCTTCAGCCATCACCGGCCGCGCCCGCGCGAAGAACATCTCATCGCGGGCATCGATCGCTTCCAGACGAGCGCGATGTACCCCTTCGACCAGTACCTTGACAGTGCCATCGGGTAGCTTCAGCATCTGCAGGATATTGGCAACGCAGCCGACACCGTACAGATCCTCGCCTTCCGGCTCATCCTTGACGGCCGACTTCTGGGCGACGAGCAAAATGCTCTTGCCCAGTTCCATCCCTGTTTCGAGGGCCTTGATCGACTTCGGCCGCCCAACAAACAGTGGAATCACCATGTGGGGAAAGACAACCACGTCGCGCAGAGGCAACAGCGGCAATTCGACTGACTCGTTGGCCAGCTTGGGGGTTGCAGACATTGATTGTGCCCTTCAGGTAAAAGTTCACGCTTCCAGATGGTGGCATGAACCCGTATTTCAAGCCGCGCGGCGCGGCCAGCACATCAGTTGCCGCCAGAAACCTTCGCTTGACCTGTGTAGATCAGAATTGGCTGCGCATCGCCGACGATCATGTTCTCGTCAATGATCACCTCTGTGACATTGTCCATACCCGGCAGTTCGTACATGGTGTCGAGCAGCACCGACTCGAGGATCGAACGTAGGCCGCGCGCGCCGGTTTTCCGTTCCAGCGCTTTCTTGGCAATGGCGGTCATCGCCGCCGGGCGGATTTCGAGCCCCACCCCTTCCATGGCGAACAACTTCTGGTACTGCTTGACCAACGCATTCTTGGGTTCCACGAGGATTTGCACCAGCGCCGTCGCTGAAAGCTCCTCAAGCGTGGCGATCACCGGCAAGCGACCGATCAACTCGGGAATCAAACCGAACTTGATCAGGTCCTCCGGCTCGACGCTGCGCAGGACCTCACCGATCGCCTTCCGGTTGTCCTTGCTCTTGACCTCGGCCCCAAAGCCGATACCACCGCGGTCCGAACGGTTGCGAATCACTTTCTCGAGACCACCGAAGGCGCCGCCACAAATGAACAGGATGTTGGTCGTGTCGACTTGCACGAAGTCCTGATTCGGATGCTTGCGCCCCCCCTGCGGCGGTACGGATGCGACCGTGCCCTCGATGAGCTTGAGCAGCGCCTGCTGCACGCCCTCACCCGAGACGTCCCGCGTAATCGACGGATTGTCGGACTTGCGCGAGATCTTGTCGATCTCATCGATATAGACGATCCCGCGTTGCGCTTTCTCGGTATCGTAATCCGCCTTCTGCAGGAGCTTCTGGATAATGTTCTCGACATCCTCACCGACGTAGCCGGCTTCGGTCAGCGTCGTCGCATCGGCCATCACGAAAGGCACATCGAGCATGCGGGCGAGCGTCTGCGCCAGGAGCGTCTTGCCTGATCCGGTTGGACCAATGAGCAGGATGTTGCTCTTGGCCAGTTCGACCTCGTCGCTGTTCCTGCCGTGGTGACGCAAACGCTTGTAGTGGTTATACACCGCTACCGACAGGATTCGTTTGGCCTGCTCCTGACCGACCACATACTGATCGAGCAGGGCAGAGATTTCCTTGGGCGTCGGCAGGTCGCTCTTGACGCCCTTGCCGCCCTGGTCACCAGCAATTTCGTCGCGAACAATATCGTTGCACAGCTCAATACACTCGTCGCAGATGAACACCGACGGCCCGGCGATCAACTTCTTCACCTCATGCTGGCTCTTGCCGCAGAACGAGCAGTAGAGCAGTTTCTCACTGCCACTCTTCTTTTCTGTCATGTCGACCTACCTTCTTCTCAAGCCGTATGGAGACTGCCTGGAAGCGAAATCAGAGAATCAGATCGCATCCCGATTGGCCAGTACCTTGTCGATTAGACCATATTCTGCCGCTTCCTGCGCCGAAAGGAAATTGTCGCGATCCGTGTCACGCTCAAGGCGCTCTATCGCCTGCCCCGTGTGATGCGCCATCAACTCGTTGAGCTTGGCACGCAGCGAAAGAATTTCCTTGGCGTGAATGGCAATGTCCGACGCCTGCCCCTGAAAACCACCCATCGGCTGATGAATCATCACTCGCGAGTTGGGCAGGGCAAAGCGCTTGCCGGGCGCACCGGCGGCCAGCAGAAAAGCCCCCATCGAGCAGGCCTGCCCCATGCACAAGGTAGACACGTCCGGCTTGATGAATTGCATGGTGTCATAAACCGACAGACCGGCCGATACCGCGCCGCCCGGCGAGTTGATGTAGAAGTGGATATCCTTGTCCGGGTTGTCGGCTTCCAGAAAGAGGAGTTGCGCGACGACCAGATTCGCGGTCACATCATTGACCGGCCCGACCAGGAAGATGACGCGCTCCCTGAGCAGGCGCGAGTAAATGTCGTATGCGCGCTCGCCCCGTCCGCTCTGCTCGATCACCATCGGGACCAGGCCCAGGGCCTGCGGATTCCAGTTATTGCCGTGGTCGATGGTCATTTCGGTGCCTCGGTTACCATGAAAGTCGCGCATCTTCAGGATTTTTGCCCCATCAACTCACCGAAGGGAATCTGTTTTTCAACCCACTGCACTTTGGTCAGCACCCAGTCCACGACGCTGTCCTCGACGGCCGCACCCTCGAATTCAGACAGGCGGTCGGCTTGCGCATAATACCAGCGGACGATCTCTTCCGGATGCTCATAGCTTTGCGCCGCTTCCTCGACCATCGCCCTCACCTGCTCCGGCTTCGGGCGCAGATCGTTCAACCTGACGATTTCGGCCAGAATCAGACCGAGACTGACCCGGCGCCTGGCCTGATCAGCAAACCATTCGGGCTGCATCGGCAGGTCTTTCACCTTCATGCCGCGCTGCTCCATGTCCTGGCGGGCAACTTGCATCAGGCGCTCGATCTCGCGCGCGATCAGCGCCCCGGGAACGTCGATTGGATTGGCCGCCAGCAAGGCATCCATCACCTGCCCGGTGATCCGTGCCTGCAGCCGCTTCTTCACCTCACGCCTGAGATTGGCCTCGATCTCGGCGCGCATCTTGCCAATATCGCCATCCTCGACACCCAGCGCCTTGGCAAAGTCGGCATCGACTTCCGGAACGACCGGCTCGCCGACTTCCTTGACCGTGACCTCGAAGGTGACTGACTGGCCGGCCAGATCCTTGGCGAAATACTCAGCCGGGAAAGTCATTCCGAAGGACTTGGATTCACCCGCAGCGGTGCCGATGACCGCGCTTTCGAAGTCGGCAAGCATCTTGCCCTCGCCGAGCACGAAACGGTAGTCCTTGCCCTGACCACCCGCAAAGGGCTCGCCATCCTTCTTGCCAAGGAAGTCGATACTCACTCGATCGGCTGTCGCAGCGGCGCGATCGACGGGTTCGTAGCGCACACGCTGCCGACGCAGAATGTCGATCGTACCGGCGATCTCGTCGGGCCCCACCTCAAGGACCGGACGCTCGATGACCACTCCGGCCAGATCGCCCAGTGTGAATTCCGGATAGACCTCGAAGACGGCCGCGAACTCGATATGCGTCGCACTGCCGGCGTCCTTCGGCTCGATCCTGGGACTACCGGCAACGCGCAACTTTTGCGCCAAAACAGCCTCGCTGAACTGGTGTCCAACGGCTTCGCTCAAAGCCTCGCGGCGGGCCTGCTCGCCATGCTGCTGCCTGACCATGCCGGCGGGTATCTTGCCCGGCCGAAAACCCGGCATTTTCATGTTTTTGGCGAGGCGCTTCAGTCGTTGCTCAACCTCCCGGTCGAGTTCGGCGATAGCGACCGACAGGTCAATGCGTCGCTCGAGGGCGTTAACGGCAGGGCTGTCAATATTAGCGGCGTTCGTTTCCATTAAGAATCCTTGTCATACGGGCTGAAAGGTGAGCGGATACTTGTCCAGGCCGGCGAAGACGCCGCCAGAACATTCTCCGCTTCAGCTTCGCGTCCGCGCCATGATCCCACATCTTGGCGCACGAAAAAACGCCAGATTCTACAGCAATCTTTGTCCCGTCGGAACCTGTGAAGTACAAGCCGACCACTGGCCGGACTCGCCGTCGCTGAGCACGACCCCGTCTCGACACAGACCGGTGGCATCGGCGCTACCGTCTAGAAGCTGTAGCGCAGCTCCGAGTAGACGCGATCCTTGGCGTCGTAGCGCCCGAAGTATCCCAGCGGTGACCCGTTGAAGATATCGACGCCAAGGGCCAGGCGCCAGTTCTTCTCGAAGTTCCAGCTCACTCGCGGCCGGAGCATCCAGTCCGTACGGTTCATGCTGGCGACCCACAGCGCCTGCGCCTCGACCTTGTCGCCGAACTTGTGGCTGACCAGCAGGCTGTAGCCATTCTCGTTGGCCGACGGAATGATCTCTGCATTGTGATCGAAGAAGTGGGTCTGGAAGACCTGGACATTGATCCGCGTATCGGTGAACTGGGTAAAGTCCAGGCCGAGCACCCAGAGAAGCGTTTTCTGCAACACCAGCCCGTCGGGGTCAGTCAGGTTGGTGACCTGATATTGTTGCCCACTGGTATATACAGCCTCGCCCTTCAGAACGACCGAACCGAAATCCTTGGCCACCGTGCTGCCCACCTGATCGATGCGGTCGTGCCTGGCCTGATAGACGACCGTCGGCTGTGGGGCGGCGATGATTTCCCGGTAGAAGGTCGGCGCAACGCTCATGCTGCTGTAGGCAAAAGCGGCCACATCCCAGCCGTTGCGCAGCATCGACAGGCGCAGACCGTAGTTGGTGTTGGCGAGACTGCGCGTCGGAAACTTCTCGTTGAGAAAAGTGGTCGCCATACCAGGCGGCGCCGGCAAGGTGTAGTCATAGAACTCCGCGCCTGGCTTGCCGATGTTGTCGTAGCTGGCCACCGGGATCCACAGCAACTCGGCGTGGAAGTCGTCCTTGAAGTACTCCGCCCTGATGGCCCACTGTGGAATACGCAGGATGTCGAATTCCGGCAGGACGAAATGGCGCACATCCTTGGCAGAGACGACGTCGCCGAACAGCAGGCCAACCATCTCACCCCAGATCACGTGCTGCCGGCCGACACGGAAATCCCAGTCACCGGCTCCGATGTCGAGATAGTTCTCGCGCAGCAACACATTGAAGCGTTGGTTGTTGTCTACGGCCTGCGGATAGAAGTCCGTCAGCGAGTAGACGGCGTCATAGTCGATGCGAGCGCCCAGCCTCCACTTGACGTTGCTGCCGAGGCTACCCTGAGTGCTGAGATCGAAGCGAGTCATCATCTCCGACCAGTGCGACGGCTGCGGATAGGTATAGGCCATGACGTTATCGACAAAACCCTTGAAGCCGGCGGTACGCGTTGGCGACGCTGCGCTGGCCGTTTCGGCCGCCGGTTTCATCAGCGCGTCGTCACCGAACAAGGATTCCCGGCTGACCGGGCCGCTTGGTTCTTCAGCAGGCGGCTCGGCTTCCTCCGCAGGCTGATCATCGTCAAACAGGGCGTCCCTGCTCTTCGGCAGAGCATTTTCGGATTTCGCGGCGAGCAGGCCCCCCGTTGGCTCCGATGACGAACGGGCCGATCGGTCGATGGCGGGGGCCTGCCCAGCGTCGACGATTCCCGACGCGGCCCATACGGGCAAGGTCGCCAGGAGCGGTGCGAGACACGCAAAAGTCTTTCTAGTCCTGTTTTTCATTGCCCTCTTCCCCGGATCTATCCAACGTCTCGTCGGACCCACTGGTCTCTCGGTTACTCGCACCGGCGTCCGCCGGACGGTGACGCGCGAGAGACCACTTGCTGCTCGAACGGACACCCAGCATGGCAATCTCTCCGTCCTCCACACGAACCAGACGGTCAGCCCTGGCAATCACCCGTTTGTCGTGCGTCGAGAAAATGAAAGTCGTCTTGAAAGCACGGTTGATCTTCTTCATCAGGAGAAGAATCTCCTCGCCAGTCTTGTGATCGAGATTGGCCGTCGGTTCGTCGGCCAGCACGATCGCCGGCTTGATCGCCAGCGCCCTGGCGATCGCCACGCGTTGACGCTGACCGCCGCTCAGTTGATTCGGGCGATGCGTGGCGTACTTCGACAAACCGACGACGTCCAGAAAATAAGCCACTCGCTTCTGACGCTCCGAACTCGAAACGTCTCTGCGGTGCAGCAGAGGATACTCGACGTTTTCGGCGGCTGACAATACCGGCAACAGGTTGAAGGTCTGAAAGATGAAACCGATCGTACGAGCGCGCAGGTCGGCGAGCTGATCAGGGGTACGCCCACTGACGTCCTGGTCGTTGATGTAAATCTTGCCGCTGGTTGGCGTGTCGATGCAGCCGATCAGATTCAGAAGTGTGGTCTTGCCACTGCCCGACGGCCCGGCGATGGCCAGGAACACCCCGGGATCGAAAGCCAGAGTAATGTCCTTGAGGGCTTGGACTTTCTGGTCTCCGAGCCGATAATCCTTGTACACGTGTTCGATGCGGACAACGCTCATTGGGAGGCACTTCCTGCCAACCGCTTCGACGGTCAGCACAATGGGGTGAAAACTATGGAAATCATGACGACCCACCATTCGGGTGTCAAGGCTGCGTTGGCAGTCGTGTCCATCGCCGTCCTGCTCTGCAGCAGGCCAGCACTGGCGGCCGAGGCTGTCCCGCCAGCGGCCAACGACGAGGCCGAGGCCCGCATGATCGTCGAAAAGGCTGACCACGTGCGCTTCCCGGCAGAAGGATTTCAGGTCGACGTGACGATCACGACGAGCACAGGCAGCGAGAGCGCCGACGTACGCAAGTACCGCGTCCTGGCCAAGGGCAACACCAACAGCGTCGTGATGGTCACCGAACCAGCTTCCGAGCGTGGACAGATCCTGTTGATGAAGGGTCGTGACCTGTGGATTTTCATGCCGGATGTCTCGCAGCCCATCCGGCTCGCCCTCTCGCAGCGGCTGACGGGCCAGGTGGCCAATGGCGACCTGGCGCGGGCCAACTTCGCCGCTGACTACAACCCGAAGCTGCTGCGGAGCGAAAAAATCGGCACCGATGACTACTACGTGCTGGAGTTGACCGGTGTCGACCGCGGCGTCACCTACCAGCGGGTGCTCTACTGGGTGCGGGAAAAAGACTTCTGGCCGCACAAGGCAGAGTTCTATTCGCTCTCCAATCGCCTGCTGAAGACCTGCAGGTACGAGATCTTCAAGACCATGGAGGGCAGGAAGCGGCCGACTCGCCTGGTCATGGAGGACGCGCTGCGCGGCGGCGAACAGTCCGTCCTCGAATATGGCAGCATGAAGCTCCGGGATCTGCCGGACAAGATATTCACCAAGGATTATCTCAAGAAACTCGATTAGACTCCGTAGTTTGCATGGCGATGTTGCGGCACCGTGCCGCGACCGTCGGCGATCAGCAGAAGGATGGTGGATGTTTCTTTCGAATCTGACGGAGTTGACCGTGAGCCAGGGGTACCGGCGATTCTTCAAGGTCGTGCCGGCGTTGACCGACGAGCTGCGTGCCGAGAACTATCGCATCCGGCACGAGGTATATTGCCGAGAGCTGAACTTTGAACCCATACGCCCAGAGGGCCTCGAAGCCGACGCTGAGGACAATCGGTCGGTGCATTGCCTGGTGCAATCTGTGACCACAGGTCAGTACGTCGGATGTGCTCGCCTGGTGCTGGTCGATCCCGACCAAGCGCAAGCACAACTCCCCTTCGAGAACACTTGTCGGGCCACGCTGGACAGGTCGATCGTCGACCCGATGACACTTGACCGATCGCGAATTGCCGAGATCTCGCGCCTGGCAGTGATCAGCAGCTATCGCCGCCGGCAGGGTGAGCAGAACCGACCGATTTCGCTCTCGGAGGAGGATTTCGGGACCGCTACCAGGCCTCGCCAGCCCTACCTCGCCCTGGCGGTCTATCTGGGTTTGCTCGCGCTGGCCCGCCATTACGGCATTGCCACGCTCTTCGTTCTCACCGAGCCGCGACTGGCAAAAAACCTTTCTCGACTCGGAGTGCGGCTTGAGACCATCGGTGGAGAGGTACAACACCGCGGCGCAAGAGCCCCCTCAATGATGTCGGTAGACGAAATCGTCGGGGGCATGAACTTTCTTGTCCGCGCGCTTTTCGAGGTCATCTCGCGCGAAGTCAAGGAGGGCATCGAAGCAGCAGGGCGGCACGCCGTGCGAGCAAAACACACGCCTCTCTCTTAGCCGCACACACCATGCACACTCTGCACAGCTTGCCCTCAGTGGCCCGGTTCAGGCCCTGCCGCCAGCATGATACATAGCCTGCCGGAGCCGATCCGCCAGGCGATAGAATCAGGACGCGCGCCATCGCCGCCGCAGGTTCTGCTGCGCCTCCTGCAGATGGTCGACGATGACGGCGCGACGATGGCGGAACTCGCCAGGCTGGTCGAGCAGGACGCCGGCTTGTGCACCAGGGTGCTTACGGCGGCCAACTCGCCGGCCATACGCCGTGGCAACCCGATGTGCAGCATAGAGAACTGCCTTCAGGCGCTGGGTACCCGCCTGGTTCGTTCGCTGGCCACCTGCCTGTCGGTGCAGAGTCTGTTTGACGAGCGAACAGCCACCCGAGTGGTCGATCTGTCAGCCTTCTGGACACATTCCCTGCTCACCGCCGAACTGTCCCGCATCCTGGCCGCGTCAAGCGGCTATCCCCGACCGGACGAAGCCTACCTAGCCGGTCTGCTGCATGACGTGGGGCAGCTCATTCTCCTTTCGGCGCTCGGCGAGCCCTATCTGCAGATTCTTGTCGCCTGCCCCAGCGAAGCGGCACTTTCGGTGATGGAAAGCGAGCGCCTCGGCGTCCACCATGGGGAAATCGGCACCTGGCTGGCAGATCAGTGGCAACTTGACTCCGCACTCGCTGACGGCATCCTCTTCCACCACCTGCCGGGCGAGCAGATCCTCACCGCTGCCCAATTGCCGCAGGTGGTGTGGCTGGCGCATGCCTTGACGCGCTGCGCTGAAGTGCCCGACGCGCTGCGCGACCTCGCCGAACAAATGTTCGGCCAGGCGTGCAGCAAGGGCTTGACGGTGCTGCGCGCACAGGCAGAGGAACGAATGGGTGTGCTCGCCGAGGCAATCGGCATCACCCGGCCGGACCCTGCAGCGTTCGACGACACGACGGGCCTACCACGAGTGCTCGGCGTCCGCACTGCAGCCGAACCCGATGCCCAGGGGCAAATCGCGGCGATCATCGGCAGCCTGGCACTGATGCAGCCCCTGCAACAGGACCTTTTCGCTCTCCAGAGCGACGCCGAAGTATTGCTCGCCCTGCGCGAAGCGGCACGCATCCTGTTTGATCTCAACCATCTCGCTTTTCTGCTCTGCGATCCACACGATGCCAGGCTGAGCGGCAAGGGCATTGCCGGTCAGCCTTCGATTTTCGGCCAGGTCAGCATAGTCCCCGAGACCCACCGCAGCCTGGCCGTTGCTGCCCTGCTCAGCAACCGGATCTGCTCCTCGTACGACCGGACCCCACCGCCCACCCACTCGCTGATGGACATTCAGTTCGCCCGGGCGCTCTCAAGCAGTGGCCTGCTGTGCCTGCCGATGGTCGGTGGCTCGCGAACGCTCGGCGTCATCGTCGTCGGACTGAGCGCCGGCCAGCATAGCCGTCTCTCACGCCGCCTGTCCTGCCTGACCAACTTCGGACGGACCGCCGGCCTCAGTCTCGACAAATGGCGCGCAGCACGGACAGCCCGCGAACAAATGAGCGAGGAAGCCGCGGCGCGCTTCACTCGCCAGGCCAGGCGCACCGTCCACGAAGCGGGCAACCCCCTGACGATCATCAAGGGTTATCTGAGGATACTCGACGGCAAGCTGCCGCCGGGAGCCGGCGTGCACCACGAACTGGCCGTGCTCGGTGAAGAAATCGAACGTGTGGCGCGCATTGTGCAGCGCATGAGCGAAGTACCCGCCGTTGGTGCCGACGACGAGACGGTCGACATCGGAGATCTGCTTGGCGAGCTGCTGCTGCTCTGTCGCGCAGCGCTGTTTGATTCAAAAGGCATTGCCATCGAAACGCTCGTGCCGACGCAAGCCATCCGAATTGCCTGTGATCGTGACGCGATAAAGCAGATCCTCGTCAATCTCTGGAAGAACGCCTCTGAAGCGCTTTCCAGAGGGCAGCGCCTGAAGATTTCGCTGACCAGCGACATCCTGCACCGGGGACGACACTACGCCGAACTGAGGATCGAAGACAACGGGCCAGGGATGAGCGAGGCCGTGATCAGTGCATTGCATCGCCCCGCCGACGCTCCTATCGGGGCAAGCCGCGGCATCGGCCTGTCGATCGTCGGCGCACTGACCCAGCGCCTGGGGATTCCGGTCATCTGCCGCAGTACGGCTGCTTGCGGAACCATGATCGTCCTGCTGCTGCCGATTCGGGAACCGGCTGGGCAACAAGACAACAGCGACACCCGACCACGCTGACGATCTCTTCGCCGGACACCCATCAGGAGCCATGATGAAGGCCATACCGAACGTCGATTTTTCGCCGCAGATCCCGGACCTGCCGGAAATAGCCAGCAGCATCCTGATCGTCGACGACGACCAGCGCGTCAGGGCGACCTATCGGCAACTGCTGGCGGCGGAAGGACGCAGCATCGAAGAGTGCAGTACCGGTAATGAAGCCTGCCACCGCCTCGAGCGTCGCGACGTCGATGTGCTGATCCTTGATCTCAAGCTGCCCGACATTCATGGGCTGGAAATCATGGCCTGGATGGTGGACAAACACATCCCGACGGCGGTCATCGTCTTCAGCGCCGACGAATCAATCCACTCGGCGATCCGCGCCCTGCGTCACGGCGCCTTTGAATTCGTCCGCAAACACGGCGACCCAGAGGAACTCATAGATGCCGCCGACCGCGTCCTGCGCCGGCGCCGGATCGAGCGCGAGCATGCCCTGATGACGGTCAGACTCAAGCACTCTGAGCGCCTGCACCGTTTCCTCGTTGAACAGTCACCAGACATCGTCTACACGCTCGACACGAACGGCTGTTTCATTTTTGTCAATGGCCGCGTGCACGCCCTGCTCGGGTACACGCGGGAGGAACTCCTCGGCCAGCACTACTCGGTGATCGTTCATCCCGATGACCTGGAACACGCTCGCTTCGCCTTCAACGAACGCCGGATCGGCGACCGGGCCAGCACCAACGTCGAAATTCGGCTGCAGACGAAGACCCACGGAGTCCGCCACTTCGAAAGCCGGGCGATCGTCACCATCCTGAGTGCGCAAGGCCTTTATGGCACCCTGGAAGGAGCGACCAGGAAGCACTTCACGGGCACTTCGGGCGTCGCGAGGGACATTACCGAACGCAAGAAAGCCGAGGAAACCATTGCCTTCCAGGCTTTTCACGATCTGCTCACCGGGCTACCCAACCGCGTCCTGTTCAAGGATCGACTGGGGATAGCGCTGACCCAGGCACAAAGGAAAGGCCAGCGGCTTGGTGTGATGTTCATCGACATCGATCGCTTCAAGCTGGTCAATGACACCTACGGTCACCACGAAGGCGACGAGTTGCTCAAGAGCTTTGCCGGGCGAGCGCGCGCCTGCCTACGCTCCGGAGATACGCTGGCCCGCCAGGGCGGCGATGAATTCACCGTCCTGTTGCCCGACTTGAGCACTGGCGACGATGCCGCGCTGATCGCCGTCAAGATGCTGGCCGAACTCAAGCGACCCTTCCGGGTCGCCGGCGCGGATTTTCTGGCCACCGTCAGTATCGGGATCTCGCTCTATCCGGAAAACGGGGAAACTCCGGAAGACCTTCTACGCAACGCCGATATTGCGATGTACCAGATCAAGGGAGAGGGGAAGAACGGCTATCGCCAATACACGCCCGAGATGCATAGCGGCCACAGCCTGCGGATCACGCTTGAAAACGATCTGCGCGTCGCGCTGGAAAAGGGCGATCAGTTCGAGCTGTACTATCAGCCACAGGTCAGCGCCAGCCAGGGGACGACCGTCGGCATGGAAGCACTGATTCGCTGGCACCACCCGAAAAACGGCCTGATGGCGCCCGGCAACTTCATTCCTCTGGCCGAAGAAACCGGCATGATCGTCGGCCTCAGCGACTGGGTGCTCGACAAAGCGCTGAGCCAGTTGGCAGATTGGCGCAGCAAGGGCTTCACCAGCCTGCAACTGGCGATCAACCTCTCACCGAAAGATTTTGAACGCGACGACCTCCCCGAACGACTCACTCGGCATCTCGACGCACACGCCATCCCGGCGGACGCCGTCGACATCGAAATTACCGAGAGCCTGCTGATGAAGGACGCCGAAAAAAACATCGCTCTGGTCAAGCAACTGCGCAGTAGCGGGCTGCGCGTCTCGATCGACGATTTCGGGACGCGCTACTCGTCGCTCAACTATCTGCGCCGTTTCCCGGTCACCAGCATCAAGATCGATCAGTCCTTCGTTCGCGATCTCAACCCCCACCACCACAACTCGGCGGCGATCATTCACGCCATTTCGTCGATCGCCTACAGCTTCGGCCTGCGCATTCTGGCCGAGGGCGTCGAAACCGAAGCCCAGAGACATTTGCTCAGCGAGTTGGCCTGCGACGACATGCAGGGCTTCCTCTTCAGTCGGCCGCTACCGGCCGCAGAATTCGAGGAATTCCTGAACGCCAGCGCTTTTCCGTCGCCCGATCGACCGCGCGTCAGCTAATCAAGGCGCCCGTCATCGGCCGCCAGCGGTCCTGGTCCTTATTACGGCTTCGGCGGGTCGCGCAGTTCGCGGCGCAGGATCTTGCCGATCGGCGACTTCGGCAAGACGTCGCGAAACTCGATCTGGCGCGGTACCTTGTACCCAGTGAGCTGAGTCTTGCAGTGCGCGAGCACCGCTTCCCTGGTCAGGCTCGGATCTTTTCTGACCACCACCACCTTCACCGCTTCGCCGGTTCGCTCGTCAGGCATGCCCACCGCGCCACATTCGAGCACCCCCGGATGCGCCGCCACCACGCCTTCGATTTCGTTTGGATAGACATTGAAACCCGAGACCAGAATCAGGTCCTTCTTGCGATCGGTAATGGTGATGAAACCCTGGCCATTGATATGACCGATGTCGCCCGTTTTCAACCAGCCGTCCCGCATCACGTGGGCGGTTTCCGTGGCATTTCCCCAATAAGCCTGCATTACCTGCGGGCCGCGGACGCAAATCTCACCCGTGCTCTGGCCGATCTCGCCATCGCCGGTCCACGGCGGCAGCGCGTTGAAGTCATCGTCGCGGATCGACACGTCGGTGGACGGAAAAGGCAGGCCGATCATGCCGTTCCAGGGCATCTCCAGGGGACTGGCGCAAACCCCTGGCGAAGCTTCAGTCAAACCGTAAGCTTCGGTGATAGCGTGCCCGGTTACCTGTTTCCAGCGCTCGGCGACGGATTTCTGCACCGCGGCGCCACCGCCGACCACCACCTTCAACGATGAAAAATCGAGAGCGTCGAATCCGGGCGTATGCAGAAGACCATTGAACAGCGTATTGACGCCGGTCATCGCGCTCCACTGCCACTGCCCCAACTCGCGAACCAGCGCCGGCAGGTCGCGTGGGTTGGTGATCAGGACGCACAGGCTGCCCCACTTCATGAACGACATCATCGAGGTGAGGCAGAAAATGTGGTACATCGGCAGCGGCGCGATGACGATTTCGCTGCCTTCCCTGAAGCTGCCCGAAATCCACACGCCCGTCTGCTCCAGATTGGCGAGCATGTTGCGCTGGGTAAGCATGGCGCCCTTCGAAACGCCCGTGGTGCCGCCGGTGTACTGCAGAAAGGCGATGTCAGCCGAGGTCAGGCTGACTGGCGAGAATCTCCCGGCCGCACCGCGTGCGAGCGCCTCAGCGAACGGTATGGCGCCGTCGATACGCCAGGCTGGCACCATCTTCTTCACCGTCTTGACGACGAAGTTCACGATCCAGCGCTTGGGGATCGGCAACAGATCGCCGACCTGTGTGCTGATCACATGCTCGACCAGGGTGTTCTTCCACACCTGTGCCAGCGTCGAGGCAAAGTTCTCGACGACGACGATAACCCTGGCGCCCGAGTCCTTCAACTGATGCTCCAGTTCCTTCGCTGTGTACAGCGGATTGACGTTCACCACCGTCATGCCGGCCCGCAGAATGCCGAACAAGGCGACCGGGTACTGCAGCAGGTTCGGCGACATGATGGCGACACGTTCCCCCTTGCCCATGCCCGGCAACCCCTGCAGGAAAGCAGCGAAGTCGCGCGACAGCCGGTCGAGTTCAGCGTAGCTCAGCGTGCGGCCAAAGTTGTGAAAAGCGGGCCGGTCGGCATACTTGGCGACGGTTTCATCGAACAGTTCAGCAATGGAACGGTAATGGTCGGCATCAATCTCGGCCGGCACGCCGGGCGGATAGCTGTTCAACCAGATTCGTTCGGCGATCATCGGCTTACCCTCACAGTCTCGTCATGACCTTTGGTTTCAATAGTAGATTCGGAAAACGCGTTGTATCTGGTCAAACTCGTACAGATACGCCTGCGCCACATGGCGGTTGGTGGCCAGCACCATCAGGTCATGCGAAAAGACCGAGGTGTTGTACCAGTTGAAACTTCCTTCGATGACCGTCGCCTCGTCAATGATGCAATACTTGGCATGAATCGGCGAATAGGGCACCGGATGATCCTGTTGCCCGTAAACCAGCCCCACCGCAATGCCGGCGTCCTTCAGTCGTTGCGCTGCGTGCAGCAGCGGGCGATTGAGTTCATCGTGCATAGACCGCTCGATGCCCACCCTCCCCTGCCGCGCCAGATGCCCGTTGAGCAGGATATGCACATGTACCCCGCGGTGACTGGCGTGGATCAGCGCATCGATCACGCTTTCTCCGTGCTCGCCCAGCAGGTTGCCAATCAGGAACAGCGTCAGTTTGATCGAATGCCTGGCGCGGTGTATTTCAGCCAGAATGGCGTGGTGTGGACGGTAGTACTTACCGTCCAACAGAGAATGCCTGCCATACGTGTACAGCAGATTGAAGTGACTGAGTGGGTCAATGCCATATTTCTGGTTCACGCCGCCCCGCTCGCTCTGGAACACGTTGTCGAGCAAACGGCACACGCCTCGCGAATGAAAGGTCATTCCCGATTCCCAATTCGCCCACCAGCGATCGAAAGTGATATTGAACGAGCCAAGAATGCAATCCTCATCATTGAAAATGATGAACTTGGTATGCATGTCCGGATCGACCTCGACGAGGTGATGCTGCGGCGTACAAACAACGCCCACCAACTCGACGCCCGCGCGCTTCAGCCGGGCATAGTTCGGACTGTTGGTCAGGGTCATCTTTCTCCAGTCGACAATGCACTGGACCCAGACGCCGTGGTGGCTGGCATGCACCAGGTGACGCGTGAAATCCGTGTCGTCGACACAGTCGACGCTCACCTTGATGGTGCAAAAACGGTTCGGATGATCCTGCTTGCAGCGCACAACCTTGTCTATGTGATCGTGGATGAAGCGCTTGGGATGATAAGGATGATACTGCTGGCCCTTGGTAAACTTCGGCACCAACTGCAAGGATGCGAAATGATGGTTGTACCAATCGACGTCGCGCTGCAGCTCCCAGGCCTTCGCCTCGTAGGTGCGATAACTGTTGCTGGTTGCCCATTCGGAGCTGATTCTACGGTATTGTGGCTGGTCCTCCCGGAGCTGCGCCCCGTCCATGAAGATATATTCCTGCCGCGATGGCACCGAGTGCTCATCGACATGCGCGACAAAGGCGAACTTCACACAATTTGCGTGTCCGAAGGTGCCGGAGACGGGATGGATATAGAAATCCCGCGTCCGCCGCTTATGCTGATTCCATTGAATGTCATAGGGCTCGGTATCGACAATGTACGTTTCACAAATATCATGATCCCGATAGACCCTCAGGATAACCTTCAGATTGACCTGGACACCGAACGAAACGTCGAAACCGATTCTGCCCCAGCGAAGATAAAACTTCTCATTGAAGTCGTTGACCCGCACGAAAGAGCCGCCCAGATTCCCGTGCACCGGTATTGCATATTCCTCTGCTGTCTTCATATACCAACCAAGTTGTTCGCGTCTGTTTTACCGTTTTTGCTGCTCACTCGAGCACACCCGCAAGTCACCTGGGCACAAAGGTCATCAAATAGCCGAAGTGATCGGACACTCTGCCAAAATCCTGATCGGTGAATACCACCCGACCCGAGGTCACGCAGAGGTCGCTCCCCTTGCGGAGAAAGATGTAATCGATACGATGATCATGATCCAGGCTACTCGGCCAGTGAGGATCCTGGTTCTCGAAGATCGTTCGGAAGATTTTTGGCGAGTTGGCCAGCAGGTATTGGTCGTCATATTCGTTCGAATCGACGACGAGCTGATAACCCGTTGAGCCTGCCTTGATGTTGAAATCCCCGCAGAGCATCGTTGCCGTGACCTGACTGCCATGTTCATTGGCCGCCCAGTGACGCAGTTTTTCGAACTGTTCCGGGAAGCCATCGTCCCACCAGCTCAGGTGGGACGAAAAGACATTGATCAACCCCACATAAGGTACCTTGACCTGCGCCATCACCACTTTTCTGGAGTGAATGCTGTAGGGGTCGTGGCTCCCTGAAACATATTTCGCCTCATGCCTGCGAATCGGGTGCCGGCTCAGGATAGCGACCCCTTCGCGATAACGGCCAAAGCCCAGATGAGACCAGTCAGTGACCAGGTGATATGGCGACTGGAGGCGTTCATTGATGATTCTCGCCGTGTTCGTCTCCCAATCGCCCTGACCATTGTTCCACAACTCGGCCACCTCCTGCAGGCAGACAATGTCGACATCGCGCTCGTCAATCGCCCTGGCGATCAGTGACAGCTTTTTATCCTGATTGTCTTCCTGGCAACAGTGCAGATTCAGAATCATCACTTTCAGCGGCCGATGCTGCAGCGCACGGCTGTTGGCAAACGTGTCGTCCCAGAAAAGCCCTTGCCGGCTCTCGCAGGAGACCCGGTACTGGACGCGAAAGGCATCGCCCACCTTCAGCGCGCCATTCCAGATCTGGCGCCCGTACTGATTGGGGTTTCTCGCGTTGCTGAAGAACTCGGCGTCCCAGTAATTCCGAGCGAAACGGCAGGGCGACTTGTGCGTCGTCTTCCAGTTGTCGCCAGTCCAGTGAATGGTGACCCTATCCGTATCCAGCGCACTGTCTACCGCCACTGTGACGGGCAGGAGTCTCTCGCCGGCAATCAAACTGCACTCGAAGCCGGTCGTCACCACCGGTCTGCCAGGCGCGACCGAGATCCCTGAATCGGCCTCAAGGCAATAGTTGTCGCCGTCGTTGTTGTCCCAATACTCTGCGCCCGACGCCCGATAGCGCAAGGCGAAGCGAATATTTCCCGGCAGGGACCTGTCCGGCGTCGGAGCGCACACCACACGGGCGATCCAGTATTCCTGGGCATGATCGACACTGCTGTGATACGACGCGGGCAGCGTGTGCCACACGCCGTCTTCACCGGCCCACTCGACATCGACGCTCTTGTCATAGACGAGGTTGTCGACCAGGATGATGAACGACAGATTCTGCTGCGCGACCGTCGCCTTTCTGGTAATCACATTTCTGGCATAGATCAGATTTATTTTGTCCATTGGTCCCCGCGTTCCGGATCGGCTCCTGAAGTTCGACACTGGCTTGAAATTCGTGGCGGCGGCATGGCTCCGCAGCCATCAACCTGTGCTGGCGTCCGCTCTTGGAGCGTTTCGACCGCACGAGCAGAAGTATCCCCGACCACAGCACCCGCCGTCAAATTCCCATTTACAAACTGTGGAATTTAGAGGGAGCCTCTGTGTGCATTTTGGCCCCTTTTCCGATAAGCAGACGATTTCAGACAGGATAAATCGAACCACAGATCCGAATATTCATGGCAATTCCTGGACGAAATCCAGACGCGGCCGGACCTCTTTCCCTTGCTGCGCGTACTGGCCGACCGGCCCGATACGCCGGCACGCTTCCTGATTCTGGGCAGCGCCGCACCGGAATTCTCGCGACATACCGCCGAGAGCCTGGCGGGTCGGGTCGCGTTTCAGGAACTGGACGGTTTTGGCCTGGATGAACTTGCCGCAGCCAATGGCCCAAACCACATCGCCCCGGGCTGGCTCGACACCCGCTGGCTGCGCGGCGGCTTCCCCCGTTCGTTGCTGGCCAGCGACCTTCCCAGCAGTCGGGAATGGCGAGAGGCATTCATTCGCACCTATCTCGAGCGCGATCTGCCGCAACTCGGAATCAATCTGCCCGCCCTGACCCTGCGCCGCTTCTGGACCATGCTCGCGCACTACCATGGCCAAACGTGGAACAGCAGCGAGATTGCGCGCTCGCTTGGCGTGAGCGACAAAACCGTGAGCCGCTATCTGGACATTCTGGGGCGTACACACAGGCGCTGAACTGGACTTGCTGATCGTCAGGAATGACCAACGTCTGGGTTTTGAAATCAAGCTTACCCGTTCGCCACGAGCGACCGCCGCCATGCGCTCGGCCCGCGACGTGCTGAGCCTGAAGGAGATCTATGTGATCTGCCACGGCGAAGGCTCTCCCTGGCCTCTCAGCGAGGGTATCACCGCGGTTCCTGCGGGAAGTATTGATGCGGCCCCGGGAATCAGCCCGTTTTCCGCCAGTTGAAGACTGAACGGACGATCAGCCGCTGTGGGTCTTGCCAACAGGGGTCCTCCACCGCGGCGCCGTCCGTGGCCTATTAGAACACCCGCACTTCGATATGGCGGCCAAGGGCGCGCGCAGCGGCCTCGATTTGATCCAGCCGGGATGCGTGCCGAAGGTCAAACAGCCGATCCACCTGTGGCATGTGCCAACCCAAACGACGGGCCAGTTCAGACTTCTTGATTCCCTGCTCGGTCATCGCCTTGTAGACGCCCATTTTGGCGCACTCCAGGGGCGAGGGGCTGACCGTCGGTCGTCCCTCGGCAGGCGATGGCACGGGCAGCGGGCGGCGCGCATTGACGTAGAACGACATTGCTGTTTCCAGGGCGTCAACAGCGTAAAGCAGCGCCTCGTCTTCGTCCCTGCCGAAAGTAATGGCTTCGGGAACGTCAGGGAACGTCACCAGCACGGTGTCGTTATCGTCAGGAGTCAGATTTACGGGGTAATCGAACATGCCCTATTTCCCTTTCAGGTCCAGTTGCTTCTTGATCGCTTGCACCAATCCGGTACCCAACTCGTGCGAGCCGTGCATCGGCAGCACCGACCGCCTGCCGTTCAATTCCACATGCAAATGACCACCTTTGCCCGGCACGAAGGTCGCCCCTTGCTGCTCCAGCCATCGCTTGAACTGGTTCGAGTTCATCGCCTGAATGCTAAACACTTCTGTTGTGTTCGTCAATTGCAGCCGGACTGGTTTGAAGACGAACTGCAATAGCCAACATCGTGGCAAGGCGCTACAATTGCCGCACAGCGCAGCAGACTTAGGAGGCCACTCATGAGCGCATCCATTCGCATCAGCGACGACTTGTATCGCATGGCCCAGAAGGCAGCGGCCACGGATTTTCGTTCGATCCCCCAGCAGATTGAATACTGGGCCCGCATCGGCAGCGCCGCGCTGGACAATCCCGAACTGCCCACCCCGTTCATCCGCGAGACCCTGCTTACTGGCGACCCTCTGATTAATCATCAGCCCACCGAGGTTAAGCAGTCCGTCGCCCGCACCGGCTATGTCCGCGAGCTGATTCTTCGCGACCAGGGCGAAAAATCCATCGCGCGGCTGCGGCAACTATTGCTGGAAGGGCTGGAATCCGGTTCGGGAGTCCCTGCCGATGAAGCGTGGTGGAAAAACATGAACGTACTGGCCGATCAGGACGACACCGAGTGAAACCCTGCCTGTTGCTCGCCAGCGCTCAAAACGATGCCAAGGAAGCAACAAGGTATTACCGGCGTACTGGAGGTAACAGGCTGGCGCGCAGGTTCGTCGCCAAAATTCGCGCCAGCCTTGAGAGCATAGCTCGTCAACCCGCCATCGGTTCCTTGCGCTACGCCGATCCCGTAGGTATCCCCAATGTCCGTTTTGTCGCTCTGAACAAATTTCCCTATCTCGTTTTCTACCTTGATAGAGGTCAACACATCGCCGTCATTCGACTCCTCCATGGCCTTCGCGACTTGCCAACGCTACTCGGAGACGCTGCCGAGCGATGACCCTATGCCCAGACCGCCAACCAGCGGATAGACGCGGAAGTGTGAACGACTTGAACCCTCAGTGGAGGATGCTGAGAAGCACATCTACGTTGCTGCTCGTCTGCGGTTTCTGTCTTTTTCTGCCGAGCCTATACCACGAACTGTTCGCCGATGATGAGATCTATCTGGCTTTCACCAATCGCATGGTGCGCCAACTGCCGTGGACTCACCTCCATCTTTTCCTGCAGAAACCGGCCAATCCCTGGGAATTTCTGCCGTTGCGCGATTTCACCTACTGGCTGGATTTCCGTTTGTACGGCGACGAGCCCATGGGCTTTCATTTGTCGAATCTCGCCTGGTACGCGTTTTCGGCGGCGGGTTTTTACTGGCTGCTCAGAGAACTCGTCCTGCTCTTCCGACCGGCCTTGGCTAACCAAGCCAGCGTATTGGCACTGTGCGGCACCGTATTATTCGTGGTTCACCCCGCCCATGTCGAAGCCGCTGCCTGGGTCGCTTCCCGAAAGGATCTTATGGCTGGCGCCTTCGGTTTCCTTTCGGCAGCGACATTGGCTCGCGGAATGCGGACGGGATGGCCCGCCAGGTACTGCTTGATCGCCGCGGTGCTGCTGTTGGACGAAGCCGCTACGCGGAGGAAACGGCGGCGCTGTCGTGGTGTTGAAGTCAAG
>NZ_FLQX01000172.1 GCF_900089955.1 Candidatus Accumulibacter aalborgensis | reverse complement strand
GTGCTCCAGTGCATGCCGCTGCCCCCACGACCGGCGCGCCGACGACCCCGACCGCCCAAGCAGCCCTATCTGATGCCGATGGCGGCGTAGCGGGGGTGGCCGGAATGATGATCAAGGCCAGTTTTAGATTACAAAATAGGAGGAAACCAAGTAACGCTAGAGCGGCGAGTTGAAGGTCTGGAAAAAGAAAACACAGAGCTAAAAACATCAGTAACCGCATTGCTTAAATCCCTCTACGTAATGGCCGATGGCGCAAACAGGTGGCGCGGCCCATCGCCAAAGCACCACGAACTCGCGGCCAAATATTTGGAGCCAATCAACCACCTCGTTTCTCCGAACGTCAAAGAGCAAGTAATGGCAGACATCAACAAAGCCCTCTTTCCTGACGAAGCCCAACCAGGCGCTCCACGGGACGCTTCACGCCCTTGAGCTCCACGTTAGCGGATGCCCGCACAGCGTTAGCGTGTTTTCCGAAAAAAGGTACAATGTTCGACATGAACAATATTTCTATTGCCGACATTCTTGAGCTTCCGGTACAGGAGCGCATTCGTCTCGTTGAGCTTATCTGGGACAGCGTTGCCGCAGTACCTGAAGCCGTGGAGATTTCGCCCGCGCTTAAGGCTGAACTCGAAGCGCGCTTGGCGGAGTTCGAGGCAAACCCGGAAGCAGGTTATTCCTGGGATCAGGTGAAATCAAGCCTTAAAGATGGCTCATGGCGTACCGCCTGAAATTCTCTACACGAGCGTTGCGTGAAACTGGCAAAGCTCAAGAGTGGTACGAATTACAGAGCCCCGGCCTCGGTGAAGAATTTATTGCCGCAATGGAATTGCAGCTAAAACGGCTAGAGCAAGGACCTCTGCTTTATGCTGAGGTAATTCCCAGTGTTCGCCGAGCACTCCTTCCTCGTTTTCCTTACGGTCTGTTTTATGCGGTGCAGGGTGATGTCGTGCATGTTTTGGCTGTGTTACATGATGCTCGCAGTCCGAGTCGTTGGCCAAAAAGCCGCTAACCTTACGTTCGAGAGGGACGGCGCAAAAGCGCGCCGCCCCTCAACTTCACGTTGAGCGTCGGCTTTCGGCCAAAGGGGCCAAAGGGGGCCAAAGGGGTCAGGCCGTTCGCCGTGATCGGCGGTATATCCAGCGGGTTAAAGTCCCGTGAAAGGAGTTG
>NZ_FLQX01000171.1 GCF_900089955.1 Candidatus Accumulibacter aalborgensis | reverse complement strand
GTATAGTATTTGACACGAATCCGTCCATTCCCTATAATCCGCCGGTTTTTCGGGTTGGTAGCTCAGTCGGTAGAGCAGTGGACTTTTAATCCATTGGTCGTGGGTTCGAATCCCACCCGACCCACCAGCACCAAGGTACACTGCACGGTCCTAAGTTGGTGACTACCCCGTGGGGGCGTTAGCTCAGTTGGTAGAGCAGCGGACTCTTAATCCGTAGGTCGAGTGTTCGAGCCACTCACGCCCCACCACTAAAAACAAGTAGTTAGCGACGGTCAGGCAGTAATCCATATGGGATACATGCCTTCATGTAGCCACCATGTAGCCAAATCCGGGCAATCCCGATCAACGCCACCAATGAAAAACCCGGCGCTTGGCCGGGTCGGTAGGGTCATGCGGTCGTTACGTTGTAACGCTCGCCGTCGGCAGGCGCCAAGGCGAACCCGGCCACCACGGCAGCAGGCAGAGCTGCGGCATGTGATCGCTCATGACTGAAACCCTCCTGCTTTCAGATCGTCGCGCCAGCTTGCGGCCAGGTCTGCATACCGCTCAGCGATGTGCAGGCCGGCGCTTATCAGGCTGCCTTGGGCCAAGAGGTTGTCGTTTCCGTCGATCTCGCCCAAGAGGATTTCGAGACTGGCGAAGGCTTTGCTGCACGCCAGGAAGTAACCGATCGCCTCTTCAACGTGCATCGGTCGTGGTGGACTCGCCGCGCCGGAAATCGCAGCCACCGGAAAGGGCGTACTGCACGGCGTGGTAGGCTTCCAGTTCGCTGCGCGCGGCCAGTTCGGCGATTTCGGCCAGGTAGCCTTGGCCAACGGCGAACTTCTCGCCCCAACTCTCATTGCGGTCGTGCGGTACCTGCCAGGCGATCAGCCGGCCCGCGTCGTCGCGGGCAGTGAAGCTCAGGTCGTCGCAGCTCAGGATTGGGTTGGTGTTGTTCTCAGTCATGACACACCTCGCCTTCTGCCTGAACCAAACCTCGTGGAACTTCCATTCTCCTGCTGACGACGGAATCGACAAGGGCTTTCGCCATTTCCACGAGATGCACGATTGCCCACCGAGCATCATCATCCAGCGCTTCCGGGGTGTTGCCCTGGCTGGAAGCCGTTGCCAGGAACATCGAAGCGCCGGTGAGTGCGCTTTCGGTCGTGATGTCGTCGCTGACGTTGAAGTACAGCGCCGGACTGCCGGCAGCCGCGAAGTATGGAAGGTTCATGCCGCTTTTCTCAGTCATGGAAGCACCCTCATCAAGCCGAACAGTTGCCGGGTCTCGCTGGCCAGATCGCTGCACGCCCACAGGTAGCTGTCTTGGGCATATTCGTCGACCGGTCGGGTGCCATCCCTGGACCGCCTTTTTTTCTTCCTCGCTCAGCAGTCTCAACGTCGCTTCGTCAAGCCTGTTCAGGTAAACGCCGTCACGTTCAATGCAGAACCCGCCGAAGTTCGTCAGGTTCTTGACCTTGCATAATTCTTTGAAATCGGAAGCGTCGATTTTTCGGCGGCTATTGTTCATGTCGCTCCTTCTCTGCGCTCCTTCGTTTGGGGTGCCACGGCAGGCGGGTGAAGGTGTCCCGCTTTTCGGTTCGCGGGCCTATCCGTGGCATTGGTGCTCTTTACCTGAGTCTGTCAGGCGGCGGTGATGCTCGGTCAGGCCGGGTGTTCCTCTCGTCGGGCCACGGCCAGGCGCAGGCCGGCGGCAGACAGAACGGCCAGCAAGGTTTCGAGTGTTGGGTTTCCCTTGGGCGAAAGGGCGCGGGAAAGGCTCTCACGGCGCAGGCCGGCGCGTGCCGCTACCTCTTGCATTCCTTGGGCGTGGGCGACGTGGCGCAAGGCGCGCAGCAGGGCTTGCCTGCCGCCGGGTTCCTCTGCTTCCTCCAGTGCTGCGGCGAGGTACTCATCGGCAAACGCCGGATCTTCGCGCAGCAGTTCCACCATTGCATCATCATGGGGGCGAGCGGCTTTCATCGTGCATTCCTCCTTTGCCAGTCCTGCCAGTAGCGGACGGCGGTTTCAATGTCGGCTTGCTGGCGGCGCTTGTCGCCACCGATCAGCAACAACAGCACTCGCTGGCCGGCTTGGGCGTAATACACGCGGTAGCCGGGGCCGTGGTCTATCCTCAATTCCCATACGCCATCGCTCAGGGGCTTGTGGTCGCCGAAATTGCCGGCGGCCATCCTTTGCACCCGGACGGCCACCCGTGCCCGTGCCTGCCTGTCGGCCAAGTTTGCGAGCCATTCCTTGAACGGGTCGCGGCCGTCTGCCGTCTGGTAATCGAGAAGATCGAACACGGGCTGGTAACGTATATGTTACAGAAGTTCCGCAGGCGCGGCAAAACTCGGTCAGGCGGCGATTCGCGCCACCGGCGCCCGTTCCTTGGCACGCTCGCCGGCCATCCACAGGTCACGCTGCGTCTGCATGCGCAGCCATAAGCCGGGCGATGTGCCCAAGGCCTCATGCAAGCGCAAGTCCATGTCGGCGGTGACGGCGGCGTGTCCGTGCAGGATGCGCGAGAGCATGACGCGGCTGATGCCCAGATGCGCGGCGAAAGCGGTCACGCTCATGTCGAGGTCTTCCAGCCAGCCGGCAAGCACCTCGCCAGGCGATGCGGGGTCGTACATGTCCATCTTCATCCCTCAGTGATAGTCGACGTAATCGAGTAGCTCCACGTTCGTTCCGTCAAACCGGAAGACCAGCCGCCAATTTGCCTGTACCGTCATGGCATGAAAACCGGCGCGGTCGCCGGATAAGCCATGCAGACGCCAGGACGGGCGAGCCAGATCGCCGGGGCCGGATGCGGCGTGCAGGGCGGTCAGCATTTCCCGCAGGCGCTTGGCGTGAATCGGCTGGATTCCGGCTTGCGTACCAGAGCGGAAGAAGGCTTCGAGCCCCTTGTGTCGAAACGAGACAATCATAGTCCGTCAATCCTCGCTTTACAATCCATTTTGCACGATGCGCAAGCCGGGCCGTACCTCTTCGGCAGGCTGCTCGATACCTGCTTCGTCGAGAATCCACGCCTCGATCTTCGTGTGCCACATCCGCAGCAGATCGAGCGGGCGAACGCGATAATGCTTCTCGGCGGTCGCACTCGGCTTGTGGCCCATGATTTGCGCTGATACTCCCGCGGGGCACTCTACCCACTCGGCGAGCGTACCAAAGGAACGACGTAGGCCATGAATCGAGAGTGCTGGCAGTCCCCCAGCGGTCAGTGCCTTGTTGTGCATGATGCGCGGCTCCTGAAGCCTTCCGGATGCCGCGGCGACACTGCTGAATACCCACTCGTTGCGACGAGGAAGCGCGGCCAGCAGGCCGGCAATGAAGGGCGTTAGCGGAATGGTGCGCTCGCCTTCCACCTTATCTTTGATGGTCAATGCCTTCCACTGGAAGTCCACGTCTTCCCACCGGATACCGGCCACCTCTTCCCGGCGCGCACCAATCAGCAGCGCCGTCTGGAGATAAGCGGCAATGACGGGATTGCCGATCTGGCGCACGGCGGCGAACCATGCTGGCAGTTGCTCACGCTGTAGGCAATCATCCTTGGCGGATTTCTTCGGCAGTTCGTCGCGGGCCATTCGGGTAATGCAGGCGTCGGCCTGTACCTGGTCGCGGTATTCGGGTCGGTCGCTGCACCAGTTCAGGAAGGCGCGCAGATACCTGAACGACAGCGCGGCATGTGTCGGGCGCTTGGCGGCTTCGTCTTTCAGCCAGGCTCGCACCCGGTCGCCGTCGATTTGTTCCAGAGGATGAGCCAGCAGGGACAGCAGGCTGCCAGGTAGCGTCGTGTCACCCTCACCTGGTCGGCGCCCTCGTGTCTTGGGTTGTCCGCCAGCGTCGATGAGCTTCTGATGGTCAATCAGGGTGCGCTCGCCCCAACGCGGGGCGCGGGCAGCAAGGTAGGCTTGCCAGGCGTCGAGTGCCGGCGTTGCGATGCGCTTCGCTTCTTCGATCTTGGCTTCGGCGGCGGCGATGCGCTCGCGCTTCTCTTGGCGCGGGTCGGTGCCCTGGTCGGTCATCGTTTGCAGTCGGCGGGCTTCGTCTCTCGCTGCGCTGAGCGTCCACGCGCGAACGTCGCCGATGGTCACGCGAACGGTTTGCCGGTTTAGCTTGGCCTCGAAGATGAACGCCTTCGCGCCAGCGGTCACACGCACGGCAAGGCGGGGCGCGTCGGTGTCCCAAAGGAAGGATTGCGCCACTCCATCAGGCAGGGTCAGGCGGCGGATTCGGTCGGGTGTCAGGCGTTCGCGGTTCATGTCGTTGGCTCCGGGTTTGGCTACATGGGCGATTCCGTGTAGCCACCATGTAGCCATTTTACAGCAATCCGGTTCAACGTCAAGCAATGCCTACTTACACCACATCATTGATTTTGTGCGTTTTTAATGCCAGCCTTGCACTTCTATCAACGCCGAAAAATGACGTATTTTTCAGACTATTCGTCCGTAGGTCGAGTGTTCGAGCCACTCACGCCCCACCACAAAATCAGGCACTTAGCCCAGGTCAAAAGCTTGGGCTTTTTGTTGGGGTTACGCCGGGGTTACATTTGCCGTCGCCAAGCCGATCTTCCTGGCGATCCGCGCCGCCGCTTGCATCGGTTTTCCCGACGGTCAAAGAATGGCGTGGCGGACGAACGAACCGCCATGACGGCCGATTTCGGCGACCCGTTTTTCCTGGTCTGCGAGCAGACGCTTGCGGCGTTCAAGCTCTCCATTTGGCGTCAACGGCTCGCTGGAAGTGCTTTGCACGCTATCACTCCTGCTCGAACCCCTGGCTCGTGAATTTCAGCGTCCGGCTGTTTTCGGTCACGGTACGGACGACCTGATCCGGCGTAATCGTTTAGCCCCCCGCTCGCCGGCACCGCCCCTCAATCAGGCGGCAGCCGGTAGCGG
>NZ_FLQX01000170.1 GCF_900089955.1 Candidatus Accumulibacter aalborgensis | reverse complement strand
AAGCATTTGAGACGTCCTTACTTTAGGTAGGTGCCCAGGTTCCAGGTGTCGTTGGCGTAGTCACTGATCGTCCGGTCAGCCGAGAAGGGACCCATCCCGGCGACGTTGATGATCGCTTTGCGCTGCCACTCGTCAGGGCTCAGGTAAAGCGCGTCGACGCGCTTCTGGGTGGCCACATAGTCGGCGTAGTCAGCCAGCAGCAGGTAGTGGTCCCCATAGTGGAGCAGGCTGTTGAAGATGTCGTGATAGCGAGGGCGGTCGCTCGGCGAAAAGAAGCCGCTGTCGATGCGGTCGAGCGCTTCCTTGAGGGCTGGATCGTCGCGGTAGAAATCCATCGGCCGATGCCCCGCCTCCCTGATCGCGTTCACCTGCGCGGTGTTATTGCCGAAGATGAAGATGTTTTCGGCGCCGACGTTGTCGCGAATCTCGATGTTGGCGCCATCCTCGGTGCCGATGGTCAGCGCGCCGTTGAGCGACAGTTTCATGTTGCCGGTGCCTGAGGCCTCGGTGCCGGCGGTCGAAATCTGCTCCGAGAGATTGGCGGCCGGCATGATCAGTTCGGCGACGGAAACGCCGTAGTTGGGAATGAAGACGACCTGCAGCATATCGCGCGTTCGCGGATCGTTGTTCACGACTGCGGCGACGTCGTGGATCAGCCGGATCACCTGCTTGGCCATGTGATACGACGACGCTGCCTTGCCCGCGAAGAGCACGCTGCGCGGCGCCAGACCAACGGCCGATCCGTCTAGCAGTGCGTTGTAGCGCGTGATGACGTGCAGCACGTTGAGCAACTGTCGCTTGTACTCATGGATTCGTTTGACCTGGACGTCGAACAGGCTGTCCGGGTTGAGGACGATGCCGACTTCACGGGCAACGTAGTTGGCCAAGCGTAGTTTGTTGTCCCGTTTTGCCGTTGCGAAGGCGTTGCGGAAACCGGCATCGTCGGCGCTGGCCCGCAAATCCTGCAGACGGTCCAGATTCAGGCGCCAGTCCTTGCCGCCGAGACGTTCGTCGAGCAGGGTGGACAGGGCGGGATTGGCTTGTGCCAGCCAGCGCCTTGGGGTGACGCCGTTGGTCTTGTTGTGGAAACGTTCCGGGTAAAGGCGGGCGAAGTCGGCAAAAATCGTCTGGACCATCAGATCCGAATGCAATTGCGATACGCCATTGACCCGGTGACTGCCAACGATGCACAGGTGTGCCATGCGGACGCGCTTGTCGCGGTCGTGGCCACCGCCATCGTCGATCAGCGACACGCGCCGCATGAGCTCGATATCTCCAGGGTAGAGGCGGACCACTTCGTCGAGGAACTCCTGGTTGATGCGATAGATGATCAACAGGTGGCGCGGCAGCACACGGTTGATCAGGCTGACCTTCCAGGTTTCCAGCGCCTCCGGCATCAGCGTGTGATTGGTGTAGGAGAAGATCCGCCGACATTGGTCCCATGCCGCTGCCCAGCTCATGCCGTGGTCATCGATCAGGAGACGCATCAACTCGGCGACGCCGATCGCCGGGTGCGTGTCGTTGAGGTGTATGGCGATCTTCTCGGCCAGGTTAGTGAACGTGCCATGCTCGATGAGATGGCGCTCCAGGATGTCCTGCAGCGAAGCGCTGACGAAGAAATACTCCTGGCGCAGGCGCAGCTCGCGACCCGCGGCGGTGCTGTCGTTCGGGTAGAGAACCCAGGAAATGTTCTCGAAGCGGTTCTTGAACTCGGCGGCGCGCTGGTAGTCGCCGGTGTTGAAGGCGCCGAGGTCGATCTCGGCCGGTGCGGCAGCTTTCCACAGTCGCAAGGTGCTGACCCGCTCGGTGCCATGGCCGGGAATCACGTAGTCGAAAGCCTTGGCTTCGACCGAATCGGCGGCATGCCATTCCGCCCATTCATCGTGGTGCTCGCAGGTGCCACCGAAGCGCACGGTGTGGTGCTTGCCGGGCCGCGGAAACTCCCACGGCGAACGATCCTGCAGCCAGGCTTCCGGCTTCTCGACCTGTTGGCCGTTGAGAATCGATTGCGCGAACATTCCGTACTCGTAGCGCACGCCGTAGCCCCAGGAGGGAAGTCCCAGCGTAGCCATCGAATCGAGGAAGCAGGCCGCCAACCGGCCCAGGCCACCGTTGCCAAGCGCTGCGTCGGGTTCGCATTCCATCACCTCACCGAGCGATGGGCCTGGCGCGGTGAATACCGCTGCTGCCGAATCGCGCAGATCGAGGGCCGACAAGGCATTGTTCATCGCGCGGCCGATCAGGAACTCCATCGACAGGTAGTAGACCCGCCGCGCCTTGCTCTCCCGGTCAGCGTGTTGGGTATTGACCCAGCGCGTTGCCAGTTGCTCGCGCGCCACCTGCGAAAGCGCCAGGTACAACTCCATCTTGCCGGCGACAGAAGGTTCCGAGGCCACCGAGCAGAGCAGTTTCCGGTCGATCCGGGAGCGCAGTTGTTCGCTTCCTGGCTGGGGTTGGGCGAAATCGGGCATCAGGCAGGTACTCCAGTAAGGTTCATGGGGATGGCTCGTTCTCGGTCAATGCGTGGGCAGAGCCAAGCAGCGCCGGGGTAGGAGAAAGCACGACATAGGTCGGGATTGCCGCCAAGTAGGAAGCGAAGCGCCCCTTGGCCTCGAAACGGGCGCGAAAGGCGGACCGATCGAACACTTCGCCGAGGCGTGGAATGATACCACCGCCAACATAGACGCCACCCTGGGCGCCGAGGGTCAGGGCAAGATTTCCTGCCACTCCGCCGAGCAGCGCGCAGAAGGTGTCGATCACGACCCGGCACTGTAGGTCTTCGCCGGACACGGCACGGGCAACGATCTCGGCCGTGGACCAGGGTTCGCAGCGGCGGCCGTCGACCTCGGCTACCAGACGATGCAGCAGCGGCAATCCGCTGCCGGAAAGCAGGCGCTCGGCAGAAACGTGACCGAGTTCACGCCAGGCGAGGGCGAGAATCTCCGCCTCGCGTCTATCCGTCGCCGCCAGCGAACAGTGCCCGCCTTCGCTGGTCAGCGCCAGCCAGTGGCCGCGATTGAAGAGCACCCCGGAGACGCCGAGGCCGGTGCCGGGGCCGAGCACCGCTTTGGCGGCCAGCGCCACCGGTTTGCCGCCCCCGACCTGATGCAGGTCTTCGGCGGCGAGCAGCGGCAGCGACAGGGCGAGAGCGGTGAAGTCATTGAGCAGGAGCAGCCGGGTCAGCCCCAGCCGCGATCTGATCTCGGCGCGCGCGAAGATCCAGGCGCCGTTGGTCATGCGGATGACTTGCTCGTGCACGGGAGCGGCGAGGGCGAGCGCCGCGGCGCGCAATGTCGGGCTGCCGACCTCACCGAGATAGGCCTCGATGGCTTCGACCGGGCCGGCAAAGTCGGCTACCGTGAGGATGCGCGCCCACTGCGGTGCGCCCCGCTCGTCGAGCAGCGCAAAGCGCGCGTGGGTGCCGCCAATGTCGGCGACGAGCAGTTCGGGTGCGCTCACGTTGCGGCGGTGGCGTTCGGTCGGTTGCTGGTTCATGAAAAGCCCGGCGGCAGCCAAGAAGTGATGACGACCTGAATCTTCGCACCAATTGCCGGATTTATCAAAGACCCTGCCATCATGCGGCGCTATGCGCTCAGGATTGCGCTACGATCGGGTACCGGCGGCGCTTCGCCGTCGTTCGATCATTGTCTTGCCTGAAGGCTATCAGTGAAAAACGCGAATCTGATCAGAATGTTCGCCGACATCGTCGGCACCGAGCAGGTGTTGACTTCGGCCGCCGCGATGTCTGCCCACCTCACCGATTGGCGCGGGCGCTATCGCGGCGCGGCGATCTGCGTCGTCCGTCCGCGGACCACGGCGGCAGTCGCCGCCGTGGTCCGCGCCTGTGCTCAGGCCGGCGTGCCGATGGTGCCGCAGGGGGGCAATACCAGCCTGTGTGGCGCGGCCACGCCGGATGCTGGAGGTCGGGCGGTGGTGGTCAGCCTGTCGCGGATGAACCGTTTGCGGGCCATTGATCCGGCAAACAACACGATGACCGCTGAGGCTGGCTGTGTGCTGCAGACGCTGCAGGAAGCCGCCGCCGAAGCCGGACGCCTGTTGCCGCTCTCGCTCGCTGCCGAGGGCAGTTGCCAGATCGGCGGCAATCTGTCGACCAATGCCGGCGGCGTGCAGGTCCTGCGCTATGGCAACGCGCGCGAACTGACTCTCGGCCTGGAAGTGGTGCTGCCCAGCGGCGAGATCTGGGATGGCCTGCGCGGCCTGCGCAAGGACAACACCGGCTATGACCTGAAGCACCTCTTCATCGGCGCCGAAGGAACGCTGGGCATCATCACCGCCGCGGTACTGAAGCTCTTCCCCTTGCCGCTGGCGGTGGCGACCGCCTGGTTGGCGATCGAATCGCCGGCGGTGGCGGTTCGCCTGCTCGGCGAACTGCAGGCCCGCTTCGGGCCGGCGCTGACGGCCTGCGAACTGGTTTCCGACGTTGCCCTCGGCCTGGTGCGCAGGCACATCCCTGGTGCGCACCCGGCCGTGTCGGCAAGCCCGTGGCATTTGCTGATCGAGATTTGCGGCGGCGGCAACGATGGCGCGCTGCGCGACGAGCTTGGCTTGCTTCTCGCCGAGTCTCTTGACTGCGGTTCGATCAAGGACGCGGTGCTGGCGCATAGTGGCGAGCAGGCGAAGCGCCTGTGGGCCTTGCGCGAAAACATCGGCGAGGCGCAGAAGATCGAAGGGCTGAGCATCAAGCACGATGTCTCGCTACCGATTTCGCGCCTGCCGGAATTCGTCGAGCGCGCCGACCGGGCACTGGCCACGGCTTTCCCGGAAATTCGCATCGTCACCTTTGGCCACCTCGGCGACGGCAATCTGCACTACAACCAGTCGACATCGGCCGCTGGTGAAAATGCCGCCTTCCTGGCCGCGCAGCCGAAGGTGAACCGCATCGTCCATGACCTGGTGCACGAGTTGAGCGGCAGCATCAGTGCCGAGCACGGTATCGGCCAGTTGAAGCGCGAAGAGTTGCTGCGCTACAAGAGCCCGGTCGAGATCGAGATGATGCGGGCGATCAAGCGGGTTCTTGATCCGCAGGGACTGATGAACCCTGGCAAGGTGCTCTGACTGATTTTCCAGCGCACTGATCCCGGTCAAACGGTGATCACTTTTTGGCGGGTCAGCTTAGGCGGCAGTCTGTGGCACACCACGCAACTCCGGCTGCCCGGCTACGGCCGCGCGCAACAGGATCAGCGCCCGTTCGTACTCGAAGGCGCTGATCTGCCGCTCGATCATGCCGATCCGGGGGCCAAGAGCGGCGCGCAGCATCGGCGCGGCATCGCGGAAGATATCATTCGCTCGCATGTCGTCATTGGCCAACAGGGCATCAAGGCGCGCCACGATGCCCCGCAGCTGCGCCCAGTCCACCGCCATGTCGCCGCCGTCGGCGCGCTTCGCTAGCCACTTCAGCACGGTGGCGAAAAGGGCCTCCGGGTCTACCGGCTTGGCTACATGGTCGTTCATTCCCGCTTCCAGGCATTGTGCCCGGTCCTCAGCGAAGACGTTTGCGGTCATGGCCAGGATCGGCGTCGTCTGTCGGCCCGGCAGGCGACGGATGGCGCGGGTGGCGTCGAGGCCACCCAACACCGGCATCTGCACGTCCATCAGGATCAGGTCGTAGTCGGTCTGCCGCGCCCGCGCGACCGCCTGCGCTCCGTCCTCCGCCAGATCGACCGAGAGTCCCACCGCGCGCAACAGAGCCAGCGCCACCTCCTGGTTGATGGCGTTGTCCTCAACCAGGAGCAAGCGAGCGCTTTGATAGCCGTGGGCCAGAGTCCGCTCGGCGCCGGAAGCGGATGGATTCAAGCGGGCCGGCCAGGCCGGTTCCTGAAAGACGCCGAGCAGGGTTTCGTACACAGCGGAAGGCGTCACCGGCTTGGCCAGCACGGCCAGGAACCCGCCGCGTTGCGCCTCTTCGTCGGTCAGTTGGTGCTCGCCGGCGGTGACCAGCAGGTGCGCCGGAGGGGTGTGTAAAGCCAGCCTTCGCAGGCGCGCCGCTGTCGCCACGCCATCGAGGTCCGGCATACGCCAGTCGAGCAGGACCACCTCGAACGGATCAGCCGCCTGGTCGGCTGCCGTGATTGCCGCCAGCGCTGCTGCTCCGGAGTCGGCGGTTTCGACCCGCAGGCCCAGGTCACGCAACATCGCCGCCAGAGCGCTGCGGGCCTCGGCAAGATCGTCCACCACCAGCGTCCTGCATCCTTGCAGCTTGACCGTGGGCCGCTGCGACGAGGGGTCTGGGGGGGTCTTGCCGAGGCGCGCGCTGAACCAGAAGGTACTGCCCACTCCGGGTTGGCTCTCCACACCGACCTTGCCACCCATCATCTGCGCCAACTGCCGGTTGATGGCCAAACCCAGTCCGGTGCCGCCGTAGCGGCGGGTGGTCGAACCGTCGGCCTGCTCGAACGCATCGAAGACGCGCGCCTGAACCTCCGGCGCGATGCCAATGCCGCTGTCCTGGACTTCAAAGTGCGCCAGCAGGTCGGTCGCGTGGTCTTCGATCACGCGGGCGCGGATGACGATGGCCCCCCTTTCGCTGAACTTCACCGCGTTGCCGGCGAAGTTGATCAACACCTGACGAAGGCGCAGGGGGTCGCCGTGAAGCGTCCGCGCGAGCGCGGGGTCGAGGTCATACACCAGTTCCAGCCCCTTGGCCTCTGCCTTGTCGCCGAGCTGGGCGGAAACCTGATCCAGCACCTGATCCAGCTTGAACTCGACCGGGTCCAGGGCGAGCTTGCCCGCTTCGACTTTAGAGAGGTCGAGGATGTCATTGATCACCGCTAACAGATGCTGCGCCGCGCCCGATATCTTGCCCAACTGCTCCATTTGCCGGCGGTCGGCGGCGGTACGCTGGAGCAGATGCGTCAAGCCGATGATGGCGTTCATCGGTGTCCGGATTTCGTGGCTCATATTGGCCAGAAAGGTGCTCTTGGCCCGGTTGGCCGCTTCGGCCACGTCCTTGGCGGCGGCGAGCTCGGCGGTGCGTTGAACGACCCGTTCTTCCAGGTGCTGGCGGTGGTCGTCCAGTTCTCTGCCAATGCGTTTCTTCTCGGTAATGTCTTCTTTCACCGCCACGTAGTGGGTGATGCGCCCGTCCGGTTGGCGTAACGGGGTGATGATCGCGAATTCGATGTATTCGCTGCCATCTTTGCGCCGGTTGTACAACTGCCCCTTCCACACCTGGCCCTGGCTCAAAGCAGCCCACAGCGCCGCGAAAGTCTCCGGCGGCGTGCGGCCGGATTGCAGGAAGCGGGGGTTTTTCCCCAGCACCTCTTCGCGGTCGTAGCCGGTGGAGCGGAGGACGGCTTCATTGACGTATTCGATGCGCGCATCCAGGTCGGTGATGACGACGCTCTCGGGGCTTTGCTCGATGGCCAGGGAGAGCTTGCGCAAGTGCTTCTCGGCCTGCTTGCGCTCGGTGATGTCCTGGATATAGCCATGCCAAAGGATGCTGCCGCCGGGTTCGGCAAGCGGCGCCGAGCGTCCCTCGAGCCAGACTTCACCCTTGATCGGATGCCCTATGCGGAACTCTTCATGCCATTGCGTCATGCGGTGAGCGGATTCAGCAATGGTGGCCCGGATGTGGGCCAGATCGTCCGGATGGGCGAGGGCAAAGAGCGGCGAAGCGTCGTCCAGCACGTCTTCGGGGCGTAGCCCGAGCGTGTCCGCAATCGCTGGACTGGCGTAGGGCATGCAGGCACTGCCATCCGCCCGCAGCCGGAACGAATAGATCATTCCCGGCACGATGGCGGTGATCCTGGAAAACTGGTCTTGCAAGGCGATCTGCTCGTGCCGCGCGGTGATATCGCGGCCGATGCCCAGCACCCCGACCAGGTTTCCCCCGGCATCGCGCATGGGCGTCTTGATGGTCTCCAGGAGCACGCGGTGGCCGTCGTCTGCGAAGGTGACCCATTCCTCGTTGACGCTCGGCCTTCCGGCGGCGATGGCTTCCCAGTCCTTCTGGCGGAAGAAGTCAGCCAGTTCGGCAGCGACGAAGTCGTGGTCGGTCTTGCCGACAATGTCGGCCTCCTGCGCCCCAAACAAGCGCTCGAAGATTTGGTTGCAGGTGAGATAAACGCCTTCCGGGTCTTTCAGCCAGACCAGATCAGGAATGGTCTGGATCAGGGTGCGCAGCCGGGTGCGTTCGTTGGCCAGTTGTTGCAGGGTCTGCAATTTCTCCACCTGCTGCCGGCGCTGGGCCAGCGCGAGGCGCAGTTCGCCTCGCTGGCGAACGAAAAAAGCGGCCACGGCGACGGCGAACAGTGCCATCGCGCTGGCCAGGGCGATCCAGATCGCATCGCGTTTGGCCGGTGCGTACAACTCGTCCTGATCCAGTTTGACGACCAGGAACCAGCCCGTCGCCGGTATCGTTTTCGCCACTCCGATGACCGGGGTTGGCCGATAGTCGTCACCCTCGACGTCACTACCCAACTTCGCTTCATCGCGGAGTATCTGCGCGGCGAGAAGTCTTGTTTCCGCTACCGGAATGCGCAGCTTGAGCGCCGCGTCGGGTCGGTGGCGCAGATCGTTGAGAAAAAGTACCTGATCGCCGTCGTCGCGGAAGATCACGGTTTCTCCGCTGGCGCTGGGATACGGCCACGACTGGATCATGGGGTAGAGGACGGTCGTTGGGTCGACTCGCAGGACCATGGCCAGGCCGGGGCGGCCGGCTACCGGCGGCAGGGGTGCGACGAAGTCCAGACGGATTCCTGAGGGTGCCTCTTCACCGCGATACAGGTCGGTATGCAGCACTCGTCCTTCGGCGATCGCCCGCCGGGCGGTGGCACGCAGTTCGTGCGACAAAGGGGGTGACGCGCCATCTGCCGCCAGGACGACCTCGCCCCGGTCGTCGAGCAGAAAAACGGTCTGATAGCGATAGGCATCGCGGTACTTTTCCAGTCGCTCCCGCAAGCGCTCGCGGCTCGGCGTGTCGCCGGTGTCGCGCCAGCGCCAATACAGTTCGGCATAGAGGCGACTGGTATGGGCAAACTGCGCATCCCCATGGCGTTCCTGGAGCCAGGCCGAAATCTGGCTGACCTTCAGTTCGGCGATGGCCTGCAGCCGTTCAACTTCCTTCGCTTTCTGCTGGCGGACGGTGTAGGCGATCGCGCCCAGCGCCGACGCGACGATCAGGGTGGCGAGCAGTAAGAAAAGCAAGATCACCGGCCTGTTGGGTGCGCTGCCTGCAGCGGGATCAGCGAGCTCCGCGTGGCGCTTGGGTTTCATCGGCAGGGTGGCTCAGCCGGCAGACTCGCCGCTGTCCCGGTAATGCTCGGCGATCGCCTGAAACTGATCGAAGATGGACAGGAAGGCATCGACCACGTCCGGATCGAACTGGCGGCCGCGATCCGCGACGATGATCGCGCTGGCCTGCGCGAACGGCATCGGCGGCTTGTACACGCGTCGGCAGGTCAAGGCGTCGAAAACGTCCGCCAGCGCCATCAAGCGTGCGGAAACGGGAATCGCATCGCCGGCGAGGCCATCGGGATAACCGCTGCCGTCCCATTTTTCGTGATGCCAGCGCGTGATTTCCTTGGCCAGGGCGAGGAATTCCACCTGTTTGTCGGCATCACGCTCGGCCTGTTCGATAGCCTCGTAGCCGAGTCGGCTGTGGGTCTTCATGATCTCCCATTCCTCGGCCGTCAGCTTGCCCGGCTTGAGCAGGATGTAATCGGGGATGCCGACCTTGCCGATGTCGTGGAGTGGAGCTGAGCGGGCGAGCAATTCGACATCACGGTCGCTCAGGACGTCGGCAAACCGGGGGTGCGATTGCAGTTTCCTGGCCAATGTCCACACGTATTTCTGGGTGCGTCGCAAATGGTTGCCGGTCTCCAGATCGCGAATCTCGGCAAGATGCGCCAGGGCGTGAATACTCACCTCCTGGATCAGCAGGTTCTCGTTCAGGCGGCGCTCTATCTCCGCCTCCAGGACGACATTCTGGCTGCGCAGCAGGTCGCGCGCCTGCTTCAATTCCAGTTGGGTATGTACTCGCGCCAGCACGATGGCCGGGCGGATCGGCTTGGCGATGTAGTCCACTGCGCCGCGATGCAAGCCGATCCGCTCGTCCTCGGTGGTGTTCATCGCGGTGACGAAGATGACCGGGATATCCCGCGTGCGCGCATCTTCGCGCAGCTTCTCCAGGACCACATAGCCGTCCATTTCCGGCATCATCACGTCGAGCAGGATGAGATCGGGCCTTGGCTCGGCCGCGGCAATCTGCAAGGCGCGCTGACCGGAAACGGCCGCCTGCACTCGATATGTCGGTTGTAGCAGTTCACCCAATACCGTCAGATTCTCTGGCGTATCGTCAACAATGAGGATGGTCTGCAGGCCGTCTTGCGCGGGAAGAACAATCATGATTTTTCTCGTTAATAGCAGAGCAAGCGTGCCATAACGCTGCCTGCCTCGCGTCTTTACCGGCGACATGGGCCGTTTGAACTTTAGTTATGGCAGGCTTTCGCTCAATCCGTTCGCTCTGAGCCCGCAGGGAGGGCCATTCTATTCTTGCAAAACACGTACTGCAGGGATGATATCGATCACTTCTCCGCTGGCCGAGCCCCCGAGCACCAGATCGCAGTGCGAGCAGCGGGGGTTTCGCGGATAATGCCCGCAAAACATCCCATGAATCTCCATGCCTAGCACATCGCCGCGCGTTTCCCTTGCTCCCGCTACCCGACGCTACCGGCGCCGGAATTTTCCCGCTCTCTGTCTGGCCATCGGGCTGGTTGGCGCCTGCTGCTTGCCCTCGGCTGCCGGTGCGCGGCCCTGGTTCGACGAACAGGGACCAACGGCTGCCGCTCGCCAGGCCTTTGCTGTGCTCTCCGGTGCTGCGGCCGACGGACTGGAAGCGCGGGATTATGGCGTCGAACAGTGGCGGCAAAGAATCGACGGCGCCGGCGGCGGGTCGACATGGACGGAAGAGACGATCGCGCGCCTCGATGACGCACTGAATACGTCCATACGGCGCTATCTCGCCGATCTGCACGCCGGGCGCGTTGATCCGCGAGCGCTTGGTGCAAAATACACGCCGAACGCTGCCGGCGACTTCGACCCGGATTCCCTGCTGTCATCAGCGCTTGCCGATGACCGCCTGGCCGACCTGGCGCGCAGCGCGGCGCCACGTTGGCCACAGTACGGTCGCTTGCGGAAGTCGTTGGCCGACTACCGTGAGCTGGCCGGCAATCCGGCCTGGCAGCGGGAGCTGCCGCAGCTCCCGGCCGGCCGGCTGACGCCCGGCCAGGCCTACGCCGGTAGTGCGCAACTCGCGCAGCGCCTGATCCTGCTCGGTGACCTGGCACCCGGCAGCGCACCGCCGCCACGCCCCGAACGCTACGAAGGGAATCTCGTCGAGGGCATCAAGTCGTTCCAGCAACGACACGGGCTGATGGTCGATGGGGTCATCGGCAAGGAAGCCTTCGCGCAACTCAAGGTGTCGCCGGAGGCGCGCGCCGGGCAGATCGAACTAGCGCTAGAACGGCTGCGCTGGACGCCGCTGCCAGCGCGGCGCGCCGTCGTGGTCAACGTGCCGGAGTTCATGCTGTACACCTACGACCTTGGCGCGCAGCGGATCGAACCTGGGCTCGCCATGCGGGTCATTGTCGGCGACGCGCGCAAGACGCGCACGCCGCTTTTTGACGCCGAAATGCGCTTCGTCGAGTTCAGCCCCTACTGGAATATCCCACCTTCGATCACGCGCGGGGAAACCTTACCCAGACTGCGCCGTGACCCCGGCTATTTCGACCGTCAGGGCTTCGAACTGGTGACCGGCGATGGGCGGGTCATTGCCGGCTTGCCGGAGGGAAGTCTCGATGCCCTGGAGCGTGGCCAGATGCGTATCCGCCAGCGACCGGGGGCAGGGAATGCGCTCGGCGACATCAAGTTCGTCTTCCCCAACAGTGAGCACATCTACCTGCATCACACGCCGACCCCGCAGCTCTTCAAACGCGATCGGCGTGACTTCAGTCACGGCTGTATCCGGGTCGAAGCGCCGCTGGAGCTGGCGAGGTTTGTCCTTGCCGACGAACCGGAATGGAGCAGGGAGCGCATCGTTCAGGCGATGCGCAAAGGAAAGTCGACGACGGTCCGCCTGAAGGAAGCCTTGCCGGTGGTCATCGCCTACAGCACCGCCGCCGTCAGGGACGGTCGCGTTCACTTCTTCCCCGACCTTTATGACCGCGACAAGGCCCTGCGCGATGCCTTGCGCGAACGTTCGATCGCCGTCCGGGCCGCGGCTGAGGCTTCCCCTCCGATCGCGATTGACGTAAAATCAGCCGATTAGCACAGGAATCAGGCAGGTCGCTCATGTTCAAGTCGGAAAAGAACCCGCGTCGGATCTTTCTTGGTCACGCGACCCGCTGGGTCGTCGCCGGGGCAGTCATGCCGTTTGCCAGGCCCGCTCTGGCTTCCTTGCCGCAGGCACGGCGCCTTGAATTCGATCACCTGCACACCGGCGAGACGATTTCCGTCGTTTTTGCGGTCGGCGAACACTATGTTCCCGATGCGCTGAACACGCTGAACTATTTCCTGCGTGACCATTACTCCGGTGAAGTGGGCACCATCGACCCGCAACTGTTCGACCTGCTTTTCCAGACCCGGCAGGAGTTGGCGTGTGAGCAGCCTTTCGAGGTCATCTCAGGCTACCGCTGTGCCGCCACCAACTCGAAACTGCGCCGCGCCGGGGGTAGAGGGGTTGCTCGGCAGAGCCTGCATATGTCGGGACGAGCGATCGATATCCGCCTGGCCGGCGTGCCTTTGGACGAACTCCGCGATGCCGCCCTGTCATTACAGGCTGGCGGTGTCGGTTTCTATCCGCGAGACGAGTTCGTTCATCTCGACACCGGCAGGGTCCGTTCCTGGTAGTCCGGCGTGGCACGACCGGCCTCTCTTGGGTCGCGATGGTCGGCAGCGCTCAATGGACGGTCGGCGGCGCGGGCGACAGCGTCGTACCGAAGAGTTGGTCGATTGCCGGCGCGTCGAAACGGTACTCGCGGTTGCAGATGTCGTCCTTGATGACGACCTCTCCCTGCTCGTGCAAGGCGGCATAGACTTCGGCGCGGCCGAGCGAGCGCAGCATCGAACGGACTTTCTCCCAGTCCTCCGGGCAGTTGTGGACCACTGTTCGGGCAGGAAAAAGACGAACGGTTTCTTCGTGGAAGAGGCGCAGCAGCAGTTCGTCGGCGGGCAGAGACAGCAGTTCCCTGGCTTTGACCGTCGCGGCGAGCGCCGCGACGCGCGTCCAGCCGTCAGCGTCGCGCTCGTCGGCGGAGGGCAGTTTCTGGAGCAGAAGGCCGGCAGCGCCGTCTGCCGAGGCGGCAAGAAAGAAGCGCGAGGCAGACTGATCCGACTGTTCGAGATGCCGTTCGAAGATCTCGGCGATGCTGTCGCCGGCCAGCGGCACGATGCTCTGGTAGGGCTCGCGCATCGACGGCATATCGAGCGACAGCAGCAGTTGCCCGTTACCCAGCAGTTCCGGTGTTGACCCGCCTGCCAGCGGCGCGCTGAAACTGGCCATGCCGCGGATCTGCAATTGCTCGTTGCAGTCGATGATCAGCAGTGAAACCGGGCCACTGCCACGCAACTGGATGGTCAGGCGTCCGGGTTGTTTCAGACGGCCACCCAGGAGAACGGTGACGGCGCTCATTTCGCCGAGCAGTTGGACAACGGGGGCCGGGTAATTGCGATTTTCGAGCATCTTCCTCCACACCGGCCCCAGACGAACAAGGGCGCCACAGATGTCGAGATCGTCGAGCAGAAAACCGCATACGTAGTCGTTGGCGTCGTTAGTCATGTGCTCGCGCGACTTTCATCGTCAGCTTCGGATCACGAGACGGCGAGCATCCTGTCCAGCGCCAGCTTGGCGAGATCCCTCTCGTGCGCCGGGACGGTGATCTGGTTCACTACCTTGCCATCAGCCAGATTCTCGAGCGTCCACGCCAGATGTTGCGGGTCGATGCGCTGCATCGTCGAGCACATGCAGACCGTCGGCGCCATGAACTGGACGATCTTGCCTTCGTGCCGGAGTTCTTCGGCCAGGCGGTTCACCAGATTGAGTTCGGTGCCGACCAGCCAGCGGGTGTTCGGGCTGGCTTCCTTGATCGTTCTGACGATGTGTTCGGTCGAGCCGACAAAATCCGATTGCTTGCACACTTCGAAGCTGCATTCCGGGTGGGCGATGACCAGGCCGTCCGGATACTGGTTGCGGAAGCGCAGGATGTGCGCCGGCTGAAACATCTGGTGCACCGAGCAGTGGCCTTTCCAGAGCAGGAGTTTCGCGCGCCTGATTTGCTCGGCAGTGAGGCCACCCATTTCGAGGTCGGGGTCCCAGACCATCATTTCGTCGAGTGGAATTCCCATCCGATAGCCGGTCCAGCGGCCGAGATGCTGGTCGGGAAAGAAGAGAATCTTTTCCCGGCGCTCGAAGGCCCAGCCAGCGATCGTTCCGGCGTTCGACGAGGTGCACACGATGCCGCCGCGTGCACCGCAGAAGGCCTTGAGATCGGCGGCCGAGTTGATGTAGGTCACCGGGGTGACCTGCTGATCGACGTCGAGTACCTCGCCGAGTTCGCGCCAGCAGCGCTCGACCTTGGCCAGATTGGCCATGTCGGCCATCGAGCAGCCGGCGGCGAGGTCCGGCAGGATGGCCATCTGTTCCGCTTGCGACATGATGTCGGCGACTTCGGCCATGAAATGCACGCCGCAGAAGACAATGTACTGCGCTTCGGTCTGCGAGGCGAGGCGCGAGAGTTTCAGCGAGTCACCGGTAAGGTCGGCGTACTGGTAAACGTCGGCACGCTGGTAGTGGTGGCAGAGCAGAACGGCCTGGTTGCCAAGCCGCTCGCGGGCAGCGCGGATGCGCTGATGGCACGCATCGTCCTGCAACTGGTTGAAGTGGTCGAAGCTGATGGTCGCGGTTTGCATGGTCGGGTACTCGAAGCGAGGTCAAAGGAGCCTGGCCCGGCTTGCGGCAAGAGGTTCAGGCAGGAGGTTCAGCTATGCCACGGCAGGCCGGCATGACGCCAGCCGCCAATCCTGCTGCGCTGACCGTTGGCATCCTTGTCGCCCTCGAAGCCTTCAAGCACGTTGTAGCATGCCGGGTGCCCGGCTTCGCTGGCCAGCGCAGCCGCGTTGTGCGAGCGCGCGCCGCTGCGGCAGATGAACATCAGCAAAGCTTCGGGATCGACCTGTTTCTTCAACTGGGCCAGGAAATAGCTGTTGGGCCTGTTCTCCGGGTAGCTCAGCCACTCGATCTCGACGGCACCGGGGATGCGCCCGACCCAATCCCATTCGGCGCGCGTACGCACGTCGATGAGCTGGGCACCCGGTGCCAGTTGCCACACCACATACGCCTCCTGCGGCGTCAGGGCACCTGCATAAGGCAGGCCAAGTTTCTGCGCGCGGTCTTGAGCGAGCTTGAGCAAATCGGTCAGTTTTCCCATGTGCGCGTCGAGTAGCCTGTCTTGAAGGAGTCAGAACTGAGAGTATAAATCACTTGCTTCGTTCGCGGCGCGTGGCCGCTTCGGTTTGAATGCACCGTGTTAGTGCGCAAGGCTCTTGTTCGCACCAGAAAGGTGCCTTGCAAAAAGCGCAGGAATGCTCAAGGCGCTTGTGGCACAATGAAACTCCAGCAGGGTACGAACTGGCATGCTTTCTGCTAGTTGCCCCGCGCACCCATTTTCTACTGTCGCCGGCCCAACCGGCACCTGTTCTGGAGACTCCGCAATGGCAAGCCCGCAAGACGTGATCAAGATGGTCAAGGAAAACGAGGCGAAGTTCGTCGACTTCCGCTTTACCGACACACGCGGCAAGGAGCAGCACGTCACCGTGCCGGTCAGCGCTTTTGACGAAGACAAGTTCGAGAACGGTCACGCTTTCGATGGTTCGTCGATCGCTGGCTGGAAGGGGATTCAAGCTTCGGACATGCAGCTCATGCCCGATCCGAGCACTGCCTACATCGACCCCTTCTTCGATGAAACGACGGTGGTGATTACCTGTGACGTCGTCGATCCGGCCGACGGACGCGGTTACGACCGCGATCCACGCTCGATTGCCAAACGTGCCGAAGCCTACCTGAAGTCCTGCGGCGTTGGTGACACCGCCTACTTCGGACCCGAGCCCGAATTCTTCATTTTCGATTCGGTGTCCTGGAGCGTCGACATGTCGGGCTGCAACCTGAAGATCTACTCGCAGGAAGCGGCCTGGACGAGCGGCGAAAAATCGGACGGCCAGCCAGGTGGGACGGGTCACCGTCCAGGGATCAAGGGCGGCTATTTCCCGGTGCCGCCGGTTGATAGCCTGCACGACATTCGCTCAGCGATGGTGCTGACGCTCGAGTCGGTCGGCGTTCCGGTTGAAGTGCATCACCACGAAGTGGCGACCGCTGGTCAGTGCGAGATCGGCACTCTGTTCAGTACGCTGGTCAAGCGTGCCGACTGGACGCAGATTCTCAAGTACGTGGTTCATAACGTCGCGCATCAGTACGGCAAGACCGCGACCTTCATGCCGAAGCCGATCGTCGGCGACAACGGTTCTGGCATGCACGTCCACCAGTCGATCTGGAAGGATGGCAAGAACCTGTTTGCCGGCAACGGCTATGCCGGTCTCTCGGAGATGGCGCTGTTCTACATCGGCGGCATCATCAAGCACGCCAAGGCCCTGAACGCGATCACCAATCCAGGCACCAATTCGTACAAGCGCCTGGTGCCACACTACGAGGCGCCGGTCAAACTGGCATATTCGGCCAAGAACCGTTCGGCCTCGATCCGCGTGCCGCACGTCGCTTCCGACAAGGCACGGCGCATCGAAACGCGTTTTCCCGATCCGATCGCCAACCCCTATCTGTGCTTCGCGGCGCTGCTGATGGCCGGCCTCGATGGTATTCAGAACAAGATTCATCCCGGCGATCCGGCCGACAAGAATCTCTATGATTTGCCGCCGGAAGAGGACGCCAAGATTCCGACGGTCTGTGCCAGCCTCGAAGAAGCGCTTGAGGCGATCGACAAGGACCGCGAGTTCCTGACCCGCGGCGGGGTCTTCTCCGACGACTGGATCGACGCCTTCATCGAACTGAAGATGGACGAGGTGAACAAGGTCCGCATGACCACCCACCCGGTCGAGTTCGAGCTCTACTACAGCTGCTGATCAGGCGGCGCCAACAAGAGGACGGGCTTGCCCGTCCTTTTTTTGTCCACCGATCGTGTGGCTGTCGCGTTTGTATTCGTTTCAGTCATCCAATACACTGCGGTCTGATCAGGGATTCGGTGGCCGGGTGATGGCCGCCAGTCCATGGGCAGGGGAGTGGCAAAAAGGAAATGGGACGACGATGAAACGGCAAGACCTGTGTATTTCGTTCGCACTGCTGTCGCTGCTGGCAGTCCCGGCACATTCGCAGGATATCTACAGATGCGACGTCGACGGGCGTGTCACTTACTCGAACGTGCCGACCAAGAACTGCCGGAAAATCATTCTCGACCCGGTCAACCTGGCGCCGGCTGCCAAGCCTGCGCCCAAGGCCTCGACACAGGCACCGACGCCCGGCAGTTTTCCCAAGGTGGACGACCAGACGCAGAAATCGCGCGACACCGATCGCCGGCGGATTCTCGAAGGCGAGCTGGCTGCCGAGCAGGCGAGTGCCGAGCAGGCCAAAAGGGATCTCGCCGAGCAGGAAGCGACCGTTTTGCCGAGCGAGCGCGTGCAGGGCGGTGCGATCAGTGGCGGCAAAGTGCAGGAGCGCATCCAGCCGTACAAGGACAAGGTGGCTTTGCACCAGCGCAATATCGATGCGATCAAGAAGGAGATCGGAAATTTGCGCTGATCCGGGGCGGGAAACTGATGACTGAGACAGCGGCGAACCCCTTTCGCGGGCTTGACCTGTTGTCGTCAGCGGTGCTTCTGCTTGATGAAACCCTGGTCATCCGCTACATCAATCCGGCCGCCGAGAACCTGCTGGCGATCAGCAGCAAGGTCTTTTCGGGATGCCCGCTCAATGGCGTCGTTGAGTGTCCGCCGAAACTGCTGGCGGCGCTGGACAGCGCGCTGCATCACGGCTGGGCCTACACCGGGCAGAGCATCGAGTTGCGTGTGGCCGGTGGCGAACTCCTCAAGCTCAATTGCACGGTCAACCCAACGGAGCTTCCTGAGGCCCGCCTGCTCGTCGAGTTATGGCCCATTGACCAACAACTCAGAGCCACGAGGGAAGAGCGCCTGGTCGAGCAGCAACAGGCCAATCGCGAGCTGATACGAAACCTGGTGCACGAGATCAAGAATCCGCTAGGTGGTATCCGCGGTGCGGCGCAGTTGCTTGAGCACGAGCTCAACAACCCTGGTTTGCGCGAGTACACCCAGGTGATCATCAAGGAAGCGGACCGTCTGCAGGATCTGATGCGGCGCCTGCTGTCGCCGCATCGCCCGATGCAGCCGGGTCCGGTGAATATCCACGAGATTCTGGAGCGTGTGCGCAGTCTGCTGACCGCAGAGTTTCCAACCATTCTGAGCGTCGCACGCGACTACGATACCAGCCTGCCGGACCTGGTGGGTGATCGGGAACAGCTCATTCAGGTATTCCTCAACATCGCCAGGAACGCTGCACAGGCGATCGAAGGGCAGCCTGACGGCAGTGTCGCCGGTCAGGGTCAGATCACTCTGCGCACGCGGGTTGCCCGCCAGATGACCTTGTTCAAGCGGCGCCATCGTTTGGCGCTTGAAGTGCAGGTGGTCGACGACGGACCGGGAATTGCCGAGGACATCCGCGAACGCATGTTCTATGCGCTGGTTTCCGGGCGCCAGGGCGGCAGCGGTCTTGGTCTGACCTTGGCCCAGAGTTTTGTTCAGCAGCACCAGGGGACGATCGATTGCGAAAGCAGGCCGGGCCACACCAGCTTCACGATCCGCTTGCCGCTCGCTTGAACAAGCTGGCTGGTTTCTTGCTTCCAAAGGACGACAACCATGATGCTTCCTGAGGAATCGATGAAACCTGTCTGGATCGTTGACGACGATAAATCAATCCGTTGGGTTCTCGAGAAGACCCTGTCCCGCGAGAAAATCCCGTTTCAGAGTTTTGCCTCGGCAACCGAAGCCCTGGCGCAACTCGACGGCGGCGGCGAAGCGCCGCAGATTCTGGTCTCCGACATTCGGATGCCGGGTCAATCGGGGCTCGAACTGCTGCAGGTGTTCAAGGAACGCTTCCCGACACTGCCGGTGATCATCATGACTGCCTACTCCGACCTCGAGAGCGCCGTGTCGGCATTTCAGGGCGGAGCTTTCGAATATCTGCCGAAACCCTTCGACGTAGATCAGGCGCTGGAACTGATCCGTCGAGCCATCGGTGAAAGTCTGCACCAAAGCGGTGCGCCGAACGAAGTAGGTCTGACGCCGGAGATCCTCGGGCAGGCCCCGGCGATGCAGGAGGTTTTTCGGGCCATCGGCAGGCTCAGTCAATCGAATGCCACCGTCCTGATCACCGGCGAGTCGGGTTCCGGCAAGGAGCTTGTGGCGCGCGCCGTGCATCGCCACAGCTCGCGCGCCGACAAGCCTTTCATCGCCATCAACACGGCTGCAATTCCCCGCGATCTGCTCGAATCCGAACTCTTCGGCCACGAGCGCGGCGCGTTTACCGGCGCCGCAGCGCAGCGCCAAGGCCGTTTCGAACAGGCCGAAGGGGGCACTCTCTTCCTCGATGAAATTGGCGACATGCCGGCAGAACTGCAGACGCGGCTGCTACGAGTGCTCTCCGATGGCCATTACTACCGGGTCGGCGGCCACTCGCCGTTGAAGACCAAGGTACGCATCATTGCTGCCACGCACCAGAATCTCGAAGAGCGCGTCCGCCAGGGGCTCTTTCGCGAGGATCTCTTCCATCGCCTGAACGTCATCCGCGTGCGCCTGCCCAGCCTTGGCGAGCGGCGCGAGGACATTCCGATCCTGGCGCGCCACTTTCTGCAGAAAAGCGCCAATGAACTTGGCGTTGAAGGCAAGCGCTTTTCCGACGCGGCGCTCAAGCATCTGGGATTGGTCGAGTTTCCGGGCAATGTACGGCAGCTCGAGAACCTCTGTCACTGGCTGACGGTAATGGCGCCGGGGCAACTCGTAGAACTGGCCGATCTGCCGCCTGAACTGCGCGAAGCGGCGTCGTTGGCGCAGACCGACGACTGGGAAAGCGCATTTGCCCAGGAAGTCGACCGCTTGCTGGTCAGCGATGCGGGCCAGGTGCACGCGAAACTCACCCATGCCTTCGAGCGTGTGCTGATCAATCGGGCGCTGGCGCATACCGGCGGGCGCAGAATTGAAGCCGCGCAAGCGCTGGGTATCGGTCGCAACACCATCACGCGCAAGATTCAGGAGCTTGGCCTCGACGGCACAGGCAGCAGCGTGGGCGAAGATCGGGAAGCCTCCTCGCTGCGATGATAGCCATGCTTGGCGTTGGCCGGAGACGATTTTCAAACGGTTATGACTTTGAATACCATGAGTACGACAGCGTCTCCGATCAGCGAAAAACCTGAGGCGACGCTCTATACAGCGCAGGTTTGCCGAGGCCTGGCATGTCTGCTGGTCGCCATCTACCACGGCGCGGCGTTGATCGGCAACTGGTACGGTGTCAAACCGCTTCTCGCCCTGACCAATTTCGGCTTTTCAGGGGTGCATATGTTCTTTGTGATCAGCGGCCTGATCATTGCCCACGCTCACCTCGACGATGTCGGCAACTACCGCCGGGTTCCGGCCTACTTCCTCAAGCGGCTGGTGCGTATCTATCCTTTATACTGGATCGTCCTGATTGCCGTGGGTGTGTGGCAAGTATTGGCCAAGCGCCTGGAGATCGGGGAGTTCTTGAGCAATGCACTGTTCTTCATTTCCAGCAAGCCCCTGATTATCGCGGTAAGCTGGTCTCTGGCTTACGAGATGGTCTTCTACGGCATTTTTGTCGCCTTTATCGTCAACCGGAAACTCGGCCTTGGCGCGTTCACCGCGTGGTTCGGCTTGGTGGCTCTCAACTACGTCTACCACTTTGCCGACACCATTGGCCTCCAACTGCCCAATCTCCTGTTCATGCTGGGCCTGCTCACGTCGGCCGCCGGGATGGCGCTGCGCAACAAGCTGAACCAGGAGCGCCGCGACCGGATCGGCATCGCCAGTCTTGTCGCTGGCACGGTCATTTTCCTGTCCACCGCCTGGTGGTACGTTTCGCTCGGCGATGCGAAGGTGGACGTCTGGGACAGCTTGCCCCTGGCCCTGGGTTTCGGTACAGGCAGCGCGCTGTTGCTCCTGGGTTCAGTGTCGGCGAAGCTGGAAGGGTTCTGGAAGCGGCAGCGCTTCTTGCTGCTGATCGGCGACGCCTCGTATTCGATCTACCTAGTGCATTTCTATTTTCAGAAACACGCTTTCAAAGGGGTCCGCTCGCTCAACTGGGGATTAGCCGGCGAGAAGACACAGACCACAGCCCTTGTGCTGCTCACCGTGATCATGCTGGTGTCGGTTGGCTGCGGAATTCTGATCCACAAGCTGGTTGAAAAGCCCGTTCTCGCCAAGTGCCGGCAGTGGCTGAAGATCGGCAGACCCGCTCGACAGCAAGGCCGTGCCGGTTCGCCCCAGGGGTCAGCGAACGCAGTGCTCCCGTGACCGCGTTTGCGGAGATCACTGCGCCGCCAATCCCCCGGGACTCTGGTGGTCTGTCCGCTTGTTGCTCAGCCCGCTTCGCGGGCCGGTCGCTACAGAGACTCCGACCAGTGAACCGCGATCTGGTCAGCCTTCCGCCGCCAGGGCGTCGCGAACACTCTGGCGCTGGCCGATGCGTTGCTGGAAAGCGAGCAGCGTCGGCCAGCGGCCAATGTCGATCTCTACCGACCCGGCCCAGCCGAGGACGGTAAACAGGTAGCCGTCGGCGACGGTGAACTGGTCGCCCAGCAAGTATTTCCTGTCTTCAAGACGAGCAGCAACGTAGCTTAGTCGAGCGACAATGTCTTCCTTGACGCGCCGCCTGTATTCCTCCGGAGTGTCCGGTTTGAACAGCGGGACGAAGGCCTTGTGCAGTTCGGTGCTGATGAACCCGAGCCACTCCTGCAACTGGTAGCGTTCGAGCGTATAGGGTCGCGGCGCCAGGCCGCTTTCCGGTATGCGGTCGGCGATGTACTGCACGATGGCCGGGACTTCGGTGAGGTAAGCGCCGTCGTCGATTTCGAGCACCGGAACGTAGCCCTTGGCGTTGATGGCGGTAAAGTCGCTGCCGTCGGCAAGCCGGCGCTGGCGGATATCGACACGGACGAGGTCGAAGTCGAGGCCCGCTTCGCGCAGTGCGATATGTGCTGCCAGCGAGCACGTTCCAGGAGTGAAGTAGAGCTTCACGGCCAGGCTGCCAGCGACCCACTGAGTCGCCTGCGCTGGTTTTTGGTCGGCTTCTGCCGACCAGGGGAGCCGGGTGACTTCGACGGTCAGGAAGCCGTTGTTGTTACCGTAGTCAAACGACGAGTCGTTGGCAAAAAAATACAGAAAACCGGGTTCGTTGATCTGGATTTCGTAGCCATTCGGAGTTGCCATCAGGCTGCTCTCGTCGTCGATGCGCGCGACCCCGTGGATGGTGCTTTCGATGAGCCCGGTGAGCATGTTCTCGGCGTCAGGGTTGTTTGCCTCGAGGTCGGGCCGGGGGTGGATGGCGGCGACCAATGAAAACCAGGGGCGTTCTTCCATGCGGCGGCTGCCTTCGGCCAGGAGAAGGCGCCACGCTTTCGATTCATAACCATCAGCGCCCGCGGGGATTCCTTTGTCGATCCATGCGCCGCTGGCCTCGATGCGATATTTTTCGCCTGCGTCCACTTCGATGCCGGAGGCGTTCCACCACTTGTGGGCATAGGCCGGGAAGCGCGTCGAGCCATCGACCGGCAGCTTGCGGAATGGCAGGGCTTCCCGCTCGTTCTGCAGTTGTTCCTCGGGGCGAGGCTCATCGTCCGCGTAGAAACCAGCGCAGGCCGGAATGTCTTCCAGTGCCTTCGGCCGGTAATCGGCTCGTTCCTCCAGTCGCAGCAGAACGCTTGGATGCAGTTCTGCGTCGTCGGAGATCTTGCGTTCCTTGCTCGGGCGTGTCCGCCAAACCGGCCCACGCGTTTCGTCGTGTCGGTCCTGCAGGCCGTCGGGAGCCAACGCTTCGCTGAGTTGGCTGGACGAAAGCCGCAAGCCGGCATCAAGGTCGTTGACCTCTTGCATCATCCATTCGAGCGCGATGTCAGAGAGCCCGTGGCTTGCGTAGCCGCCGCCGATATCGGCATGCGCGCCCGCGAACCAGACCTGTTTGATCCCCTCGCGCTTTACCCATGGCGTCGGCGTGAAGTCGGCGCGCTCCTCGTCGATGGCCAGTGCCTGGCGACCATGCTCTATGCGTGGACCGAGTTCGCGGTTGCGAAATTTCAGGAAGCGGAGTTCGGCTCGGTCGACCAGGCGCAGGCCGTTGAATAGCGGTACTCCCAGTTGGCCGACGGTATCCCAGACGCCGATCATGCGTATTGGCGTTTCGTCGTGTTGCTTCCAGAAGCGTGCGCCGCGCTTCTTGCCTCGATCGTCCTTGTAGATCAGCCAGACATTTTCGGCGTGATCGGCCGCGCCGTCGTCGTCGGCTTCGCTGGCCGCGATCAGGCCTGAGTGGGCAATGAATGCGCCCAGGCTACGGGCGGCCCACGCGCCGCGCGAGAAACCAAACAGCCAGATCTTGTCGCCGCGCTGATACACCTGCGAGATCAACAGATAGGCGTCGATCATGCTGTCGTGCAATCCGATTCCCTGCGTGCCGCCTAGTAGCCCCTGTGTTCGGCCACCGTTGCCGACGCTGGCCAGATAAAAGGCGGCGAGTTCTTCGCTGCTTTTGGCGAGATGCGAACGGAGCGGTCCGTTTTCCTCGACCTGCTGCTCTTCGCCAGGGAGCATCTGGAACAATCGGTACACATTGGTCTGCTCGATGGGATCGTTCCACGTGCCATCCAGGCAAACAACTATCTGTTTCGTCATCGTTTCTCCTCGTTACCATGAAAGTCGCGCAAGCGTTGCCGCCCGATGCTCGTGAAAAGGTCGATACAGGCGCGCAGCGGACCCGAATCCGCAAGCATACTCCGCTTGTCGCCGCTTTTTGTCGGCGCAACCCGCGGTCAATGTCTGACGGCACGGGTCAATGCTCCTCGCCGCGATAATCGGCGATAATGACGACGTTGATCTTGATGACGAAACCATGGACCCCTCTCTCGGCACGTGCCGCATCGATGCTGCCCAACTGGAGTTACTGCTCGGTCCCCTCAGGGACCGGTTCACGGTCGAGGCGCTGCCCGAGTGCGACTCGACCAGTAGCCGCTTGCTCGAACGCGCCCGACAAGCGGCGCCGTCGGGTTTGCTGTTGGTCGCCGACCGCCAGACGGCCGGCCGGGGTCGCCGGGGGCGGAGCTGGCTGTCCACCGCTGAAGGCAGTTTGACCTTCTCTCTGCTCTGGCGCTTCGAGTGTTCGGTGGCGCAACTGGCCGGCCTCTCGCTGGCCGTGGGCGTCGGCGTGGCACGGGCACTTGAAGTCAGTGGCGTGCGTGGCGTCGGACTGAAGTGGCCGAATGACATCCTGCTCGACGGCGGCAAGCTCGGCGGCATCCTGATTGAACTCGAGGCGGCCCCGCGCGGCATGCTGGCGGTGATTGGCGTCGGCCTGAACCTGCAGTTGCCGGCCGCCAGCGCCGAGGAATTGCTTCATCCGCCGGCGGCTCTGGCGCAGGCGCTGTCGCCCGTGCCGGATCGCCATCAACTGCTGGCGCAACTGCTGATCGACCTGGCTGCCGTTCTCGACCGTTTTGCCGCCGGCGGTTTCGCTGCCCTGCACAGCGACTGGCAGGCGCATCATGTCTGGCAGAATCGTCACGTGCGCCTGCTCAATGGCGGCCTCGTCGACCGCGAAGGAATCTGTCTCGGGGCGGATGTCGACGGCGCACTGCTGCTGCGTACCGACAGCGGGATCGAACGCTGCTTCTCGGGCGACGTGTCGCTGAGAGCCGTATGATCATCGCCATCGACGCTGGCAATAGCCGCATCAAATGGGGTCTCCATGACGGGACGCGATGGCTGGCCACCGGCGTGCTGGCCACCGCCGATGTCGCCTTGTTGGGCGAAGCCGCCGACGAATGGCCGGCCGATGCCGGCGTCGTGATCTGCAACGTCGCCGGCAGCGAGGTCGCCGAGAGCCTATCGTCGCTCCTCGCGCAGCGCCACACCAGAATCTCGTTCTTGCACGGCAGCACCGCGGCTTGCGGCGTGCGCAGTACCTACGAGCGTGTGGGGCAACTGGGTGCCGACCGCTGGGCGGCGCTGATCGGCGCGCGCGCGCTGTTCGCCGGCGCCTGCCTGGTGGTCTGCGCCGGAACGGCGACCACCGTGGACCTGCTCGATGCCAACGGTGTCTTTCGCGGTGGGCTGATCCTTCCCGGTTTCGACCTGATGCGTGCTGCGCTGGCCCGCAACACGGCGCAGTTGCCGCTCGCCGAGGGTGTTTTCTGCGCCGAACCGCGCAACACCATGGATGCCATCGTCAGCGGCTGCCTGCAGGGCCAGCTTGGCGCCATAGAGCGCATGTTCTCGGCCATTGCCGCCGAGCCCGGCGCGCGCTGCCTGTTGACCGGCGGCGCTGCCGAGCGCCTGGCTGCCCACTTGAAGATCCCGTTCCAGTTGGTGGACAATCTGATACTCAACGGGCTGGTACGCTTTGCAGCCTCCCCATGAACCGCTGACGCGACTTTCATCGTCAGGCTCGCCGACAGGAGGATCCCGATGCCCGTGCACCTGTTGACCACGCTGCCCGCCTTTCTGGCCTATTTCGCCGTGGCGATCGTCTTGCTGGCGCTGTTCCTGCTGGTCTATGTCAATGTCACCCCGTATCACGAGATGGCCTTGATCCGTGCCGGCAATGGCGCAGCAGCGGTCAGCCTGTCAGGTGCGTTGATCGGCTTTGCCATGCCGGTAGCCAACGTCATCGCGCATAGTGATTCGCTGATCGATCTGGCATCCTGGGGGGCGATCGCCGGTGTCATCCAGATCCTGACCTACCTGGCGACCCGCTTCGTTCTGCCGCAACTCGATCAGGATATCCCTGCCGACAAGACGGCGCCGGCCATCCTGCTGGCCGTCATTTCGGTCAGTGTCGGCCTGATCAACGCGGCCTGCATGACCTACTGACCGCCCCCCGTTTCTTTGCCGTCGCTGCCCGACGGCGCTGGCCCGCTCGCGCGAGACTTTCATAGTAAGCTTGACTTCAGGAGATGATCATGGCGCTCATGGACTTCATCAGAAAACAGTTCATCGATGTCATTCAATGGACCGAAGAGGGCGATGGCGTTCTTGCCGTGCGCTATCCGATGCAGGACTTCGAGATCCAGTACGGCGCCCAACTGACGGTACGCGAATCGCAGATGGCGGTCTTCGTGAACGAGGGTCAGATCGCCGACGTTTTCGGCCCCGGCCTGTACACGCTGACCACGCGGACACTGCCGGTGCTCACCTATCTGAAGAACTGGGACAAACTCTTCGAGTCGCCTTTCAAGTCCGATGTCTACTTCTTCTCGACGCGTCTGCAGCTCGACTGCAAGTGGGGAACGCCGAATCCGATCACCCTCCGTGACAAGGATTTTGGCATGGTGCGCATGCGTGCCTTCGGCATCTACTCGTACAAGCTGACCGATGCGCGCAAGTTCCACAGCGAGATCTCCGGGACGCGCGCGCAGTACACGGTCGCCGACCTCGATGGGCAGTTGCGTAACCTGGTGATCAGTTCGATGACCGACCTGTTCGGCGAATCCGGCGTGCCATTCATCGACATGGCTGCCAATCAGGACGAGTTGAGCCGGGCATTGAAAGGCAAGCTCGAGCCGGTCTTCGTGCGCTACGGTCTGGCGCTCGACAGTTTCGTCGTGCAGAACGTTTCGCTGCCCGAGGAACTGCAGAAGATTCTCGATTCGCGCATTGGCATGAACATGATCGGCGACCTGGGGCGCTACACGCAGTACCAGGTGGCCAACAGCATCCCGCTGGCGGCGCAGAACGAGGGCGGCATTGCCGGGATCGGCGCCGGCCTGGGCGCCGGCCTCGGCATCGGCCAGACGATGACCGCCGCCATGGCGCAGGCCATGCAGGCGGGAACGGTTCCGACGCCGGCACCGACGGCTGCGCCGATGGCGTCGGCGGTCAGCGCCGACGAGGTCGTGGCGACGCTGGAAAAGCTGCACGGCCTGGTGGCCAAAGGCATCCTGTCGCAGGCCGAGTTCGACGCCAAGAAGGCCGAGTTGCTGGGCAAACTGGGTTAAGTCGGCGTGGCCGGTGAATCGGCGACGGCGCTGGCCAATCGGTCGCCACCTGCATCGCCAATCTCGTCGTGAAGAGGGCCACCTGCCCGTCCTGTGGTGCGCCGGCCGCCTTCCGCTCGGCGCTGTCGATCTACGTCGTCTGCGAGTTCTGCCGTAGTACGCTGCTGCGCAGCGGCGAGGACCTGCAGAACCTTGGACGGATGGCCGATCTGCTCGAAGACAGTTCGCGGCTGCAGATCGGTAGCGAGGGCACTTTCGGTGGTCGCCACTTCGTCATCGTTGGCCGCATACAGATGAAATATGACGCCGGCTTCTGGAACGAGTGGTACATCCTGTTCGATAATGGCCGTAGCGCATGGCTTGGCGACGCTGCTGGCGAGTATGTGGTCAGCGCGCAGGTGACGGTGAGCGACCCCTTGCCGGCGTTTGAGGCACTCGCGCCAGAGATGTCGCTCACTCTCGACGGGCGCCGCTTTACGGTCACCGACCTCGAGACGGCCCGCTGTATCTCCGGACAGGGCGAATTGCCGTTCCGGGTCGCCGCGGGGTACGACGTCAACACTGCCGACCTGCGCAGCAACGACCGCTTTGCAACCATCGACTACAGCGAAACGCCGCCTCTGGTCTTCGTTGGCCAGCCGACGAATTTTGCCGAACTGAAGCTTGAAAAACTCAAGGAACTCTCCGCCCCCGCTGCCGACGGAGCGCCGCAGGTCGGCGTGCGCGCCTTCAATTGTCCGCACTGTGCCGCCCCCCTGCAGATTCATTCCGCCGCCATTGAAAGCGTGGCCTGCGACACCTGTGGGTCGATCATCGGGGTCAGCAATGAGAACGTCAGCTTGCTGGCCAGGGCTGCCCAGGCGCTACGCGAAGCCCCGTGGCTGCCACTCGGTAGCCGCGGGACGCTGCACGGCGTCGACTGGGAGGTGATCGGCTTCATGCGCCGCAGCATGACCTCCGACGGTAACGATTACCCGTGGGCGGAATACCTGCTGTTCAACGCGCAGGACGGTTTCGCGTGGCTGATCGAGGATCAGGGTCACTGGAACTTCGCCCGCACGCTGGCCAACCCGCCGGCGGTCAGCCGCGGGCAGGCCAAGTTCAAGCGTGACGGGCTGGAGTTCAAGCGCTTCAACAGCGGCAAGGCAGAGGTGACCTATGTCGTCGGCGAATTCTACTGGCGAGTCGCGGTCGGTGAGCTCTGTGCGGTGGACGACTACATCTGCCCGCCGCTGATGCTGTCGCGCGAAGTGACGGTAAAGGAAGCAAGCTGGTCGCAAGCCGAGTATCTGGAGCCGGCTGATCTCGGCGCCGCCTTCGTGGTCAAGACGCCACCGCTCAAGCGCGTCGGCGTCTATGCCAACCAGCCGAACTCCTTGGCCGCAACGCACACCAATGCCTGCCGCCTGTTCTGGAAGCTGGCGCTGGCGGCGACCGTCGTGCAGTTGGCCTTTGCCTTGTTCTTCGCTGCACAAGGGTTGCTCAGGCAGCAGTTGGTACTTTCACCGCAGAACGACGAGGCGACGGTGACCAGCCAGGAGTTCGTCCTCAAGAGCCGCGCGCGTTCCCTGCTGGTGCGCCACAGCACTGACGTCAGCAACAACTGGCTGTCGCTGACCAGCACGCTGGTCGAGAAGGACAGCGGCGAGTCCTACCAGGGCGAGCAGGAAATCAGCCACTACAAAGGGGTGGACGAGGGCGAGAGCTGGTCTGAAGGGTCGCCGTCAGACGAGATGGTTTTCAAGGGCATACCGGCGGGTACCTACTATCTGGTCATCGAGTACGAACTCGGCACAGACAATGCGGCGGCGGTGGTCGACACGCTGGAGGTCGTGCGCAATCCGACGGCGTGGTCAAACTTCGTGCTCTTGCTGATCTTTCTGGCCATCTTCCCGCTACTCTCGCGTTGGCGGCGCAATGCCTTCGAAGCGCGGCGCTGGAACGAGAGCGATCTCGGCGGCAAGGAAGACTGAGCGATGATCAAGGCCAACTGGATCGTCGGCTTGCTGGCGCTGGCGCTCTTCAGCCATGCCCAGTACCAGGGCTGGAGTCTCTTCGATCGAACCGCTGCTGCGCAGACCGCGCGCGTTGCGGGCACCGCCGGCCGCGGGGCTCACAAATAGGAGAGAAGCGGGTAGGGTGCAATAAGCGAAGCGCATTGCACCGCATGCAGGTGGCGCAATACCGCTGCCAGCAGTTCTCAAGCTTTTGCTGAAGCGGCAGCCCGCGGGTGTTACTCAGCGCGACGGATCCGGCAGCCCAGACCAGATCTCGTTGAGGTCGGGAAACTTCCATTTCGCTTGAGCATGGGAGCTTCGTGGCTGATGCGCGAGGGATGCAGAGCAGCCAGTCTATACCGGCGCCAGCGAGACAGATGTGAAAAAAGGGGCCTTCTGGCCCCTTTTCAGCGATCGTCGGAGGAGCCTAAAGGCCCGCTTCAGCGCGCAGCGTCGCTGCCTTGTCGATCGCTTCCCAGGTGAACTCGGGTTCTTCGCGGCCGAAGTGGCCGTAGGCGGCGGTCTTCCGGTAGATCGGGCGCAGCAGATCGAGCGAATGGATGATGCCTTTGGGACGCAGGTCGAAGTGTCTGCCGATCAGATCGACGATGACCTCGTCGCTGACCTTGCCGGTGCCGAAGGTGTTGACCATCAGCGACACCGGTCTGGCGACGCCGATGGCGTAGGCCACCTGGACTTCACAGCGCTCGGCCAGACCGGCGGCGACGATGTTCTTGGCCACGTAACGCGCCGCATAGGCGGCCGAGCGGTCGACCTTCGACGGGTCCTTGCCCGAGAAAGCGCCGCCGCCGTGCCGGGCCGCGCCGCCGTAGGTGTCCACGATGATCTTGCGACCGGTCAGACCGCAGTCGCCGTGCGGGCCACCGACCACGAAGCGGCCGGTAGGGTTGACCAGATAGCGCGTGGCGGCGGTGAGCAGTTCCTTGGGCAGAACCGGCTTGATGATCTCTTCGATGACCGCTTCCGAGATCTGGGCGTGCGAGACATCGGGGTCGTGCTGCGTGGACACGACGATCGTGTCGATCGACACCGGTTTGCCGTCCGCATATCTGACGGTGAGCTGGCTCTTGGCATCGGGGCGCAGCCACGGCAGGCGGCCATCGCGGCGAACCTCGGCCTGGCGTTGCATGACCCGGTGTGCGTAGTGGATCGGCAGCGGCATCAGCGACGCCGTTTCGTTGCAGGCATAGCCGAACATCAGCCCCTGGTCGCCGGCGCCCTGGTCGAGGTCGAGACCCTGGCCCTCGTTGACCCCTTGCGCGATATCCGGCGACTGACGGTTGATTGCTGTCAGAATGGCGCAGCTTTTGTAGTCGAAGCCGATCTCGGAGTCGTTGTAGCCGATACGACGCACGGCGTCCTGCGCGATCTCGCGATAGTTGATGTGCGCTTTGGTGGTGATTTCACCCGAAATGACGACCAGACCCGTCGATACCAGCGTTTCGCAGGCCACCCGGGCCGGCGGGTCGTCGGCAATGATGGCGTCGAGGATGGCGTCCGAAATCTGATCGGCGACTTTGTCCGGATGGCCTTCGGAAACCGATTCCGAAGTGAAAAGGAATTCTTTGCTCACGCTGGGTCTGCTCCAAAAAAAACCCCGAAACAGCGGCGTTGCCGGCTCCGGGGTACGAGCAGACGACGCTTTAGCAGTATTTAGTGGCCGCTGAATGCGGCGCTGCCCGCCCTGCAAGTTGTCCTGATTAACTCGGCGGAGCGATAATTATAGTTTTTCTGCTGCCCAATGGTCAAACCTTCTCGCCACTGCCGCCACTGGACTCGTCTGTGATTACCCTTGCTCGTCTTTGCAGTCGTTTACCGCTGTCTTGGCTGCACCTTGTCGGTGCCTTGCTCGGCTGGCTGGCCTGGTTGCTGTCGCCGACCTACCGCCGAAACATGCGCGCCAACATGGTTCATGCCCTCGGTGAGGCCGATGCCACGCGTCTGCGGGCAGCGGCGATCGGCGAAGCCGGCAAGGGCATGCTCGAACTGCCGCGCATCTGGCTGCGGCCACTGACCGAGTCGGCGGCTCGCGTCGTCAAGGTATCCGGTTGGGAGTTGGTCGAAGCCGCTACCCGCAAGGGCAAGGGAATCCTTTACCTGACGCCGCATCTGGGTTGCTTCGAAGTCACCGCGCAGTATCTGTCGACGCAGGCGCCGATCACCGTCCTCTACCGCCCGCCGAAGCGGCGCTGGCTGCAGGAAATGATCGAAGTCGGTCGCGCCCGGGAGCAGCTTCACCTGGCGGCGGCCGATGTGTCGGGGGTGCGCAGCTTGCTCAAGGCACTCAAGCGGGGAGAAGCAGTCGGCATGCTGCCCGACCAGGCGCCCAGGGCGGGCGACGGTCGCTGGCTCGACTTCTTCGGCCGGCCGGCTTACACGATGACACTTGCCGCACGACTGGTCGACACGGGCGCCAGCGTGATCATGATCTGGGGCGAACGGCTGCCGGCTGGTGCAGGCTACCATTTTCACCTGCAGCAACCGACGCAAGCGATCAGCGGTACGATCGAGCAGCGCGCTCAGCAGATAAACCACGAGATCGAGCATCTCGTTCGCCAGTGCCCGGAGCAGTACCTCTGGGGCTACAACCGTTACAAGCGGCGCAGGGGTAGCCAAGGCAGCCAGGGCAGCGAACAAGCACCGGTCGCAGGACAGGTCAGGCAGGCATGAGATCTCTGGCGCGGCAGCGGTCACCGGGCGTTCTCTGCGTCGTTTGCGTCCCGAGCGGCGGAAGGTATTGATGCAGCTTGCTTTCTGTCTCTACAAGTATTTTCCCTTCGGCGGCCTGCAGCGCGATTTCCTGCGCCTGGCGCTGGCCTGCCAGGCGCGCGGGCACGTGGTCAGGGTCTACACCATCGAGTGGCGCGGCGAAGTTCCCGAGGGTTTTGAAGTTCTGCTGGTGCCGGTTAGCGGACTGACCAATCAGCGCCGCTATGCGAGGTTCACTGCCTGGGTCGGCAACGACCTGGCCAGACGTCCTGCCGACCGCGTCGTCGGTTTCAACAAGATGCCAGCCCTCGATATCTATTTTGCCGCTGACCCCTGCTTTGAGGACAAGGCACGCACGCAGCGCAACCGGCTCTATCGGATGACCGGGCGCTACCGCCATTTTGCGGCCTACGAGCGCGCGGTCTTCGCGCCGGACAGCCGAACCGAGATCCTGATGATTTCACCGTTGCAGCAGCCACTGTTCCAGAAGTACTACGGCACAGCGGACGAGCGCTTCCACTTGCTGCCGCCCGGAATTGCGCTCGACCGGCGTGCGCCGGCTGACGCGGCCGAGCTTCGGGCGGCTGTCCGCGCCGACTTCGGGCTGGCCGGAGGCGATCTGCTTCTGCTTCAGATCGGCTCCGGATTCAAGACCAAAGGGCTGGATCGCAGCCTGAAGGCGCTCGCCGCTCTACCGCCGGAACTGGGCTGCCGCTGTCGTCTGTTCGCCATCGGTGACGATGACCCCAAGCTTTTCCGCGCGCAGGCGCGAGCCCTCGGGCTGGCCGATCGCGTCGACATTCTGCGCGGGCGAAGCGACATCCTGCGTTTTCTGCTTGGCGCTGATCTCTTGCTGCATCCGGCGTACAACGAGAATACCGGGACGGTCCTGCTCGAAGCGCTGGTCGCCGGCTTGCCGGTGTTGACCACCGCCGTCTGTGGCTACGCGGCTTACATCAGCGACGCCGACGCCGGTAGGGTCCTGGCCGAGCCTTTCGAGCAGGCGTGTCTCGACCAGGTGCTGGCACAGATGCTGAACGATGAGCCGGCGCGCAGGCGCTGGGCCGCCAATGGCCTGGCCTATGCCGAGCAGGCCGACATCTACAGCAACGCCGAACGAGCCGCCGACGTGATCCTGGGCAACGGCCGATGATCCGCCGATGAGCCACCGATTCCTGGTTCTTGACGAACCTTTTCGCTCGCTGTGGTCGGGGAAGGACCCCTTTGTCGCCGTCGAGGCGCTCGATGGCGAGGTCTTCCGCGAGTTGGAGGGGCGCCGGACCCTGCGCACCGAAGTCGCCGGGCGCGGCTACTTCGTCAAGATCCATCGCGGCGTAGGCGGCGCCGAGATCGTCAAGAACCTTGTCTCGCTGCGCCTGCCGGTGCTCGGAGCGGAGAACGAATGGCGTGCCATCGAGCGGCTCGGCGAACTCGGTGTCGATACCCTGCGCGCCGTGGCCTTCGGCGTGCGCGGCGGCAATCCGGCGCGTCGGCGCTCGTTCATCGTCAGCGAAGAACTCGCGCCCACGGCCAGTCTTGAAGACTATTGTGGCCTTTGGTCGACGCATCGGCCGGCGCCCGCTCTGAAGCGCGCCCTGATTGGGCGCGTCGCCGAAATGGCCAGAGCCATGCACGCCGGTGGGGTCAACCATCGCGACTTCTACCTCTGCCATTTCCTGCTGCATCTCGACCCACCGCCGACACCCGATCGGCTCAGGGTGTCACTGATCGACCTTCATCGGGCCCAGGTCAGGGCCAAGACCCCGCGCCGCTGGCGTGACAAGGACCTGGCCTCCCTGTATTTTTCGGCCCTCGACATCGGCCTGACGAGCCGCGACTGGCTGCGCTTCCTGGCGGCCTATTTTGCTCTTCCGCTGCGCCTTGTCCTGCGTCAGGAGGCGGCCTTGCTGGCGCATCTGGCGAGCGAGGCGCGGCGCCTGCAAACCCGTTTCGTGCGCAAGCTTGCCGACGGTGAGATGACATGAACTGCTGGTGGTTGAGTCCACAATACGCGTCGAGCGAAGCGGCAGCGCTGTTCGCCGACATCGATCGCGTCTTTGCCCTCGACGGCGAATGGATCTCCGAAGATTCGCTGTGCCTGGTCATCCGCGTCAGCGCCGCTGGCAAGCGCTACTACGTCAAGCGCTACAGTGGTAACGGAAAGAATCCCAGCCGCCGCTGGTTTGGCTTGCGGCGCTGGTTGGGTCAGCCGCGCGTGCGCTCCGAATGGCGCAATCTGCTCGCTTTTCGCGCCTGGGGGATACCGACGGCGACGCTGGTCGCTTACGGCCTGGAGCGCCGTTTCGGGGGCTTCATGCGTGGCGCTCTGGCGACCGAAGAAATCCCCGATACCGAGGATCTGGCGCAGTTGGCCCGCGCCAACGATCCGCGTCTGCACGATCGCCGCTGGGTCGCGCAGGTCACCCAGCAGATCGCCGACATCGCGCGCACACTGCACGAAGCCGGTTTCGCGCACAATGACCTTAAGTGGCGCAACCTGCTGGTCGATGGCGGCCCCTCACCGACGGTCTATCTGATCGATTGTCCGAGCGGCACCTTCTACCGCGGCGCCGTTCTCGACTATCGGATGGTCAAGGATCTCGCCTGCCTCGACAAGTCTGCCAAACATCTGTTCTCGCGCAGCCAGCGCCTGCGCTTCTATCTCGCCTATGCGCGGCATCAGCGGGTGACTCGCGAAGACCGCAAGCGGATCGGCAAGATCATCGGCTTTTTTGATGGCCGGGAATAGGCGGATTTCGCCAGGCCGACCGGGTGGAGCTGGGAGCGCCGGGAGATCTGCTAGGGCGACGCTCGCTTGCCGATGACGCACCTCCCACTCACCGACGCCAGCGCCCTGCGCGCGGCTGGCCGCCAGCCGCGGCTGCCGTTTCGCGTGCTGTTGGCCGATGGCGGCGAACTGCTCATGCTTCGCCTGCTGCGCGTCCTGCCGGGGAAGCGGCTGGTCGGCGAGGCGGAGCTGAACGGCAGCAAGGTACTGGCCAAGCTGTTCATCGGGCAGCGCGGCGAACGGCACTGGCAGCAGGAACGCACCGGTCTCGCAGCGCTCGCTGGGGCCGGCGTGCCGACGCCAGCGCTGCTGGCCGCAACGGCGCTCGCCGGCGGCGGCTACGCGCTGATGACGGATTTCCTCGATCCGGCCGAAAGTCTCGCCGAATCGTGGGAGCGACTCGCTGGCCCCGCTCCTGGCGATGGGCAGGCGCTGGCGCTGTTGGCACCGGCGCTGACCTTGCTCGGCCGCCTGCACGCCGCCGGGCTGGTCCAGCAAGACCTGCATCTGGGCAACTTCCTGCGCCATGAAGACACCTGGTTGCTCATCGACGGCGACGCGGTGCGCGTCGTCTGTCCTGGCCAGCGGCTGCCGCTGACGCCCGCCAGCGCCAACCTGGCCATTCTGCTGGCGCAGTTGCCCGCCGCATGGGACGGTCAGGTGGCGGCCCTGCTGCCGGCTTACGCGGCCGGAGCCAGCGATTCCCTGCCTGATCTGCCGGCGCTGAGCGAGCAGATCAGGCGCGTCCGAGCATGGCGGCTGAAAGATTTTCTCGTCAAGACGCTTCGTGAGTGCACGCTGTTCGCGGTCGACCAGAGCGCCACCCGATTCCGTGCGGTGGTCCGTCGGGAAGTCGAAGCGCTGGCGGAGGTGCTGAGGTCGCGGGAGAGTGTGGACAGGGCCATCAGCGCCGGTACGATACTGAAGGACGGCGGCACCACGACGGTCGCCAGGGTCGTCATCGATGGTCGCGCGCTGCTCATCAAGCGCTACAACCTCAAGAGTCTGCGGCACGCACTGAGCCGCTTGTGGCGGCCTAGCCGGGGCTGGCATTCGTGGCGTGAAGGGCACCGGCTACGCTTTCTCGGCATCGCCACGCCGGCACCGCTGGCCTTGATCGAAGAGCGTTGCGGGCCACTGCGCCGACGGGCGTGGCTGGTCAGCGAGTTTTGTCCCGGACCGAATCTGTTGAGACATCTGTCGGCCGACCGTGTGCCGCCCGACGAAGAGGCGACGGCGATTCTCGATCTCTTTGCGGCGCTGCACCGCAACCGCATCAGCCATGGCGATCTGAAGGCGACCAATCTGCTGTGGGAGCACGGTCGGGTGGTGGTCATCGACCTCGATGGCGTTGTCCAGCATCGCTCGGCGGCAGCGCATGCGCGCGCCTGGCGCCGTGATCGCGCCAGGCTGTTGCGCAACTGGCCAACTGGGTCGGTGCTGCAGCGCTGGCTCGACGAGCGGCTGCCGGCGGGCTGAGGCGAGACTGAACGCTTGGAAGAACGCAGCCTTCGGGAGTAAATGTCGACCAGCCGCCCTTCTCGGCACACTTGATGGCAACCCCAAAGAACCCCATGAAGCGGCGGGTGTGCATTGAAACGACGGTGGCCAGCCGCGTTCCTGGTTGGTGAGGGCGATCGCAGCGGCGTACGCGGAAGACGCCATGCACGTTGCAGTAGCGGCGTCGAACGGAATGGACTTCGTGGTGACCTGAAACTTCACCCACATCAATAACGCGGCCACCGGGCACAAGATACGAGCCTGGCCCCGTTAGCCGCTTTCAACAACGCTGCCGAACGGGCACTGGGTCATTACGCGCTACATCAGCCACGGCATCCGTTTCACGGACGGCTCCCGAGCCTTTGCTCTGCTCGGCACCGTCATCGCTGCCGCCCGCAAGGGTTTGCAACTCACCTCGCTCCCCCTCATCCCGGCTGTGGCATGCCGGTGTCAAAGATTACAGTACGCGGCGAGCGCTGCCTGGTTAATGTCGTGATTTATCCATTAAAGCAATTCGATAATATTCAGGCACCGCGAAACATGAAATCGTAGTGGATTTGCGGCGCCCTGTAGCCGCTGGTGTGCTAGGGATACCTCTACAGCACTTCGCGCTTGCGTTTGGCGCGCCGAAGTATTTGCCTCAGGCTCATACCACTTGGAAAAGACCATTCATTGACGATGGAGACAATGTCGCGCATACTAGGTAAAAAAATTGCATTATTCGTGTTGGCTTATTGTCGTTCGTGCTGGGGGAGGGGGTTGGCCACTGCGTCGATCGGATCGCTGCGGGCGCTTGCTGTTCTGTTGATCGTGGGCGCGATGCATGCTGGTTTCCAGGATGCTGTTGCGTTTTCCAGTGAGGATTCCGCCAACGGAAGTGTGCAAGTTGCCTTGGTCATCGGTAACAGCAGCTACCGCACCATTCCGCTGCCAAACCCTGTCAATGATGCCCGGGATATCTCCGCCAAGCTGCGCAAACTGGGGTTTACGGTCATCGAAAGAGAGAACCTCACGAGCAAACAGGTCGGCTCCACGCTGCGCGAATTTCGTTCGCGGTTGAAGCCTGGCTCCGTTGCCCTGTTTTTCTATGCCGGCCACGGATTGCAATTGAAGGGCAGTAACTACCTGCCCGTGGTGGATGCGGAAATCGTCGGGGAAGAAGACGTTCCGATTCAGAGCATCAACGTGAGCCAAGTGCTGAATATTATGGAAGATGCGAAGACCAGGCTCAATCTGGTATTTCTCGATGCCTGTCGTAACAATCCTTTTGGCCGTAGTTTTCGCTCGACAGCGGGTGGGTTAGCCAAGGTCGATGCGCCATCGGGAACCCTCATTTCCTTTGCTACTCGTCCCGGCAATGTAGCCTCGGATGGCTCGGGCAAGAACGGCTTATATACCCAGTATTTGCTGACCTACATGGACGTTCCGGGGCAGCCCATCGAACAGATCCTGAAGCGGGTCGTGTCCGGTGTGAAATTGGAGTCCAGGGGCGAGCAGGAGCCGTGGATGGAAGGGAGCATCGACGGCGACTTCTGTTTTGGTGGATGCACGAGCGGCACCGATGCGGCTCTTGCGCCATCGCCGCCCGCGAACAATGCCGCATCGGTCGAATTGACGTTGTGGGAAAGCATCAAGACCAGCCAGTCGGCCAGCGATTATCAGGCCTATCTTGATCAGTATCCCAAGGGGCGTTTCGTGGCGCTTGCCAATTCCCGCCTGCAAGCGCTGAAACCACCCACCACCCGTCCCGTCCAGCAGGCCGCCCTGCCGGTCGAAGCTGCAGTGCGCCCAAACATCGTGCCGCCTCCGACTGGCTGCCCGTCGTGCAATTGCAGTGAGTTGATCCTAATCATGTCGATGGGGGTCGAGCCGCTGACGGATGTTCAGACCAATTTCTATAGGCAGAAATGCCGCTGAGCGATGAAGGCATCGATCACTATTTTACCCGGGGGGAAAGTAACCATGAGACTGATGCACCTGTCAACGCGACTTTTCGCGATTATCGTACTGCTCGGCGGTTGTGCCAATGCGCCGGCGCCGGCGCCAGTGGCCAAGACACCGCTCCCGCTGGATGTCGCTGTCAGGAATTTGACGGTCGATCTGTTCGGTCAATTCAGGAGCCTCCAGCCCCTGACCAGTCGCATGAGCAAGCAGTCTTTCGTGGTCGATCCGTTCATCGATGCCAATACGGCTGAAGTAAATGAAACGAGCCGCGCGATCGAGCAGTTGTTGCTGAAGGAGGTCAGGGATGGATTCCCCGATTTCGCCATCGAATCGATCACGCCGACGAGCCTTGCTGTGGCCCAGTACGTCGTCAATGGCACCCTCCGGCTCGACCGTGGCTCGGGCAACAAATATTATCGCCTGTTGTCTTCTGTGGTGGACCTCAAGTCCGGCATCGTCATTGCCAACGCCGAAGTTTGGCTGGCAAAGGAAAAGCTGAACTATGAGCCCATTGCGTCCTATCGGGACAGCCCGATGTATCTCAAGGACAAGCGGGATGAAGGCTATGTTGCCACGAGCCAGTCGCGCGCCGGCGACGTCGCCGACCGCAGGTACATGGACTCCCTGCTGACATCAGCCGAATTGTCCGAGGCCGACAAGAACTTCGATGGCGGCGATCTCAAGCGCGCGCTAACCCTCTACCAGAACGCCGAATCTCGCGCGGACGGCAAGACGATGAAAACCTACTCGGCGCTATACCAGTCCTATCGCAAGCTTGGTCATGCAAGGGAATCCGAGGATGCTTTCGCGAAACTGGTTGACGTCGGTCTGCAGACCAAGAATCTCAGCACGCGTTTTTTGTTTTCGGTAAATTCAACCGATTTCGTCAATGACCCTTCGCTGCGCACCCAGTATTCGCTGTGGCTGCGACAGATCGCCAAACGGGTGGCATCGGCCGGTGTATGCCTTAACATCGTTGGTCACAGCAGCCGCTCAGGCGGTGAGCGTTACAACGATCAGTTGTCACTGCAACGCGCTCTGGCCGTGCAGAAGACCATGTACAAGGATTTCCCGCAGGCGCCGCAGAAGACCCGCGCGTTCGGCCGGGGATTCAAAGAAAACGTCATCGGTTCCGGCAGCGACGACGCTCAGGACGCCATCGACAGGCGCGCTGAATTCCAGGTGGTCGATTGCGCTAGCTTGACATGATGCCGCGTCGCCGCGAAAACCCCGGCAAAGCTCCGCGATGAGGGACAGACCGCGATTCCCTAGTAGAACGAAATATTGCCGTATTTCGCTTCGCTACGGGCGCTTTACTGGATGAGTGGCTGCGCCTCTAGGAGCCTGTCGGACTTAAGAATCTAACAAATTGATTGTATCGATATTTTACGAATTCGCCATGAGTCGTGAATCGTTACAAATCAATACGTTAAGTTACGTTGAAGTAACTTCTCAATAAGCGCGGGCGTGTATGCAGTGGGATGGGTGGTGGAACGACGTGTTCATGCGCAGAGGACCCGTCTGAAGTGACGGTCGAGAGGATAGACCCAGACGGTTTTGATGGGCAGCAAGGCTTGGTG
>NZ_FLQX01000169.1 GCF_900089955.1 Candidatus Accumulibacter aalborgensis | reverse complement strand
GACGTGACCGCTGGCGAAAGGATTGCCGTAGTTGTAGTGGCTCAACCGCGACGTGGGAATTGGAAGCTGGTCGCCGCCACTGCCGGCGGTGAAGTCGGTGATGGTATCCACCGAGGTGTCGGTATCGCTGCTCCAGACGCTGAAATAGTCGGTGCCGGCGCCCCCGGTCAGGGTGTCGTTGCCGTCGTTGCCGTAGAGGGAATCGTTGCCGTCGCCACCATTGAGAACATCATTGCCTGCCCCCCCGGCAAGGGTATCATCGCCAGCCAGGCCATTCAAGGTGTCGTTGCCAGCCAGACCGAAAATCCGGTCATTACCGGTGGTGCCGGGTAGTAAGTCGGCTCCCGGGGTACCCACGATCACCTGGGGATCGTAGCCGCCGTAGCCGAAATTGTCAGCGACCAGATCCCCTTTCGTGACATGACTCAAGATCGCGACGGTCTGGAAAACCGCGGCGCTGTCAGGACCATCGGTGTCGATTTCGAACAGCGTATCGGCGCCCGATTGCGTGAGGCGGACGTGACCGCTGGCGAAAGGATTGCCGTAGTTGTAGTGGCTCAACCGCGACGTGGGAATTGGCAGTTGGTCGCCGCCACTGCCGGCGGTGAAGTCGGTGATGGTATCCACCGAGGTGTCGGTATAACTGCTCCAGACGCTGAAATGGTCGACGCCCACACCCCCGGTCAGCGTGTCGTTGCCGTCGTCGCCGGAGAGGGAATCGTTGCCGTCTCCGCCATTCAGTACGTCATTGCCTGGCCCACCATTGAGCGTGTCGTCACCGGCAAGCCCCTCAATGGTATCGTTGCCTCCATAGCCATTTAGCACGTCATTGCCGGCAGTTCCGATGATATGGTCGTTACCGGCGGAGCCAGGGAGGACGGCCACCGATAGTTTGTAAGTCCCATGAAGCGTTGAGAAAGCTCCAGCTCCAGCGGCAAGGTAGTAGGTTCCTGTCGCCGTCGGGGTGAACGTAAGGCGCGAATTGGCGCCAGTCCCGCTATCGTCATCGGTCGTGCCGGGGATCTGTACCCCCGCGTTGTCGTATACCCCCCGAAAATACGGGTCGTTAAGAGTGCCTTGGCTTGTCGCGGATCCTTCGAGGTCGATCTGGTATGTGCTACCGGCGTTCAAGCTCACCCTGAACCAATCGACGTCGTCCGGCGTCTCGATTCCCCCCGTCGACGAGCCACCGACGGCAACCGTGCCAGTAGTTGATGGGTCAGCGGAATAATCATCGGCAAGCAAACCGGAATAAACGCCAAGCGCCATCGGGGTCGCAAAATCGGCCGACTCGATCGAACCACTCGCCATTTCCAGAGACCAGTCGCCGCCCAGCGCCGCATTGCCGGTGGCATTGGTCGAAGCAGCGATGTCGGCGCCGGTGGCTTCAGCCAGTGCCTTGACAAAGCTGGCCCCCTCTCTTCCCTCGGCGACGCTGCAACCGTAGAGAAGCATATCGCCATCGACGCTCAAGGCATGACCAATCGTCGCGAGGTCCTCGCGATAGCTGTCGAGGGTGGATGCGGACAAGGTGGCTGTGCCGAGTCGTAGCGCGCCCTCGCTGCCATGAGAAACGATGTGGATGGTATCTAACCCGCTTCTTCCGGCCAGCACGGCAGCGATTTGCCGCACGCCATCCTGGCCCGATTCGAGTCGAATGATTTCGGTTGTGGGATAGGCATCCCCCGGGAATAGTGCCGAAACATCGGCAACGGCAGAGTCGATGAAGACGACTTCGCTATGCGCGACGACGTGGTGGTTCGCCATCAAACCTCTATTCAGCTCAGGTAAGCGCTCTGGGATAAGTTCTCCGACATTCCAAGGCGGATCTTCCTCATGGATTAGCGGTTGGAATGTCGGAAAGACCTTTTCACCGCTTACCGCATTGGTTAAGTCAGGCAATTTGTCGATTTTCATCATGCTCTCCCGCTAATATGACGTCAAGAAAGGTCTGCTTTGTCTACATTGTCTCGACCAAGATCAGTGACAGCGACGCATCGGAAATGCCCGTCAGGCTCACTCCGCCTGAGACACCGGAGGCGGGGTCGAGATAGATTAAAGTGTTGTTGGAGAAGGGATCCTCAGCGATCAATACGCCCGGCAGCGCCTTGAACTCGGCCTCGGTGTAGACCGTATGGTTGGTCGTATTGACGA
>NZ_FLQX01000168.1 GCF_900089955.1 Candidatus Accumulibacter aalborgensis | reverse complement strand
CTTGCCCTTCTCGCCGCCAATTACTGCCGCCAGATTTATGCGGATTTACTCCGCCGGCAACATGGGGTGAGGAACGAACGCCAACATTGAAGGGCGCAGAGGGCGTTCGGGTTCCTCCATCACCCCAACCGACCTTTGCAGGTACTATGTTGGTTGTATCGCTTCGTGCCACGAGAGGATGCCCATGCCAAACCCAATTGCTTCTGCTGCATCACCTCGGAGGAAGCCGGCGCGTCTACTGGGAAGGCGGCCACTGGCGCCACAGGATCCAGCGGCTGGATTTTGCCGTCGCGGCGGCCGGCGTCGACCAGGCATCGCCCACTGACGGACCAGCACCATGAATAGCCAACCCTTGCTCCTGTTCCTGCACATCGCCAGCGTCGTCGTCTGGGTTGGCGGTATGTTCTTTGCCTACGTCTGCCTGCGGCCAACGGCTGTCGAGTTGTTCGATCCACCGCAGCGCCTGCGGCTGTGGTATGGGGTATTCTCGCGCTTTTTCGTCTGGGTCTGGTGGGCGGTCATCCTGATTCCAGCCAGCGGACTGATTATGCTCTGGCAGCACGGCTTTGGCGCGGCACCGTCGAGCTGGTACCTGATGCTGGTCAGCGGGGTAGTCATGATCGCCATTTACATCTACGTGGCCACCGGCCCTTACAGGGCGCTGGCGCGCGCCGTCGAGATCGAGGACTGGCAAGCTGGCGGCGCGGCCTTGAACCGCATCCGACAGATAGTCGGCATAAACCTGTTCCTCGGGCTGATAACAATGGCCTTCGCCACCCTTGGACGCTACCTCGTCTCGTAGAGTCGCCTTGATGGAGCGTCGACTGCAGGCGCTGTTTGATTAAGGAGGGACGGCGAACGCTTGCCCTGCCCTGCCATCTGGTTGACTGAGACACGCTTTTCCTGCGCTGTACTCAGAACTCGAAGACCTGATTGTTCTGCAGCATCCTTGGCTTGAAGTCACCCGCGCAGGCCTCGATTTCAGCCATCGTCAACTCGATCTGGCTGGGCTTCAGGTGACTGATGTAGATCTCGGCAGCGATCGTCAACTTCTTCAACTCAGCCAACAGCATGTTTGGGCACAGGTGTCTGGAGATTTCAGCAAGGACTTGCTCACGGTTCGGAAAGGCTGTTTCGATCAGTAGATAGCGCAGATTGGCAATGCGATTGACCACCGGCCAGAAAGAATCATTGACCGTCGTATCACCGGTAAACACCAGGCTGCCAGCCCCTGAGTCGAGCTGGTAGCCCACTGCAGGAACTGTGTGCTCGGCGGGAAGCGCCGTAATCACTCTCCGACCCAGCCGTACCGACTGTCCGAGGGCCATCGGCTGCCAGCGCATGACGGCCTTCTCGGGACTCGGTATCACCCTGAAATCCGGCCAGATCGCCCAGTTGAAAATGTGCTTGCCGATGATCTCGAGCGTCGCCGCCGTCGCATGGACAATCAGTGGCTTGTTGCGCAGATCGCTGACCGAATCGACCAGCAGGGGCAACGAGGCGATGTGATCAAGATGCGAGTGGGTCAGGAAGACATGGTCGATGACCGCCAGCTCGGCCAGAGACAGGTCGGCCACGCCCGTTCCGGCATCGACGAGAACGTCATCATCGACCAACATGGAAGTGGTTCGCAGATGACTGCCGCCAATTCCACCACTACAGCCGAGAACCCTTACTCTCATCATGGCTCCATGAAGCGCTGGCCGCTCGCCTTGAACAGGCGGCGCCGCTGCTGTTGGCTTGGCCCACGCAGGGCACGACGGTTCATCAGGTCTTGACGAAAAATTCCATTTTCACGCCGGCAAGCTCGATCACGTCATGGTCATCGAGACGATGAGCCTGTGCGTCGAGAGTTTTGCCATTGAGCACCGGAAAGCTTGCTCCCTCGACGTGGGTGAGGAAATACCCTTGCGGTTGCCTGGCAATCACCGCCACTTGCCCAGGCCTGCCCAGTGTCGTCAGCGCTTTGGTCAATGGCAGCTCGCGCCCGGCGTTCGAACCGTTGAGCAACATGATGGCGGCGGGCGGTGGGGCAGCACTACCTGGCGTCGTCGTGGCCGACGGCGGGCTGCCGACCCGACGACCATCGGCCACCGCCAGTGCCTCGGCCGAGCTTCCGTCAGTGAAACCGGTGGGCTCGGTCGCCGCCAGGGCGGCGGTAAGATACTTCATCTTGTACTTGCCAAGCTCTATGACATCGCCATCTTTGAGGAAATGCTTCTTGACCGGCTGACCGTTGACCATGGTTCCATTGGTACTGTTCAGATCCTCGAGGAAAGAATCGCTGAGAATGGTGACCACCGCCGCATGCTCGCCACTGATGGCCATATTGTCAATCTGAACGTCGTTGTGTGCCTTGCGGCCGATACTCATGCGATCCTTGACCAGCGGGATTTCCTTGAGCACCAGCCCATCCATGCTCAGTATCAGCTTTGCCATTGCTTTTATCGTCCTTGTCTAAACCATGACCAGAGTTTCGCCCAGCCCCGCCTGGCCGCAGGGAACTCGCGCCGGATTTTGACCACAATTAGCGAAATGTTGTCGTCCCCGCCATTGTCATTAGCCATCTGAATCAACTCCCTGGCCGTGACTTCAAGATTCGCACCATGCATGTCGAGGGCATGCTGAATGTCCGCCTCATCGACCATGTCGTACAGGCCGTCGGAACAGAGCAGATAGATATCGCCCGGCACCACCCGGTGGGCATGAATCTCGGCGTCCACCTCAGGATCGATCCCGACGGCACGCGTCACCAGGTTCCGGTTCGTCGAGTAACGCGCCTCTTCGGCCGAAATCAGGCCGCTGTCAAGTTGCTCCTGCAAGAGCGAGTGATCCCGAGTCAAGGCCACGAACTCTTCGCCACGCAGACGGTACAGGCGCGAGTCGCCGACATGTGCCACGAAGACGCGGTCGTCACAAAACACGGCGGCCACGAGAGTGGTGCCCATGCCGCCCAATTGCGACTGGCTCTCTGATGCACGATAGATCGCCGTATTGACCACCGCGATTTGGTCGACCAGACAGGCAAGCGCAAACGGCTGTCCGGTCAAGCGGTCCTTTTCGTACCCTGCAGTGGCCTTGAAAGCCGCTTTCAACCCCGTCGACAAGAGCGTCGTCGCCATGCCGCTGGCCACCTCACCGGCGTTGTAACCGCCCATCCCGTCGGCGAGTATCGCCAGCCCCTGATCGGCGTTGGCCAACACCGAATCTTCGTTCTGACCCCGGACAAGGCCGGGGTCAGAACGAACGACGATCTCCAGCGCGCCAGCAAGACTGTTTGCCACAGGTTCTCCACCTGACTGATGAGTGGCCATTGTCTCAATACTACCCGCCATAAGGCAATTCGACGCCCAGACCGTTCTCACGCGCCAGGGGCTCAAGGCGGGCGGCAAGCGCCAGATCCTGTATCGCCATACCCTGTGACTCGAACAGGGTAATTTCGTCGCTCGTCGAACGCCCGGCTTGACGCCCGCAGATCACGTCGCCCAGTTCGAGCAGGTCTCGCGCCTGCAAGCGCCCTTTTTCGAGCACCGGCAGCAGATCGCCGGCCTCGCGAAGCGCCGTTTCGATGCTGTCAACGACGATCGGCGAGCAACGTTTTAGAACATCCTCGCCGAGTTCGCGGCGAATCAATGAATTCGAACCAGCGGCATTGATATGCGTGCCAGGTGACAGCCATTCGGCTTTGAATAGCGGGGTAGCCGAAGTTGTGACCGTGCTCACGATGTCGCTGCCGCGCACCACATCTTCCGGCGAAGCGGTCGGCACAACCTCGATGTCGAGACGTTCAGACATTCGCGAACAAAAGGCGGCCAACCGGTCGCTATGACGGGCATGGACCTTGACCCGCTGCAGTGGGCGGACCGCGACAAGGGCTTCGAGATGCCCCTCGGCCTGCCAGCCGGCGCCAAACACTCCCGCCACCCGCGCGTCAGGTCTTGCCAACCAGCGCGTCGCCACACCGGACGCAGCGGCGGTACGCATCATTCCCAGACGGTCGGCTTCGATCACCGCCCGCAGGACACCAGTCGACGCGCGATAAAGATGCACCAGGAAACGCACGCCCGATCGATTGCTGGTATAGGCCTTGTAGCCGATGGCGTCGAGTGAGGGCAACGCTCCCTGCAGGAGGTGCAGTGTGGTCTGCGGCAAGCGCGTCCGTTGCCGAGGAACATCGCTGCCCTGCCGCGACGAGAGCGCACGATGTGCTTCCTCGACCGCACCCAGTGCCAGCGACATGGTCAACAGTGATTCAACGTCATTCTCACTCAGGAACAGGGCCATTTCTTTCTCGCATCTGAAATCAAGTGATCGCCGCGGGTTGCCCACGGAGTTCCGGGGGCAACTTCTCAGACCGCTTGGACAACGATTCTACCGGCAAATGACGCTCAGCAAGAACAAACGGGCAGACCGCAGTCTGCCCTCTTCGCTGCGACTTGCGACCAGCACAGTCGACCTATATCAGCGCCTTGATCAGCTTGCCCATTTCCGACGGATCGCGGGTCACCGTGAAGCCACATTCCTCCATGATCGCGAGTTTGGCATCAGCGGTGTCGGCGCCGCCCGAGATCAGCGCACCTGCGTGGCCCATGCGCTTGCCGGCCGGAGCGGTGACGCCGGCAATGAAACCAACGATCGGCTTCTTCATGTTTGCCTTGCACCACACCGCTGCGTCGGCTTCATCGGGGCCGCCGATCTCACCGATCATGACCACCGCGTCAGTATCCGGGTCGTCGTTGAACAGACGCATGATGTCGATGTGTTTGAGCCCGTTGATCGGGTCGCCACCGGTCCCTACCGCTGACGACTGGCCAAGGCCGATTTCGGTCAACTGGCCAACGGCTTCGTAGGTCAGGGTGCCTGACCGCGACACCACGCCGATGCGCCCCTTGCGGTGGATATGACCCGGCATGATGCCGATCTTCACTTCATCCGGGGTGATCAGGCCGGGGCAGTTCGGACCCAGCAGCAGGGTTTTCTTGCCACCTGCAGCTTCCTTCCTGAGCATCTTGTTGCGCACGACCAGCATGTCGCGCACCGGGATGCCTTCGGTAATGCAGACCACCAGATCGAGATCGGCCTCGACCGCTTCCCAGATCGCTGCGGCGGCGCCTGGCGGCGGCACGTAGATTACCGAGACGGTGGCGCCAGTCGCAGCGGCGGCGTCCTTGACCGAACCAAAGATCGGAATCCCGAAAATGCTCTCCCCGGCCTTTTTCGGGTTCACTCCGGCGACAAAACAGTTCTTGCCGTTAGCGTACTCCTGGCACTTCTCGGTGTGGAACTGGCCAGTCTTGCCGGTGATGCCCTGGGTGATGATCTTGGTGTCTTTATTAATCAGAATCGACATTTTGGCTCCTTAACTGACCGCAGCAACGATCTTGGTGGCGGCATCAGCCATTGAATCCGCAGTGATGATCGGCAGACCCGAATCGCTGAGGATCTTCTTGCCGATGTCTTCGTTGGTCCCTTTCATGCGCACCACCAGCGGCACCGAGAGATGGGTTTCCCGAGCGGCGGCAACGACGCCGGTGGCGATCGTGTCGCAGCGCATGATGCCACCGAAAATGTTGACCAGAATCCCCTTGACCTTGGGATTTCTGAGCATGATCTGGAAGGCCTCGGTGACTTTCTCGGTGGTCGCACCACCGCCGACGTCGAGGAAGTTGGCCGGCTCGGCACCGAACAGCTTGATGGTGTCCATCGTCGCCATCGCCAGGCCGGCGCCGTTGACCAGGCAGCCGATGTTGCCGTCGAGCGAGATATACGAAAGGTCGAACTTGGAGGCTTCGAGTTCGTCCGGATCCTCTTCGTCGAGGTCGCGGTAGGCAACGATCTCCGGCTGCCGATAGAGCGCGTTGGAGTCGAAGTTGAACTTGGCGTCGATGGCCTTGATGTTGCCGTTGCCCTCGAGGATCAGCGGATTGATTTCGGCCAGCGAGGCGTCGGTTTCCATGTAGCACTGGTAGAGGCTCTTGAGCGCCGCAACCGCCTTGGCGACGGAGTCGGCGGGAACGCCTATGCCGGTGGCCAGTCCGGCCGCCTGCTCGTCGCTCAGACCGTCGATCGGGTCGATGAATACTTTGAGGATTTTTTCCGGAGTGTCGTGAGCAACCTTCTCGATATCCATGCCCCCTTCGGAGGAAGCCATCATCGCGACCTTCTGCGTGGTGCGGTCGGTCAGTGCAGCGACGTAGTACTCCTTGCGGATGTCAGCCCCCTCCTCGACCAGCAAGCGCCGCACCTTCTGGCCTACCGGCCCGGTCTGGTGGGTGACGAGCTGCATGCCGAGGATCTCGCTGGCGTACTGGCGAACTTCGTCCAGCGACTTGGCCACCTTGACGCCACCGCCCTTGCCACGACCACCAGCATGAATCTGGGCCTTCACGACCCAGACCTTGCCCCCCAGGGTTTCGGCTGCCTTGACCGCATCATCGACGGATGGACAGAACACCCCGCGCGGAACCACGACGCCGAATTTTTTCAGGAGTTCCTTGCCCTGATATTCGTGAATTTTCATGCGCTTTCCTTGCTTGAGTTAAGGTTGCGAAATGTAACAAATGTAACGAGTAACTAAGTAACGAACCACGGGTAGGATATCCTACCCAGGCTTCTGGCCGCGGTAGCAGCGCGGGTACAAGCGCCGTACTGCGTCCGAATGCGAATCCAGCGCGTGGCAATGGTCGAGCTGACAGGGCCCGCTATCGTCGTCGTCGCGCACGTCACTGGCAAAAGTCTGCAGCGCCGCAGTGGGCAGGAACATCAGCAGTTCGCTGATCTTCGAGCAACAGTGCTTGCCACGAAAAAGGTCATTCACTGCGCTACGGAAACCATGAAACAGGTTGAGTCCGATGATCTGTGCGTAATCCGGCGTGATCCGGTCGCAGTAGCCGATGTAGGGCATGGCATCGGTGCAGGCAAGCGCATCCAGAGGTCCCAGCGGCCATCGGCGCGCTTGTAACCGTCGAGCTGGACGCTGCGAACGTGCATTCGGGTACGTTGGGCAGCGGGTGGGGGCAGCGGCATCAATGATCCTGAGGGGATTTGCGAGCCCGTCACGGCCGCGCAACTGGCATCAAATTCTACACCAGAATGGCTTGGCATTCTTGGCGAAATTCATAATTATGGCGGTCTCTGACGCCGAGGGAGAAGGGGCATGTTCAAGCTAATCGACGAGCGCGGTCGCAAGCTCTATCGCGGCCGTTTTGCGCCTTCCCCGACCGGCCCCCTGCACTTCGGCTCGCTGGTCGCCGCAGTGGCGAGCTATCTCGATGCCCGCGCCCACGGCGGCGAATGGCTGCTGCGCATCGAGGACGTTGACCTGACGCGGACCGTCCCCGGAGCGGCTGATGGCATCCTGCGTACGCTCGAAGGCTTCGGGCTTCAATGGGATGGTCGAGTGCTCGTCCAGAGCCAGCGACTGGATCTCTATCGCGCCGCCCTGGTTAGCCTGCAACGCCGGGACTATGCCTATCCTTGCGCCTGCTCGCGGCGCGAGATTGCCGCCTGTTCACCGCCCACATCTGTCGATGGCGGGCTGATCTACCCTGGAATCTGCCGTCGCGGTCTGGCCGACGGACGCGCGGCGCGAGCCTGGCGAATGCGCGTACCGGATGACGAAATTTCGTTTGACGATCGCGTGCAGGGGCGTGTGCGACAGAATCTTGAACGCGCCGTCGGAGACTTCATTCTGCTGCGTGCCGACGGGCAATTCGCCTACCAATTGGCGGTCGTCGTCGACGATGCCGCACAAGGAGTCAACGCGGTCGTCCGCGGCGTCGACCTGCTCGCTTCGACGCCACGCCAGATCTGGCTGCAGCAACGACTGGGGCTCCCGACTCCGACTTACGCTCACCTGCCGGTAGTCACCAACGCCGTCGGCGAGAAGCTTTCCAAACAGACACGCGCCAAAGCGGTCGACCCGTCGGAAGGCAGCGAGGTAGTGGCGGCTGTGCTGCGTTTTCTTGGCCACCCCGTTCCGCAGGAGCTCAGTCGTGGACCGCTCACCGACATCTGGCGCTGGGCCACCGATACCTGGTCGATCAGGCAGGTGCCGGCGCTGCGCGGAGCCTTCCCCGGTTAGCGCCTGCGGCCATAACCAGTCATCCCGACGAGGATGCGAACCAGATTGTAGCTCGCCAAGCGCAGCAGGCGCGAAGTCCACGGTAACCGCTGCCAGCTATCGGCAGGCAATCGGTGAGCGCCCTTCTGCATCGCCTGGCGCAGACTGCGGTGAAGGTCGTCGGCAAAGCTGGCATCATCGACAACGATGTTCGCTTCTCTGGCCAGCAACAGGCTGAAAGGATCGATGTTCGACGAACCGACGGTCGCCCAGCGTCTGTCGACGACCGCCACCTTGGCATGCAGGAAGCTGCGCCGGTACTCGAAGATGTGGATGCCGGCGCCCAGCAACTTGCCATACAGTGCCTGTGTGGCGTAGTGCATAAGCCGGTACTCGACGCGTCCCTGGAGCAGGATCACCACCCGCACGCCGCGCTTCGCCGCATCGCACAGGGCACGCCGGAAACGGCGTCCAGGCAGGAAGTAGGCGTTGGCGAGCAGGATGTCTTCCTGCGCGGCGGCGATGGCCTCAAGGTACGCGTCTTCGATGTCACGCCGATGGCGGACGCTATCACGCACCAGGAAGGCGGCCGTCTGAGACCCACATGGCACCGGAGGTGTGAGCGACGCCCTCGTCAAGCGGTAGCGACGGTTGAGTTTTGCCCAGACGACGAGTTCCCAGAGCCGATACAGCGCTTCCTGGATCGGCATCAGCAGCGGACCTTCGACACGAACCGAGTAGTCATGCCGCGGTGGCAGGTGAAGTGCGGTATTGATGTCGTCAATGACGTTGATGCCGCCGACGAAGCCGATTCGCCCATCAATCACCGCCAGTTTGCGGTGCAGGCGACGCAGGCGATGGCGACGCAACAGAAACCATGCGCTGTCTGGCCGGTAGACCATCGCCTGAACTCCCGCCGCGATCAGCCCCGGTTGCAGGCGATCAGCAAACTCGCGGGCACCGAAGCCGTCGACGAGAACCCGCACCTTGACACCGCGCCAGGCGGCTCTGGCCATCGCTTCGGCGACGGCGCGGCCGGTCGCATCGTCCTCGAAAATGTAACTTTCGAGATGGACCTCGTGCTTTGCCTCGTCGATGGCCGTGATCAGCGCCGGAAAATACTCGGCACCGCAGCGCAGCAAGGTGAGGTCGTTACCGGACAGGAACCTGGCGGCCATCGCGCAGGGGAATCGCTTCCCGAACTCCCGCGCCGCCGCCTATCCCTGCCTACTGCTGATTGACGAACACCACTTGCGCCGGCATCGGCGCCGGGAAGCCAGCCGCGTTGAGCGCTTCGCGGATGGTCCGGTTGGTGTCGAAGTAGACCTGCCAGTAGTGATCGGTGTGGCAGTACGGACGTACGGCCAGCACGGGGCCGACGAGATTGAACTCGAGGATCTCGACGTCGACCGGCGGACTCGGCAGCACGTTCGCAATGGTGGCGATCTTTTCCTTGAGCAGCACCATCGCCGCCGCATGGTCAGCCGCCCCCGACAACTGCGCTTTCAAATCAACCCGACGATAGGGGTTGGTCGAGAAGTTCTGGATGGTGTCGGAGAAGATCTTGCTGTTGCCAACCAGCGTCATGACGTTGTCCGGTGTGTTGATCGCCGAGACGAACAGGCCAACTTCCTTTATCGTGCCGGTAACGCCACCGACGGTCACGAAATCGCCCACCTTGATCGGCCGCAGGATGATCAGGAAAACGCCGCCGGCGAAGTTGGCCAGCAGCCCCGACCAGGCCAGGCCGATGGCCACACCAGCGGCGGCGAAGAGTGCGGCAAAACTGGTGGTCTGGATGCCGAAATAGCCCAGAATGCCGATTACCAGCACGATATTCAGAGTGACATTGATCACCGTGCCGAGGTAGCGCATGATCGTGGCATCGACCTTCTGACGTTCCAGCGCGCTCTGGATCAGGCTGCCAACGCGGCCAATCAGCCAGCGACCGATAACCCAGAAGGCAATCGCCGCCAGCATCTTGACGCCAAGATCCGAGGCGTACTGGATGGCCAGATCCTGCCAACGTGATATGTCTTGCGCATTCATTCGTTTCTCTCCATCGCTAAAGGTGTGATCAGTGTCCCATCGTAGTGACCACAGTGCAAGCCCCGGCCTCACCCTGCTGCCCCTCCATCCGTTCAGACCTTCCTGGATCGGCGATAATAAGTTCAATAGTTAGGTGCTGCCGCAGCCTGGGCTGCGCAAGCAACCATGATCCTTGCGGTACATTTGCGATGAGACTACTGCCATGAATCCGTGTGCAACCCGCCTTTCCCCACACCGGCACCGTTTCGCCTCGGGGCTCACCGCTATTCTGCTGCTGGTGCTGGTCAGTGCGCACGCGCAGACGCCGCTCGATATCCCCACCGTGCGCCCCACCAGCGGCCTCTGGGATAGTGGAAGTGGCTTTCGATTCGGGCTAAGGAAAAAGGAGGAAGAGCAAACTCGCAAGGCTCTCAGCGGCATAGCGTGCAACCTCAACGCGGCACACCAGCGCATCTGCTTGATGGTCTTCGATGAAGGCGTTGAGGCGCGTTTCGCCACCGTCCTCAACAATGAGCTCGCCGTCGATCGAGGGGGAGTCACTCTGCGCGCCGACGAGGGCGAACTGGACGCCGAGGGCGCGGCCACCGACGGCACCTACTTTTACATCACCGGCTCGCACTCGGCCAGACGTGAAGGCTGCAGGAGCAACATTTTCAGCCGCCATGTCATCCGCTTCCGCCTGGACCCCGCCACCGGTCGCGCGCTGCGCTCTCCAGCAAGCGACCCACAGGGCAGGTTGGTGGACTATGCCGACACCGGCCGCCTGTGGTCCATCATGCAGTTGCAAACCGAACTCATGGCCCACGTGAGAGAAGACACGTGCGGTGTCAACATTGAAGGCCTGGCGGTCAAGGACGGGAAACTGTATTTCGGCTTCCGTAGCCCGGCCAAACGGGGCCGCGCCAGTATACTCGTCGTCGATGCTGCAGAGCTGTTCGAGGGCGGCGACCCGAAGGCCCTCGTCAAGCCAGTCGAGCTCGGCGTGGGACGCGGCATACGCGACATGGTGGCCGTGAAAACCGGCTTTCTGCTCTTGGCGGGTCCGAATGATGACCCGGCCAACAAGAAGGGCGTGAGTTGGACCATCTCTTGGTGGGACGGCAAGAGCGTGACGCCCAAGCCGCTGGCCGCTCTCGATATAAGGGGGGTCAAACTGCGTAAACTGACACAGGGCGAAAACCGCGTCTGTACAGATGAAAAGCTTAAACCCGAGGCCATGACCATTCTGGAGGAGACGCCGCTTGCGTATAAACTGCTGGTGTTGTCGGACGGGATGTGCGATGGAGGAGCGCTGACGTTTACTGTGGCGCGCTAGCCGGCCACTCACGCCAAATCACTCCGCGGGCATGGTTACTATGGGCGCTTTTGGCTGGACTCGCCATCTGCGCGAGGCAAGATGGACAAGGCCAGATTCTTGCCTTCGACTCACGGCAGGATGAGGAATCGAGCGTTGTTCACGACCCGTTGGCTGCCATTGCCAACAGGATGTGCTGACGTACGGAGCGCATTAATTGCGACCGATGCGCTTCCCCTCGGTCAGCGCATCCTACGGCTACTACGGTTACGACGCTGCAGCCGGCCCAAAAAAAGGTGTCCCCGTTTACCGACGACCTTGCGACGCGTCCCTCTGGAGCGTCTCGCCAGAGGCAGTTGCCGATTCCAGTGGCACCATTTCAGCAAGCAAGGTCTCCGGAGCAATGTCCTGCTCGTTGGGCCAGGTCACCGCACCAAACACGATGCCCACTTGGTTGAAGTAAGGCACGTTCCTTAACTCGCGAAAGACGCCGTGAGCAAGATAAGGCTTCATGTCGAAGACACCCTTGCGCCCGCCCTTGAGTTCGACGTAGATACGGTAATCAGCAAGTGGTTTGACGATCAGAGCATCCCAGTACATGGTGGCCTCACAGGGGAGCGATCTTGTACGGATTTTCGCCACTGACAGCCAGTTCCCAATCCGCCATCAATTCATCGCGACGCAGTTCTATCCATGCCTGAACCAGCCGCAACTGTTTTCGCGGCAACTCTCCAGACAGAATTTCGCCATCCCCGATACCAATCGACGCCTCGAATTCGGCGTATTTCGCATGGATATGCGGCAGGTTGTGATGCTTGTTGTCAATCAGATACAGGCGGATTATGATCCCGTAAAACATCGAAATAATCGGCATGGTCAAGACCTTGAATCGATTAAAGAGTCAGGGTAAGGAATCGTGTAGAGTAGAGAACAGGCTCTGCATTCCTTAGGCCTAGCCTAGCTGTTACCGCCCCTTTCGTCTGGCGGTGCCTCAATAGCCTTGCCATAGTTTGCTTCACCTATCCTCCCTCATCAAACCGTGCATGCGATTTGCCCGCACACGGCTTTCCGGTGTTCTTCACACCGAGGCATGCGCCGTTTTCCAGCCTGCCGTTACCGGAACTTTGTATAACCCGTAGTTCGCATAAAGCTTCTGACGTGGGAATCGCTGTAACGCTGCTCCCCGATCCTGTATCTTGTGACGCTTCATCAGGTGCGTCCGCAAGCGTTGTTCGGCCTGCGTTTTCACCTTGTCGAGTACCTTGCTGGAATTTCGGTAGTGGAAGTCGCCTACCCAACCACGAAGGCTGGCATTCATATTCTTCACTACGTCGCCCAAGGGTACTGGTGTGAGCCGTCGATCCGTCTGTTGCTTGATACGTTCCTTGATTTTCGCAAGCGATTTGGGTGCCGGGCAGACATGCGGATAGCTTTTGCCCGACCGCCAACTCTTGCTCACCCTGATTTCAAATCCCAGGAAAGTAAAACTCTCTCTCCTTGCATCAACAATGCGTGTCTTGCTCTCATTCAGCGTGAGATCAAGTCGATCCAGCACTCGCCGTACCGTGGCAAAGGGCGCGTCAACTTTGCCCCCGCACAGCACCACAAAATCATCCGCATACCGGACGATTCGCGCCTTCAATTTCACGCAGCATTGCTGCCTGACCCAGATCCGATCAAGCAGATGCAGGTAGCAGTTCGACAACAGCGGCGATATCACACCACCTTGTGGGGTGCCTTTGCTGTTGGCTTTACCGCCGCCGACATGCTTCCGTGTGCCGTCCTCGTCCTCCTCGATGACCGGCGCTTTGAGCCATAGCTTGAGTACGTGCAAAATCGCACTATCAACGTAACCGTTCACTCCCCCTGTGCTGCTGCCGGGATAGCAGGGAGCGCGGGGAGCGGCAAACC
>NZ_FLQX01000167.1 GCF_900089955.1 Candidatus Accumulibacter aalborgensis | reverse complement strand
AAGTTTCTGAGGGGTCTCGGTGCTCATGCCTGCAGATTGAACCACGCTTCGCGCGCTGTGTCCCGCACCACCTGCAAGCAAGCATCCCAGATTCAGCGAACGCTCATGCCCGGAGTTTTTGAGAAGTTACACGTTGAAAGCCCGGCAGCCTCCTAGATCGTCGCGTTGGTGGCCGGCCCGTCGCCCTGCTCGCTGAACTGCATTGCGTGCAGACGCGCATAGTGGCCGTTGATCGCCAGCAACTCGGCGTGGGTGCCGCGTTCGACGATGCTGCCCTGATCCATGACCAGGATCAGGTCGGCCTTTTCGATCGTTGACAGGCGGTGGGCGATGACCAGTGTCGTCCGCCCGGCCATCACCCGGTCGAGGGCGATCTGGATGTGACGTTCCGACTCGCTGTCGAGCGCCGACGTCGCCTCGTCGAGAATCAGGATCGGCGCGTCCTTGAGCAGCGCCCTGGCGATCGCCAGCCGCTGACGCTGCCCGCCCGACAGCAGCGCGCCGTTTTCACCGACCAGCGTGTCGAAGCCCTTGGGCAGGAGGTCGATGAATTCGCGCGCACAGGCGGCCTCGGCGGCTTCTTCGATCGCCACCCGCGGCGTCGTGGCGAGGTCGCCGTAGGCAATGTTGCTGGCCACCGTGTCGTTGAACAGGACCACCTGCTGGGTGACCAGCGCGATGTGCCGGCGCAGGTTGCGCAGCGTGTAATTTTCGACGTCGACACCGTCGATCAGGATCTGGCCGGAAGCATGGTGGTAGAAGCGGGGGATCAGATTTGCCAGCGTCGACTTGCCGCTTCCCGAGCGCCCGACCAGCGCGACCATCTGTCCCGGTTTGGCCGAGAAACTGACTTCGTTGAGGACGCGCGGGGAGTGACCGGGATAGGCGAAGGACAGTTTTTTGACCTCCAGCAAGCCGGCGACGCGATCCCTTTCGACGGTGCCAGCATCGGTCTCCTGCGGTTCGTCCAACTGGGCAAAAATGCTCTCGGCGCCGGCCAATCCTTTCTGAATCGTCGCGCTGACCTCGGAAAGCTGGCGAATCGGCTTGGGCAACATGCCGGCGGCGGTGAGATAAGCCACCAGGTCGCCGGCCGAGGCGTCACCGCGCAGCAGCAACACCAGGACCAGGAGGACCGCCATGGCGCTGAAAGTGACGAACTGGAGCGCGGGTGTATAACTGGCGGCGGTCTTGACCATGCGCAACTGCCTGGCCGTGTTGTCGTCGCACGCTGCCCGAAAGCGCACCGATTCGTAATCCTCACCGCCAAAACTGCGCACCACCCGGTAGCCCTGGATGGTTTCCGAAGCAACATGCGTCAGGTCGCCCATCGTCGCCTGTATCTTCCGGCTCTGCCGGCGAAACTTCCGGCTGGCGCTGCGCACCATGACGGCGATGATCGGCAGGATCGCGACCATGACCAGCGTCAGCTTCCAGTTCATCCAGAGCAGATAGCCGAACAGGAAGACGACGGTCATTCCCTCGCGGATGACGACCTTGATCGCCTCGGTGGCGGCGCCGGTGACCATCGTCACGTCGTAGGTGATGCGCGAGATCAGGTGCCCGGAGTTGTGCTCGTCGAAATAGACATTCGGCAGGCGCAGCAGGCTGTCGAAGAGCGCGCGCCGCAGATCGTTGATCAAGCCCAGCGAGACCCGCGCCAGGTAGTAGTTGCCGAGAAAGGAGCCGATCCCCTGCCAGGTGACAACCACGACTAGCAGCAGCGGCACGGCGTAGATCAGTTCCAGCCGGCCGACGAGGGGAATCGCGCGTGGCGACACGCCGCCGGGAGCGTTCAGTCCGTCTACGAAGACCTTCAGAATCCAGGCCATCATGGGCTGCGACGAGGCGAAGATCACATAGCCCAGCAGGCTGACCGCGAACAGGCCAATCAGGGGGCGCAGATAGCCGAGCAGCCGGAAGTAGATGCGCAGCGAGGAGGCGGGCGGTTTGAGTGCGGTTGGCATGCTGCGGCGGGCCGAAAATCCTGACCCCGGAGTTTAACATGCCGCCCGGACACGCCTGGCATGGCTTGCTTGCCGTGCGCGGCTCGGGCGCGAAGATCGTGCTGGCTCAGCCGGTGTGCGACGCTGTGCGGTGGTCGAGTACGGCGACCCATTCGCTGATCTGCTGATAGACGCGCACGTCGGTCAGCAGGCCCATGTGGTTCAGCTTGCCGATCCTGGCGCTCTGCACGTCGCCGTCGATGGCATGCGTCGTGGCGCTGTCCAGCATCACCAGGCCGTCGCCAACGCATTCGCCAAAGAGTTTGCCGAAGAAGTCCCCAGCGAACTCGCTACCGGGCTTGTCGACGTTTTCGGCCAGGCTGGCGCCCAGAAAGCGGAAAGCGATATGGTCGTGGGTGGGATGACTGCGCGCTGCTCCAGGACCAGCGCGGAGATCCTTGATTCCCTGGCTGCGCGCGCCGGCAATCCTGGCGAGCGGCGCGGTGATCTTCGACAGGTTCAGCGCCGAGGTCGTCAGGTGGCCGAGTCGTTCGACCGGTGAGCCGAGATGCGGCGAGCCGAGGCAGATCACCATTCGCGTCGAGTGCGGCCATTGCATCGCTGCTGCCGCTGCCTGTTCACACGCCGCCAGCGCGATCAGGCCGCCCATGCTGTGACCGATGATGACCATCTCGCTGGCCGACTGCGGCCAGGCAGCCATCAGTTGCTCAAGCAGCGCGGCCAGTCGGGCACCATTGTCGGCAATCGGCAGGCCGCTGTTGTAGCGCAGGTAGACGGGGGTGCAAGCGAAATCAGCGCTCAATTGGCGGCCGAAATCGGTTTCGGAAGCTGCGCCGTCGTCGCCGGGATTCCAGCCATGCTCGTCACAACTCAGTCCATGGACGAAGACGCAGAGTCGTTTGCCCGCCGCGGGGAAAGCGCTGCGCAGCGAATCGGCGTCAAGCGCGATCGCTGCGCCATGCGCATGAATCGCCATGTGGATCGCCAGCCGGTTGTGGCTTGCGGCGAGATGGTCACCAAAAGCGCCGTTGAGTGCGCTGCGCAGTCCGCTGGAGAGACGGCCGGGCGGTTGGCTGGGGACAAAGCCGGTGCCGTGCTTCTCGACGATCGCTGCGGCGGCGAGCAAGCCGCCGCTGGTGTGGTGAATGGCTGCGTAGACGCCCGCTGCGATGATGTCGTGAGCGCCGCGCACGATCTGTGCCGGGCCGGAGATCAGCGGGATTCGCTGCAGGATGCCGAAAGACTGGCCGGCAATGGCGTCGTGCATTTCCTTCACGCGCAGCGTGGTTTCCTGGACCACGGTCTTTGCCGCGTGGCTGTAGCCTGTGCTCGGCGCGCAGGGGCGGTTCTTGCCATTTGGCATCGGTCATCCTCTTTCTGTGGGCCATGCAGCGGCCGACGATCGCTTGCCGTATGGGGAAGATCCCGGCCTTCAGTGCGCCACCCCTTCACTGCGCAGAACCTTGACCAGAGTCAGCCACAGGATGCGGAGGTCCAGCCGGAACGACTGCCGCTGGAGGTACTCTACATCCAGCCGAACCTTCTCGGCAATCGGCAGTTCATCACGGCCATTGACCTGTGCCCAACCGGTCAGTCCCGGGACGAGTTGGTGAACCCCATATTCGGTACGCTGGCCGATCAGGTCATCCTGGTTGTAGAGCGCCGGGCGTGGTCCGACGAAACTCATGTCGCCGACCAGGATGCTCCATAACTGGGGCAGTTCGTCGAGGCTCGATTGACGCAGGAACGAACCAATGGGCGTCAGATGAGACTGCGGATCAGTGAGCAGATGCGTGGCCACCGCCGGAGTACCGACGCGCATGCTGCGGAACTTCGGCATCCGGAAAATCCGGTTGTGGCGACCGATGCGATCAGACCAGTAGAGCACCGGTCCGCGCGAGGTCAGCTTGACCAGTAACGCGACGACAGCCACCGGGACCAACAACACGAGCGCCGCCAGGCAGGCGACCAACAGGTCGAAACTGCGCTTGACTACAGACTGTGTTTCACGGCCGGTGAGGAGCATTTTCTCCGTCGGCTTCGCCAATTGGCGTCACCGTGACAGCGACATCCAATTCGTGGGCATCACCGCCGAGAATGATTCCACGCAGTGGTGAGACATCGGAGAAGTCGCGGCCCCAGGCCAGCGTGATGTGCTGGGTATCCGGCAGCAGGTTGTTGGTCGGATCGAAGTCAACCCAGCGACCCCCTTCGAGTTCGGGGCAATAGACCGACACCCAGGCGTGCGAGGCGTCGGCGCCAATCATTCTCGGTTGCCCGGGTGGCGGCTGGGTGAGCAGATAGCCGCTGACGTATCGCGCGGCAAGACCCTGCGAGCGCAGGCAGGAGAGCATCAGATGCGCGAAGTCCTGACAGACGCCGCGTTTTTGGGCCAGGACATCGATCACAGGGGTGGCGACCGTGGTCGCTTCGGGGTCGAAGTCGAACTCGTCGTAGATACGGTTCATCAGCGCCTGGACAGCATCGAGGACGGGTCGTCTGGCGGTGAAGCACGGGTTGGCGTAAGCGGCGAATTCACGCTTCACGCGTACATAAGGTGATTCGAACTGGAAGCAAGTGGCGTCGAGCACGACCGGACGCGAGCCATAGGCCAGCGCATCACGGACGCTCTCCCAGGGCGGTGAGGCGCGCAGGTAGCCCGGCGACTCGACCGTAGAGGGTGACTGGGTGGCACCTCCGGCGTGTGCCGGCCGACCGGTCGCCAGCGCGGCCAGTGCGCCGGCCGGCAAGTGCGGCAGCACTTCGATCGTGCTCTCGGCGCGGACGCTGAGTCTGTCGTGCGGAAACTCGAGCGCCAGTTCCCTGACTGGATTGCCGAAGCCATCAAGACGCTCGCGCGTGACGGTGACCTCGGGATCAACGGTGATCTGGTGTGCCAGGCAACGCTGCCAGGAGCATTCGCGTGGCGTCAGATGGAGCAGTTGGCGCGACAGCGACACCGGCGCCTCGTAGGTGTAAACCGTCTCGTGCAGGACGTGATAGCGGGCAGCGGGCAGGTTCACGGCGATCACGAGGCCAGGGTATAGTGGCTGACGTCGCTGACATGGCTGAAATAGCGCATCGCCAGACGGTCCGAGAGCGAAGCGCCGGCGAGCGCAATTTCGCCAAGCAGCGCCGCCAGGTCGAGGCAGGGATCACAGGTGCGGCATTCGCTGAAGCTCTGTCCCTCGAAGCGTCCGAGGTCGAATGCTTGCAGGCGGGCCAGCGCCGAGCGCAGCGCCTGGTCACGCGGGCCACCGAGCAGGCGGGCCTGGTTGTCAAGGTAACGGACCAGGATCTGCACCTGAAAGGCTACCGAGTGCGGGTTGCCCTCGTCAAGAACGATCAGGTCGAGCGTCGGCAGGACCTGCGGTTGGGTCATGTAGCGCGAACGGTAGGTGATGATGCTGTCGGTCAGTTCGAGCAACCACTCCAGACTGCCTGGCGCGCGCGTCGAGGCGAGGCGCAGGAACTGGCCGACAGCGTTGGCCAGGAAGACGAGTCTTTCGATCCGCCTGCCGATGATCAGAAAGCGCCAGCCGTCGTCGCGGGTCATGTTGTCCATGGCAAAACCGGCCAGCGACGACGAGGCGAGCAGGACCTGATCGAGAAAGGCCAGCGCTTCGCCGGGATCCGGCGCGGCAGCACTGGTGACTGCCTCGCTGTAGCGCTGCAATTGGTGTTGCAGACGATTGATCGCATGCCAGTTGTCGAGCGAGAAGCGCTCGCGCACCTGTGTGGCCACCCAGAGCAGGCGGCGGATGTCGCCGGCGAGACCATCGCTCCATTCCTTGGCGCAGATCGCGCTGAGCAACTGCGTCTCGTGAGATAGCGGCGGCGGCGACGGGGCCCGCGCCTTGCCGGTGCCGTTCGTTGTCGGCTCGGTCGCCGGCAGCAGGCGCAGCACGCGGCACAGATCGAGCGCCGAAATCAGCCCCGGCAGCGTGTCGGCGCCGGCATCGACGAGACGCGTGAGCGCGACGCGCAACAGACGCGAGGTCTTGTCGCAGCGTTCGGCATAGCGGCCGAACCAGAACAGGTTTTCGACCACCCGCGACGACAGGTTGCGGCCGCCGCGAACGAGGTCGGCTTTGCCGACCGAGTGTTTGAGCAGGCTGAAGGTGTTCACCGCCTGTTCGGTGAGCACCCAGGTGTCCTTGCTCGAGCCACCGCGTTGCATCGAGATGATGCGCGCGTTGGAGACGGTAGCGACGCGCGTCAGGCCTCCCGGCAGGACGACGTGACCGCTGGGCGTGGCGGCGACGAAGACGCGCAGGCCAACGCCGCGCGGCAGCAGGCGCCGCTGATCGGTCGTACTCCAGGCGGGTGCCTGCGAAAAATTGACCAGTTCCTGTGCGACATAGGCCTGTGGTCTGGCGCGCAGACGGGCGATCATTTCTTTGCGCTTGCTGCCGGTCAGCTCATTGCCGAAGAGCGGGTCGAAACGCTGCGAGGGGTAGGAGGCCTTGATCACCAGTTCATCGAGATGCTCGATGGTGAACTCGAGCGCGGCCTGCTCGCCACACCACCAGGTCGCCACCGAAGGCATCGCCAGCGGCTCGCCGAGCAGCTTTTCGCAGGCGCCGGGGAGGAATCCCGGCAGCGCAGGGGATTCCAGCAGACCGCTGCCGAGGGCGTTGGCGACCAGGACATTGCCGGCGCGCACGGCCTGCAGGAGGCCGGGAACGCCGAGCGCCGAATCGCCGCGCAATTCGAGCGGGTCGCAGTAGTCATCGTCGAGTCGGCGCAGGATCGCATGCACGCGTCGCAAGCCGCTGAGCGTACGCAGGTAGACGCATTCACTGCGGACCGTCAGGTCCTGTCCCTCGACCAGCGGAAAACCGAGATAGCGTGCCAGGTAGGCGTGTTCGAAGTAGGTTTCGTTGTACGGCCCGGGGGTCAGCAGCACGATCAGCGGTGCCTCGCCTGTGCGTGGTGCCCAGTAGGCCAGGCTGTCCTGCACTTCACGGAAGAACCAGGCCAGATGCTGGACGTGCAGATCGCGGAACTGCTCAGGGAAAACGCGGCCAACGATGGTCCGGTTTTCAAGCGCATAACCGGCGCCGGAGGGCGCTTGCGTGCGGTCGGCGATCACCCACCAGCGGCCGTCCGGTGACCGTGCGAGGTCGGCGGCGTAGAGATGAAGGTAGGTGTCGCCCGGTGGCCTGATCCCTCGGCATGGCCAGAGGAAATTGTTGTGACCGTAGATCAGCGCCGGCGGCAGGGTGCCGTCCTTGAGCAACTCCTGCGGACCGTAGAGATCACCGAGTACGGCGTTGAGCAGGCGGGCTCGCTGGCTGACCGCGCTGGCCAGTTCCTGCCACTCGGTCGGCGACAGGATCAAGGGTAGCGGGTCGACTTCCCAGGGCCGGTCGGCGCCTTTCGGATCGGCATAGACGTTGTAGGTCACGCCATTCTCCAGGATGCGCCGGCGGACATAATCGATCCGGTGGCGCATCTGCTCGGGCGTTGCCGCATCGAGGTAGCTGAGGAACGGCTGCCAGGAGGGGCGAACGCTGCCATCCTCGGCGAGCATCTCGTCGAAGCGGTCGGTCTGCTGCGGGTAACTCGAAAGCAGGGGAGGTGGCATCAAGGAAGCGGGCGCGGGAGTTCAGTTTGGCTTGGGGTGATTTCGGGACCGCCGCAAGTCTAACGTAAACAAGCGGCCAGCATCGGCTGCTGGCGGACTGGCAGGGGCCGGAGAGCGATGTCGATCAGCTCGGCCGATGCTCACCGGCGGCCGTTGGACGACCCCCTTCATCCGCTTCAGGGAGCAATGTTACCATCGTGCCATTCCTTCTCAACCACAGGGAAATTCCGGCATGAACAACAAGAGTCCCCCCAAGAGCATCGGCGTTCTCACCAGCGGCGGCGACGCCCAGGGAATGAATGCGGCGGTGCGTGCCGTCGTGCGCACCGCGCTGCACCAGGGAGCTGCCGTTTACGCGATCTACGAAGGTTATCAGGGCATGGTGGACGGCGGCGACCGCATCCGGGAACAGTCCTGGGATGATGTCGGCAGCATTCTGCATCGCGGCGGAACGATCATCGGCACGGCCCGTTGCGCCGCCTTCCGCGAACGCGCCGGTCGCCTGCGCGCCGCCCATAATCTACTCCTGAACGGCATCGACCGGCTGGTCATCATTGGTGGTGACGGCAGCCTGACCGGCGCCGACACCTTCCGCCGGGAATGGCCCGGGCTGGTGGCGGAACTGGTGCACAACGGCGAGATAGACGAGCCGACAGCGCGGCAGCATCCGGCTTTGATGATCGCCGGTCTGGTCGGATCGATCGACAACGATATGGTCGGCACCGACATGACGATAGGCGCCGATTCCGCCCTGCACCGGATCATCGAGGCGATCGACGCCATCGCCAGCACCGCCGCCAGTCATCAGCGCAGTTTCGTCGTTGAGGTCATGGGCCGACACTGTGGCTATCTGGCGTTGATGAGCGCCATCGCCGGCGGCACCGACTACGTGCTGATTCCCGAGAATCCGCCGCCCGAGGGCTGGGAAGACCAGATGTGCGGCCGCTTGCGCAGCGGTCGCGCCGCCGGCCGGCGCGACAGCATCGTCGTCGTCGCCGAGGGTGCGCAGGACCGCGCCGGCAAGCCGATCAGTTGCGATTATGTGCGCCAGGTGCTGGAGGAGCGACTTGGTGAAGATGCTCGCGTGACGATTCTCGGTCACGTGCAGCGAGGCGGAACGCCGAGCAGCTTCGACCGCTGGATGAGCACCTTGCTCGGCTATGCCGCCGTCGACGAAGTGCTTTCGGCGACCCCCGAAAGCGAACCGCAAATGATCGCTATCCGTTACAACCGCGTTCGGTGCGTGCCCTTGATGCAGTCCGTCGAGCAAACCCGCGCCGTGGCCCGGATGATTGCCGAGCAGAATTACGCCGGGGCGATGGAGTTGCGCGGTGGCAGTTTCACCGAGATGTTCGATGTCTTCAAGGCGATGGCCGAGGCGTCACCAAGCGTCACCGCACCAGTTCACCCTCGCCGGCTGGCGATCGTTCACGCCGGCGGACTCGCGCCGGGGATGAATTCTGCCGTTCGCGCCGCAGTCCGCTTTGGTCGCGATCGCGGCCATGTGCTGCTCGGCGTACGTGGCGGTTTCGAAGGATTGCTCGCCGGCCGGATCGAGGAACTCACCTGGGGCGACGTCGAAGGCTGGACCGGGCTCGGTGGCTGTGAGCTGGGAACCAATCGCCAGATCCCCACCGTCGAGCAACTTTACGCGGTCGCCCGCGCGATCGAAACACACCGCATCGACGGGCTGCTGATCATCGGCGGCTGGATGGCGTACAGGGCAGCCCACCAACTGTACAGCGAGCGCGACCGCTATGCTGCCTTCAAAATCCCGCTGATCTGCCTGCCGGCAACGATCGACAACAATCTGCCCGGTTCGGAACTGAGTATCGGCGCCGACACCGCGCTCAACGCGATCGCGGACGCGCTCGATCGCATCAAGCAGTCGGCAATGGCGGCGAACCGCTGTTTCGTCGTTGAAACGATGGGGCGCTACTGTGGCTATCTGGCGCTGATGAGCGGTCTCGCTGGTGGCGCCGAGCGCGTCTATCTGCACGAGGAAGGCGTCACGCTGAAAGATCTGCAGGCCGACGTCGAGCAGATGGCCGCAGCTTTCCGCAGCGGCCGACGACTCAATCTGACCATTCGCAACGAGCGTGCCAACCCGCAGTACACCACCGACTTCATGTGCGCGCTTTTCGAGGAGGAAGGGCGTGGCCTGTTCGACGTGCGCCGCGCCGTTCTGGGCCATTTCCAGCAGGGCGGCAACCCGTCGCCGTACGACCGCATTCTGGCCACCCGGCTGGCCGCTCACTGCATCAACTTCCTGAGTGCGCAACTGGAAAGCGGTTCGGCGGAGGGCGCTTTCATCGGCCTCGTCGAGGGCAAGGTGACGTTCTTCCCGCTGAGCCGGATGTCGGAAATGGTCGACTGGACCTACCGGCGGCCGAAGGAGCAGTGGTGGCTGGAGTTGCGCTCGGTGGTCAGAGCAGTGGCAAAATCGCCGGACGCCGATGGCTGACGCTTCGAGCGGGAAGATCGGGACAGACCACTGAAGGCGACGAAGGCTCCGATCGCGATGCGCTCACCCTTGCCGCTCGTCCGCCTGCCGCCGCTCAACGGTCTCGAGGCTTTCGAGGCGGTGGCGCGCCACGGCGGTTTCTCGAAGGCCGCCGATGCGCTGTCGATCACGCAGAGCGCGGTCAGCCACCGCATCGCCCAGCTCGAATGGCTGCTCGGCGTGCGGCTCTTCGTCCGCGTCGGCCATTCCGTCTCGCTGACGGCGCAGGGCAGCGAGTTTCTGGCGCACGTGCGCAGCGGGCTCGATTCCCTGCGCAGCGGTCTCGTCGTCCTCGGCGGCGCGCAGGCACAGGTCATCCGCCTGAGCCTGCCGCCGGCGCTGGCGTCGAATTGGCTGGTGCAGCGCCTCGGTGGTTTTCAGCGCCGGCATCCCGAGATCAACCTCGAAATCAACGTCACCTCAAGATTCCTCGACTTCCGTTCCGGCGAGGTCGATGTCGGCCTGCGTTTCGGCCGTGGCGACTGGCCAGGCCTCGATGCGATCGAGTTGCTCCGCGTGCGAATTTTTCCGGTCTGCAGCCCGGCTTATCGCAACGCCCACCCGTGGCTCAAGACGCCGGCCGACCTGGCGCGGGCGACCCTGCTGCGGCAGGCAGTCGCCAAGTGGAAGCCATGGTTCACCGCCGCCGGCCTCGACTGGCCGGAACCGAGAAGCGGCCCCTCGTTCAGTGAAGTCGCACTGCTCATAGACGCTGCCGAATACGCGCAGGGGATCGCCCTCGTGCTCAGCGCGCTGGTCGAGCGCCAGCTCGCCGCCGGCACGCTGGTCCGCCTGTTCGACGTCGAACAGGAATCGGAACGCGCCTACTATATCGTCACAGCTGCCGGCGAAGCGCCGCGGCCGGAAGTCGCAGCCCTGGTCGACTGGCTGCGCAGCAGCGGCTGAGGTGCTTGCGGACCGCTTGACGTTTGAGGAGGCGCCAGGGTGAGCGCCAGACGCAGTGCCAAAGGTGAAACAGTTTCATCGGCAGCATGCAGCAGTTTCATCGTCGGCAGCCGCCGTTTCCCTATGCTGGGTGCTCGCCAACCCACCAGGAGAACCGCCATGTCGGATTCAACCATCGTCCTTTACGAGCAGCGCGCCGGCGTTGCCGTGCTGACGCTCAACCGCCCCGAGGCGCTCAACGCGCTCAACCTCGCCGTCTTGCAGCGGCTTGCGGCGCTGCTCGAAACGCTGCGCAGCGACGACACCGTGCGTGCCGTCATCATCACCGGCAGCGGCACGCGTGCCTTCTGCGCCGGGGCCGACATTCGCCACCTCAGCGCTGCGTCACCGCTCGCCGTGCGCGAGTTCGCCAGCCTCGCCGTCGAGGTCAATCGGCGCATCGAGACGCTGGGCAAGCCGGTGATCGCAGCGATCAACGGCGCGGCGCTCGGCGGCGGGCTCGAACTGGCCGAATCGTGCCTGCTGCGCATCGCCGTTCGCGGCGCCTCGCTCGGCCATCCCGAAGTGAAGATCGGCGCCGTCGCCGGCTTCGGCGGCACTACCCGGCTGCCGCGTCTGGTCGGTCGCGGCCGGGCGGCCGAAATGCTGCTGCGCGGGCGTGCTGTCGATGCCGGCGAAGCACTGCACATCGGCCTCGTGAATAGCGTCACCGACGCCGACCGCCTGCTCGAAGAAGCGCAGTCCTTCGTCGCCGATATCCTCGCGCAATCGCCGATGGCCGTGCGGCTGACCTGGGAGGCGATGCACCGCGGGCTCAACCTCTCGCTTGAAGAATCGGCCCAGCTCGGCGCCGACTACTTCGGCCTCGTCGCCGCCAGCGATGATTTTCGCATCGGCACCGCCGCCTTTCTCGACAAACAGAGGCCGCAATGGAGCGGTCGCTGAACCACGAGTCATCAGCTCCAGCCAGGCTTGCAACGCGCACGCGTCTCCTTGTCCCGAATCACGCCCAGACGAAGCGGCGCGGCTGGCGTGCGCGGCGCCGCGCGACCGTGTCTTTTCGCCGCCGTCGGCGATGGCATGGACGAGGATCGCACCGTCAAGTCTGCAACCGGCATTCGCAACACCGTGGTCTGCACGAGCGACTTTGAGCGTACAAAACAGTATGATCCACGCCATGTTCCTACATAAAAGGAGAACAAGTCATGCATGCAGTCAATGTACGCCAACTGAAATCCAATCCCTCGGTTGCCCTGCGTGAGGCCAAAAACGATCTGGTCGTGGTGATGAATCGGGACCGGCCTGACGCCGTGCTGGTCGGCATGGAACAACTCGGCATCGCCGACCTGCCGCATGTTCGCACCGCTTTCGCAGTATCGTTGTTTCGCACGGGCGACATTTCCGCAGGGGTGGCTGCGAAGGTGGCCGGAAAGCCTCTGGTGGAAATGCTGGCGCTGCTGTCGGCGATGAATATCCCGCTCTACGGGGGGTCACCCAAAGAAGCGGTGGACGAAATGGCGGTCGGTGAAGCATGGCTGAACAGCGCGTCGTAGTGGCCGATGCGGGGCCATTGATCGCCGTTTCCGGGGTCGGCGCACTGCACTTGTTGCCGTCCATGTTTGGCCAAGTGTGGCAGCCCTGACGCATGACCCAGTCGAATCGGGCCCGTTTGCCGGTAACGCCTGCTTTGGCCGC
>NZ_FLQX01000166.1 GCF_900089955.1 Candidatus Accumulibacter aalborgensis | reverse complement strand
ATGGAACACCCAGAAGGCGCGGTCATCGTCGGTCCACGCGATGATGTCAGTGAATCCCGCCGCTCGCAGCAGCGATTCAAACTCGTCGCGAGCGTACTTGTAGGAGTTTTCGGAATGAATGCGCTCGCCCGCCGTGAACACGCGCGGCACCCCGTCAATCATCACCGTCTGCGGCGTGAGTGCTTCAAGATGCATCTCGATTCGCCCGTGCGTTTCGTCGTAGGCACTGACGTGCCGCCAGTGCGCTTCTGAAAAGTTGCTGCCGATCAGACGATTGATGTGCCGAAGAGCATTGAAGTCGGTCGCCATGGCGGCGAGCGCCGCCGCCAGCGCAAAGGTCCAGACTGAAGCAAGACGAGCTGCCATCGCCCGTCGTGGGACGACTCGTCCCTGTGGCCATCCGCCCGGCCGGGCGGATGGCCACAGGGACTGGGCGAGGCGGGATTCGGATGACTTTTCAGGGGCCCATGGGACTAAATTAGAGATTGACGCCGCTGGGGCCTCATATACTCTCGACGGTGCCGTTGGATTTCCTATCCTTGACAGCGACGCGGCTCGTGCCGCTCAGGGTGGAGCACTGCGCGATGAATTACACCTTTGCTTCGGCAACCATCCTGCTGATCTTGATCACCGACCCAATCGGCAATATCCCGATCTTCGCCAATGCGCTGCGCCACGTTGCCCCCGAACGGCGCCCGTGGGTGATCCTGCGCGAGGTGCTGATCACCTTTGTCCTGCTGTTGCTCTTCATGTTTATCGGCGATGGCTTCCTGCGGCTGATGAATCTGAGCGAACTGTCGCTGCAGATCGGCGGCGGCGTAATCCTGTTTCTGATCGCGCTGCGCATGATTTTCCCACAGCCCGCTCTGAACACTCCCGACGCCGTGGGCGAACCGCTGATCGTACCGCTGGCGATTCCGGCGATCGCCGGGCCGTCGGCATTGGCCACCGCTCTGCTGCTGGTCTCGCAGGCGCCTGCCCGACGCATGGAATGGATCCGTGCGCTATGTATCACGATGGCAGTCAGTGCTGTCGTGCTGGTCCTCGCCGAGCGCATTCAGCGGTCGCCGGCGACCGCTTCGTGGTTGCTCTCGAACGGTTGATGGGCCTGGTGCTGGTGGCCATGTCGATCGAAATGATGCTGCGCGGCATCAAGACTCTCGTGGCGCAGTTGGCGAGCGGCTGATTTTCGGCGCGAACATCCTGGTTGGCTCCCTTGGTGGCGGCCGACGGCCGTTGGCGATGGTGGGGTCATACGGCGTATGGCGCACCCGGAAGCCCAGCGGTGCTTGTTCTGGTGCGTGGCGGTTGGCGTATTTGGCGAGGCTGCTTGCCGGGCGCTGCACGAAGTCGTCGGCGTGGAAGTCGAGAATTGATCCGGCGGAAGGCCGCCTCCAGCGGAAAGTCGCGCACTGCTTCGGGCGGCTCGCTATCACCCCGAAATGACTGGTGTCCGGTTTTCCGCGCCGTCAGCCCGGCAGGTGACGTTGGCCGCATCGGGCCAGCGTTCCTTCGCCAGCCGGGCAGCAGCGATCTGCGAGTTCCGGGCGGGTTAGCGACGTTCAGTCATTGTGCAGGCTCGCTGGACAGGTGTTGGCAGCAGTGTGCTGATCTTCGATCGGCCGGTGCAGCGGTGCCGCTATTTCGCGTCGCAAGGCTGCTCGACTGCGCGCACCAATCAAAGCGACGCAGCGCAGCTGTGCGTGGCCAGACTGGAAACGCGTCACTCGGGCTCTGACGCTGCCCGTATGCGCCAATCGATCGCGATCAGTCACCGAACTCCAGATGCCGTTTAGGCATGCCTACACGCCTTCCGTTGGTGTCGAAAATTCTTACAGGTGGTGCCGATAAGAGGCCATAGGTTTACCTAACATTATGTTTATGCGCAAAATATGTTCGTGGGCCCGAATTTTGCTAGATTTGTCCCTGACGCCCTTTCTTCCCGTGAAGGTGGATGCGTCACTTCGCTCACGTCGTTCAACTAGAGGAAAAGAAATGCCTATCAATAACACCTTTTGCAAGTTGCTGGCAGCGGTCGCCGTGTCGAGTGCTCTGGCCGGGACAGCCCAGGCCACGGTTTTCAGCGGCGACCTCTACTACACCTACTACAGCGGCCCCCCAAACAACGTCGATAAAATCGGCTTCAGCTACGACGACACAACCCACGTGGCCAGCCTCGGAGTTCCGACTCCGATTGCCAGCACACCTGGCGCCGATGGCATCATTTTTGCGCCCAACGGGCATCTCTTGGTCGGCGGTCAGGGATCAGGTAGCGTTTATGAGGTCACCACGGGAGGCTCCACGTTAGCTAGTCAACCGACCGGCGCGCCCAGTTATCACCTCACACTCGACCCCAACAACCTTACTGTCTACACCAGCGACTTCGGTGGCGCGCTGAAGAAGCTGAGTTTGCCCATCGGTAGCGGAGTTGTGACCACCCCTATCACAGGCGACGAAACCGGCGTGACGCAGGTGGCGTTCGGGACTGGCGGGGCCGTGTTTTACGTTCAAGGCAGCCCTAACGGCTTTGGCAACCTGGGGACGATCGACTTGGGTACGGGGGCCACCAGTCGCTTGTACTCTGCTGTTCAGCCAGCGCACGGCCTGATCTATGACCCCTTTACCGGCCTCATGACGATGTTCGGTCGAGGCGAGACGGGTACCATGAGCGCGGTGAATGGCCTTGGCCTGCTGACCAGCGCAGAGGTCTACGGCGTCAGCGATTTCGATCAGGGCGCAGTCGATGGCTTCGGGCACGCGCTGGTTGCCGGATCGAATGCAATAACCTTCATCGACTACAGCGTGTCGCACGACATCACCCACCCCAACTACGTCGCCAACTTTTTTGGCTTCGACTTTATTGACGATGTCGCGCCTCTCGTTGGTCCCGGTTCAAATCCGAATCCGACTCCCGAGCCCGCTTCGCTGGCGCTCCTGGGACTCGGACTTGCCGGGCTGGCCGGGTCTCGCGGCAGGAAAAGCGCGCGCTAGGCGCAAGTGCGCAATGCAGGCGCCGGACTCCTGGCGCCTGCATCCGATCCCACGCTGTCAAGTTGTTTTCCGCAAGTGCTCTGGCGACCAGGGTTGGACCACCAGCTTCCCGGATGAGGGGCCTGGATTGCCGGGCGGCCCTGATCCTGAGCTGATCTTCTCGGATCCCCTGCGGGCTGCGGTTTCGCAGGATCCGCGACGTCAGTTGGTGGGCGACACCAAGCGCGCCCTGTTCTCGAGATCACTCTTGCACTGCGCCAGCCGCCGCTCGAAGCTGACCTGATTCTTGGCGCACACCAGCGCGTGCGGGCTGCCGCGGCGCTCGGTGGCCTGATCAACATCGCAAGGATGGCGGCGGATCGAGTCTTCGACGTGGCTGCGCTGCGCTTGCGCCGCCTTCAAAACCCAGATCTCGCGAAGCGGGTCGGCCAGGAAGGCGGCGAGGTCGGCGCCCTTACCGATCTGAAGCACCTCCTGTCGAAAAATCCGCTCAGGCCCGCTTACGCAACCCCCTTGCCGTCGACAACGATCGAACCCATGGAGCGGCGCTGGATTGCCTATCCCGGCGGGCTGGTGGACATCGGCCATGACGGCAGTGGTTTTGCCTTTGACAACGAGGGGCCGCGGCACTCCGTTTTCCTGCAGCCCTTCGAGCTCGCTTGCCAGCCGGTCACCAACGGTGACTGTGCCGATTTCATTGCCGACGGCGGCTATCGCCGGCCGGAACTATGGCTCTCGCTGGGCTGGGACTGGCGGCAGGCGAATGGCCTGGCGGCACCGATGTACTGGCAG
>NZ_FLQX01000165.1 GCF_900089955.1 Candidatus Accumulibacter aalborgensis | reverse complement strand
GAAGCTGACCAGGTAACGATGCGCCTTGGCCGCCGGCATGCCGGCGTTGCGCGCCACATCACGCAGCATCATCGGCCGCCCGTGGGCTGCCAGCGCCCGCAGCAAGCGGGTGCCCACTTCGATCGACTGGATGCCTTGTCGCTGTTTGGGAGCTGCCGTCCCGCTGGTGTCGGCCATGGCCCCGTTTTCCGTTGCTCTGCTGCGACTCAGGCCAGAGCGCGCAGCGCCGCCTCGTAATCGGGTTCATCCTTGATCTCGGCCACCAACTCACTGTGCAACACCTTGTCATCGCCGTCGAGAACGACCACGGCGCGGGCCGCCACTCCGGCCAGCGGACCGTTGCTGAGCGCCACGCCGTAGTCTTCGAGAAACTCCCGACCACGCATCGTAGACAGCGTTACGACCTTGTCCAGGCCCTCGGCACCGCAGAAGCGGCTCTGGGCAAAGGGCAGATCGGCCGATATGCAGAGCACCACCGTATTGGCCAGCGCGTTCGCGTGCGCATTGAACTTGCGGACCGAAGTGGCGCAGGTCGGCGTGTCGATGCTCGGGAAGATGTTCAGAATTTTGCGCTGGCCGGCAAAACTGCTCAGCGCGACATCGGCGAGGTCCTTGCCGACCAGCGTGAAGGCCGGCGCCACCTGGCCTTTTTGCGGCAAGCTCCCGCTGACCTGAAACGGGTTGCCGCCGAGGGTTACTGTACTTGTCATGTCGATTCCTTATCGGGTTTGCAATTGGGAGGAGGGGGCTCGGCCGGTGATATCTCTGGTCAGCGCTCCTTGGTCATTATTGCACGCGCAAGCTTCGGCGGCGACGAGCTTGTCGATATGCGGCGAGCCAAGCCTGAAGCGTGACTGCGCCAGCTTAGTGATAGCAGGGCGCTGCGGAGGACACTCGTGGCTTCCGGATTTTCCTGATGGTGAGCAGAACGTGGGGGAAGGATGGGCGATTCTTGAGAAGGCGGCCAGGTGACGTGCTTTTGGGGGGGGGAGACCACGATTTTTCGCACGCGGTTGGAGACCAAGCCAGCCGAAGATTCGTGCTGGCCAGCCTGCTGGAAAACGGGCTCGTCAAGGCGATGGAACTGGAAAGCGCACCGCTGACCATCCCGCACCGCACGCTCACGAACGGCTGGAACTAAGTGAAGAAGGTCATGAGCGCGACGGGCTGTATAAACTTCCTACGCTAGCGGGCTGGAACTCGGCGCATGCCTTTGCGTGAAGAGCATCGGAAAGCCCTGTGCGGGAAAACCGCATACGCGGGTTGATGAGGGCGGGCAGGCGAAAGCCTGTCCTCTACTCTACCCGACGGCTCCTTCACTATATGTTTGTTTGAATGTTAGACCTGACCC
>NZ_FLQX01000164.1 GCF_900089955.1 Candidatus Accumulibacter aalborgensis | reverse complement strand
AAGCGCTGCGCTCCGCACCAACCTGCTCGGTACGTGTGGTAGGGGGGCTAAACGCTTACGATCCGGCACGCCGGCGGGAATCGCTGCCTGCACCTCCAGCGTCGGCGGCCAGGAAGACCAGGGTATTGCGGTACAGACGGGGAGTGTTGCCGCGGTTTTCCAGAATTGCCTTCGCCACCAGCTCGGCCGCGCTGCCGCCGTCTTTGCTGTCCGGATGATTGACACCGAGCACCACCAGGCGCGCATCGAGGTCGTCCGGCACGTCGGCACCGCTCGCCGGCATCGGGTGGATACGCGGAAAGTCGCCGCTGCGCGCGAGATCCCTGCGCAGGCACTGCTCCAACTCGTGCGCGACCTTGTCCGGTTCGCGCTTCATCTGCTCGGCGCGATCTTCCGCCAGCTTAGGCCACCGTCGGCTGCGTCGAATATCAGCAATGCGGGCCATCCTGGTAGAGGTAGGTGGCCGCGCCGGCCATCCGGCGCAGGGCATCGCCAAACACCGCCGGCGATTCGCCGGGCATTACGCAGCCGAGCTTGACGCGCCGATCCTCGATACCCTTGTGCGCGGCAGCGGTGGTCGGTGCCGAGCCCAGGTATATCGCACGCGCCACACGCCGGCAGGCCGAGAACTTGCCCAGGTTGGGCAGTTCGCTGTCCAGCTTCAGCGGCAGGGAGTTCGGCCCGTCGACGTCCTTCTCGATCACCGGCACCCACTTATCCGAGAGGTAGCGCGTCAGCTCGGATTGCACGCACGCGTCGTCGATCGACACGTTGGCCGGCAGGATCAGCGGATTGCGGTCGCCCTTTTCCCAGAGACTGTGAATCACCGCCGCCATCAGCCGCAGCACACCGCGCGTACGCTGAAACTTCACCAGCGTCGACCAATCGGTGTACAGCCGGTCGAAGATTTCCGGGTGTATCGGATACGCCGCCTTGATGCGTTGCTCGTACTCGGATTCCCTGCACTCCGGCGGAAACTCGGACTGCTGCGTGCGATAGAAATCGGCTCGGTCGGCACAATTGCCGAGAACATGTGGTAGAGCGCCAGCATCGAGTGCGTTTTGCCGCCGCCGAAGTTGGTCTGCAATTGCACCACCGGGTCGCCACCTCCGACTGTCAAACGGAGGACCGCACCGACCAGCATCTCGGTCAGGCTGGCGGAAGATAGGTGCGGCGGAAAAACTCGACCGGGTTCCTGTATTCGGGCGTGCCTTCGCCGAGATGCACCTGCCACAGGTCAGCGGCGAACTCGGCCTGGTGGTAGCGGCCACTGGCCACGTCCTCGTGCAGCATCACCACTTCGCGCCACGGCTTGAGGCTGCCCGTCACACCGCTCTCGATGGCGGTGCCGGCCGACTTGCGCTTTTCGCCGCGCGCCTGCTCGTCGAAACGCACGCGCAGCAGCTCGGTCTTCATCTTGTCCACGTCGTCCGCCTGAGAGGCCGAAACGGCGGAATCCAGGGCACGGTAGGCGTCGTCGCTGGAGATCGGGGTCAAACTCCACCAGCAGATCGATATGGCTATCCGGCTTCGCGGTGCCCTTCAGTTGCGAACCGAACAGCGACAGACGGCGAATGCGGTGGGCCTGGCAAAAGTGCGCCAGGGTCATCTCGTCGACATTCAGTTTCCGGTGCATGTCTTGCTCCTTCATTGCTTCATTCGTAACCAAACATATCATCGGTTCGGGATGTCGCGGCAGGCTGCGTCTTCCGCGCCAGTCGGGTGATCTCGGGCCAACTCTGCACCAGCCCGTTGTAGGCCATGGCTTCGGCTGCGCGCTTCTTTCGCTCGCACAGCGTGTAGGTGCGGTAGCAGAGTTCGCGGGCCGTTTCGGCCTGGCTACCGAGCTTGGCGACCAATGCGGCGGCGGTGTTCTTGGACTTGGAAAGCTGTTCGGCAACACCGTAATCGCCCTCGGCAAAACCGGTCTGCTCGAACCAGGTGAGCGCCCAGCGGGTGTCGGCGTCGAACTCGCCTTCCTGCTCGGCCAGCGCTTCGTCGAGCACCTGGTTGATGAGGGCCAACGCGGCGCGTACCGGGATCGGCTTGCCTTCGGCGTCGAGCACCTTGGCGTAGCGCGTATAGACGCCCATGCCGGGGCCGATGGCCGCCTGCGCGAGATCCACCGGCGCGATGTTGCCGCGCTGCAGGTGGGCGAGCGCCGGCGGCAGTTCGGTCTTGAGCGCGGTGACGAACTCACGACGGGTGGCGGTGGGGGCCGTGGCCGACCTTTGGCGACAGACAAGCACGACGCTGGAAGCCAAGGCATTCGTGCCCGAGTCGATCATGCGTCTATCCAACTCCGTCCTCATCGGCCAAGTATTGCGGGCATGCTCACGCAAACTGGCCCAGGCGCACACAGTCGAATTTCGGTCGGCGACCTTGTCGACTGCTAGCGCCAAATAAACTCCCACCACATCCGCATACGCCGTGGCGCCAGCGCCGAGTTTCTCCAGGGCCTTCCCGTCGTCTGGCAGGCCGACGGCGATGGCATCGCGCTTCACCCGCTCGCGCGCTTCCTGCACCAGGTCGGAAAAGGTCGTCAGCGCAACGAGTTGGCGAGGGGTGAAGAGGTCGGCAAAGGTGGTCAGCCCGTAGTTCGGCGTCTTGAAGTCGCGTGGATTCACCGGCAAGCTGGTTTCCGGCCGCCAGGTTGGTCGCGCGGTCAAGGCAATGGCCTCCATTTCCGGCGTCGGCGCGAGGTAGACCCGCCCGCGATCACCTTCGGCGACGACGGCCATCAGCTTCGCGCCCATGTGCCCGGCCTTGCCTTCCCCACGAATGTGATCGTAGGTCACCGGCGCACCAGACTCCTCAGGTCGGGCCGTTCCGTGACCATCGCCGCGGTGACCTCGAGCTTCGGCTAGAGGTGGCCAATCCGCGTCTCGGCCTCGTCACGCATCCACTGGCCGTAGTAGCGCACGTCCTCGGCCAGTCCCTGTGCGCCTCGCCAGCGCTTGCCCATCTGCGCTTTCTGGCGCTGCGCAACGGGGTTCACCGGCGGCTTGCCGGCAAACTTCGGCGGTATCTCGATCATCGCCTTGTTGATCAGCACCGCCACCGGATTCAGGTCGCTGGCGTAGCTTTCCAGCCCCAGCCCTTGCGCTTCCAGCTGCAGCACGGTCTCGTTGGTCGCGTTCTCCCACTTGACCAGGTCCTCGATGATGCGAAACAGCCGCTGCCGCTCCTTCTGCTGCTTCTTCTCGGCGGGGAAAATGTCCGGGTGCCCAGACGGGTCATCGACCATCTGCGCGAAGATCACCGGCCGCGCCGCCGCTAGTGGCCCCGCCGCGCCCACCACAGGTGCAGCGTGCTCGGGTGGCCGTGACGGATGGATTTCTCGCGCGCACTGGCGACGTTGATCGCCTCCAGCGGCAGCGCGACTTCGATGAGTTTCTTCTTGGGGGTCATGGCGCTCTTTTAGTCGTCTTGCATTCCTTGCGGTCATATCGAAACTCCTGATCCTTTCGGTTAACTCCGCACCTGCCCGGTTTCGATCGCGAACAGCTTGTTCAGCCCTTCCGCCACCATCGTCGCATCGGCGGCGGCGAGTTTGCCGAGTTCGCCGCGCACCAGGCGATGGTCGAGCGTGAAGAGCTTGAAGCGCACCAGGGAGGGGGCCGGCAAGCCAGTAGCGTTCAGGTCTGCAATCGGGCAGTCGAGTGGCCACGGGGCATTGCCCTGCGAGGTAATCATCGCCATCACCGAATGACCAGCCGGCGCGTTGAAGCTGGCGGCGTCGGAGAGCACTAGCGCCGGGCGGTTCTTGCTGGTGTTGCGGTCGGTGAAGGGGAACGGCACGCGCAACACCGTGAAACGCTCAAAGCTCACGATAGGCTTCCTCGTCGGCGCTGCCCGACCATTCGGAGAGTGTGCCTTCAACGGCGCGCAGGTACTCGATGTCCAGCGGTTGCACGCGGCGAACGGTTGCCGTGCCGTCCTCGCGGACTTCCCAGGCGATCAGGTCGCCGGGCGCAACATGCAGTGCGGCGCGCACGTCCTGTGGGATGGTGGTCTGGCCCTTGGCAGTGATTTTGGCAACGGCGAGCATTTGGTTCTCCAGTAAGGATCGCATTACTTTCTTACTTTACAGCGAGCATTCGCCTGAATCAAGCGCGCAGCCGGTAGGCTTGGCGCGGTCCCTCGGCGCGCGCCAGCAATCCAGAAAAGGCGTAATCGACGGTCACGGCATTGAAATTGGGCTCGCGCTGAAATGGCTGGCGCAGGTAGTGAGCCTTGTGCGTTTCGGCATCGAGGAACTCAACGATGGCGAGAATGAAGTCGTCCGGCTTGTTGAGCGACAAGAACTGATTTGTGAGAATGGAAAAGCCTTGATTCTGTGTGCAGATGGCCGTAGGTCCTCAGGGTGAATTCTTCGATTGACTGCGCCGGCCGTAGCCAGTGATACTTTGGGACGTAGAGTTGAATTCCCTATCCTTTCTCGCCACTTCAATGTTGATCCGCGCACTCCTGCTCACCTTCCTGCTCTCAAGCTGCGCCGATAATTTGCTCGTCGGCTTTGGCGAAGACACAAACTATCTGACCTTCGATCACCCGTATTCGGAAAAGGCCATTGCGGACGTTCGCACCAGAGCCGAAAGACTGTGCCATCAGCGCAAACAGGAGGCGATCAAGACGCAGAGCGTCTGCTCCCTTACAAATTGCGCGACCAGCTATCAGTGCGTGGACAAGGCCAACGTGATCAAGTACGGACTCTAGAATTCGGGGACGTAAGGCCACCTTGTCTACGGTCACCGCGCAAACTCCATATCGACGTAGCAGGTGGTGTTCGCAGTCAGCGGTCAGGGTAGCCAGATCGCCGGAGCCGGCTTGATCTTGTTTCTATGGCCCAGTTGCGGCGCTTGCACCCGGATAGAGCCGTTGCAGGACATGGCGCGCGACGTCCGCCAGAACCGGCTTTGCGCGCACGGCGATCACCGCGCTGGCAGTCGGACCGGCCTCACGACCGGACCATGCGGTCACCAGTACGGCGGTGTTTTCGGCGACCACGCCGGTCACCAGCGGCTGCCAGAACGATGGCGACTCGGTTTCCCGCCATTCCCCGCGCCCGCGGCCGTAATGTGCAACGGCGAGATAACGCAGGAGCAAGGCGACAACAAGCTCGCACAGGAACGCGTCATCCCAGCGCAAGGTGGTACCGAGCCTGCCGCGGGCGACATTGACGCCACGCGCTATGCCGGCGCCACCGAGTGCGCCGAGTACGGCACCGGTGAGCATGCCGGCACCGAAAGTGAGTCCGCCGGCGATCAGGTCAGCGCCAAGACCGCTCAGCGCGCCCGACAGCGCACCACCCATCAGGGCAGCTTTGCGCTCGTCGACCGGTGCGGCCAGCGTCACCGTCCGCGCCATTCTGCCCAGCAACTCGGGACCCGCCCGGCCCTCGAGTGCGTGGATGGCGAGCAGTCGGTCCATGCTCGCCCGAAGGTTGGCGTCGAGGCGCGCAGCGAGCGCCTGCACGGCACGCGTCCGGTCGCCGCCGCCGTCGTCGCGGCTCACGCCGATGGCTCGGCCAAGCTCGCGCAGCGCGCCTTTCAGCCGCGTTTCCGGCAGCGTCTCGCTGTCCGCTGCGGCCCGTGCCAGGACTTCCGAGAGCATCGTCATCGCCGCGTCGAACTGGTCCTCCCGGCGGAGCTGCCAGGCGGTGACGAGGCGCCCAAACGCCGACGTGCGCTCGGCCGGCAGGACGCCACCAACCGCGCGTAACAAGGTGATCTCCTGCACCCAGCAGCGGGCAAACGCGTCCAGCGCCAACACCGAGCGAACGAATCGGTAGCCGGCCAGCGCACTGCGCCAGCGCTCCTGCTCCGCCGCCTCTTCGGCGCCGGGGCGCGGGCGACCGGTCTGGTTCAGGAGGACGATTACCGGTTTGCCGATCCACTCGAGAACCGCAAGCTCGGCCACCAGGTAGCCGGCGTCGGCGGGTTCCTCGGACGCATTGACCAGGTACAGCACGACATCCGCCTGCTCGCTGACGTTGCGCACTGCCTGTTGCGAAAACCAGAACGAGCGATCGCGGAAGCGATCCCAGACCTGCGCCAGAAACCAGCCAATGGGGTTGCCCTGCTGGCCCAGACGCCTGGCGAGTCGGGCGCTGTCGCCGAATCCGGGCGTATCCCAGAGGACCAGTTCATCACCCTCCGCGGTGCCGATCAACGAATGACTGGTGGCGTCGAGCGTGACGTGCGGCGCGTCGCGAACTTCGCCGATATCGCGCCCGAGCAGGGTTCGCGCGAGGGTCGTCTTACCGGCATTGGTATGCGAAATCAGAGACAAGGCGATACGATCGACAGTCATGCGACTCCCTGCAGGCAGTGCTCGATCTCGCTCTGCGCGGCGGCCAGGTCGGGCTGGGCGAGGTCAACAAAAATCGGCGCTACGCCGAGATCGGCAAACTCGGCGCGCCACGCCGATCGGCGCTCGGCAAGTCGTTGCCCGTCGGCGTCGAAACGGGCGCGCCACGGGCCCTCATCGACGAACACCAGGACCGGCGCACCGTTCCCGGATGCCTGAAGGGCGCGCACGAAGGCGCCCTGCGTTTCGCGCTCCGGGGTGGCCGCCAGGCTGAACAGCGCGCAGGACGGACCGCTGCCGTCGAGTTGCGTTGCGCTCGGCAGCGCGGACTCGTCGCCATAGCTCACCGGCGCCGTGCACAGCATCGCGGCGCTGCTGCCGAAGACGCGGGCGAGCACGGCTTGCAGCCCTGCCAGAGTGGCCGGCAGCGGATGGTAGCTGTACGGGATGACCGTCAGGCGTGCCGGCGAGACCTGGTAGTCGCGCAGCAGGCGCTGGAAGTAGGGATCGTCGAAATGCCCGATCAGGCGTGTGGATCGCTGCCGTTCGCGAACGGCGCTGGCCAATCCGAGCACCAGCCTTGGCACAACGACGACGATGACAATCGTCGCCGCCATGCGATGCAGCCACAGCGCCGCATTCTCCGTCGGCGGCAAGGCACCGAAACGGATTGCAGCCAGCGCGTCGACCGACGGCAGCGGCTCGCCGACCAGCCACGCGCCGGGCGCCAGCATCAGCGTGAGTATCCGATGCACTGCTTCGGCGCCGAGAAAGGTGCTTTCCCAACCGGCGCGGTATTCGAAAGCGAGGCCGCGGAAATAGAAGCCGGCGATGATCCCCAGGGCAAACAGAGTGGCGGCGAGATGCAGAATGCGCGCGGCCCGGGCGGCATAGAGCGCTGCCGCGATGCGACTCCAATCGCCCACCAGGCGGACCAGCACGGACTTCGGCATGCGCATCCCGCGCTGGCGCAGCCAACCGCCCATACCGGTCGCCCCGCGAACGAGAAAGCGCCGTACGGCGACCGTTTCCTCGGCTGTCCGGCCCTGGCGGCGCAGCCAGCCAGCGGCGATCGACAGGTACACCAGGAGATTCCAGGCCAGCAGGCCAAGGATCGGGAGCGCCAGCAGGTTGATGCGTTGCCCGCTGCCAAGGTGGTCAGTGGCGACGCCGGCAAGAAAAGCCAGCACGATGAGCGCCATGCCAATCCCCGCGCGCCAGCGCAGACCGGCGACGGCGCGAACGAAACCGGCATCGCGGCTTGCCAGTCGCTCGAACGCCAGGTGGGCGCGACGCGCGACGAAAACGGCCGGGCTTGCCCCTGCACCGACGACTTCGGCTGCCGCACGGCTCGACCAGGAGCGATCGTCGTCGGTCCACAGGCGACGGTCGCCGTCAACGGTCTCCACCGCACGCAGCGCAGTGGTCAGGAGGGCGTCGCGCTCATTCATCGGCCAAGGATAGCAAATTCGACGGTATTGATGCCGATCGCCGACTTGCTGATCTTAGCTCTGGCGCTCCAGAACAGGTGCTATCGGGCTGCTCGTCCGTGATCTCTGCACGCGGCAGGAAATCGTCGCTGGCTAATTTCTTCGTCCGCTCCCGCTTTGCCGGGCTGCCACATCGGCATATGATGACGGCTCGCCGTTCAGGGGAGGACGTGCTGAACTTCTGCTGCCTCATCACATCTGCTTCCGCTGCCGAGTGCGCTGCGCACGGCAGCGTTTTCGTGTGGCTGGTTTTCCCCGCTGAGAAGGCGCAGACGTGGCCGTGATCGTCTTCGGCTACGCCTGCCGGTCTGCCGGGGGTCTGTCCAGGGCAGTCACCCGCTCACCCGCGGTGAATCGATAATGGCGACATAGCGAAAGCGAGAATGGACCAGGCCACACACAACAAGATCGTCTCCTTCATCTGGGGAATCGCCGACGACGTGCTCCGCGATCTCTTCAGGCGCGGCAAGTATCCTGACGTGATCCTGCCGATGTTCGTCATCCGGCGTATGGACGCCGTGCTGGAGCCGACCAAGCAGGCGGTGCTCGACACGCGGAAGATGCTCGACGACGCGCGCATCATCGGCCAACGCGCCGCACTCTGCGACGCTGCCGGCCAGGCCTTCTACAACACCTCGCGCTTCACGCTGCGCGACCTGCAATCGCGCGGCAGCCAGCAGCAGTTGCTCGCCGACTTCAGTGACTACCTCAACGGCTTCTCGCCCAACGTCCAGGACATCCTGGAGAACTTCAAATTCCGCAACCAGCTCGCGACGTTATCAAAAGCCGACGCGCTCGGCACGCTGATCAACAAGTTCCTCGACCCCGAAATAGACCTCTCGCCGGCGGCGATCGACAACCACGCGATGGGCACCGTCTTCGAGGAGCTGGTGCGCAAGTTCAACGAGGAGAACAACGAGGAGGCCGGCGAGCACTGGACGCCGCGCGACGCCGTGCGCTTGATGGCCAACCTCGTTTTCCTGCCGATCGAGGACCAGCTCAAGTCCGGCACCTACCTGCTCTATGACTGCGCCTGCGGCACCGGCGGAATGCTCACCGTCGCCGAGGAAACGCTGACGACGATTGCCGCGAAGCACCATCAGCAGGTCACGGCGCTGCTCTGCGGCCAGGAGATCAACCCCGAAACCTACGCCGTCTGCAAGGCCGACATGCTGCTCAAGGGAGAGGGCGAGAGCGCCGAGCACATCGTCGGCGGAGCCGAGTGGTCAACGCTCGCGCATGACGCCTTCGCCGCGCAGGAATTCGACTTCATGCTCGCCAATCCGCCCTACGGCAAGAGCTGGAAGAAGGACCTGGAGGCGATGGGCGGCAAGGACGGCATGCGCGACCCGCGCTTCAAGGTCATGCACCAGGATGAGGAGCTGTCGCTGGTCACGCGGTCGAGCGACGGCCAGATGCTCTTCCTCGCCAACATGGCGTCGAAGATGAATCACCGCTCGAAGCTCGGCAGCCGCATCGCCGAAGTCCATAACGGCAGTTCGCTGTTCACCGGCGACGCCGGGCAAGGCGAGAGCAACATCCGCCGCTGGCTGATCGAGAACGACTGGCTCGAAGCGATCGTCGCACTGCCGCTCAACCTCTTCTACAACACCGGCATCGCCACCTACATCTGGGTGCTGTCGAACCGCAAGCCGGCGCACCGCAAGGGTCAGGTGCAACTGATCGACGCCAGCGGCTGGTTCAAGCCGCTGAGGAAAAACCTCGGCAAGAAGAACTGCGAGCTGTCGCCCGAAGACATCGAGCGCATCAGCCGCAGCTTCCTCGACTTCAAGGAGACGCCCGAGTCGAAGATCTTCACCAACGCCGCTTTCGGCTACTGGAAGGTCGTCGTCGAGCGCCCGCTGCGCCTGCACAGCCAGCTTTCGACCCAGGCCATCGAAAAGCTGCGCTTCGCTTCCGGCGACGAGGATCTGCGCAGCGCGCTCCATGACGAATTCGGCGACGCGCTGTTCACCAGCTTCGCCGGCATCGCCGCGGCGGTAGAAAGACGCCTCGCCGACTGGAGCGGCGATGATGTCGAGAGCGACGATGATGAAGGGGTGGGCGCCCGCAAGGGGCTACCCGAGAGCAGGAAGAAGAAGCTCCTCGACGCCCGGACCTGGGAGCGCGACGGCCGCCTCGTTGAAGTGGCGACTGCCTTGCGTGCGGTACTCGGCGACCAGCTCCACGACGATCATAACGTCTTCCGCGACCTCGTTGATGGAGCGCTCAAGCAGGCGGGCCGCAAGCTCCCGGCAGCGGAAGTGAAGCTGATCCTCAAGGCCGTGAGCTGGCGCGTCGACACCGCGCCGCGGGTCATCGCCAGGACGCACAAGCCCGGCAGGATCGCGGCCGACCCGCTGCGCGGCCTGTTCGCGGCGAGCGTAGATGGCAAGCCCGCGATCGTTGAATATGAGCCCGACGCGGATCTCCGCGACACCGAGCAGGTGCCGCTCCTCGAAGCGGGCGGAATCGAAGCGTTCATCCGCCGCGAGGTACTGCCCTACACGCCCGACGCCTGGATCAAGGAAGGCGCCACGAAGATCGGCTACGAAGTGAGCTTCACCCGCCACTTTTACAAGCCGCAGCCGCTGCGCACGCTGGAGGAGATCAGCGCCGACATCCTGGCCATCGAGCGGGAGGCGGATGGGCTGCTCGATGGCTTGCTGAAACCCGGTGCGACATGAAAGAAGAACAAGTCACCGGCGCACCAGAACAGATGCAGGACATTGGCGGCCTGCTTGCCAATCTGCGTGAAGTCATCCGGAGCGCTCGCCAACAAGCGCTGCGCGCGGTCGATGTCGTCCAGGTCAGCGCCTGCTGGACGATGGGGCGGCATATCGTCGAATTCGAACAGGGCGGCGCCAGTCGGGCGGCCTATGGCAAGCGTCTGCTGGCCGATCTCGCGGCAAGCCTCAGCGCCGAGTTGAACTAAACCGCTGGCGCGGTGGTGGGAAGGCCGACCGCCGCGTTGTTGTTTCTGGAGG
>NZ_FLQX01000163.1 GCF_900089955.1 Candidatus Accumulibacter aalborgensis | reverse complement strand
AGCCGCTACGCGGAGGAAACGGCGGCGCTGTCGTGGTGTTGAAGTCAAGATGTGACCTCGCCCCTCATCCGAGGGATATTCATGACGAACGCGAGGTTACCGCAAGATGGAAGACATGTCCGCTGTCGCAACCACGATTTTTGACCAGAACTACGAACTGCATCGGAAGCATTTGAAGCTCAAGGGCTTGCAGCCGAAGACGATCGAGGCGTATTCGCGCGCCATCCGCCGGGTGGGAGACTACTTCGATCATCAGATCGAGGATCTCACCGAGGTCGACCTGCTGAATTACTTCTCCGACCTGAGCGAGACGCACTCCTGGAGTTCGATCAAGCTCGATCTTTACGGACTGAAGTTTTACCACGAGCACGTGCTCAAGAAGCCCTGGGTGGCGCCGGGACTGGTCCAGCCGCCGCGGTCGCAGCGCCTGCCAGACATCGTCAGCATTGAGGAGGCCGAGCGGATTTTCAGGGCGACACGGGTGCTCAGTTACCGCGTCTTCTTCTTCACGCTCTACAGTCTCGGCCTGCGCCTTGGCGAAGGGTTGCGGCTGACGGTCGCCGACATCGACGGCGCACGCGCGCGGGTGCATATCCGCGATGCCAAAGGCAACAAGGACCGCCTGGTGCCGTTGCCGACGGCCACCTACCGACTCCTGCGCGGGTTCTGGCAGCGCCACCGTAATCCCGTCCTGCTGTTTCCCAATCGCCGCGGCGGCTTGCCGGGCGCACATGCCGCCAGCACTCCTCTCGACCGCGGCGGCGTTCAGAATGCCCTGCGGGCAGTCGTCGAATCGTGTGGACTAAAAAAAACATTTCGCCCCACAGCCTTCGGCACAGCTATGCCACGCACCTGATCGAGGCCGGTGTTGACCTCATCGAAGTCCAGAAGAATCTCGGCCATCACTCGATCCTCACGACCGCCCGCTACACCCATCTGACGGATCAAACCAAGCACCACGCCATTGACCGCATCAACGCGCTGATGGACCGCTATTGCCTGGCCAAGGGGGCGCCCCGATGATCCGCCTCGCTGCCATCATCGCCGAATTCGGAGCCGACTTCCTCGCGCAATTTCGTCCCCGGCTGAGCTTTGACCAGGTGCAGGCGCTGTCGGCGATCGAGCACTGCCGCAGCCCTGACAGTCCGATGATGCAGGTTCAATGCAGTGACTGTGCCCACCACCACCTCGTTCCGCATTCCTGCGGCCATCGCCTTTGCCCGCACTGCCAGCACCACGAGAGCCAGGAATGGCTGGAACGTCAGATGCAGCGGCTCGTCCCGGCCGACTACTTTCTGCTGACCTTCACGCTCCCGGCCGAATTACGCGGGCTCGCTCTGGCTCACGCCGACATCGTCCTCGATTCCATGATGAGATGTGCCTGGGAAACAGTGCTCCGTTTCAGTCAGAACGACCGGCAGTTGCAGGGAACCCCGGGGGCGATCGCGGTGTTGCACACGCACTCGCGCCGCATCGACTTCCACCCGCATGTCCATCTCGTCGTTCCCGCAGCGGCGGTCGATGCGGGACGGCGGCGCTGGCGATGCAAGCGCCGCGGCAAGAACGGGACCTATCTGTTCAACGAGAAGGCGCTGGCCAAGGTCTTCCGGGCCAAGATGCTGGCAGCGATCGAGGCGGCCGGCATTCCTCTGCCGGTGCGCTATCCGCGGGAATGGGTGGCGCACTGCAAATCGGTCGGCAGCGGCGAGAAGGCCCTGATCTACCTCGGTCGTTACCTCTACCGCGGCGTCATCCGCGAAGACGACATTCTCTCCTGCGAGAATGGCCAGGTGAGCTTCCGCTATCGCAATGCTCAAACCGGCAAGTCGGAAAAGCGCTCGCTCGCGGCTGCCGATTTCCTCTGGTTGATTCTCCAGCATGTCCTGCCCAAGAGGTTTCGCCGCGCTCGCAATTTCGGCTTCCTGCACGCCAATTCCAAGCGCCTGATCGCCTTGCTGCATCTCTTGCTCAAGTTCGATCCCAGCCGCTTCACGCCGCCGCGCAAGGAGCGGCCAGCGATGCTTTGCCCCTGCTGTGGCGCCGTGATGGCGATCGTCAGGACGCGAATTCGCTCGACATCGCCCGCAGTCATCACCATCGCGCCGCTCGCCGCGGTCGCCATCTGATCATGTAAGCCGAGACTTCAGCGCTGTCCAGCCGCGTTCGGGACTTCAGTTTCCCAAAGCTGAGCGATGCGCCCGACCGGAATTCAGAACCCGGAGCCTAAAACCCTCCGGATTCGCGAAACCATTGCCGCCTGGGCAGCAGCAAACCGGGATTTCCTGTTCTCGGCACTCCGGAATCCATGCTTCCCGGGTAAATCCAGAAAAGATATTTGCAGAGGGGCGCTCAGCGCTCCGGCCCGGGCTCGTCCAACAAACGGATCAGATCGTGGCTTCGCACGATCTATCCTTATTCGTT
>NZ_FLQX01000162.1 GCF_900089955.1 Candidatus Accumulibacter aalborgensis | reverse complement strand
GACGGCCAAACGGGCGAAATTCGATCGTCCAGCGTCTTCGTCGCCGTCCTCGGCGCGTCCAACATCGACCCGATAGGCCTTGCCGGTGTGACGCAAGGCATGGTTCAGAAGCGTCGATTGCCGGTGATTGAACCGCCTGCGCAGGCTCGGCGAGCTGGCCAGAAGGCGCTCGGTTTCCTTCTGCTCGCGCGACTTCCTCGCCACGTATTCACGCAGCGCCGCGATGGCGTCGCGAATGGTCTGCAACTGGTGCAGCAGCTTGTCCAGCAAGGGTAGTTGCTGAAACAGGGACACGCGGGAGAGCGTTGCCGCCGCCCACCATTCGGCATACGATAGTCCCTCAGGCGTCGGACGCCGCCTCAACTCGTCCCAATGGAGCCAGAAAGCACGCCGGCGCGCTATAGTATGCGCCGCGTCGCCGACCGCCGAATCAACGGCGGCGCAACGTCAGACGTTTCCGGCATTTCGGACCACCTGAGGGGGAAAACAATGCGTAGCGAAAGCAATCCGTTCAAGGCGCCCGTCGCGCGGGTGTATGACCACGTGGAAAACTTCATGGGAAGCTTCATCCCGGAAGGGCGGCGCGTGCCGGCCGGCAATGGCTACCAGTGGCTGTTGCGAGGCTGGGAGATGTTCCGTACGGCGCCGGGAACGTGGATCGGTATCAGCGTGGCCTTCGTCGCCTTGATGATGGTCGTCAGCATCATCCCGGTGGTGAACCTTGCCGTGAACCTGCTGATCCCGGTGTTCATCGGCGGCATCGCCATCGGCTGCCGGGCCATTGAGGACGGCGGGGGGATCCGCTTCGAGCACCTGTTTGCCGGCTTCTCGCACCAACTCGGCGGCCTGCTGCTGGTCGGCTTGCTCTACCTGCTGGCGATACTGGTGGTCGTTGCCGGCTTCGGCATAGTCGTCGCCGTCGGTGCTGTCGGTGCTCTTGGCAGTGGTGGCGCCGAGGGTACCGTCTCGCTGATGATCATCGTCGGCGCCGTGGTAATGATCGTCGTCTTCGTCGCGCTGGCCATGGCCGTATGGCTGGCGCCACCGCTGGTCGTATTTCACCAAGTCTCGGCGTTTCAGGCCATCAAGACCAGTTTCGTCGTCTCATTGCGCAACTCTGCGCCCTTCCTGGTCTATGGTTTGCTGGTCCTGCTGGCGTCGATCGTTGCCAGCTTGCCGCTCCTGCTCGGCTGGCTGGTACTGCTGCCGGTGCTCTATGCTTCGCTCTACGCGTGTTATCGGGACCTGTTCTTCGACGAGTGAACAGCGCAATGAACGCCTCGCTGCCCCTGGACACCGTCCGCCGTATCGCGACGCCAGAGGGCTGCGAGATCGATCTGCGGATGGCCGGGCCTGTCTCGCGTGCTCGCGCCTGGTTCCTCGACTTTCTGATCCGCTTTGCGCTCTGGCTGTTGCTGGCGATGCTGGCCTCGGCGATCGGCGACTTCGGGTTTGGCCTGCTCCTGGTGGGAGCCTTCCTGCTCGAGTGGTTCTATCCTGTCGTCTTCGAGGTCTACCGGAATGGCCAGACGCCGGGCAAGAAGGCCTGCGGCCTGGCGGTGGTTCATGATGACGGGCGGCCCGTCGGTTGGAGTGCGGCGTTCATTCGCAACATGCTGCGCGCGGTGGACTTCCTGCCGCTGTTCTACGCCGCCGGCTTCGTTGCCAGCCTGCTCAATGCCGAGGGCAAACGGCTGGGCGACCTGGCCGCCGGCACGCTGGTGGTCTATATCGACGGCGCCACGCGCAAGGGCGCCGACCAGGGCAGGAAGGTGGCTGGCGAAGCTGGCCGGGAGCTTGCCAGCGAGCGGCCGCCCTTTCCCTTGACGCAAGAAGAGCAGGTCGCGATCATCGAGTTCAGCCAGCGCGCTTGGCTGCTGACGCCCGAGCGCGCCGCCGAGGTGGCCGCCGCTGCCGGCCCGCTGACCGCGGGTCTCGACGGCACGGCCGCGCAGCAGCGCCTGCTGCGCATCGCCAATTTCCTGCTCGGAGCAAAACCATGAACGCCCACTCGGGACCCACGCTGATTACCCTCGCCACCTCGCTGCTGCTCTTCGCCTGCGCCGCCTATGTCGGTCGTTGTCGCGTCAGGTTCGACATCAAGGCGCCAGCGACCACTGGCCACCCGCAGTTCGAGGTCGCCTATCGGATCCAGATGAACACCCTCGAGAACGCCGTCGCTTTCCTGCCGGTGCTGTGGGTTTTCGCGCTCAACGTGTCGAGCCTCTGGGCGACGGCGCTCGGTGGCCTGTGGTTGGCCGGTCGCGTGTGGTATGCGTTTTCGTATGCGCGCGATCCAAAGACACGCGGCAGCGGCTTCCTCGTTTCGATGCTCAGCTTCGCGGCGCTTGGGCTAGGTGGCGCCTGGGGCGTTGTGCACGGAGTGCTCGGCTGAGGAATTCCCACGCCTCTGGTCGGCCGGCCGTCGGCGACGACAGCGGGCGGTTGCCGAAGCTGCGGCCTCTGCGCGCCCTGCTGCCGTACCTGGCGCCGTACCGCGTGCAGATTGCGCTGGCGATACTTTTTCTGCTGTTCGCCGCGGCGGCGACGCTGGCTTTGCCGTACGCCGTGAAACTGCTCGTCGACGGGGGACTCGCCGCGCCAGTCGGCGCCGCGCTGGGTCAGCGGTTGGCGTCGATCCGCGAATACTTTCTGCTCCTGTTCGGCGTTGTGGTCGTCCTTGGCCTGGCCACCGCCGCGCGCTTCTATATGGTGAGCTGGATCGGCGAGCGGGTGACCACCGATCTGCGCCAGGCCGTCTACGCGCACGTGCTGCGCCAGAGCCCGCAGTTCTTCGAGACGCTGAAGACCGGCGAGGTGCTTTCGCGTCTGACCACCGATACCACTGTGATCCACAGCGCCGTCGGTTCGAGCGTCAGCATGGGCCTGCGCAATCTGGTGCTGTTGGCCGGCGGGCTGACCATGCTGGTGACCACCACTCCGCGGCTGATACTCACGGTCGCCGGCGTCGTCGTCCTCGTCGTACTGCCGGCAGCACTCATCGGTCGTCGTGTGCGCAAGTTGTCGCGCGCCAGCCAGGATCGCATTGCTGATACCAGCGGCATAGCCGGTGAGATTCTCAACGTCATTCCGGTAGTCCAGAGCTACACACAGGAGAACGCCGAAGCGGCCCGCTTTTCGCTTGCCAACGAGCGGGCGTTCGCCACCTCGATCCGCCGCACGGGCACCCGTTCGGCGCTGACCGCCTTCGTCATCATCGGCGTTTTCGGCTCGCTGCTCTACGGCCTGTATGGCGGCGTGCAGGCGGTGCTGGCCGGCGAGGTCACGGCTGGCCAGTTGAGCCAGACGGCGCTCTACGTGATGGTCGTCGCCGGTAGCGTAGCGGTGCTGGCCGAGGTGTGGGGCGACCTGCTGCGGGCTTCTGGGGCGACCGAGAGGCTGATGGAGCTACTCGGCGCACGTTCGCCGATCGAAGAGCCGGCGCTGCCGGTTGCCCTGCCGGTGGCTGCCGGCGGCCTGCAGGTGGTTTTCGCCGGCGTTGGTTTTGCCTACCCGTCGCGACCAGCACAGCCGGTGCTGCAGGGGCTTGCTTTCACCATCGAGGCCGGGCAGACCGTGGCGCTCGTCGGCCCGTCGGGGGCCGGCAAGACGACCGTGTTTCAGTTGCTGCAGCGCTTTTACGATGTCACCGACGGCGCCATCAGGATCGACGGCCTCGACCTGCGGCGTCCGTGCCTGGCCGAACTGCGCGCGCGTATCGCGGTCGTCCAGCAGGAGGCGGTGGTCTTCTCTGGCACCATTGCCGACAACATCCGCTATGGCAAACCGCATGCGTCCGATGACGAGTTGAGGTCGGCGGCGAGGGCGGCCTTCGTCGACGAATTCGTTCTGCGTCTGCCCGACGGTTACGCCACCTTCGTCGGCGAGCGCGGCGTCCGCTTGTCCGGCGGCCAGCGCCAGCGCCTGGCCATCGCCCGCGCGATCCTGAAGAATGCGCCACTGCTGCTGCTCGACGAGGCGACCAGCAGCCTCGACGCGGAAAGCGAGCGCGTCGTGCAGGCGGCGCTGGAAGCGGCCATGGGCGGCCGCACGACGATCGTCATTGCCCATCGGCTGGCTACTGTGCAACGTGCCGACCGGATCATCGTCATCGACCACGGGCAGGTGATCGATGTCGGCACCCACGCGGAACTGGTCGACCGCGGCGGCTTGTACGCCCGCCTGGCAGCGCTGCAGTTCAGCGCCTGAATACTACGGAAGGAAGAGGCAAGCATGGCGAGGAAGTTACTGTTGAGCGCGTCTGCGCTACTGATTCTGGTGGCCTCGGTCGTCGTCACCTCCATGGCTGTTGTCGGTGACGAGCCGGGGTCCTTTGTGAAGCCCAGCGCGACCAAGGTGGTTCTCGTCGTTCTCGAGAACACCAGTGCAGACAAGGCGCGCGGAGAAAAATTTCTCGGTCTTCTCGCTGCATCGGGCGCTTATCTCGCCAACTACCATGCCATCGCCGAGCATTCACAACCCAACTACATCGCGCTGGTTTCCGGCAGCAGCGCAGGCGTTGACGACAATTCGCCCGTTCGTCTCGATCGCGCTCACCTGGGACAGAGGCTGCGATCGTGGATGACCTATGCCGAAGGCTATCCAGCCGGAACCTGCGACCTGAGCACGGCGATCGGGCCGTACGTCCGCAAGCACGTGCCTTTCCTGAGCTTTGCCGACGTGCAGGACAACAAGGAGTTCTGTCGCCAGCACATCACCGGCTTTGACCAGTTCGGTGTTGCCGCCCGGACGCACAGTCTGCCCAGCTTCTCGCTGGTCATTCCCGATCTCAACCATGATGCGCACGATAAACCACTGCGTGATGCGGATGCCTGGCTGGAAAGGAATTTCTCCGACCTGATCCACGATGCCGAGTTCAGGCGTGACGTGCTTCTGATTGTCACTTTCGATGAGAGCGACCGGAAATGGCCTTACCTTTGGGGTAACCGCAACCGAGTCTATACCGTGCTGTGGGGAGATGACGTCATGCCTGCTGAGGTCAAGACCCGATATGACCACTATGACCTCCTGCGGACGATAGAAGCGATCTTCGACCTCACCCCGATGTCGACCGAGGACGCCAAGGCGCGGCCGATCGGTGGCATCTGGCGTCGACGGTAGTTGGCCTGTTCACGGAGAATGCTCTAGATAGTAGACGCTGTATTCGCTTTCGCGGAGCAGACCATGGCCAACTGGCGCCGGCCACCTCGGCTTAGGCTGTGTGGCGTTCTCGCCGGCCATGGCAGCCATGTTCCGAGCACTGATCAACAGGTAGACCGGATAGCTCAATTCGGCCAATTGCGCTGGCCTGTCGATGAATTGCGGCTGGAATTCCCCGTCCACATTGACGTGATAGGCAATCGCCAGGCTGTCCCGGCCGATGCCGTACATGACCAGCGGTGCCGGATTTTCAGCGCGCAGTCGTTCAACGGCCTGAACAAAAGGCCGCGCTGAATGTAACTGGATTTCGGCAGGCTCGCGCAAGAGAACGTTGGTCAGCCAGAAAGCGGTCACCGCTACGGCAACGATCATTCTGTCGCGCTGCGCTGCTGGCCGGGCCCGCAGGGCAAGAAGTTGCTGGAGCTGGCAAGCGGCCAACAGGATCAACAGCACGGAAGAGTGGAGGGCGATCTGCGGATGATGCTGTTTGAGATAGCCCTCAGCAAGAAGAACCAGTGCACCACAAACCGTCGGCAGTATAAGCAATAATTTCTGCAGCACTTGATGAATTGCGGACAGGTATCTATTGCCCTGAGCGATAAAGACGTAAGCGGCCAGCGCGGCCATTGCGGGTACTGCCGGCAGCAAGTAACGCGCTTTTTTCGCTTCCGGGATTGACAGGCCAATCAAGACAACGAGCAACCAGGCAACCAGCAAGGTGGCCATCCGCAAGCTTGGCTCCCAGGACGCCGAATTTTCTTTTTTCAGATACGGAATCCGGAGACCGGGAAACGCCGCGAGCAGCACCGGGACGATCACCATCATCGCTACCGGAAGACTGAGCGCAAAGGCGCCTAGACCGTTGACCAGATAATAAGTACGTGCCGGCATGCCTTCGCCGCCGCTGAGGCGTCCGGTCACCTGCATGCGGATCACGTCGGCGACGAACGCTTCGCCACCCTCCATTCTGGCGAGAAACAACATGGAAAACCAGCAGGCGATCAACAATGCCAAAGCGGGCAAACCGATTTTGAAGACGGTGCGCCATTGATTGGTGGTGGCGTAGTAACTGCACAGCACACCGACGGGGATGACGATGCCCATGGGGCCGCGAATGGAAAAACCGACGACGAGCAGAATGAAAATCCACAGAACGGGCCGTTGCGCCGTGGTGGCCTGGTGGTCTCGGCGATAGGCCAGCACAAAACACGCCAGCGTGATGGTCGCCAGCATCTGATCAAGGGAAATGGCGCGCGCTTCGACGAGAAAGGTTGCGGTCAGCAGCTCAAAACACACCGCAATGAACGCCCATTGCCGCGAAACGTAGCACAGCAAGCGATAGGTGAGGGCCAGGTTGAGTGCGCTGGCGATAGCCGTGGGAAGGGTGGCCGTGAATCTGTTCACGGCACCGAAAGGAAGAGAACTCAACCAGATCAACAGCGTCGACGTGGCTGGGTAATCCGGATAAGGTTCGCCGTAGGTTTTAGGGAAGATTGATAGCCCGAGGCGCAGCATTTCCCGGGCGAAGACCGCGAAACGAGTCTCGAAACCCGTGAATTCCTGATCCCATAGACCCACAGTGAACAACAGCAAGCCGGCGACGGCCACCGCCATGGTTTCCCTATTCAGCAGACGATCTGTCCGCTCTTCTTGACAAGTACCCATTGGGCATAGATTGTGATGGCCGTTTTTATCAGGCGCATCATGCCAGAAATGAGCGCCTGCGTCTTTCGCCAGCGGGAAGAACTTGCTCACGCTCTGATGGTCCTGTCTAATGTAGTCAGTGGCTCGAACGGGCGTGTCAGGAATGAGTGGGCTGGGCAAGAGTGTTGCGGTCCGCCGCAGGCTGGCCAAAGCGCAGCGTGTGGGCGTTCTTCCTACGATCGATCAGCGAGGACAGAAGACATGTTGAATACGCCGACTATTGTTGCCGTGGTCCTCGCCGGTGGCGAAGGCTCTCGTCTGCATCCGCTGACCGAACATCGGTCCAAACCTTCGGTACCCTTCGGTGGCCGGTTCCGCGTCGTCGACTTCGTGCTCTCCAGCCTGGTCAATTCAAAGATCTTCGCCATCTACCTGCTGGTTCAGTACAAGTCGCAGTCGCTGATCGAACACATCCGCCGTTCCTGGGTGCTGGCGCCAATCTTTCCCGAGCAGTTCATCGCCGTGGTTCCGCCGCAGATGCGCGAAGGCCCCGAATGGTTCCAGGGGACTGCCGACGCCGTCTATCAGAACTTGCGGCTCATCGAGAGGCATGCTCCCGACCTCGTCGTTGTCTTTGGCGCCGACCATATCTACCGCATGGACGTTCGCCAGATGGTCGCCTTCCACTTGCGCAGCGGCGCCGACGTGACCGTCGCCGCGCTGCCGGTGCCGATCGGTGGTGCCTCGGCATTCGGCATTATCGACGCCGCTGCCGACGGGGCGGTCCGCGGCTTCCGCGAGAAGCCCATCGACCCCGCCCCCATGCCGCATGATCCAACGCGCGCCTTTGCCTCGATGGGAAACTACATTTTCAACACCGATGTCCTGAGCAAGGCACTGCGGGACGGTCACCAGCGGGGAGAGCAGGATTTTGGCAGGGACCTCCTGCCGCGCCTGATCAACACACAACGGGTATTTGCCTACGATTTCTGCGCGAACAGAATCCCGGGAATACGCGATTATGAGGAGAGCGCGTACTGGCGCGACGTGGGGACGATCGATGCGTATTTTGAGGCCCACCAGGACCTCCTCGGTGCCGAGCCGAAGTTCGACATGTTCAATCCCAAGTGGAGAATCGGCTCCAGCAACTACCAGGGTCCGTCGCCGAAATTCTTCCGCGCCGAGATCGACAATTGCATCATCAGTTCCGGTGGACTGATAAACGGCGCCCGACTGCGCAATTCGATTGTTCGTAGCGAAGTGCTGATGGAGGACGATGTCGAACTCGACGAGTGCATCGTCATGGATTACGCCGTGCTGCGCAAGGGAGTGCGGCTGAAAAGAGTCATCGTCGACCGCTACAACACGATCGAGGCCGGCGACTGCATCGGCTACGATGCCGAGGCAGACCGTCGCCGATTCAGGGTCACCGACTCGGGAATCGTCGTCGTGCCCAGAGGCCAGTGCACCGACACACGAGTGATGTTTCGCTATCTGTAAGCGCAGCAAGCCAGGCCTTCATGCCTCGCGGTCTGCGCAGATGATTCAAAAAAATGCCGGCCACAAGATCTGACGTTCGAATTCAGCGGTTGCATGAAGGCAGTCCGCTAACATGAGGGGTTCGTCCCGCTAGAGCGTATTAGGCGCGGCCTTCTTTGCGGCCCAGACCTTGGGCGATGAAGGTAACTACCAATGTATTGAGCGAAACGCCTTCGGTCTTTGCTCGAGTCGTTAGTTGAGCATGGATAGTCTTGGGAACACGGGCCACGAACTTTCCTGACGCAACGCCGCCGCTGTTGGCAGCGGGCACCGGCAACGCCTTTGCCTTGAGGGCAGCGATCGTCGCCTTGAGTGCGTCTTGTCCGTTCTTCAACGCTTCCTCGACGGTGTCCCCGTCAGAGATGCAGTCTGAGAAGTCCGGGTAGGAAATGAGAAATCCACCTCCCTCCTCCGGGGTGAGGGGACGGATCTCGAAGGGGTACTCAGCTAGATTGCTCATGGTTCATGCTCCATCGACGAGTTCGAGGAACTTCTTGACGTAGATCGGCTTGATCGGACGATGGGCAGGAACGGGTAGCGTCTTGCCGTCGGCTCGTACGAAGACGCAATGGCTGCTGCCGTCGTGTCGCCAGTCGATTCCCTTCTGCCGTGCTACGGTTTGAAGTTGCGTGATCTGTCAGTCCAACGGGTTGCGACGCATGGCAACCAGGAGCTTAGTGGCAGTATTCATCGACGCAATGGTACTGCGGGCAACATCACAACGCAAGCGCTACACGGCAAAGCACAAGCGGGTCACGTCTTTCCTTTTTCCTTTGGCGGTCCATGTTCTGCGAGGCGCACTATCTTGCTCACGCGAGAGTAGTCCAGGCCGAAGTAATCGCCAATGTCGTTCAAGGCGCATCCGCCGCTTGCGTAGGCAGCGACGATGGCGCTGTCCCGATCGGCGCATTGTTGAGCAAAATGAGAGAGTGGCTTGGGGATGGGCCGTGCCCTGACTTGTGGAACCTCGCGCAACTGCCGCATCCCTACGGAGAGATTCGCATCTGGTGTTTCCACAAGCAAGTGATAATGGTTGCTCATCAAGCCCTGACCCCGGCTTCGGCTGAAAAAAGAGTCATCGTCGACCGCTACAACACGATCGAGGCCGGCGACTGCATCGGCTACGATGCCGAGGCAGACCGTCGCCGATTCAGGGTCCCGACTTGGGAATCGTCGTCGTGCCCAGAGGCCAGTGCACGGACACACGAGTGATGTTTCGCTATCTGTAAGCGTTTCTGCCGCGTCGGCGTATGTCCACACCAGGCGCGCGCTGCTACTTCCACACCAGTGTGGCCTTCCAACCAATGGCTCGAAATATGGCCATCAGGACATCTTCAGCATTCTTCCTCGCCGTCGAGAGCACATCAGGCAGGGTGCACGTTCGCTCGACCTCTTGCTGTGCGTGCGCGAGTGCATTGTTGATCGCTTGCGTACGGTTCGACGAGTCGGGAATGATGGGTTCGATTCCCTGGCTGTTGATGGCGTAGAAGTACGAACCACCGTTCTCACGCGGTTCGTGACTGACCCGGGCCGAGAATGGCTTGGGCGACGGCAGAATCACGCTGACGCTGCGGGCTTGCGCATTGACGGACTCGTACCTGGCAGCGCCAAGGTCTGTTGCGATTGTGCAGTCTCCCCGAGCAACCAGAAGCACCTTCGTACCACCGAGGCGCAGTTCCCAGTCCGTCCACGGAATATCCTGAGTTCGCTTTTCGGTGAACTCGATGACATCGGCGTAGTTGACTTTCACCGATACCAAGTGCCCCATCTTTTCGAGTGCTATCAGCGGAGTCTGCGCTTGCAACGGCTCCTTTAGCTGCGGCCCCAAGAGCCACATTCCGGATACGCCAAGAGCCGCCGCCCCGACCAGTGACAGCAGCCATGTCATTCGGCTCACTACGTTCATGGGACTCTCTAATCTCCCGCAATTGCGTCAATGGCCAAGCGGGCACTCCGCCGCCTCGGCGGCTGCATGAACAGCACCCACCGCGTTTCACACGAAAACACGCCTTCGCTTCCCAAGCCCCGCGTCAGCAAGGGATTTCCGCCCACCGGCCGCACTAGCGCACATCGCTTGCCGGCAACTGCCGCGCCACCGGATCCTGCCGGTAGAAGCGGACCAGGTTTTCATACAGATCCGGATACTCCTCTTGAAGAATATCCGGCGTCTCGAAAAATGCCTCGCTCATGACGGCAAAGAACTCGCCGTGATTCTCCGCCGCGTAGGGGTCGAAGCAGGTGTCCTCTCCCCTGGCTTCGGCCTCCTCGACGCGGCCGCAGAAATCATCGTAACTTGCGACCAGCACCCGCTGCCAGTCGGTACGCGAGATTTCCGGCGGCAGCGGCGGCATGCCGTTCGCTTCGCCATTGTTCATGTCCAGCTTGTGCGCGAACTCGTGGATGACAACGTTGTAGCCGTCGCCGGCCATCTGCGCGTCGCGCCAGGAAATCAGCAGCGGGCCGCCTTCCCAGGCTTCGCCCGAAGCCAGTTCCTGATACTCGTGCACGATGCCGAATTCATCCTCGACGCTGCGCGGGATGATGAACTCGTCGGGATAGACGATGATCCCCACCCAGCCGCGATAGGCGTCGAGGCCGAGGTTGAGGATCGGCAGGCAGCCCTGCACAGCAATCGACAGGCAGATCGCATTGCTCAGGGCAAGTCCACCGGCGGTGGTGAACTCTTTCTCGGCCAGGAAAGCCTCGGCCAGACGGCGCAGCCGGGCCTGCTCTTCGTCACTCAGCGCGACGAGAAAAGGCAGCGCTGAAACGACCTCATGCCAAAGGGCATCGGGCAGCGGTGCCGGCTCCAGTCGTCGCCGCCACCAGCCGAGGAGCTTGCTGATCATCTTGATCTCACCTGTTGCAGCAAACCGGCATTATGCACGATGCCCGGCCGAGGACTTATAATCGCCTGATGGTCTCCGTCATTCACTCGGTCGCCGCGCAGAGCGACTTCGAACACTCGCTGCAAACCCTTGCTGAAGGTCTCGCCGCTGCCGAAACAGATCGCCTTCGGCAGGCGGTCGACTTTGCCCGATCGATCTATCTTGACCGCCAGCTCGGCAGCGGCGAAGCGGTCTGGGGTCATGCGCTTGGGATGGCGTTGATCGTCGCCGGGATCAAGCTCGATGCTGATTCACGGCTGGCGGCGCTGCTCTTCGCCGTTCCGGCGCTGCAGGACCTTGGCCTGACCCTGATCGAGAAGGATTTCGGGCCCAGTGTGGCCCATCTGGTCGGTGGCATTTCGCGGCTGAATCGCATGCGGCCCATCGCACGCGGTTTTGTCGCCCATTCCGTCGATGGTGGCGACAAGAACCCGCACGATCTGAAGGCGCAGGTCGAAGTGCTGCGCAAGATGCTGCTGGCGATGGTCGAGGACATCCGCGTCGTCTTGCTGCGTCTTGCTTCGCGCACGCAGACCCTGCGCTACTATGCGGCTGAGCCCGATGAGCTGCGCGTCCAGGTGGCGCGCGAGACGCTGGAACTCTATTCACCTCTGGCCAACCGCCTCGGCGTCTGGGAACTCAAGTGGGAGCTCGAGGATCTTTCTTTCCGTTTCCTGCATCCGGCGATCTACAAGGAGATTGCCCAGCATCTAGACGAGAAGCGAACCGAGCGCGAGCAGTTCATCGTAGACGCGGTCGACCGCCTGAAGAAAGAGCTGGCCACCGCCGGCGTGCTCGATGCCGAAATCTACGGCCGGCCAAAGCATATCTACAGCATCTGGAACAAGATGCGCAAGAAGAGCGTCGGCTTTTCCGAGGTTTACGACGTGCGCGCGCTGCGCGTCATCGTCGGCGAAGTGAAGGACTGTTACACCGCTCTGGGCATCGTTCACCACATATGGTCACCGATCGCCAAGGAGTTCGACGACTATATTTCGCACCCCAAGGGCAACGACTACCGCTCGCTGCATACGGCTGTACACTGTCCGGACGGGCGGGCGGTCGAGGTACAGATCCGTACCCGCGAGATGCATCGCCACGCCGAGCTGGGTGTGGCTGCGCACTGGCGCTACAAGGAAGGCAGCAAGGCGACGCCGGAAGATCGCTACGACGAGAAGATCGCCTGGCTCCGTCAGTTGCTGACCTGGCGCGACGAAGTCGCCGATTCGTCGGACTGGGTCAAGCACTACAAGCAGGCGGCCTTCGACGAGACGGTCTACATCCTGACGCCGCAGGGGCGTGTCGTCGACCTGCCGCGCGGCGCGACACCGGTCGATTTTGCCTATCGGGTGCACACCGATATCGGGCATCGCTGCCGTGGCGCCAAGGTCAACGGCGCCCTGGTGTCGCTCAATACCCAGCTAACCACCGGGCAGCGAGTCGAGATCGTCCTGGCCAAGCACGGCGGGCCGTCGCGCGACTGGTTGAACCCGGCGCTGGGCTACCTCTACACGCATCGTTCGCGCCTCAAAGTCAGGCAATGGTTCGCCAGCCTCGCACTCGAGGACACCTTGGCCGAGGGGCGCGCGGTGGTCATCCGCGAACTGCAACGGATGGGGCAGGCCGGCGTCAACCTGGACGATCTGGCGGCCAGGCTCGATTTTTCCGGCAGTGATGACCTGTTCATTGCCGTTGCCCGAGACAAGCTGAACCTGCGTCAGTTGCAGGTGGCGGTGCGCGGCACCGACATGCCGGTCGACGAGCGCGTGCTCGGCGAACTGCCGGTGCGCCGGCGGCGGGACAGCGATGTGGCCGAGAAGGGCATCCTGATTGTCGGCGTCGATCGCTTGCTGACGCAGCTCGCCGGCTGCTGCAAGCCGGTTCCTCCCGATCCGATCGTCGGTTTTGTCACGCGAGGCAAGGGCGTTTCTGTCCATCGCGCCGACTGCAGCAACTTCACCAACATGCTGACCATGCATCCGGAACGGGTGATCGAGACGACCTGGGGCGGGCGTGCAGGCGGCATATTCGCCGCCGACATCGTGATTGACGCCTACGACCGTCAGGGCTTGCTGCGCGACGTTTCGGACATTCTCGCCCGCGAGAAGATCAACGTCATCGCGGTCAATACGCAGTCGAGGCAAGGCAACGCGCATATGCGCTTCACCGCCGAAGTCGGCACCATTGAGCAACTCAATCGGACGATGGCCTTGCTGCACCAGGTCGATGGCGTGGTTGGCGCGCGTCGCGCGTGAGTGGTGCGCCATCGCCAGGCCGGGCGGGCGGGGAGCGGGGAGCTCGTCCTCCCACCCCCCCGCGGGACTCAAGCCTGGAGGAGTTCGATCAACTCGCCTTGCGACGAGTGCGGGCTGCTGCGTGACCCGCGCCGCTGGTGGTAGGTGCCATCGGGCCCGAGTTCCCAGGCCAGCGCGTTGTCGGTGAGATAGATCTGCAGTCCTTCGGCGATCACCCGGCGTTTGAGCTTGCGGTCGAGGATCGGAAACGCGAGCTCGATACGCCGGAAGAAATTACGTTCCATCCAGTCGGCGCTCGAGAGATAGACCTTTTCCTCACCACCGGCGTAGAAATAGAACACCCGATGGTGTTCGAGTTGCCGGCCGATGATCGAGCGCACACTGATATTTTCCGACAGATCCTTGACCCCGGCGCGCAAGCCGCAGACGCCGCGCACGATGAGGTCGATCTTGACCCCGGCCTGTGAAGCTTCGTAGAGCGCGCAAATGGTTTCCGGTTCGAGCAGCGAATTCATCTTGGCAATGATTCGTGACCGCTTGCCAGCGCGCGCGGCGTCAGCCTCGGCGCGAATCCCGGCGATGACGTTCGGTTGCAGCGTGAACGGTGCCTGCCACAAGTGGGTCAGCGTTTGCGCGCGACCGAGGCCGGTAAGCTGCTTGAAGACCTCGTTGGTATCGGCGCCGATCTCTTCGTTGCAGGTCAGCAGTCCGAAATCGGAGTACAGGCGGGCTGTTTTCGGATGGTAGTTGCCGGTACCGAGGTGTACATAGCGGCGCAGGAGGCTGCCGCCGGACTTCCCGTCCTCGCGGCGGACGATCATTAGCATCTTGGCGTGCGTTTTGTACCCGACGACGCCATAGACGACGTGTGCGCCGACTTCTTCCAGCTTGGTCGCCCAGCCGATGTTCGCTTCCTCGTCGAAACGGGCCATGAGTTCGACGATCACCGTTACTTCCTTGCCGTTCTGCGCCGCACGCAGGAGCGACTGCATCAGGACCGAGTCGGTGCCGGTGCGATAGACGGTCATCTTGATGGCCACGACATGGGGGTCGATCGCCGACTGTTCAAGCAACTCGATGACCGGATTGAAGCTCTGGTACGGGTGGTGCAGGAGGATGTCGCCGCCGCGGATGCTGTCGAAAACGCTGTGACATTTTTGCAGCGCCTTCGGTGTTCCGGGGCTGAACGGTGGGAACTTGAGATCGCCGCGCAGTACCCAGTCGGGCACCTGCATCAGTCGAACGAGGTTGACCGGGCCGGCGACGCGATAGAGATCGCTCTCGGTGAGGTTGAACTGTCCGAGCAGAAATTGGGTCATCGCTTCCGAACAACTGTTGGCGACCTCGAGCCGGACGGCGTCGCCGAAATTGCGCTGCGGCAACTCGCCCTGGATCTTGGCCCGCAGATTCTTGATCTCCTCCTCATCGACGAACAGGTCGCTGTTGCGCGTGACGCGAAACTGATAGCAGCCAAGCACCTTCATGCCGGCAAACAATTCGTGCACAAACTCGTGCACGACCGAAGACAGAAAGACGAAGGTGTATTCGGCTTCGCCGAGTTCGCGTGGCAGTCGGATGACGCGTGGCAGGACGCGCGGCGCCTGGACGATGGCCGCCCCTGAGCTGCGACCGAAGGCGTCCCGGCCTTCAAGCTCGACGGCGAAATTGAGGCTCTTGTTGAGCACGCGCGGGAAAGGGTGCGAAGGGTCAAGGCCGATGGGGGTAATCACCGGCATGACTTCGCGGAAAAAGAAGTCATTGATCCATTCACGCTGCGCGGTGTTCCACTCGCCGCGCTTGACGAAACGGATGCCTTCGGCGACGAGCAGCGGCAGAATTTCTTCGTTGAGCAGCGCGTACTGCTCCTTGACGATCGAATGCGTCTCGTCGCTGACCAGACGATAGACTTCGCGTGCGGTCTTGCCATCGGTTGTGATGGCCACCGATCCGAGCTTGATCTGTTCCTTGATGCCGGCCTCGCGAACCTCGAAGAACTCGTCGAGATTGCTGCTCACGATGCACAGAAAGCGCAAACGCTCGAGCAGCGGTGTGCGCGGGTTCCTGGCCTGCCAGAGCACTCGCCGATTGAAGGCGAGCAGGCCCATCTCGCGATTCAGGAAGTATTCGGGTGGAAAAACGGTGCTTGCGGTGGCAGCCTCGTGGGGAAGGGTCTCGGTGGTCAGGGTTACGGTAGTCATGGATTCGTTCCGTCAGAAGAGATGGATCGGGCAGGTTGGCGAGCAAAGACGAGCATATTACATCCATCGGTCGATTGCTTGTCGATCGCCCTGGCATTTTTCTGTACTTGCCGGCGTGACCGGTCTGGCGCGGGTCAGTATCAGCGTCCCGGCGATGCTAGAATGAGGCGTCTGCAACCACCTTTGGCCCACGGGAGGAAAACGAGGAGGCATGAGCTACGAATTGATTGCCGGTGTGGACCTCGGCTCCAACAGCTTTCGCCTGCAGATCGGGCGCGTCGTTGGCGATCGGATCCACCCGCTCGATACGCTGAAAGACACCGTTCGTCTGGGGTCTGGTCTGACCCGTGAAAGACTCCTCGATCATGCTTCGCAGCAGCGCGCGATCCAGGCCTTGCGGCGTTTTGGCGAGCGTTTGCGCGGCTTCGCACCGGAAACGGTGCGCGCGGTGACCACCGACGCGATGCGGGTGGCGCGCAACGCGCACATCGTTCTTCCCCAGGCCGAGGCTGCACTGGGTTTTCCGATCGAGATCATCGGTGGTCGCGAAGAGGCCCGACTGATCTTCATCGGCGCAGCGAAGGCCCTGCCGCCGGCGAGTCACCGGCGTCTGGTGGTCGACATCGGTGGCGGCTCGACCGAGTTCATCATCGGCGAACAAGCGGAACCGTTGCTGATGGAGTCCTTGTTCATGGGCGGGATCAGCTATCGACAGCGCTTCTTTCCGGACGGCAGGGTAGACAAGAAGCGCTTCTATGCGGCCGAAGTGGCGGCGGCCCGTGAGATCGAGGCTCTGACCGCCGACTACCAGCGTTTCGGTTGGCAAGAAGCGGTGGGTTCATCAGGTTCGGCGCAGGAAATCGCCGAGATCCTCGAAATCAATGAGTTGAATCCAGACGGGGGCACCGGCATCAGCCGGGAGGGGCTGGCGAAATTACGCCAACTGATGATCCGGGCCGGGTCGGCGGAACTGCTCGATCTCAAAGGGATGCGCAGCGAACGCCTGCCGATTCTTCCCGGCGTCACCGCGATCATGTCGGCGGTGTTCTCCGAGTTGGGAATCGAGCAGATGACCTATTCCGAAGGCGCCTTGCCGCTCGGAGTTCTCTACGACCTGCTTGGGCGCTTCGAGCATCACGATACCCGCGACGAGACAGTCGTCGAGTTCAAGCGTCGCTACCAGGTCGACAAGGCACAGGTCGTACGCGTCGAGCGCACCGCACTGGCGCTGCTTGGCGCGATAATCAAACTCGATTCGCCCGAGCACGAGAACGAGGTCCACTTTCTGCGCTGGGCGGTTTCCTTGCATGAGATTGGCATTTCCGTGGCGCACAGCGAGTTTCACAAGCATGGCGCGTATCTCCTGAGCCACGCTGACATGCCGGGCTTCTCGAAACGAGATCAGGCGCGTCTGGCGCTTTTCGTCCTTGGCCAGCGTGGCAAGCTGCAGAAGCTGGCCTCCATGCCGGCGGGCGACCCGAACTGGCGCCTGGTATTCTGCCTGCGAATGGCCTCGCTGCTGCACCGTGCGCGTGATGAGCAGCCCTTGCCCGAATTGTCGGTCAAGGAGTCGCCGGTCGGTTTTCAAATCGATATCCCCGCTCCATGGCTGGACGCCAACCCCATTACCGCTGCCGCCTTGAACGACGAGGCACTGCTGTGGCGCCGCATCGGCAGCAAGTTGCGCATCAAGCCCGTACCCGTTGAGCCTGCGGTGCAGTGAAGCGGCGATGGCCTCGGCGACGATCGAAACGGTCAGGCGGGCAGGCTCGATAGAGGTGGTGCTCTCCGGTGACTGGACGCTGGCGACGATGCCGCAGCCGATTTCGCGGCTCGAGCTTCGCTTGCGCGAAGTGGCGGCTGACCACAGCGGATGGGATCTGCGCTCGATCTCGCGGCTGGACAGCGCCGGTGCAATCGTCCTCTGGCGCGGCTGGGGTCGGCGCTGGCCAGCCTCGCTCGCGGTTTCTGCCGCCCACCGCTTGCTCCTGGAACGTGTTGAAGCGATTGCCGTTGACCGTGACTCGGTCCGGTCCACGGGTCAGCTTGCCTGGCTGCTGGTCCCCGGCCGCTTGGTCCTGGCCGCGGCCGACCATCTCGCCGGCATGGTTGCTCTGATTGGTCAGATGGTCCTCGACGTGGTGTACCTGGGTCTGCATCCGCGCGACATCCCCTGGCGCGAGTTTTCAGCCAACCTCTACAAGAGCGGTGCCCAGGCCTTGCCGGTCACGGCGTTGATCGGCTTTCTGATCGGTGTCGTTCTCTCCTACCTCTCGGCGCTGCAATTGCAAGCTTTTGGTGCCGACGTCTTCATCGTCAATCTGCTGGGCATCAGCATCGTTCGCGAACTGGGACCGGTACTGGTCGCCGTCCTGGTTGCCGGACGCTCGGGTTCGGCGATGACCGCCCAAATCGGCGTCATGCGCGTCACCGAGGAGATCGATGCGCTCGCCACCATGGGCGTCTCGCGAAGTCTGCGCCTGGTTCTGCCCAAGGTCGTCGCCCTGGCGGTGGTGATGCCGCTACTGGTCATCTGGTGTTCGGCAGCCGGGATTTTCGGTGGCATGGTGTCGGCCAATCTGCAGATGGATCTGTCCTACGGCTTCTTCATCGATACCCTGCCGCGGGTGGTGCCGGTGGCCAACGTGTGGATCGGCATGAGCAAGGGTCTGGTTTTCGGCGTGCTGATCGCTCTCATTGCCTGTCATTTTGGCCTGCGCGTCAAGCCGAATACCGAAAGCCTTTCGTCGCAGACGACCACCTCGGTGGTCACCTCGATCACCGTCGCGATTCTCGTCGATGCCGTCTTTGCAATCCTGACACGCAACTTCGGGGTTCCCCTGTGAGTGAACCGGCTGGCGCCTCGCACACGGCACTGCCGGTGATCGCGATTCGTGGCCTATCGACGCAGTTCGACGACGCGGTAATCCATCGCGACATCGATCTTGCCGTTGAGCGCGGCCAGATGCTCGGTCTGGTAGGTGGTTCGGGGAGTGGCAAGACGACGCTGCTGCGCGAGATTGTCGGCCTCCTGGCGCCGAGCAAGGGCGAGGTCAGGCTTTTCGGGCATGCCGTGCTCGACGCCGACCCGAAGCGTCGGCGAATGGTCCGCCGACGCTTCGGCATGCTTTTTCAACAGGGGGCGCTGTTTTCGGCACTCTCGGTGTTTGACAATATTGCCTTCCCGCTGCGTGAACTGCGCATGCTCGATGAGGCGATGATCGTCGATCTGGTCTTGCTCAAGCTGGGCATGGTCGAACTTGAGCCGCGTCACGCCCGGCTGATGCCGGCCGAGCTCTCTGGTGGCATGGTCAAGCGGGTGGCTCTGGCGCGGGCGCTGTCTCTGGAACCCGAACTGCTCGTTCTCGACGAGCCGACGGCGGGCCTCGACCCCGATCGGAGCGAGAACTTCGTCAAACTGCTCAAGACGCTGCAGAAAGAACTCGGCTTCACGGTCATCATGGTGACGCACGATCTTGAGACACTGATGGGTCTGGCCACGCGCCTCGCCGTGCTTGCCGACCATCGGATCGTCGCTTGTGGTACGGTCGAGGAAGTGCTGGCTGTCGAGCATCCCTTCATTCGCAATTTCTTCGCTTCCGGGCGCGCTGCGGCGGGCGTCGGACAGGGAGCAGGCTAGTCATGGAGAACCGTTCGCATGCCCTCATCGCCGGGCTTTTCACCCTTCTTCTGGGTCTCGCCGCACTCGGCGCCATCTGGTGGTTCGGTGGCAAGCACGAGCCGACCAAGGTATACACGGTGGAAACACTGCAGAACGTCACCGGCCTCAGCTTGCAGGGGCAGGTGCGTTATCGCGGTATTCGGGTTGGCAGGGTGGAATCGATCGCGCTTGATCCGCACGACGTAAGCAAGATTCTGATTGGCATCACCGTGGACGATGCCGTGCCGGTCACCCGCGGAACGACCGCCAAGCTGGGCTATCAGGGGGTCACCGGCATCGCCCACATCCTGCTCGAGGACAGCGGTGCCGACGCGACGCCCCTCAAGGGTGGCGGCGAGGGCGACGGTGAGGCGCCGCGCATCGCCATGCAATCGTCGCTGATCGAGCAGTTGTCGGATGCTGGCGCGGCGACATTACGGCAGGCGCGGGATTTCCTGACCAATGTCAACCAGCTGCTCAACACCGAGAACCGGCAGCATCTGGGCAATGTTCTGGTCAATCTCGAAGCTGCGACGGGCAACGCCAACGAGGTCGCACGCCAGTTGCGGCAGGTCCTGGCGCCGGAAAACGTTCGCCTGCTGAAGGGCACGCTCGCTCGCGCCGAGCAGGCCGCGAGTGAGGCCGCGCCAGTGCTCGTCGAAGCTCGTCGCCTCTTCGTCCGCCTGCAGGCGGTCAGTGAAAAACTCGACCTGCTGGTCGGCGACTCGTCGCCGGCTGGCTTCGGGGCGCTCGCACCGCGTCTCAACGAACTCGGCAGCGAGCTATCGGCCACCTCGCGACAGCTCAAGCGGGTACTGCAGATGGTCGAAGAATCGCCACAGAGCCTGGTCTTCGGCGCTCCGCGGCCGAGCCCGGGACCCGGCGAGGCTGGTTTCGTGGCTCCGCCCAGCCGTGAGGAATAACGATGACGAGCACCCTGAAGACGTTCCTGATTTGCCTGGCGGCGTGCTTCGCTGCCGGCTGCGCCGGCAACCTGCGCAAGTCGCCCCCGGCCGAGGTGTACGACTTCGGGCTGCCGGTTCAGAGGGTGGCCGAAAGTGGCCGCTGGTCGAATGTGGCCCTCGAGGTGAAGGCTTCGTACTGGCTCGATTCATCGGGTATCGACTATCGCCTGCTCTACGAAAGCTCGCTGAAACTGCGCAGCTACGCCACCAGTCGTTGGGCTGGCGCACCGGCGCTGCTGTTGTCTCAGCGCTTGCGACAGCAGCTTGGCCTGGTCAGCGCCGGGGTACAGACCGCCTGCCTGTTGCGCTTCGAATTGCACGAGTTCTCGCAGTTATTCGACACGCCGCAGCACAGCCGTGGCATCCTACAGGGCAGCGCCAGCGTGTTCGCTAGCGGGCACCGGCTGGTCGCCGAGCGCCAGTTCGCCATTGAGCAACCGGCTCCCAGTGCTGACGCTCGCGGCGGCGTCAGCGCGCTGGTTTCGGCCAGTGAACAACTGGGCCAACAGCTCACCGTCTGGTTGAGGGATCTGGAAAAACGTGGCACGCTGGAAAGCTGCCGGTCGACAGTGGCGGAAAGCCAATAATACTTGAAACTTTAGAGGGGAGATGGCGATGCAGAACATCTATCAACAGGGTCTCGACAAGAACACGGCCAACTACACGCCGCTGACGCCACTGACGTTCATTGCCCGCACGGCTTATGTCTATCCCGAGCGCACGGCAGTGATCCATGGACAGCGCCGCTACACCTGGCTCGAGACCTTCACCCGCGCTCGTCGTCTGGCGTCGGCGCTGACCAATCACGGCATCGTCGAGGGCGATACCGTCGCCGCGATGCTCAACAACACGCCGGAGATGGTCGAGTGCCACTTCGGCGTGCCGGTCACCGGTGCCGTGCTCAATACCCTCAACACGCGGCTCGATGCGGAGACGATTGCTTTCATGCTCGAGCACGGCGAGGCCAAGGTCCTGATCACCGACCGCGAATATTCGCCGATGGTCAGGAAGGCGCTGGCGGCCGTGCAGCGGCAGATTCTGGTCATCGATGTTGACGACCCCGAATACAGCGGTCCCGGCGAACGGCTCGGTACGCAGGAGTACGAGGCCTTCATCGCCGCTGGCAGTCCCGACTTTCCCTGGCGCGGTCCGGCCGATGAGTGGGACGCGATCTCGCTCAATTACACATCGGGAACCACCGGCAACCCGAAGGGCGTCGTCTATCACCATCGCGGCGCCTACCTCAACTCGATGAGCAACATCATCAGTTGGGGGATGCCGCCGCACGCCGTGTATCTGTGGACGCTGCCGATGTTTCACTGCAACGGGTGGTGCTTCGTGTGGACCATGGCCGCCAACGCGGGGACCAATGTCTGTCTGCGGCGAGTTGATCCGAAGCTGATTTTCGAGGCCATTCGGGAGCACGGCGTGACCCATTACTGTGGTGCGCCGATCGTCCATAGCCTGATGGCCAATGCGCCGGCCGAACTGCGCGCCGGTATTGCGCAGAAGGTGTCCGGCCTGGTCGCCGCAGCGCCTCCTCCGGCGGCGGTCATCGAGGCGATGGCCAATATCGGCGTCGATCTGACGCATGTGTACGGCCTGACCGAAACCTACGGGCCGGCAGCCGTCTGCGCCAAACACAGCCACTGGGCCGCGCTACCGGTAGCGGAACAGGTCGATCTGAACGGCCGCCAGGGCGTGCGTTACCATGCGCAGGAGGCGATCACCGTGCTCGATCCGACCGACATGGTGCCGGTGCCCTGGGACCACGAGACGATGGGCGAGATCATGTTCCGCGGCAATCTGGTCATGAAGGGCTACCTCAAGAACCCGAAAGCGACCGAGGAGTCGTTCGCCGGTGGCTGGTACCATACCGGCGACCTGGCGGTGATGCACTCCGACGGCTACGTCAAGATCAAGGATCGCTCGAAGGACGTAATCATCTCCGGGGGTGAAAACATCTCGTCGATCGAGGTCGAGGACGTTCTCTATCGGCACCCGGCGGTGATCGCTGTTGCCGTCGTGGCCACCGCCGATGCGATGTGGGGCGAAGTGCCCTGTGCCTTCATCGAGTTGCGCGAGGGGACAACGGCCAGCGAGCAGGAGATCATCGAATTCTGTCGTCAGCACATGGCGCGTTTCAAGGTCCCCAAGCGAGTAATCTTCGGTGCCTTGCCGAAGACCTCGACCGGCAAGATCCAGAAATTCATCCTGCGCGAACGGGCAAAGTCCACTGCCGCGATCGAGTGAGCCCAAGTCGCCGACCGTTCTTGCGGCCGACCGGCGGGCGCCCTGCCGGTTGGCGCGGGTGCTCGAGGACGGGCATCTTCACGCCACCCGTTGACCACCAGGAGGAAGAAAAGAGATGAAGACGTCGATGCCGGATCACGATGATCCCTACGTTGTCCGCGCCGATGGCGAGGGCATCGCCACGCTGATGCTCAACCGCGGCCACCAGTTCAATTCTCTGTCACAGGGAATGATTGCCGCCCTGCAGGGGCAACTCGATGCCATCGCCCAGGACCCAGCCGTCCGCGTCGTGGTCATCGCCGGTGCTGGCAAGGCATTCTGTGCCGGGCACGATCTCAAGGAGATGCGCGCCAACCACGACAAGGCTTTCATGCAGGATCTGTTCCGGAGCTGCGGCAAGATGATGATGACCCTGACGCAGATGCCGCAGCCGGCCATCGCGCGCGTGCATGGCATCGCCACTGCCGCCGGCTGCCAGTTGGTATCGATGTGCGACCTGGCCATCGCGGCCGACACTGCCCGCTTTGCCACCTCCGGCATCAACGTTGGCCTGTTCTGCGCCACGCCGGGCGTTGGCCTGTCGCGCAACCTGGGCCGCAAGCAGGCGCTGGAGATGCTGCTCACCGGCGATTTCATCGATGCGCAGACCGCGCTGCAACAGGGTCTGGTCAATCGTGTCGTCGCCGGCGATGCGCTCGACGCCGAGATCGACAAGCTCGCCCGTTCGATCATCGCCAAATCGTCGGTGGCCATTGGCATGGGCAAGCAGATGTTCTACAAGCAGCTCGAAATGGGGCTCGACGCTGCTTACCAGTACGCTTCCGAGGTGATGGCCTGCAACATGATGACCGAAGACGCCGGCGAGGGCATTGACGCCTTCATCGGCAAGCGCAAGCCCGCCTGGAAGGGCTACTAGGTCCGCACGACAGCCGCCAGCGCCACCACTTCAGCGTGCCTGGCGCTGCGCCGCCTGCGCGGTATTGACCGCCGCCTCTCGCTCATTGTCGGCGGGTATCTCCACTTCCTCGACGTCAATGACGCCGGCAAACAGGTCGATGGTCGTGAGGGCGACCTGCGAGGTGTCGTAGTACGCGTATGCACCGGCGCCAAGTGCGCCGACGACAGGGACCCAGCGCGCAATCCCTTTGCCGATAAGCCGTTGTGAGATGTGCATGCCGATCTTCAGGGCAACCGACTGGACCTGTGGACGCGAGGCGCGCTGGACGACAAAGCGTCTGCCGATCTGGGCTACCAGATCGCGGACAGCCTGGGCGTCGGTATGCCGGAAAAGGCAATAGAGCATCTCTTCGCGGCTCAACTCCGCCGTTTTCCCGTAGCATGCCGCGATGTCGGCAACCAGTTGTGTCTGGAGTTTCCATAGCGAACGGAGTTCCGGCAGGAGGGTCAGCCAGCCGAGTGGGCCGGGGGGCAGCGTGAGGGTGCCGGCGGTGACCGCGGCCTGTCTCGCCGCCGTCTGGGCAAGCGCTCGGGCGCGGATTTCCGGTCTCTGTCTGCGAGCTTCGCTGCTTACCGGGGTCTGGCCGACATAATCGAGAATCGCTTCGGCGATTCTCGGGCCGGCCCGGAAGCGGAAGCTGCGTTTTGAAAAATGGGTCGCTGGCATGATGAGGGTGTGTCGTTAGGTGAAGGGAAGGGAATACGTTCGGCAACCTGCGGCCGAGCTGTCATGGTGCGTCATTCCGGCGCCTTGCGCCAGACGCTGGCGAGCCAGGGCTGTTGCGCGTTGGGCAGACCGGTGGGGCGATAATAGTGTTCGAGTTCGACGAAGCCGGCATTCGTCATCCAGTCGCGCCACGCGGCGAGGTCGTGATAGGCGCCGAAGCGCCCGTTGCTCCAGCCTTCCTCGTTCTGTCCGCGCGGGTTCGAGCAGAATAGCACGCCTGCCGGCTTGAGCGTGGCGCGCAGTTGCCGCAGAACGCGCGGCAGTTCCTGGCTCGGAACATGAAACAGCGAAGCGTTGGCAAAGACCCCGTCGAACTGTTCGGCGGGCAGATCGAGCTTGAGGAAGTCCTGTCGCCAGACTGTGCACTCGCTGTCGGCGCGTGCCATGGCGACGAAACGCTCGGCGCCGTCCAGTCCGACGGGCAGGTGGCCGAGACGGACAAAGCTTGCCAGATCGCGGCCCGGACCACAGCCAAAGTCGAGGATCGTGAACGGTGCCTGGCCGGTGATATGGCGCAGCAGGGCGGCAATGTTCTGACTAACGTCGTGCTGGCCGGTCCCCTCGCGGAAGTCCTCGGCGCGCTGGTTGTAATGGGCCAGCGTCCGGGCCGTGATTTGTTCCAGATCTTCGGAGCTTGGCGGCATGAGGGTCGTCGGTGGCTGAAGGAGGGGTGGCAGGATCGGCCCGCTGGTCGCAGGCCAGCGGTCGGCGCCGGATCGTTCTCGACGAGCGGCAGATCGGAGCGACGCCCATGCCATAGACCAGCGACGCGGCGAATTCGTTCTCTGCCGCTGCCAGTTTCGCAGCTTCCGAGGCCGCGATCGGCACGACACCGGCCGCCGCCGCAGCGCAGGTGTTGCCTGCCCTTGGTTTTCAGATCGGAAACGGAAGGCCGGCCATGAATCGTGGACAATCTTGCCCAGATGTGCGACTCTCTTCCGCTCAGCATATACTGCCCGAGTTCCTGGCGGCCTGATCGATTCCTTGCCGGCAACTGTTTCGCCTATGACCATCAGCGCCCAATCCGACCCGGTTTCCTCGCATGCCTGCTAGCGCGCTGCAGGACCTTCTGCGTTTTCGACGCCGCCGCCGCCGCATGCGAGAGTCCGATATGCGCATCGCCGCGCAGTTGCAGCGCATCGTTGTTCGTATCGCCTGGGCGGCTGTCGTCGTGTTGGTGTTGGTCGCCATTGGTACGCTGGGGTTCTACCACATTGCCGGTGACAGCGGGAACTGGTCGGACGCACTCTACATGACGCTGATCACCATCTCGACCGTCGGTTTTGGCGAGATCGTCCCTCTCCATTCGCTCAACGAGCGCCTCTTCGCCGGCATCATGGCCATTGCCGGCCTGGGCGCGCTCACCTTTCTATTCACCAGCCTGTCGGTGTTCTTCCTCGAGAAGGACCTCGACGATTCCCTGCGGAGACGACGGATGGAAAAACGCATTCACAAGCTACGGCAACATTTCATCGTCTGCGGTTTCGGGCGGGTGGGTCGCAGTGTCGGCAGAGAATTGCACAATACCGGCCGGCACTACGTGGCCATCGATATCGAAGAGGATCGTTTTGAGCAGAATCTGGACAGGTTTCCCGGTCTGCTCTATCTGCACGGCGATGCCTCCGACGATGACCTGCTGGAGGCCGCCGATATCGAGGACGCCAGAGGCTTGTTTGCCGTCACCGGCGACGATTCGCGCAATCTGATGATCATCATCACTGCCAGGCAGCTCAATCCGAACCTGCGCATCGTGGCGCGTGCCCAGGAATTGCGCAATGTCGAGAAGATGAGCAAAGCCGGTGCAAACACGGTTATCTCGCCCGATTTCACCGGCGGCATTCGCCTGGCATCCGCGATGGTCCGACCGCACGTCGTCGGCTTTCTCGATGAGATGATCCGCTCGGACAAGAACGTGCGCGTCGAAGAGGTGCCCGTGCCGGCCAATTTCCCGCCGACTAGAGTCGGTGATCTGCGCCTGCGCAGTCCGGACTACATTTTGCTTGCCTTGCGCGAGCAGGATGGAGCCTGGGTGTTCAATCCCAAGGTCGATCACCTCGTCCAGCCAGGCAATACGATCATCGCCATGTCGAATCCTTCGGGACGTGCCCAGCTCAAGGCACATCTGATCGAAAAGATGTCCTGACCAGTCTCCCACTACACGCTCCACGTTGCACGAGGGTTCGCCATGGCCACCGAGACCGAAATCAAACTTTCCCTGTCAGCGCGCGCCGCCAGCCAACTGCCCAGGCATCCCTTGCTGGCCGACGGCAAGCCACATCGGCAACTACTGATCAATACCTACTATGACACGCCGGACAGGCAGTTGCGGAGCCAAAGAATTGTCGTGCGCTACCGCCAGAGGGGGCGGGAGTGGCTGTTTACGGTCAAGACGGCCGCGCTACTCAGCGGCGGGCTGGCGCAACGAAGCGAATGGGAAGTTCTCGGGCAGCCCGGCGAGTTCGATTTCTCCCACGTGGACAATCTCGCCATTCGCACTCTGCTCGAGTCGCTTCGTCATCAACTGCAACCCATTTTCACGACCCACTTCAGGCGCCACGCCTGGCTGCTTGAGCCTCGCGACGGCGTGCGTGTCGAACTGGCGCTCGACCGCGGCTGGATCGAAGCGCAAGGCAGGCGCCGGACGATCTGCGAGGTGGAGCTCGAACTGCTCGCCGGAGCGGTGAGCGAGCTATTTGTCCTGGCTGGCGAGTTACAGGCCACCGTGGCGCTGCATCCCGAAGCCAGGAGCAAGTCCGATCGCGCTTATCGCTTGCTGGCCGATGCGCCTGACGCCGCAGTAAAGGCACTGCCGGTGCCGATCGAGGCCGGGATGCCGACCATCGGCGCTTTCCGACAAGTTGCGCTGTCCTGCCTCAACCACCTGCAAAACAACGAAGAAGGCGTTTGCGACGGCGACCTTCCGGAGTTCGTCCACCAGGCGAGGGTCGCCATCCGCCGCCTGCGCTCGGCCATTCGCCTCTGGGAGCCGCTACTGCCTGAGTCCTTTGTCGCGCACTTCGACCCGCTCTGGCAAGAGCTGGCCAGGAAACTGGGCGAGGCACGCAACTGGGACGTTTTCATGGCCGACACGCTGCCCGCACTGAGCGAGGCTTTTCCGGACAGCGTCGCGATCGAGCGGCTATCCCTGCACAGCGAACGGCGGCGCGCCAGCAGCCGCAAAGCGGCTCGAACGGCCATCAAGTCGGCAGTCTACTCGCGCCTGCTGACCGAATTCACCGCCGCGGTTCTGGGATTGCCGGAGGACGATGGGAAACCGCTGGCGGACTTCGTTCCGCGTTGCCTCGACAAGCGCACCCGGCGCGTCATCGAGCGCTCCCCGAATGCTCTCGGCGCCGATGCTGCAGCACGGCACCGCCTGCGCGTGGCGTTCAAGCAACTGCGCTACGCGCTGGAGTTCTTCACGCCAATTCTGGCGGAGGCGCCGCTGAACAGCTACCTTCACTCGGCGACTTGCCTGCAGGAGTTGCTCGGCCGTCTGAACGACCTGGCCGTGGCGACAACGATGACTGCGGTGGCGCTGCCCGGTCGCCAGGGCATCGCCGTTCAGGGCTGGCTGGCGGTGCAGACCGAGTCTCTGCGGCCGGAACTCGCCACGCTGCTGGGCGCCTTCCAGGAGCAATCGGTGCCGTGGAAGCCATTCTGAGAAGTCCAGGATGAGTTGAACTTCTGTCATTTCTCGCCGTCCCACTGTGTTTTTGCATTATCGCAACGTTTAAAAACCGTAGCATGCTCGCCGGAAAACATCTTGTTTGGCATGTAATTGCCTAGTTCATTGCTCCAGAATTACTTGCCATGTTCATGCAACTGTGATCATATTCATCTACTGCGACACTTTCCCCGGAGCCATGCCCATGAAAGCTGCTGCGATGCTCAGTTACCTGCGGTCGGGTGTGCCGCTCTTCGCGACCTTGAAAAGCTACCGGCTGGCCTGGCTCGGCAAGGATTCGATTGCCGGACTTTCGGCCTGTATCGTGTCGATTCCGTCAGTCATTGCCTATGCCGAACTGGTGCATCTGCCGCCGATTGCCGGGCTGTACGCGGCGCTGGCGGCAGCAGTGGGCTATGCGCTCTTTGCCAGTTCGCGGCACGTCATCGCCGGGCCGGACGCGGCTATCGGGCTGCTCGCGGGGTCTGCCATCCTGCCCCTGGCGGCGGGCGACCCGAATCGTCTCGTCATGCTGGCGGCTGTGCTCAGTATCCTCTCGGGTGGCGTGCTGCTCCTCGCCGCGCGGTTGAAGCTTGGCGTCATTGCTGACCTGCTTTCTCGGCCGGTGCTGATCGGCTACCTCAACGGTGCGTCGATGGTCCTGGTCGCCACCCAGTTGGGCAAGATGTTCGGCATCAAGACCGAGGGCGAGGAGTTCTTCGAGTTGTTCTATACGGTGATCGAAAAATTGCCGCAGACGCATTTGCCGACCTTCTTTATTGGCGTGCTGCTCGTTGGACTGCTCATTGCCCTGGCGCGCTGGCTGCCGCGCGTACCGGGCGCGCTGGCCGTCTGTGCGGTCGCGATTCTCGCCGTCTTCTTTCTTGATCTGGGAAGTTACGGCATCGCGCTGGTCGGCGAGGTGCCTTCCGGTATGCCGCGCCTGACCATTCCCGGGTTCCACTGGGGGGATATCGCGGCGCTCGCGCCGGCAGCCGTGGCGATTGCCTTCCTCGCATTTTCCGACGGCATTCTTCTCGCGCAGACCTTTGCCGAGAAGAACGGTTATGAGGTGCACCCGAATCGGGAACTGACAGCGCTTGGCTCGGCGAACATTCTTGCCGGCCTGTGGCAGGGTTTTCCGGTTTCCGCCAGCCAGTCACGCACGTCGATCGTCGATGCCACCGGCGGCAAGTCACAGGTCGCGCAACTGGTGTTGGCCGTCGGCTTGCTGCTCTTCCTGTTTTTTCTGACCGGACTGATTGCCCTGTTGCCGAAGGTGGCCCTGGGCGCCATCCTGATCGTTACCGCCATCGGGATGCTGGAAGTGGCATCGCTGACCGGCCTCTACAAGGTCGATCGCGTCGAGTTCGCCATTGCCCTGGCAGTCACCGCGGCGATCCTCATTGCCGGTGTCGTGCCGGGGATTATCCTCGGCTTGCTCTTGTCACTGATCACGGTCCTCGTCGAGGTTTCGCGCCCCGATGATGTCGTCCTGCGCCGCTTGCTCAGTGACGGGAAGTTCCACCATTGCCGAGATGACGACGAGGCGGAGAGCGTCCCCGGCTTGCTGGTCTATCGCCTCTACGCACCGTTGATCTTTGCCAACGCGCGGCATGTGATGACCCGCATCCGGACGCTGGTCGACGAGGCCGACCCGCCGGTCAAGTGGCTGGTGATCGACGCGCAGGCGATCCACGACATGGACGTGACCGCTGCGCAGCGTTTTGCCGAACTGCATCGTGAACTGGCCGACGACGGTGTTGACGTCAAGATTGCCGATGCGCCGCGGCCCTTCCTCATCGAACTGGCCAAGGTGGGACTCTCCGAGGAGATCGGTCCGAGCGACTTCTTCACCTCGGTCAAGAGAGCGGCTGATGCCTTCGCGAAAGAGCATGGATCCGGCGGGTAGCAGACGAGGAACCTTGCCGTGGGATGCTGAAATGGTGGCGCTTCATGCGCCGGAAAGACAGTCTATTGAGGGGGGCTCGGCGTGTGTGCTTGGAACCGCATGCCGGATGCACTGTTGGACAAGGTTCAAAAAGGCAACAAAGATTCTTTCGCAGTATTCTGACAAGCGCGGGTCGGCTGCCAAGCCCGCGTCGAGCCGGACGCTAGTTTCTTGCCGCTTTTCTTTCTACAGGAGGCCCGATCATGCGTTTACCAAGCAGCCCATCCATAGGTCATCACTCGCGAAGCATTGTTCTGCTCAGCGCGTTGTTGGTGACCGCCTGCGGCCAACAGTCGAGTCCGCCGGCGAATCAGTCGAGTCCGTCGGCGAGTCAGTCGAGTCCCCTGGCGAGTCAGCCGGCGGCGGCAGCAACGGACGACAAACGACCTTTCACGGGCGACTGGACTGTCACTGGGAGCCGACAGGTCATGGACCTTGCACCGGGGCAACGAGCGGGCATTTTTAGAGTCAGCGGTTCGCTGTTGCTGGGTGGCAAGCAGCGACTGAATCTGGGTTTCCAGTCCGAAGCCATCGGCTTTTCCGATACCACCACCGGCATGCAGGGGCGCAGTGTGTGGACTGATGAGCATGGCGACAAGGCCTTCAGCGAGTTGAGCGGCGAAGGGTTTGGCCCCGGCCAACTGATCGAAGGCCGGTTTATCGGCGGTACCGGCCGCTACGCCGGGATCAGCGGTGAATACAGCTTCAAATGGCAGCGCCTTGGCGCCATTGAAGGCGACGAACTTGCCGGGCGATCGGTCGATCTGAACGGTTGGGCGCGCCTCGGCTCGCCCAGTGCGCTTGCCCCCACCACTGCAGGAGGTCCAAAATGAGTACAGCCGCTTTCGGGACGGGAAGAATCGTGAAGTTGGTGTGCCTCCTGGTTCTCTTCTTTGGCCTCTGGTTCACGCCGGTTCCCGCCGGACTGACGCGTGAGTCCTGGCATCTGTTTGCAATCTTCGCGTCGGCGATCACCACGGTGGTCCTCAATGTCTTCCCGCTATTCACTTCTTCGCTGCTGTTCTGCGCGATCGTGGTGCTCACTGGCACACTGACTCCGGCCAAGGCCTACGGTGCTTTTGCCAACAACATCGTGCTCCTGGTGATCACCGCTTTCCTGGTCTCGCAGTCGGTGGTCAAGAGTGGGCTCGGCAAAAGGATCAGTCTGTACGTGATCTCGGTATTCGGGAAATCGACGCTCGGCCTGGCGTACAGCATCTTCATCACCGATACCTTGATCGCCCCCGGCTTCCCGAGCAATACCGCGCGCGGTGGTGTGCTCTTCCCGGTCATCCTGGCGCTGGCGCAAAACAGCGGCTCGACACCTGACGACGACAAAAAGCGGCGTCTCGGCGGCTACCTGATGTTCTGCGGCATGGCCAGCCTGGCAATCACGTCGGCGCTGTGGTTCACCGCCACCTCGGGCAATCCGGTTGGCGCCGGGCTGGCCGCCGAAAAAGGGCTCAAAGTCAATTTTGGCTCGTGGCTGGTCGCCTCCTCAGTACCGTGTCTGGTGGTGCTCGCCCTGCTGCCGCTGGTGCTCTATTATCTTTTTCCGCCGGGAATTACCGACACCCCGGAGGCCCCGGAGAACGCGCGTAAAGAATTGCGAGTCATGGGGCCGATGTCGCGTAACGAGCGGATCACTGCGGTGACGTTCCTGGTCATGGTCACCGGCTGGGTGCTGGCTGCCCCCTACAACCTCAATGCGACGGCGATTGCCCTCGCCGGCCTCGCCACGCTGATGATGACCGGCGTTCTGACGATGGAGGACATGAGCGAGCAGGGCGGCACTTTGGTGACTTTCATCTGGCTGGCGGTGCTTTTCGGCATGAGCGGGCAGCTCAACGAAATGGGCTTCATGGGCTACGTCGGCGAACGCTTGGCGGTAGGGCTTGCAGGTCTCTCCTGGCCGGTCGCCTACGTCGCCTTGCTGGTCATCTATGTGTTGCTCCACTTCGGTTTCGTCAGCCAGAATGCACAGGTTCTGGCGCTACTCGGCGTGTTTCTCGATGTTGGCGTGAAATCGGGGGTTCCGGTTCCTTTGATGGCTTATGCGCTGCTGTTTGCCAGCAGCTACTTCTCGGTCATCACACCACAGGGCGGCAGCCAGAACATCATCTTCGTCGCCAGCGGTTATCTCAAGCAGGGAGAACTGTACCGCCTGGGAATCCTGACGACGCTTTTCTGCACCGTGGTGTTTCTGGTCATCGGCACCCCGTGGATCATGTGGGTCGGATAAAAGACGCCTATACGACCGGCGGCGAAGCATCGCCGGCACCTTTGGAGACAAGTCATGAATATAGATAATACCCCCGGCAGCCACGCCACGGCCCCGCTGAGCCGCCACCGCAGCGTCTGGGAAGTGCGAACCGAAAGCTGGATCGAGCTGGTCGATGAGCTGTCCCAACTCGCGAACCGGACCCGCGAGCAAAGCGATCGCGAGGCGCGCCTGGCGCACTTGCACGAATTGACTGAGATCCTGACGCCGATCGAGGTCTGCTGGGCCTATCCGGGCCGCCGTGCCTTCGCCGAGCTGTGTGGATTCATCGCGCGCGGCGAGCTGGCGCATGCTGCGATCGTCGCTCGCCGCCACCACCGCATGCTGGCCTCGCTGACCTATCGCCACGGCAGTCCCGGAGGCACCAGCGACGCCGAGTTGCCTACGCAGATGGAAACCGAAAAGGAGTTCCAGACGCAAATGCGCTGCCCGTACTTCGAAGTCCTGATGGTCGATGACCTGCCGGCCGAAGAAGAGGAGGCGCTACGCCGTCGGATTCGCAGCCGTCGCCGCCCCGACGACGATTTCATTTTCGACATGGTCGTGGTGCCGACCTTCGAGGATGCCCTGGTTGCGTCGATGGTGAACTTCAACCTGCAGGCCGTGGTGATCGGCTACGGCTTTCCCTACCGCTCGCTGTACGTCCCCGAAGTAGTCGCGCGGCGCTTCTTTGAAGGCCTCGATGTCACTGGGGAAGACCTGCCGGAGTCCGAGCGCGGCCAGCTCCTGGGTCAACAGATTGCCAAGTTGCGCCCCGAGCTGGACCTTTATCTGGTGACCGACGCCAGGGTGGAAGACGTCGCAGCCAAGGCGGCGGCGATCTTCCGGCGCGTGTTCTTCGGCGAGGAAGATCAGCTTGAACTCTATTACTCGATCCTGAAGGGTGTTTCCGAGCGCTACCAGGCACCGTTCTTCAATGCGCTGCGCGAATACGCGAAGCAGCCTACCGGCGTTTTCCACGCGCTGCCGCTGGCGCGCGGCAAGTCGATCATGAATTCAAACTGGATCGGCGACCTGGGCCAGTTCTACGGCATGAACCTGTTCATGGCCGAAACCTCGGCGACTGCCGGCGGGCTCGATTCGCTCCTCGAACCGACGGGTTCGCTGAAACTGGCTCAAGAGTACGCCGCGCGCGCCTTCGGGGCCCGTCGCACCTTCTTCGCCACCAATGGCACCTCGACCGCCAACAAGATCGTCGTCCAGGCGATGGTCCGGCCGGATGACATCGTTCTGGTCGACCGCAACTGCCACAAATCGCACCACTACGGCATGGTGCTGGCCGGCGCCCAGATCACCTACCTCGAAGCCTATCCGCTGCACGAGTACTCGATGTACGGTGCGGTACCGATTCGCCACATCAAGGAAACGCTGCTTGAGTTACGCCACGCCGGAACGCTGAGCCGCGTGCGCATGGTTCTGCTGACCAACTGCACCTTCGACGGCATCGTCTACGACGTCGAGCGGCTGATGCTCGAGTGCCTGGCGATCAAGCCCGATCTGGTGTTCCTGTGGGACGAGGCCTGGTTCGCCTTCGCACGCTTCCACCCGGTCTACCGCCAGCGCACCGGCATGGCGGCTGCCGCCAAGCTGACCGAGATGTTCCAGAGCGAAGCCTATGCCCTGCGCTACGCGGAATTCGCCAACAGTTTTGACGAGGCGGCCTGGGCCGACGACGAACGGGTGCTCAACACCCACCTGCTTCCCGATCCGAAAAAGGCCAGGGTGCGCGTTTATGCCACGCAGTCCACGCACAAGACGCTGACTGCGCTGCGCCAGGGATCAATGATTCACGTTTGGGATGTGGACTTCAAGGACAAGGCCGAGGAGGCCTTCCATGAGGCCTACATGACTCACACCTCGACTTCACCCAACTACCAGATCCTCGCCACCCTTGACGTCGGCCGGCGGCAGATGGAACTCGAAGGCTACGAGCTGGTGCAGCGCCAGCTCGAGCTGGCGATGAATCTGCGCGAGCAGGTAAAAACACATCCCCTGCTGAAGCGTTACTTCCGCTTCCTGACGGTGGTAGACCTGGTGCCGGAGGAGTTCCGTGAGTCGCAGGTCGAGTCGCTGTACAACGTCGAAAGCGGCTGGGTCAACCTGTTCAACGCCTGGCATACCGACGAGTTTGCGCTCGATCCAAGCCGCGCCACGCTGGCCATCGGCCTGTCGGGTATGGATGGCGACACCATGAAGAACAAGTATCTGGCGGACAAGTACGACATCCAGATCAACAAGACTTCGCGCAATACCGTGCTCTTCATGACCAACATCGGCACTACCCGCTCGACGATCGCCTACCTGATCGAAGTGCTGGTGAACATCGCTCGTGACATCGACCAGAGGGTGGACGACATGAGCACCCTCGAACGCCGCATCCATGAAAGACGTGTGCGATCACTCACCGTCGAGCTACCGCCGCTGCCGAATTTTTCGTGTTTCCACACCGCATTCCGCGGCCGCAGCATCGATGGGCGCAGCGAGACTCGCGATGGCGACATCCGCAGCGCTTTCTTCCTGGGCTACGACGAGGGGAACTGCGAGTACCTCGGCATGAAGGAGACCGAACAGGCGATGAAGGACGGGCGCGAATGCGTTTCCGCCCAGTTCGTCATCCCCTACCCGCCCGGCTTCCCGATTCTGGTGCCGGGTCAGGTGATCAGTGCCGAGATATTGACCTTCATGCAGGCGCTCGATGTGCGAGAGATCCATGGTTTCCGGGCTGAACTGGGCTTTCGCATCTACACCGTGGCCGCGCTGGAGCGTTCAGCGCAGGCGAACGCCGTGTGGACGGCGCAGATCAATTCACAGGCCGAAACGGATGAATTGGCCGACAGGTAGTACCCAAAAGAGCAGTCCCATGACAGTCATAACGACGAGGAGAAGACAATGACCCATCCCGTAAAGAACATGTCCGATTTGCTGCTGATGTTCCACCGCAATGAGCGGCCGATCTACTTCATCAGCGCCACCAACTTCAACCTGTTGGGGATGGACCGCTGGATCAACCGTTTCCGCTACATCAGTTACATCGATTGCTTCGATGGCCGGCATCCGAACGTTTTCGTGCCGCAGGAGACGCCGCACGACGAATTCGAGTCGATCGAGGACATCAACAACTATCTGCTGCAACACAAGGACGTGGTTGACCTGATCGAGCGCCGCGGTGGCCGGCCGGTGGCGACCTTCCTGATGTTCGACGAGAAGACCGAGGTACTGGCCAAGGAACTCGGCATGGAAGTCTGGTTTCCGCCGGCCAAGCTGCGGCAGCGCTGCGACAACAAGATGGAGACCGTGCGCATCGGCAACAAGGCCGGCGTGGCGTCGGTGCCGAATGCACTGGAAAAGGTCAGCAGCTACGCCAACCTGATGGAAATTGCCGAGCGCAGCGGCCTGGGCAAGGAACTGGTACTCCAGTCGGCCTTTGGTGACTCAGGCCACACGACCTTCTTTATCTCTTCGGAAGATGATTTCAAAAAGCACGAGGAAGAAATCTGCAAGGATCCCGAAATCAAGATCATGAAGCGCATCAACTGCCGCGGGGCGACGCTCGAAGCCTGCGCCACGCAGTCGGGAACGCTGGTCGGCCCGCTGCTCACCGAGGTGGTCGGTGCTCGCGAACTCACGCCTTACAAGGGTGGTTGGTGTGGCAACGAGATCTTCCCCGGCGCCTTCTCCGCAGAGGTGGTCGCCAAGGTCCGTGACATGACCGAGCGCTTTGGCAACCAGTTGCTGGAAGAAGGTTATCGGGGCTATTTCGACCTCGATTTCCTGATCGACCAGGACAACGGCGAGGTCTACCTCGGCGAACTGAACCCGCGCGTCTGCGGCGCCAGCCCGATGACCAACCATGCCGCGCATGCCTATGCCGATGCGCCGCTGTTCCTGTTCCACCTGCTCGAGTTCTCGGGAGTGCCTTTCGACCTCAACGTGCGTGAAATCAATGAGCGTTGGGCGCAGCCGCACTTCATTGATTCCTGGTCACAGGTGGTGATGAAGTACACCGAAAAGCATGTCGACCGGGTGACCCACGCGCCGGCGACGGGCATCTATCGCATGGGCGAGGACGGCGGCGTCAGCTACCAGCGCTTCGACTACAACCGCAAGGCGATCGACAGCGAGCGCGAGGCCTTCTTCATGCGCATCACGGGGCCGGGCGACTACCGCTACGAAGGCGCTGACCTGGGTATCCTGATCACGCGGGGCCGCTCGATGGACGATAACTTCAAACTCAACATCCGCGCCCGCGACTGGATTCGTGGCATCAAGCAATACTACGCCGCCGAACCCATCGTCACTACCCAGCACGAGGCGGCCCCGGCCCCGGGTTCGTTCAAAATCCTTTGACCACCTTGCTACACTCGGACCAGCCGATCCACCAGCGTTTCACCGCGCTGGTGGAGGACACTCCCGGCCCATCGTGGCAGGATTTGTTCGAGCGCTGCTGGCCAGGTTACCGCGACTGGTACCTGCGCAACGGCGTCTTCGGACGGCCCAGCTACCTCGACTGTCGGCGTGCGCTGCGCAAGCACATGCCCGAGCTGGTATCCACCTGGGAGCGGCTGGTGGAGCTCGCCGGAGGTGGCGACATCGAAGCACGCATTCTCTCGATGTGGTGCCCGCCGGTCTACATTGCCGGTTGCTCGCAAGCGGTGTGGATCGATCCCTTCGGCGAGCAAGGCCCCGCCCTGCTGCGCAACTACGACTATTCTCCGGATTTGCTGGAAGGCAACTGGCTGGCCACCCGCTGGTGCGGCCAACGGGTGCTGGCCATGGGCGACTGCCTTTGGGGTGCGCTCGACGGCATCAACGAGGCTGGCCTGGCTGCGTCACTGAGCTTCGGGGGCAAGACGCAAGCCGGCGAAGGCTTCGGCATTCCCCTGGTGATGCGCTACCTGCTCGAGGTGTCGACCACGGTGGAGGAAGCGTGCGATATCCTCAAGCGCGTACCAGCGCACATGTCTTACAGCATCACGCTCCTTGATACCAATAGCCATTGGGCCACGGTGTATGTTGGCCCCGACCAGGCCACCTATGTGACCCGCCGTCGGGCGATCACCAACTTCCAGCATCAGGTGGACTGGCCAGCGCACGCGAAAGCGACCAGCGCTGTCGAGCGACTCGCTGCTCTGGAGTACTGGGTGGTGGATAAAACCCATTCCCTGCCGGCAGTCGCTGCTGCGTTGCTGCAGCCGCCGCTGTTCCAGACCAGTTACCGGCGCGGCTACGGGACGCTGTACAGTGCGGTGTACCAGCCTGCAAGCCGCAGCGTCGAGCTGTTTTGGCAAGACCAGCGCTGGCCGCAGTCGTTGTTCGCGCCGCAGGCCGGCGAGCGCGATATCGTGTTCCCGATCGGCCCGAGCTGAGGCTGAGTTGATATAACGGACTTGGATCTCGTCTTGGCTCGGGGTCATCTTCATTCCGGCCAGTGACCAATTTTAGTTTGCAAAGGAGACAGGCACGATGTTCACCATTTCACGGCGCTTCGCCGTTGCTGCGACGCTTGCCACTGCCCTGATGTCGGCGCCAGTGCAGGGGCAGGAACTGACTGGTACGCTGAAGAAGATCAAGGATACCGGGGTCATCACACTGGGGCATCGCGAGTCGTCGATCCCGTTTTCGTACTATGACGACAAGCAGCAGGTCATCGGCTACTCGCAGGACTTGATGCTCAAGGCGGTAGATGCTATCAAGGCCGAATTGAAGCTGGCCAAGCTCGATGTCAAGCTGATTCCCGTCACATCCGAGAATCGCATCACGCTCGTCCAGAACGGATCGGTCGACCTCGAATGCGGTTCGACGACCAACACCACCGATCGTCAGAAACAGGTGAGCTTCTCGAACAGCATCTTTGTCGTCGGTACCCGTCTGATGACCAAGAGCAACTCCGGGATCAAGGACTTTCCTGACCTGGCCGGCAAGAGCGTGGTGACCACCGCCGGCACTACCTCCGACCGTCTACTGCGCAAGATGAACGAAGGCAACAATATGAAGATGAAGGTGATCAGCGCGAAGGATCACGGGGAAGCGTTCCTGACCCTGGAGAGCGGCCGTGCGGTGGCCTTCGTCATGGATGAAGTGTTGCTGTACGGCGAAATGGCCAAAGCCAAGAACGCCAGCGAGTGGGCAGTGGTCGGGACGCCGCAGTCATATGAAGCCTATGGCTGCATGATGCGCAAGGATGACCCGGCGTTCAAGAAAGTCGTCGATGGCGCGCTCGCCCAGGTGATGACCTCTGGCGAAGCCGAGAAGATCTACGCCAAGTGGTTCCTGCAGCCAATCCCGCCGAAGGGTCTGAACCTCAACTTCCAGCTCTCGTACGCACTCAAGAAGCTGTTCAAGTCGCCCAACGACAAGGCATACGATTAAGTGTCGTGCCAGGGACGCGGCGGCCTCCGGCAGGAGGCCCGCCCGATCAGAGATGGGCGTGGAGCAAGGGCGTAGAGTCCGCACCGGTCACAGCCACATCGGCATCCGCCACGACCGGGTTGGCCTCGAGGAAGGAACCGTCCATTGAGTAGACCGCCCGCTCGGGTGGCACCAAAACGTCGGACCGAGAGCCACGCGTCGGCTTGATCAGGGGACCCAGACTATCGAGATAGTCCCGCCTGCCCAGGTGCTTCTGGTAGACGGGGAACTCGATCGGCCGATCACGAAAGCTCTTGAGTGTTTGGCCGAGGCCGCGGATTCCCACTTCGCGCTCGCGGCGAACCCTCGACAGGTCAATTTCCACCGGCATGGTCTCTTCGCCACCCCCCGCCTCGTGGATCACGTAGCCTGACGGGCCAACGACAATCGACCGACCCGTTCCGCAGTCGCCCACGCCGTTGATATCAAAGAAGTAGCACTGGTTGATCGTGGCACTGGCGCGCGCGATCGGCAGCTCGACGTCACGGTCGATAGTGTCGGTCATGGTTGGGTGAAGGATGCATTCAGCGCCCATTGACACCAGAGTCCGGGTGGTTTCCGGGAACCACATGTCGTAGCAGATGGAAACCCCGAAGCGCCCGATATTGGGTACGTCGAAGGTGCAGAATTCCGTCCCGGGCTTGATGCCCATTTCGTAGGGGAGAAAGGGGAACATCTTGCGGTAGCGTGTCACCACCTTCCCATTCGGATCGATCACCGGCGTGGTGTTGTAGATGTCGTCACCGACGCGTTCGAACATCGACCCCGGCAGAAGCCAGAGGCCGTGTTTGGCGGCCATGTGGCAAAAAGTCTGCTCAGCCGGACCGCCCGCAGCTTGAGCGTGGTACGGGGCCGGTCCGAACGGCGCCAACTCGCTGAACACCACCATCTGGACCCAGGGAAAGCGGTGCATCAGGACATCCAGCTTGTGCCCCATCGCATCGATGTTCGCGTGCTCCATCGAGATGTTCATCTGGATGCCGGCAATTGAAAAAGGAACCATCAGCTAGCTTCTCCTTGCGCCTGAATTCGTTGTAGGACCGTCTTCAAACTCTACGTCGGGCCCGGCATCCCGGGCAATGCCGAGCGTCGCGGGGTATGATAGCATGCGCCCACCGGCAGACGCTTTCCGCCCGACGGCGATTGGGCGACCCGGGGTCGGGCGATCGACGCTTCGCCGGGGGCCGCCTTCTGGAGCAATAGTTCAGGCATTCAACGCGTGCAGCGACGCCTCGATGATATCCAGGCCCTCATTGAGCACCGCATCCGAGATGGTCAGCGGAACCATCACCCGCAATACATTGCCGTGCGGCCCACACAAGAGGAGCAACAAGCCGCGCTTGGCCGCTTCGGTCTTCAGTGCCGCGGCAATATCCGCAGCCGGTTGCCGCGGGTCACCATTGCGGCAGAACTCCACCGCCGTCATCGCGCCCAGTCCGCGCACCTCGGCGATCGTCGAGAACTGCTCCATCATGGCGCTGAAGCGCGTGCGCATGCGCTCACCGAGCGCCATCGAGCGAGCGCAGAGCTGTTCTTCCTCGACCACGTCGAGCACCGCCAGCGCTCCGGCAACCGCCACCGGATTGCCCGCATAGGTGGAACCGAGACCGCCAACGTCTGCCGCGTCCATGATGTGCGCCTTGCCGACCACCGCGGCGACCGGCAAGCCGCCACCGAGACCTTTGGCCATGGTGATGATGTCGGGCTCGACGCCATAGTGTTCGCTGGCAAACAGTTTGCCGCAGCGGGCAATGCCCGTCTGCACTTCATCGGCAACCAGCAGAATTCCGTGCGCGTCGCACAGTGTCCGCAGGCGGCGCAGGAAGCCTAGCGGTGCCGGAACGTAGCCACCTTCTCCCTGCACCGGTTCAATGAAGATGGCGGCAACGCGCGAGGCTTCGATACTGGTCGCGAACAGACGTTCGATGGCCGCGATGGAATCCTCTTCCGAGATACCCTGCAGGGCGTTCGGGAACGGAACATGGAAGATCTCGCCCGGGAATGGTCCGAACTTGATCTTGTAGGGAGCGACCTTGCCGGTCAGCGCCATGCCGAACATGGTGCGACCATGGAAGCCGCCACCGAAGGCGATCATGCCGGAGCGTCCGGTTGCCGCACGGGCGATCTTGACGGCATTCTCTATGGCTTCTGCCCCGGTATTGACGAGAAATGATTTCTTCGGCGTGCTACCCGGCGCGGCGGCGTTGAGGCGCTCACACAGCTCGACGTACGATTCGTAGGCCACAACCTGAAAGCAGGTATGGGTAAATGCTGCCAGTTGCTGGCGCGCCGCGGCGACGATGCGGGGATGGCAGTGCCCGGTATTGACCACCGCAATACCGGCGCAGAAGTCGATCCAGCGGCCGCCTTCGACATCCCAGATTTCTGCGTTCTCGGCCCTTTCGGCGAACAGCGCGTGTCCCTGGCCGACACCTCTCGGCAACGCCGCCGTGCGTCGGGCCATCAACTCGGAATTGGTCTTCAGGGTCAGCTTTTCGTTCGGTGCGTTCATGTTCATCTCCTTGGCAAAATTGACTTGGCGGTTCATTGGATCCCGCCGATACAGATGTATTTTATTTCCACGTAGTCCTCGATTCCGTACCGGGAACCCTCTCGACCCAGCCCGGAGGACTTCATGCCGCCGAACGGTGCCACCTCGGTCGAGATCAGACCGGTGTTGATTCCGACCATGCCGTATTCCAGGGCGCTGGCCACCCGCAAGCTGCGCGCCAGGTTCTCGGTATAGAAGTACGACGCCAGACCACACTCGGTATCGTTGGCCATCGCCACCGCATCGGCCTCGGTCGTGAAGGTGAACACCGGCGCCACCGGCCCGAAGACCTCTTCGTCAGCGATACGCATCGCCGGCGTCACTCCGGTGAGGATCGTTGGCTCGTAATACGTTCTCCCCAGGCTGTGGCGCCTGCCGCCACAGACGATGCGAGCCCCCTTGTCGCAAGCATCGGCGACCAGATCTTCCACTTTAACGAGCGCCGCGTCGTCGATCAGCGGGCCTTGTGTGACCCCGTCTTCAACGCCGTTGCCGACCCGCAGAGCGGCCACCGCGGCGGCAAGTTTTTCCACGAATGCATCGTGGATACCTTCCTGGACGAGCAATCGGTTGGCGCAGACGCAGGTCTGGCCGGTATTGCGATACTTGGAGAGCATCGCTCCCTGCACGGCGGCATCCAGGTCGGCATCGTCGAAGACGATGAACGGTGCGTTGCCGCCCAATTCGAGGGACAGCTTCTTGATCGTCGGTGCGCACTGCTGCATGAGAATCCGACCCACCTCCGTAGACCCGGTAAAGCTCAACTTGCGCACCGTCGGATTGGCGCACAACTCGCCGCCGATGGCCACCGGGTCTCCGGTGAGGACATTGAAGACTCCTTTGGGGACACCGGCTCGCTCCGCCAACTCGGCCAGCGCAAGTGCCGACAGCGGCGTCGCTTCAGCCGGCTTGAGCACTATCGTGCAGCCTGCCGCCAGTGCCGGACCGACCTTGCGGGTGATCATCGCGGCAGGAAAGTTCCACGGCGTGATCGCGGCACAGACGCCGATCGGTTCCTTGGCTACCAGTACGCGTTTGTCAGCGTGATGCGGGGGAATCATGTCCCCGTAGATTCGCTTCCCTTCCTCGGCAAACCACTCGATGAACGAAGCCGCGTAGGCGATTTCGCCGCGTGATTCGGCAAGCGGCTTGCCCTGCTCTGCGGTCATCAGTCGAGCGAGGTCCTCCTGATTGGCAAGCAGCAGTTCATGCCAACGGCGCAGAATCTTCGCCCTCTCGCCGGCAGTTCGGGCTCGCCATCCCGGCTGCGCAACGCGCGCTGCCTCGATGGCGCGACGGGTTTCGGCGCTACTCGCGTCGGGTACGGCGGCCAGGGGCTCCCCGGTAGCCGGGTTGGTCACGGTGAAGGTCCGCGCACTATCAGCGCCCACCCATTCGCCATCGATGTAGCACAACTGCTTGAGCAGTGATTTATCGGCAAGGTCCAAAGACTTATCTCCTGTTGGCTGGTTCAATCGCTCGCGCGACTTTCATGGTCACGGTCACCGGGGCGTAAGGCAGCCTTTACCTGCGCATCCCGAATTGGCGCTACTGTACAGGCGCAAACAGTTCCAGACTGAACCAATTGTTGCGACAATCACGATACCAATTTGGCGAGGTCACCGATGGACAAGTCGCTTTGCGCGGAACTGATCCGCTCTCGCCTAGAAGGCCAGGCCAATGAACCCGGATCACCGGCAAACCTGTACCTTGTGATTCGGCGCCTCATTCTCGACCGTGAATTGCCACCGGGCAGCCCACTCCCGCCGACCCGCGCGCTGACCTCCGAACTCGGGCTCAGCAGAAGCACGGTGGTGAGGGCCTACGAGAAACTGCGCGTGGAAGGGTATCTGCAGAGCCGCGGAGGTTCCGGAACTCTGGTCTCGGAAGCCCTCTCATTCGCAGGGCCGGGCGACGCGCAGCGCGGGCGCCCGTGGAGGCAAGGTAGACCCCTGTCGCGACGCGGAGCCGAGATCGCCCAGCACGCGACCAGCAGTCCGATTCAAAGCGGTGCGTTTGTGCCCGGGGTGCCGGACGTGAGTCTGTTTCCCTTCGCGACCTGGCGGCGCCTTTTGTCCAAGTACATTGGCCATGAACACCGCCAGTTGGCACGCTATGGCCACGGCGGATATGGGCCGTTGAAGGCAGTATTGGCGGAGTACCTGCGAGCATCGCGAATGATGTCCTGTTCCCCGCGGCAGATCCTCATCCTCAACGGTTCGCATCAGGCCATTGACCTGTGCGCGCGGATGCTCTGCGATGAAAAGGATCTGGTCTGGATGGAGGACCCGGGATACTGGGGCGCCAGCAACGTCTTGCGAGCCACCGGACTACACATTGAACCGATCCCGCTGGACGAGCAGGGCATCTCGCTGCCAACCGCTCCGGCGTCACCGCCGCGCCTGATTTTCGTCTCGCCATCGAGTCAATATCCCTCCGGGGTGGTGATGTCGCTCAGTCGGCGAATCAAGCTACTGGAACTGGCCGAGGAGCATAACGCCTGGGTCATAGAAGATGACTACGACAATGAGATCCGCTATCACCCGTACGCTATCGGCTCACTGTTCGGTCAGGCGCGGTCGCAACGAGTCCTTTACCTGGGCACTTTCAGCAAGACCATGTTTCCCGGCTTGCGCCTGGCCTACCTTGTGGTCCCCGAACACCTGGCCGAAGCGTTTGCCATCGGCAATGCCGAACTCTACCGGGAAGGGCGCTTGATCGAACAGGCCGCGCTCGCCGAATTCATCGACGAGGGGCACCTGACCACCCACCTGCGACGGGTTCGAAGCATCTATCAGGAGCGGCGCAACGTGCTCCGCAAAGCCATCGAATCTCGGCTCGGCGCCCTGGTGAGCACCACTGGAGGCCTGGCCGGTTTGCACCTTCCGTACTTTTTCAATCAAGCGCTCGACGACGTGGCGCTGTCCAGCGAAATGCTTGCCGCAGGCATCGTCTTGCGTCCGCTATCCATGTATTACGCGGATTCTCGGCAGTGCCGGTCCGGGATGATTCTCGGATTTGCTGCGGTTGACGCCAAGGCCATCGACGCTGCCGCCGACATCCTGTGCACAGCCGTCGAACGAAGGAGTCGACGCGAGCACGAGTCTGTTCGCGCACCGCGAGACCGGCAATGAACAGCGCTCATTGACCGCTTGCGTCAGGATTCTTGCCGTCAGTTAACGGAAGACGATCACCGGCACTTTGGAGTGCGACAGCACCTTCTGTGTCACACTGCCAAGCAGCAGATTCTTGATCTCGCTGCGACCGCGCGAGGCGATGAAGACAGCATCGCACTTGTTTTTCTTCGCCGCGTCGATGATTCCTTCGTAAGCCGTCGGTGTCTTGGTGACCAGCCCGGTGTACGCGACGCCGGCAGTTGCGGCGGCCTTGGCGATACGAGCGAGGTACTTCTCCCCCGCGGCCTGTGCCACCTGGTCGAGCTTATCCACCATTTTTTTGTCGATCAGGTCGCCGTCGCCGAAGGCTGAGGGCTGCAGCGCCGTTATCCCGTAGTAGCCGGTGACCTTTGCCCCCAGCGATTGTGCCAACTTGATGCCAGCCTTGATCGCCTTGAGCGACAGAACCGAACCGTCGGTTGGGATGAGGATGTTCTTGAACATATGATGTGCTCCCGGTAAAGGATAGAAAACCCAAGGACACGCAGTGGCAGTATAGGAGCCTTGATGAACTGTCGTCAATCTGAGAGAAAAGGCACACAAAAAAATGTTCGAAATCGTCCTGGTCGAGCCGGAGATCCCTCCCAATACCGGCAACGTGATCCGACTCGCCGCGAATACCGGTTGTCGGCTGCATCTGGTGAAACCGCTCGGTTTCGACCTGGCAGACAAGAACCTGCGCCGCGCCGGACTCGACTATCACGAATACGTCGAACTGCGGGTGCATGACGACTGGTCCAGCTTGCGCATTGCGCTCGCTGGGCGGCGCTTGTTTGCCTGCACGACCAGCGCCGTTCAAACGATCTCCGGCCAAGCCTTTCTGCCCGGCGACGTGTTCGTGTTCGGCGCCGAAACCCGTGGCCTATCGGCGGGGATCGTCGCCGAATTCCCTGATCAACGGCGACTACGGCTGCCCATGCTACCCGGCCAGCGCAGCCTCAACCTATCGAATTCTGTCGCGGTGGTGGTCTTCGAGGCCTGGCGTCAGAATGCTTACGCGGGGGGCGCGTGATGCCGCAGGTATGGCGGCCGACAGAGGCGGGTGCTCTGCTCGTTGTCCTGCGCCGTCGAGCGAGCCCAGACGGTGACCAGACCGGAGTTCTTGATGGTCTGATTGCAGCCGTCGATGGAGTAGAAGGCATGGATCGCGTTACGTTCGAAGTAGGTCAGCCACTCCTTGTTCGAGTCCTGATTGGCAAACCACTTCTTCCATTTTCCCTGCGAGCCGTCAATGGCCACCTGCCAGCCCTTGTCCTTGCGTTCCTGTGTGAACTGATCGCTGTCCCAGTGCATGACCATATACTTGTTCTGGTCGATGCATTGAGGCTTGGTCAGGGTCATGTAGATTTCCTGCGGGTGGTGATAGTGGAAGGGGTAGGCGGTATTGAACAGTTGCACGGTCATGCCGATCTCGGCGCCGACCTTTTCGCCGTCGATCTCCTTGATGCGCAGGTCGCCCCACGGACCCATCAGCTCGGCGTAGAGGTAGCCGCCGCGGAAACGGTCGCTACCGGCGGCCGGATTTTCCGCGTAGAAGGGAATCCAGCCAACCGAAGACCAGTCTGTTCTCCTCACATTGGTGGGTTGTCCGGACCCGGCTCGCGCCGGGCACCGCGCCTGCCGCTAGCGATTTACGTCGACCACTACGCGTCCGCGCACCTTGCCGTCGAGCAACTGGCTGGCCATCGGAATGGCTTCGGCGAGGCCGATCTCATTGGTGATCAGATCGAGCTTGGCGACGTCCAGATCAAGGCCCAGGCGCTGCCAGGCGACCAGACGATCCGGGCGCGGACACATCACGCTATCGACGCCGGCCAGGGTCACGGCGCGCAGGATGAAGGGCGCGACGGTCGACGGGAAGTCCATTCCGCCGGCCAGACCACAGGCCGTGACGACGCCACGGTATTTGGTCGTCGCACAAACGTTGGCTAAGGTATGGCTCCCGACGACGTCGACGGCTCCCGCCCAGCGTTCCCTTGCCAAAGGCTTGCCCGGCGACGAGAAGAGCGAACGTTCAAGGACCTCGGTCGCTCCCAGTCGCTTGACGTAATCGCTCTCCTCCGGCCGACCGCTGACGCCGACTACCGTGTAACCGAGCTTGGACAAGACGGCAACCGCGACGCTGCCGACGCCACCGGCAGCGCCGGTGACCAGGATCTCGCCCTTGTCCGGAGTCACGCCATTGCGTTCGAGGGCGAGCACGCAGAGCATCGCGGTGTAACCGGCAGTGCCGATGGCCATTGCCTGCTGCGGGGTGAATTGCTTAGGTAGCGGTACCAGCCATTCGCCCTTGAGACGTGCTTTTTGCGCCAGTCCGCCCCAATGGCCCTCACCGACGCCCCAACCGTTGAGCACGACGGCGTCGCCGACCTTGTACTCTGCGTGGCTGGTCGCCTCGACTGTGCCGACCAGGTCGACGCCGGGAACCATCGGGAACTTGCGTACCACCGGGCCCTTGCCGGTGATGGCCAGGCCATCCTTGTAGTTGAGCGTCGAATGACTCACCCGCACGGTCACATCACCGTCGGGCAGTTGCGACTCGTCGATGTCGTGGAGTGCGGCGCGATAGCCCGCGTCGTCCTTCTCGATGAGAATGCCTTTGAACATTTGCTGCTCCTTCTGTGTGATTAGACTGGTCGTCTAATAATATGTAAAAAAATCACCGCGATAAGACGCCGGCGAAAAACCCTTCCGAGAAAATATTGAGTGCCAGTGGATGGCGCTCAAGCTTTGCCCGGAGCACTGCTCCCTCCCATCCAATCCAGAAAAAAGCGGCCAGTTCCAGGCAATCGACCGCCGCTGAAATCTCGCCCGCTTCTTGTGCTGCCGAAAGGCAGCGTGCCAGTCGCTCCTGCCAATCGGCAAACACGCCACCGAGTTGCGCACGATACGATTCCGGCAGCGAGCCCATCTCCTGCCCGAGGTTGCCGATCAGGCAGCCGCGCTGGTAATCGTACCGGGCCATCCCGGCCTGCGCATTGGCGATGAAAGCGCGCAAGCGGTCGAGCGGGGGGTGCGCCGGGTCGGCAAGAAAACGTTCCAGTTTGCGAGCAAAGTAGGCGCCATACGAATCGATCAAGGCGGCGCCGAAAGCTTCCTTGCTGTCGAAGTAATGATAGAAGGACCCCTTGGGAACGCCGACGCGGCGCAGGATCTCGTCGATACCCGTCGCCGAGAAGCCTTTTTCGGTAAGGGCTTCAACGCCCGCCCGCAGCAGTAACTCGCGGGTGGCGAACGGGCTATCGCTGCGCTTTGGCGGGCGGCCTCGACGACGCGGAATCAAGCTGACGGTGTCCATGGATGGTTATATTAGACCGATCGGCTAATAAATACCAGAGGGGAAGCAAAAAAACGTTCGTGGCTGGCAAGCCAGCGCTGTCCGGCGCCGTGCCTTCGGGCTCGGGTGCCTGGGAATTGTATTGTCGTGTGTGGGGATGGCTGTCGGCTGTGACTTCGAGCCGCGCTCCTGGTCGGTGGCGATGACTCGCATTTCGCCGCCGCAGCGTGGGCGGACGAGCGGAAAGACATCATCCTAGATTCCTCCGTTGAAGACACCGAAGAACGCTAAGTGACCATCGTCAAACGGTTTTTCAGAGAGCTGACGGACACCAAAATGGAACTGGGGTGCAGTTGCAAAACTCGGTCGCAAACGTTTGCCGATACTGGCTTTCAGCCATCCGACCGAGGTCTCAGCAGCGGAATGTAGGATCATGCTCATCTTGATGACGCCACTCCGAACGCATCGGGAATGGGCAGTCGGCGTCATCAGCACCGTGGTCACCGGAATCGGCGGCGGGGCCATTGCGGTCCAGTATTTCGGACTGCAGGAGTGGGTGGATTCGGTGACCGGCCTCGTGGCTTCGAGGCCTGGCGTCAGAAGGCTTACGCGGGGGGCGTGTGACGCCGCCGGTATGGCGGCTTGACCATGACCCGTTAGCCTGTTCGCCCCGGTAGAACATCGTGCAGCAGACTGGCGGCATCGTGGATCATCTTCTCGGTGGTCTGCCAATCGACACACGCGTCGGTGACCGAGCAACCGTAGGTGAGCTGCGAGAGATCCTCGGGAATCGGCTGGTTGCCGGCCACCAGATTCGATTCGATCATCATGCCGACCAGCGACCGGTTGCCCAAACGTACCTGATTGACGACGTCGGCCATGACCAGTGGCTGCAGGTCATGCTTCTTGTAACTGTTGGCATGTGAGCAGTCGACCACGATGTTGGTCGGCAAACCCGCCTTGCGCAGCGCCTGTTCGGCCATCTGTACGCTGACCGTGTCATAGTTGGGTCGGCCGTCGCCACCGCGCAAGACCAGGTGACCGTAACGATTGCCACGCGTGCGCACGATCGACGTGCGTCCCTGTCCGTTGATGCCGAGGAAGCTGTGCGGCCCGGACGCCGAGACGATGGCGTTGACGGCGATCCCGATATCGCCGTTGGTGCCGTTCTTGAAGCCGACCGGGGTCGACAGGCCCGACGATATCTCGCGGTGCGTCTGCGACTCGGTAGTGCGTGCGCCGATCGCCGTCCAGGAAATCAGGTCACCGAGATACTGCGGCGCAATCGGGTCGAGCGCCTCGGTGCCCGCCGGTAGACCGAGTTCAGCGAGTTCGAGCAGGAACTGGCGCGCCTTGACCATTCCCTGGTCGACATGGAAGGAATCGTCCATGTCGGGGTCATTGATATAGCCTTTCCAGCCGGTCGTCGTGCGTGGCTTTTCAAAATAGACGCGCATCACCAGATAGAGGGTGTCGCTGACCTCGTCAGCGAGCCGCTTCAGGCGTTTGGCATAGTCTATACCGGCCACGGGGTCGTGGATAGAGCATGGGCCAACGACGACGAAGATGCGCTGGTCGCTGCGATCGAGAATGTTGCGCAGGACCTCGCGGCCACGCATGACCTCGCTGGCTGCGCCAGGGGGCAGCGGCAGGCGAGCGTCGATTTCCTCCGGCGAGGGCATGGGGTCGAAGGCGCTAACGTTGATGTTGCCGAGGTCGAGCATGGTCATGGGCACAGTCACTTGCAGAGTTGATGAACGAGGTCTTTGACCGCTGCCACACGGTCGGCGAGCGTCGGGCAGTGGCGTTTGAGGAGCAGCCTGTCCTGCCCGGCCAGCCGGTAGTGGTGGTCCTTCTGGATCAGGTTGATGATCTTCATGGGGTCGATCGGCGGGTCGGCTTCGAATTGCACGACGATCTGCTCCAGGGTCGCGTCGAGTTTGCTGACGCCGAGCGGTTTGCAGAGCAGGCGTAGCCGGTGGCTGTCGAGCAGCGCGCGGCCCTGCGGCGGCAACTCGCCAAAGCGATCGACCAGTTCTTCCTGCAGGGCGGAAATTTCGTCGGCCACGCGGCAGTTGGCCAGGCGTTTGTAAAGCGTCAGCCTCTCGTGGACGTCCGGTGCGTAGGCGTCGGGGAGCAGGGCAGGGATGTGCAGGTTTATCTCGGTAGCGATCGCCAGCGCTTGCGTCGGGTCGGGCTCCTTCCCTTGTTTGAGCGCCGCGACGGCCCGGTTGAGCATCTCGGTGAACAGATTGAAACCGACTTCCTGCATCTCCCCCGACTGGCTGTCGCCGAGTACTTCACCGGCGCCGCGGATTTCGAGGTCATGCATGGCCAGGTAGAAACCGGCACCCAGTTCATCCATCATCTGGATGGCTTCGAGTCGCAGGCGAGCCTGTTTGCTGAGTGCCGTCTCGTCGTGCGTCAGCAGGTAGGCGTAGGCTTGGTGGTGCGAGCGCCCGACGCGACCACGGAGCTGGTGCAACTGGGCAAGGCCGAACTTCTCGGCCCGGTTGATGACCATGGTGTTGGCGTGCGGATTGTCGATGCCGGTCTCGATGATCGTCGTGCACAGCAGGACGTTGGCTCGCTGTTGAGTGAAGTCGCGCATCACGCGCTCCAGGTCACGTTCCTTGAGCTGGCCGTGGCCGACGACGATACGGGCCTCGGGCAACAGCTTGGCAAGCTTGTCGCGCATGTTTTCAATGGTGTCGACTTCGTTGTGCAGGAAGTACACTTGGCCCCCGCGTTTGAATTCACGTAGCAGCGCCTCGCGGATGATGCCGTCGGAAAAGCGGGTGACGAAGGTCTTGATTGCCAGCCGCTTCTGCGGTGCCGTGGCGATGACCGAGAAGTCGCGCAGGCCTTCGAGCGACATGCCGAGCGTTCGCGGGATCGGAGTGGCGGTCAAGGTGAGCACGTCAACCTCGGCACGAAGCGCCTTCAACGCCTCCTTCTGGCGGACCCCGAAGCGGTGTTCCTCGTCGATGACCACCAGACCAAGACGGCTGAACTGCACGTCCTTCTGCAGCAGGCGGTGCGTGCCGATGATGATGTCGAGCTTGCCGTCGGCCAGTTCCCTGAGTGCCTGGTTGGCCTCCCTGCCGCTCTTGAAGCGCGAGATCTCGGCGATGGTCACCGGCCAGTCGGCAAAGCGGTCGCTGAAAGTCTGGAAATGCTGTTCGCAGAGCAGGGTGGTCGGGCAGAGGACGGCCACCTGTCGGCCGCCAGCGACCGCGCAGAACGCGGCGCGCAAGGCCACCTCGGTCTTGCCGAAGCCGACGTCACCGCAGACCAGGCGGTCCATCGGCCGGCCCGACTTCATGTCTTCAATCACCGCGGTGATCGCACCTGCCTGATCGACCGTTTCTTCAAAGCCAAAACCGTCGGCGAAGGCGTCGTAGTCATGAGCCTTGAACTCACAGGCGTGCCCCTGCCGTGCTGCCCGCAGGGCATAGAGAGCGAGCAGCTCCGCCGCCGTATCGCGGGCCTGCAGAGCGGCACGGCGTTTGGCTTTTTCCCATTGTGGCGAGCCGAGCGTGTGCAGCGGAGCTGCGTCGGGGTCAGCGCCCGAGTAGTGCGAGATGACGTGCAATTGCGACACAGGCACATACAACCTGGCATCGCCGGCGTAATGGAGTTCGAGGAACTCCGTGTCGCCTTCACCCAGGTCGAGGAGAACGAGACCCTGATAGCGTGCGATGCCATGTTGCTCATGGACCACCGGAGCACCGATCTTCAATTCGGTCAGGTCGCGCAGCCAGTTGTCGACCGATGCCTTGCGCTGGGCCACATGGCGCCCGCGACGTGATGGGCTGTCGGCGTAGAGTTCGGCTTCGGTGATGATTGCCAGTTGATCGAGCAGGAAACCGTCATGCAGCGGCGCCATCCCCAGCGCCAGCTTGCTGCGGGAGGCCAGGAACTCGGAAAAACCGGCGTAGGGTTCGGGGTGTAGTCCGTATTCCGCGAAAAGTCCGGCCAGCATTTCCCGCCGCCCGGGGGTCTCGGCAAGCAGCAGCACGTGGCCAGGGAAGCCGTCGATGAAGGCCTTGAGACGGTACAGCGGGTCTTCAGCCCGGCGGTCGACGGCCAGGGACGGCAAGCTGCGCACCGGGCCGTTGAGCGACCCACTCAGTAATCCACACTCGCCGGCAGCGATGTCCACGCGGGCGTAGGACCTGGCGGCGACGAAGAAGGGTTCCTCGGCCAGGAAAAGATCGGCTGGCGGCAACAGCGGATGGGTTCGGTCACCTGAGAGCATGGTGTAACGCGACTGCGCCTCACGCCAAAAGGTGCGAATCGCTTCGGGCACGTCGCGGTGCAGACAAAGCACGGTCTGTTTCGGCAGGTAGTCGAAGAGGGTGGCCGTTTCCTCGAAAAAAAGCGGCAGCCAGTATTCGATACCCGCTGGCGGAACGCCATTCGAGACATCCTTGTAGATCCGCGAGCGGCCGGGGTCGCCTTCGAAGATTTCGCGGAAGCGCTGGCGGAAACGCGCGCGTCCCTGGTCATCGAGCGGAAACTCGCGCGCCGGCAGCAGGCGGACTTCAGGCACCGGATAGAGCGTGCGCTGGTTATCGACGTCAAAGGTCTTGATGCTTTCGATTTCGTTGTCGAAGAGATCGAGACGGTAAGGTAGTGGTGAGCCCATCGGGAAAAGGTCGACGATGCCACCGCGGATCGAGTATTCGCCCGGCGCGACGACTTGCGTGACATGAGCGTAGCCGGCAAGCGTCAGCTGGGCGCGGAACTGCGCCGAATCGAGTTTTTCGCCCTGCTTGAGAAAGAAGGTGTAGGCGGCCAGATAGGCTGGCGGCGAAAGGCGGTAAACGGCGGTGCTGGCGGGTACCAGCAGCACGTCACAATCGCCGCGGGTGACGGCATATAGCGTTGCCAGGCGCTCTGAGACGAGATCGTGGTGTGGCGAAAAGCCGTCATAGGGCAATGTTTCCCAGTCCGGCAGCAACCGTACGCGCAGATCGGCGGCGAACCACGGGATTTCGTCCAGCAGGCGCTGGGCATCGCTGGCGTGGGCGGTCACTACCGCCAGCATGCGCCGCCGGGCGCCGATACCGGCGCCCGCTGCCGCTCTGGCGATCAGAAGCGCGTCGGCCGAGCCGGCAAACGGGGGGAAATGAAGCTTTTCGCCGATGGCTGGCAGCGGCGACACGGGAAGCGGCAATGACAAGGAAGACGACTCGCGACTCGACATCTGAGCTGATGGGATCTGCGCAGGCTGGTCAAGGCAAGGCAGCGAAAGGGGGGCATTATACGTGATCGAGCCGAGCGCACAGCGCACTGAAGAACTGCGAGGCGCCGCTACGAATCGAGTAATCTACGGCGTCCGAGAGAGGCGTCGGGTGGGGATTGACTTCCACCACCGTCGCACCGGAGCTTCTTGCCCAGAGCGGCAGGCGGGCGGCAGGTTGGACGGTGAACGACGTGCCGACGCAGAAGAAGACATCAGCATTGATACTGCGTAGTTCGGCAGCGGCAAATACTTCCTCATCGAGCGCCTCGCCGAACAATACCAGGTCGGGCCGCACCGGGCCGCCGCAGTCGGGGCAAGGAAAAGGTTCGACGGCGTCTTGCTGCCAGACGGCAACGAAGCCGCAGCGCCGATGACAACGCAGCCGATGAATCGTGCCATGGACTTCGAGTACGTCATCATTCCCTGCACGCGCATGATAGCCGTCGATGTTCTGGGTGATGATGGTCAGCCGCTTCGTCGCACAGATTTCCTCAAGCCTGGCAATCGCGCGATGACCTGCATTCGGACTCCGGTCATCGACCAGGTGCTTCAGTTGCAGCAGCCAGTCCCAGACCACCCGCGGTTGGCGCAAGAAGCCTTCAATGCTGGCGACTTCGTCAGGGTCCACGTTGTTCCACAAGCCGGTTGAGCCATCGCGAAAGGTGGGAATGCCGCTGTCCGCAGACAGCCCGGCGCCCGAGAAGACGACGATTTCCCGCGCTTGGCGTACCTCGTGCAGAATGCGAGCGACCGACTCCAGGCTGGGTGATGGCATGAGGCTCTCCTTGGTTCCTCCCTGTTTCTGAGCCGCACGAACGCACGGCGTACCGGCTTCCGAACCCGTTGCGCAGGATTCAGCAGCAAAGATGCAAAGATGCAAGCAGGCAAGTATACGAGGATACGCGGGAAGCGCGCGCGTGCGCCGCGCTGGGCCACCGCCGTGCACCGGCTGGGGATCTGCAGTCGCCCATTCGCTCCAGCGAACGACGTTTTACGGACGGTTCGTTGTATAAATGCGACACAATGCCAAACCGATGGTTGAAGCAAAACAAGTTTGTATGCTTAAATCTCCTCACTGCGCAAAAATCGCATCGCATCACACGCATTTGGACCCAACAGAAATTAATCGAGGAGGAACATCTTGAAATCGAAAATCATCACCACCCTACTGGCCTCTATCGGCCTTTTCGCGGCCGCTGGCGCTACACAGGCCCAAACCGCTGCTGATCGCGTCTACGTGATCGACCAGCGCGGCGAAGTCGTGATCAGCGGTACCGGCCTTTGCTGGCGCACGGGGTTCTGGACGCCAGCCGCGGCAGCTACGGATCCGGCGGGCTGCAAGTGCGATAAAGATCTGATTCCGCGGGAAGTCTGTGAGCCGGCAGTGATCGCCAAGGCCGCACCGGCCGCCGCCCCGTCGGCGAAGCCGTCGGGTGACAAGATCACCATCGCTGCCGATGCGCTGTTCGACTTCAACAAGTCGACTCTGCGTCCGGAAGGCAAGAAGAAGCTCGACGAAGTGGTCGCCAAGTCGAAGGAACTCAAGCTTGAAGTCATCCTGGCCGTTGGTCACACCGACCGCATCGGAACCGATGCCTATAACCAGAAACTCTCCGAGCAGCGCGCTGCGTCGGTCAAGCAGTACCTGGTCGGCAAGGGCGTCGAAGCGAGCCGTATCTACACCGAAGGCAAGGGCAAGAAGAATCCGGTTACCAAGCCTGATCAGTGCCTCGGCAAGACGAGCCCGAAGGTCATTGCCTGCCTGCAGCCTGACCGTCGTGTCGACATCGAACTCATCGGCACCAAGTAATTCCGGCCATGTGAAAAAACCCCGCTTCGGCGGGGTTTTTTTTAGGCTCTGCGAGCGGTGAGCGCAATGATGGCGCCTGTGGAAATTGTCGACCTGGTCATCGAGGCGCGGTGGCTGGTCCCCGTCGATCCGCCTGAGGCAGTTCTCGAGAACTACGCGGTGGCCATCGATCACGGCCGGATCCTTGACGTTCTCCCGCAGAGTGAGGTCGCAGCCCGCTTTTCGCCACGCCAGCGCAAGCGGCTCGACCAGCATGTGTTGATTCCGGGGCTGATCAATCTGCACACGCATGCCGCGATGACCCTGCTCCGTGGTCTTGCCGATGACCGGCCGCTGATGGAGTGGCTGCACCATCACGTCTGGCCGGCCGAGGCACAGCACGTCTCGGCGCAGTTCGTCCATGACGGCACCCGGCTGGCCTGCGCCGAAATGTTGCGCGGTGGCATCACGTGCTTCAACGATATGTATTTCTTCCCCGGCGCCGCGGCTGACGCAGCGCTCGCCTCAGGAATCCGCGCCGCGATAGGTCTGATCACCGTCGACTTTCCGAGCAACTACGCGGCTGATGCGGATGACTATCTTGCCAAAGGTCTCGCCGTTCGCGACCAGCGCCTCGACGAGCCGTTGTTGTCGTTCTGCCTCGCCCCGCATGCGCCATACACGGTCGGCGAGCGGAGTTTTGCCAGGGTGCTGACACTCGCTGAGCAAATCGACTTGCCGATTCACCTCCATTTGCACGAAACGGCGCATGAAATCAACGACAGCATGGAACGTTTCGGCATGCGCCCGATTGAGCGCATTCGTCGGCTGGGTTTGCTGAGTCCGGCCTTGATTGCCGTGCACGCGGTGCACGTCAACGCCGAGGAAATCGAATTGCTGGCGCAGCATGGATGCTCGGTCGCTCATTGTCCAAGTTCGAATCTCAAGCTTGCCAGTGGCATTGCACCGATCACCGCACTGTCTGCGAGAGGGATCAACATCGGTCTCGGTACAGACGGCGCCGCGAGTAACAATCGTCTCGACCTGTTTCAGGAAATGCGCCTGGCCGCGTTGCTGGCCAAGGAAGAAAGTGGGCGTGCCGATGCCATCAATGCCCACCGTGTATTGCACATGGCGACGCTCGGGGGCGCTCGGGCTCTTGGTCTCGAGGCGGACATCGGCTCCATCGCAGTGGGCAAGTATGCCGACCTGTGCGCCGTCAGTCTCAACGATATTGCCCTCGCTCCCTGCTACGACCCGGTCTCGCACCTGACCTACGCAGTAGGCCGGGAGCATGTTTCTGACGTATGGGTGGCGGGCCGGATACGCGTTGAAAACGGGCAACTGGTTGAAAACAACGCGCCTGGATTGATAAAGCTGGCGCTCTTGTGGCAAAATAAAATTCGTCCGTGATGAGTTCAGTCGACAACGAGGCATAACCGGCTATGCGGATCCGTTTCGCAAGCTCCAACTAACGAGGGAAACCTAGATGAACACAACTGCAAGAAACTCCATTATGGCCCTGCTCGCCGCCACTCTCGGCTTCGGCGTCTCGCTGGCTCAGGCACAGACTTCGGCTCCTCTGGATAGGGTGTACGTGATCGATCAGCGCGGTGAAGTGGTCGTCAGTGGCAATGGCCTCTGCTGGCGCACAGGGTTCTGGACGCCAGCCGGTGCCGCCCGAGACCCGGCCGGCTGCAAGTGCGACAAGGATCTGATTCCGAAGGAGGTTTGCGAGCCGGCAGTGATCGCCAAGGCCGCGCCGGCCGCTGCGCCGTCAGCGAAGCCGTCGGGTGACAAGATCACCATCGCTGCCGATGCGCTGTTCGACTTCAACAAGTCCGCGCTGCGTCCGGAAGGCAAGAAGAAGCTCGACGAAGTGGTCGCCAAGTCGAAGGAACTCAAGCTCGAAGTCATCCTGGCCGTTGGTCACACCGACCGCATCGGAACCGATGCCTACAACCAGAAACTCTCCGAGCAGCGCGCTGCGTCGGTCAAGCAATACCTGGTCGGCAAGGGAATCGAAGCGAACCGTGTCTACACCGAAGGCAAGGGCAAGAAGAATCCGGTCACCAAGCCTGATCAGTGCCTCGGCAAGACGAGCCCGAAGGTCATTGCCTGCCTGCAGCCTGACCGTCGTGTCGACATCGAACTCATCGGCACCAAGTAATCCGCCAGCGGCACGCGAAGCCCTGTCTCGGCAGGGCTTTTTTGTTTTTTTTGCCTCTCGTCAAGGATACCGCAGGTATGGCCCTCAACGCTGATCAGACCGAACTCGAGAAATTCAGCCAGCTTGCCCATCGCTGGTGGGATCCGAGTAGCGATTTCAAGCCGCTGCATGACATCAATCCCTTGCGTCTGGAGTGGATCGACGGCCAGTGCAAACTCGCCGGCAAGAGCGTTCTGGACGTCGGTTGCGGCGGTGGTCTGCTCTCCGAGGCAATGTGCGCGAGAGGTGCGACGGTCACCGGCATCGATCTTTCCGACAAGGCGCTGAATGTTGCTCGCCTGCACCTGCTCGAGAGCGGGCGAAGTGTTGACTACCGCAAGATCGCCGCCGAGGAACTGGCTGCCGAGAACGGCAGCGGCTACGATGTCGTCACCTGTATGGAAATGCTCGAACACGTTCCCGATCCGGCCAGTACAGTCGCCGCTTGTGCGGCGCTGACCAAACCTGGCGGGCACGTCTTCTTCTCGACGATCAATCGCAACCCGAAAGCCTACCTGTTTGCCGTCATCGGCGCCGAATACGTGCTGCAGATGCTGCCGAAGGGCACCCATGACTATGCCCGGTTCATCAAGCCTTCGGAGCTTCTGCGCTGGGCAAGGATGGCTGGTCTCGATCCGTGTGACTTGCGCGGGATGACCTATAATCCCTTTACCGGTAAATATGCTCTTGGCCAAGACACCGACGTGAATTACCTCCTGCATACCGTAAAAAATGGCTGACCACATGTCAAGAACAGCGCTTGTCCTCTTTGCACACGGCGCCCGTGATCCGGAATGGGCTGACCCGATGCAGCGTGTCTGCGCGGCGCTGCGCGACCAGGCTCCCGAACTGCGAGTCGAACTCGCTTTCCTCGAGTTCATGACGCCGGCCTTGCGCGAGTGCGCCGAAGCGCTGCTGGACGAGGGTTTCGAACGTATCGTCGTGCTACCGATGTTTATCGCTCGGGGTGGCCATCTGAGGCGCGACGTGCCGCTTCTGCTTGATGACTTGCGCGAGCGCAACCCGCAAGCGCGCTTTGAACTAGCTGCGGCGGTTGGTGAGGCCGAGTCCATCGTGCAGGCGATGGCCAGACATGCGCTGACGATCGCCGGCGTCTAGCGGGTCACGATGGGCATGGCGGACGCTGCGATCAGCAAGTTGCTTGCCGGCAAGGCGCAGCTTTCGCCAGCGCCGTCGGTCGCGAGTGACGGCGGCGGTGCCTGAGGCCACGTTCTCACCGATCGGCTATCTGGCGACGCCGTTTCGGGACCGCTTCGGCATTCCCCGACAGCCGCGGCTGGCACCGCATGCTCGCGGCCGCCTGCGCCTCCTGCGACCCTATGATCGAGCCGAGGCGGTACGTGGGCTGGAGGCTTTTTCGCATGTCTGGCTCAGTTTCATCTTCCATCGGACAGCCGGCAGGTGGAGCCCCACCGTTCGTCCGCCGCGCCTCGGCGGCAATGAACGGGTCGGCGTCTTCGCCAGCCGCAGCCCGTTTCGCCCCAACCCACTGGGCTTGTCGCTGGTCGAACTGTTGGCCATTGACACGCGCGACGGCGTGCTGCTTACCTTTGGCGGTGTCGACTTGCTGGACGGCACGCCGGTACTGGATATCAAGCCTTACATCCCGTTTGTCGACAGCCAGCCGGCTGCACGCGCCGGTTATGTGGACGGACCACCGTCAACTCTGGCGGTCGCTTTCAGTGCGCAGGCCTTGCCCCAGTTGTGCCAGCACGAGTCGCGTTGGCCCGATCTGGAGACGCTGCTGCGCGAGCTGCTGGCACAGGATCCTCGTCCTGCCTACGCTGACGATCCGCGGCGGCTATATGGCTTTCGGCTCTACGATCTGGAAATCAAGTGGCGCTGTAGCGCGAGGCAAGCCATCGTCGAGGCGATCGTTCCGGCGACTGCCGAGTGAAACGGATGGTGACGAAATCCGGCGACCACTGTCAACTCATGGCGAGTCATCATACGGGAGAGCATTCCATGAAAACTTCGATCAGCGCGCTGCTCTTGCTGGCCCTCATTCAACCGATGCTGGTTCAGGCCGATGGCGGGTGGCGTGGCCCCTACCAGGGGTCTGGCGCTGTCGTCGTCGGTGGCTACGGCGGGCCGCGCGGGGGCTATTACGGAGGCGGATGGGGCTATCGTGGCCCGGGCGTCGGGGTGTATCTGGGTGCCCCCTTGTACTGGGGGGCGTGGGGACCTCCGGCCTATTACGCACCGCCGGTGATCTATCCTCAAGTGATCGCTGTGCCGCCACCTGTGGTCTACGTCGAGAGAGACGAAGTGATCGCTCCGTTGGTGTCCCCCGGGCGGGCGCTAGAGCCTGGCTACTGGTATTACTGCCGGGAAAAGGGTGCTTACTATCCGGCAGTCACCCAGTGTCCAAGCGTGTGGCAGAAGGTCGCTCCGGTCAACAACTAGCACTAGCCCCTTGCCTTGCCCTGCCCCACCGGTGGTAGGCCGCAGCGCATCAGGGCGCCAGCCGTTCGCGAAGCCAGTGCCGGTCGCTGTCGAGCCGGTAGCGCAGGCGGTCGTGTAAACGGCTTTTCCTGCCCTGCCAGAACTCCCAGGTGTCGGGCTGCAGGCGATAGCCACCCCAGTGCGGCGGGCGCGGAGGGTGGAGCAGGAACCGGGCGCCATAGCGAGCGGCGTTGGCCACCAGCACGCTGCGGCCGGCGATGACCTGGCTTTGCGGACTGGCCCAGGCACCAATGCGCGAGTCGAGTGGGCGGCTGGCGAAGTAGGCGTCGCTTTCCGCATCGCTGACCTTGTCAACCCGGCCTTCGATGCGCACCACTCGTTCCAGTTCGACCCAGTGGAATTGCAGTGCTGCCCAGGGATTGCCAGCCAATTCCCGCCCTTTGCGGCTGTCATAGTTGGTGAACCAGGTGAGGCCCTTTTCATCGAAGCCCTTGATCAGCACCACCCGGGTGGATGGGCGAAGGTCGGCGCCCACCGTGGCCAGGGTCATGGCATTCGGCTCGGGCACACGCGCAGCAATCGCTGCGCTAAGCCACTCCTCGAACTGCTTGAGAGGGTCGCTGTGCGACGCATCCTCGCTGAGTTCGGCGCGTTCGTAGCTTTTTCGCAAGGCAGCTAGACTGGTCATCGCGCGTACAGCGCAGAATTGGTGAGAACCGGGCGCCCTGGCGGCCTAAACGGCAGCGTTGTCGCTCGGCGTTGCCTTGCTGCGCTGGCCCGTGAGCCAATTGACCAGCAAACCTGCGCCTGGCAGGGATAAACAGGCAACCATGACAAAGACCGAAAAAGCGGCCGCCAAACCCGGTGTTTCTGCTCTCATTTTCCTTCTCCTCTTGCTTGTGAATGGCTTCGTTGCGGTGGATGCCGGCTTTCGATAGTCCCCGTCTGGCGTGAATCGCAGCATCTGAACGCCCATGAAGCGACTATAGTTCGTCGTGGTGATAGCGGCAAACGATAAAAGCTCAGCCCATGCGTGAGCATATCTCAGCCGTCATGGCGCAGAGCGAAAGTACCGGCGCGGGGCTCCTCCAGGCTGTTCCAAGACAGGTCGCGAAACGGATGCGGTGGCATGGGTCAGCGAGCAGTGGTCGCGTAGGGCGCAACAAGCAATGCGCATTGCGCCAAAGGCGTGCGGTGACAAGCGCTATCAAGTATCAAGAGTCGCGAGCGCTCAGTGGACTTCCACATCACCGCTTTTCGGCCGCGAATTCCGTATCCGCAGCATCCGGGCCACGGTCCTGTGGTCGATCTATTCCCCGCGGATCAGCGCCACCAGATCCTCGGTCGAGGGCAAGGCGCTGGCTTCGCCTTCGGCGAGAATGCTGTCGGCGAGGGCGCGTTTTTCGTGGTGCAGGTCGACGATGCGCTCCTCGACGGTGCCCTTGGTCACCAGTCGATAGACGGTGACCGGGCGCAACTGCCCGATACGGTGCGCGCGACCCATGGCCTGGTCTTCGGCTGCCGGGTTCCACCACGGGTCGGTGATCACGACGTAGTCGGCGGCGGTCAGGTTGAGGCCGAAGCCGCCGGCTTTGAGACTGATCAGGAACAGATCGCCTTCGCCGGCCTGGAAGGCGGCAACGCGGCGGCTGCGCTCGGCGGCCGGGGTGGCGCCGTCGAGGTACTGATAGCGGACACCTGTTTCGTCGAGGGGCTCGCGCAACACCTGCAGGAAATCGACGAACTGGCTGAAGACGAGTGCCTTATGGCCGCCGGCGATGAGTTCGCTGGCCAGTTCGGCAAAGGCCTGCACCTTGGCGCCGGTAATCCCGAATTCCGGGCTGCACAGGCGTGGGTCACAGGCCGCGCGGCGCAGGCGCGTGAGCTGCGCCAGGATGTTGAAACGTGCCTGCGCCTCGGGTGCGCCATCGAGCGTCGCGTCGATCTCCTTCGCCGCTTCACGCCGCAGTGCTTCATAGTGCGCCGCTTCGGCCGCCTCCGGGGTTACGGTCAGGATCAGTTCGGTCCGTGGCGGCAGATCCTGGAGCACTTCGGACTTGGTTCGCCGCAGGATGAAGGGGCCGACCAGACGTTTGAGGACATGCTGCGCCTCGCGGTCGCGGTTACGTTCGATCGGGCCGGCAAAGCGTTCGTTGAAGCGGTGGAGCGTGCCGAGCAGCCCAGGGTTCACAAAGCGCATGATCGACCACAGATCGGCAAGTCGATTTTCGACCGGCGTTCCGGTCATTGCCAGGCGGAAGTCAGCGTCGAGGTCGAAGACCGCCTGCGAGCGCTTGGCGGCGGCGTTCTTGATCGCCTGTGCTTCATCGGCGACGAGGGTGTGCCAGTTGCGCCCGGCGAAACGTTCCTGCGCCAGGAGCAACAAGGTGTAGGAGACGATCAGCACGTCCTGCGGTCCGGCCTTGGTGACCAGGTCCTCGCGTTCGCTGTCGCCTGCTTCGCTGTAGATGCGCACGTTGAGGGTCGGTGCGAAGCGCTGCGCTTCGGCCAGCCAGTTGCCGCACACCGAGGTCGGCGCAATGACCAGCGCCGCTCCGCCGGCGGCGCGCTCGAGCAGGACGCCGAGCGCCTGCAGAGTTTTGCCCAAGCCCATGTCGTCGGCCAGGCAGCCGCCCATGCCGGCGGTCGCCAGGCGAATCGCCCACTGGTAGCCGTCTTCCTGATACGGTCGCAGCGTGGCCTGCAGCAGGCTTGGCAGCTTCGGTTCGGTGGCCTGTGCCTGGCGCAGGCGGTCGATGGCCTGGCGAAACTCCTTGCTGGCCTGGGTATCCGTGCCGTCGAGGACTTCATCGAGCCAGGCGGCGGCAATCGTCGGCGCCTTGGCGCCGTCCTTGTCGGTTTCCAGCACGGCTGCCAGATCGCTCAACTTCTGCTTCAGCGAACGCGTCAGCGCCGCATAGACACCATTGCCCATGGGCACGAAACGCGTTTTTTCGCGCGCCGCGCTGAGCAGGGTTTCGAGCTGGACGACCAGTCCTTCGTCGAGCGTCGCCTGTCCCGACAGGCGGAACCAGTCGCGCTCGCGGCTGACGCGTACGCCGAGCTGGCGGGTGTCGACGGTGACGACGCGAACGTTCTTGCCCTTGGGCCATTCGACCGCCGCAATCGCCGGTAGAGTGGGCAGCGTTTCGACCAGGCCGAGCGCCTGTTCCGGGTCTTCGATGAGCCACTCGCTGACGTCGCCACTGCTGTCGAGGAAGGGCAGGGCGTCAAGCACCGCTTCGAGATTGCGGCGTTCGGCGGTCAGGTCGCGTTCGGTGCCAATCGTTTCGGTGCCGTGCACGGCCATCAGGCGGATCCTGCCGCTGGCTGGCGGCAATCGCGGTCCTTCCGGGCCGAGCGGCGCGACGACCAGGCGCAGCGAGAGGGCGTCGCCCATCGGCGAGAGCTCGGCGTGCAGGCGAGCATCGCTGCTCACCTGTCGGGTCGCCTGCGCCGAATCGGCATGCACCTGGAAATGCCCGGCGAGTGCGCGCAGGGTCTTGTCGAGTTCGGGCTGTGCCTCCGGCGCGTCGGTCGGCACGGCGAAGCGGCCGGAAACGAGTCGGGCGGCCTGCCGCTGGGCAGCCGAGAAGCGCACCAGTCGCAGGCGTTGCGGTCCGTCCGGAACGAGCGTGATCAAACTCAGCGCCTCGGCCTCGCGCCGCTCTTCGGTGCTCAGCGGATAGTAGGCCAGCGCTTTTACTGCCGGTCGCAGCGGCGGTTCGATGCGCATCACGAAACGGTCACCCTGGCGTACCAGTTCAAGTTCCGGCGGCGCTTCAATCAGCTCGACCAACTGTCCCGGCGCCTGCACCAGGACCACGCACGGGTGACCGACGAGAGCGACGATGGCCGCCGCCAGATCGAGGTGGTAGCGATTGCTGTAGCCGTAGTCGGCGCGCAGTGCCCGCGCGACCTTGCTATCCCAGGTCGGCAACTGCTCGTTGCCGGCGATTCTGGCCAGGCTCAGGGCTTTCGGGCGGCTCCAGCCGCGCGGACCGCGTTTCTGTTCGAGCGGCTTGATGGTCAGCAGCTCGCCTTGCTGGCCGACCTCGACGGCCCACAGCACACGCGTCGTTTCTCCGCCGCCAGCGTCCGCTGGCTGCTCGCCGGCCAGCGCTTGCAGGGCGATGAGGATCTCTCTCCACTGTTCACCGGGACCGGCGACAAAGAAGCCTCTGGGTGGGTCGCGCCCTTCGAGCACGGCCTGCGCTCCGTCGAGCATGCGCAGCATCGTCTTGAGCCGGCGCTGGGTCAACTCGCCGCGCAGCGACTCGATCGTTTCGCGCCACTCGACCGCCGGCAGCCCGGAGTCGCCGGGCGAGAGCAGCTCGCTGCCGATCCAGGCCGACAACAGAATCGGCCACAGCGAGTCGATTGTCGGTCGGGAGGGTGCCGTGCGCATGGGCCGGAAAGCGGGACTGACAATCGCTGTCTTGCCGAGACGGACATCAGTGGCGTGTGCCCAGCGTCCCCAGCGGTCGTATGCGTCGGGCTCGCGTCTGCCGGACTCGGTCAGGCAGAACTTGCGCGCCAGCTCCAGGTGTCTGGGCGTCTGCTGGGCGAGCAGCGCCAATGGATAGAGCCAGGCGACGCTGTCCGGCAGAAGGCGTTTGTGGCCACTGAATTCGCTCTTGCGCTGCTTCAGAGCCGCTTCAAAGGCTGCCTGCCCGGCTGCCCACTGACCGTCGATGACCAATCGTGCCGCGCGCAGGACGGCCGTCAGGCTGCTGTCGAGTCCGGCCAGCGCCGACTCCAGCGCAGCGACATCACCGCGTTGCAGTGCCAGATCGGCGAGCACCTCGCGCAGACCCGGGGTCAACTGCTCGGGATGCTGTGCCAGTTGATCAAAAGCCCAGTCAGCGACAAGATCGAAGTCTCTCGACCAGTAGAGGCAAATGGTGCCCACGGCCTGAGCAGCGGCCTGCCAGCGCCACTGAGGTTCTATGCGCTCGAAGCTGGGGCCGTCAAAGCCGAACAGGATGGCTCGCGTCAGGATCGGGCCCCACTCCATCGACCGCGCGACGGTGTTCCTGATCTGCGTCAACTCGTCGCTCGGCGCACCGGAGAAGAACTTGGCACGGACGTAGGCGATGGTCGTCGGGATGCCGCCCATGGGCCCGTAGAAACCTGCCGAGGACCGCGTCGGGTCGATCGAATCGGCTTCAACGACCATGCGCGCCAGGCGGTCACCCGTGTGGGTCTCGAGCAACTGTCTGTAGAGCGGTACGCGCAGTGAGTCCACCAGTTGGCAGGCAGCGGGGCGTGTCGGGTCGTCGACCAGCAGGTCCTTGCGCCGCAGCTCGCTGAGGGCAACTTTCACATCGGTGGCTGAGAATACTCTCTTGGTCTCAGTGGTGGGCAGGCCGCTGAGACTCATCAGGCGCTGCAGCTCGGTCGGCGTTCGATAAGTCCACAGCAGCGCACTGCCCAGCGCCACCTTGTGCGTGTCGGGTCGCAGTCCGCGCCGGTCGAGTGCTTCGAGGGCGGCAACATTGAGTATCGTTCTGTTCATTGGCAGGTGTTCGAGAGATCGGAAAGGGCTGCGCGTGGGGACTCACGGCGATCCAGGAACATCGCGTCGCCGTAACTGAAGAAGCGATAGCCGTGGCTGATCGCGTGCCGATAGGCGGAACGGATCGCGTCCATTCCGGCGAAGGCCGAGACGAGCATCAGCAGCGTCGATTTTGGCAGATGGAAGTTGGTGATCAGCCGGTCGACGACCCGAAACGGGTAGCCGGGGGTAATGAAGATGTCCGTCTCGGCAGGACCGGCGTGCAGTTCGCCGCCCTGCGCGGCCGCTTCGAGCGCACGCAGGCTGGTCGTCCCGACGGCGATCACCTGGCCGCCGCGCGCGTGTGTGCGGGCGATGGCGGCGATCGTCGCCGGTGGAATCTCGAAGCGCTCGGCGTGCATGCGGTGCTCTGCGACGGAGTGGACGCGCACCGGCTGAAAGGTGCCGGCGCCGACATGCAGCGTCAGCCAGGCGGCCTCGATGCCACGCTCACCAAGTTGCGCGAGCAGGGCGTCGTCGAAATGCAGGCCGGCAGTCGGCGCCGCAACAGCGCCTGGATGGCGGGCAAATACGGTTTGATAACGCTTTTCGTCGTCGCTGCCGGCGGCGTGGGTGATATAGGGGGGTAAGGGAAGTCGCCCGTGTTTTTCGATCAAGGCCCACAGATCGCCCTCGCCGGCAAGTTCCAGGGCGAAGAATTCGCCTTGCTCGCCACTGCGCTCGCGAACGATCAGCGTGATCGCGTCTTCGAGAAGAATCCGGCTGCCCGGCTTCGGCGACTTGCTGGCGCGGATCTGCGCCAGCGCGTGGCGAGCGTCGCTGATCCGTTCGATCAGCACTTCGATCCGGCCACCGCTTTCCTTGCGCCCGAAGAGGCGCGCCCTGATCACACGCGTATCGTTGAAAACCAGCAGATCGCCCGCAGCGATCAGTTCGGGAAGGTCGCCGAAGCGGTGGTCATGCAAGGCCTGGTCAGTGACTTGCAACAGGCGGCTGGCCGTGCGCTCGGCCGTCGGATGCTGGGCGATCAGTGCGCTGGGCAGATCGAAGTCGAAATCGTCGAGCGTGAGCATGGCAAACCTGGTCTGCGAAGGGGTGGCCTTTCGGGTCGGGCAATGATGCCCAATCAGCTTGTCGGCGGCCGGAGAATCAGCGATAATCGGCCACTCTTCCGGCGTGCGAACTGCGCGCCCAAGCCGAGATGGCGGAATCGGTAGACGCAGCGGACTCAAAATCCGCCGATGGAAACATCGTGGGGGTTCGATTCCCCCTCTCGGCACCAAGGCAACAAGCAGCACAGGGCTTTCAAAGGGGCCACTGTAAATCGGGCAGGTGTAAATCGGCGATTGATTTGCCACTTCTCCACAGGTTTTCGAGCCTTTTGAGTAGTTGAAGCGGCAGTATTCTACACCCCACCCGCCATCGGCACATGTCCAATTCCGCCCATGCGGTAAGCTGACCGCCTTCCGGTGCCCGGCACTGGGCACCCAGAGAATAGGCGATGGCCTTCAAGAAATCAGAACGTTACGCTTCCCTATGGAAGTCGTGCGACGATGACGGTCGAAACCACGACAGTTTCTGCTGCAGGCGGACCACGGTGCCGACAATGATCAGGGCGGGAGATCTGATTCCGGCCGCTTCGACTTTCGCCGGCAAGGTGGCCAGATCGGCGGTCAACACGCGCTGACGCTTGGTCGTTCCGTTCTGTACGACCGCTGCCGGGTGGTCTGGCGGGAGGCCGTGCGCGATCATCTGGCGGCAGATCTCGGCAAGGCCGCCAACGCCCATGTAGAAGACGACGGTCAGCCGGGGGCGGGCGAGCGACGGCCAGTCGAGATTGATCGTCCCGTCCTTGAGATGGCCGGTGGCAAAGGCGACTGCCTGGGCGTGCTCGCGATGGGTCAGAGGGATGCCGGCATAAGCCGCGCAACCGGCGGCGGCCGTCACTCCGGGAACCACCTCGAACGGGATTCCAGACTCGACCAAGGTCTCGATCTCTTCGCCGCCGCGCCCGAAAACGAAGGGGTCGCCACCCTTGAGGCGAACGACGTTGTGGCCCGCACGCGCCAGACGGACCAACAGCCGATTGAGTTCGTTCTGCGGGACGGCGTGTTTCGAACTTTGCTTGCCGGCGTAGATCTTCTCGGCGTCAGGACGTGCCAGGTCAAGCACGCCTTCGGCAATCAAATGGTCGTAGACGATCGCATCGGCTTCGCCGATCAGGCGGGCGGCGCGCAGGGTCAGCAGATCCAGTGCCCCCGGCCCGCTACCGACGATGTACACGGTCCCGACCGCCTGTGACGAGGGCACTTGACTCATTCCTTTGCTTCCCACTGTTGACCGAGGTGCAAGCATAAGCGCCTCAGCCAGGGTTTTTCAACTGGAATGTGGATTTACTCGGCGCAGCCAGCGAAATGATTGACTTGAGTCAAGAAAATCAGGGTGCGCCGGGCATCCTGCCGGGCGAGTACAACGAGAGCAGTGATGAGCATGCTGACCGGATCAGGCCAGCGCGTGCACGCCTTGATAGCCCAGGTAAAAACCAACCAGCAGGATCAGCGCGCCGGAGAAGTACGGCGCTTTGCGCGCGAACTCGCCGAAACCGCTCCAGCGCCTGGAAACGTGCTTGACGCTCAGGGCCGCCAGCGTCCCGGAAAGGACCATGGTCAAGGCCAGGCCGATACTGAAGCACAGGACCAGCGTCGCGCCAAGCGTGATTTCCTTCAGTTGCAGGCACAGAAGCAGTACGGTGATCGAAGCCGGGCAGGGGATCAAACCGCCGGTCAGTCCGAACATGATGATCTGCCCGGTCGTCACTTCGCGGTTGGCGAAACGGTGGCGGATGTCATTGGCGTGTGCAAGTTCGTGCGGGTCCTGGTAGCCGGGTGCCGATATGTCCAGACCTTCGTAATCCTTGATCGCGTGCTGAGGGTGGTCGTGCTCGACGAACTCTAGGTCATAGTCATGGCTGTGCTGCTCATCGCCCAGGCGCAGACGGGCGACAAAGGCGTGCGGCTCGGGAATCTCCTGCTCTGACTCGACGAAGCCAGCGCGCTGGACGAAGCTGAATGTCTGCCGGCTACCGTCCGGCCGCTCGGTCTCGATCCTCACCTGATCGGCTGTCCAGGTGTGGCCGCGCCCGTTTTCGCGGAACATGCGGAAGCGCGGCGGCACGCCGTCCTCGAATACATCGAGCCGTACCACCCCGTGGCCGGTGTCGATTCGTTTGCTCTCGTCGTGATGATGGTCGTGATCGTGGTCATCGCCTTGCCCGGAAAATTGCTGTTGCCGCCAAGTCTGCCACATCATCCACAATGCGACGCCGATGATCAACACTGCGGACGCCACCTGGAGATAAGGCTCGCTGGTTTCTGCATCCCATTTCTGGCCGAAGTACATCCCACCAAGCGCGATCACCCACACCACTGCCGTATGCGAGATCGTCGCCGCCAACCCGAGCAGAATGGCTTGCGCCACCGTGCCGCGAATGGCGACGATGAAAGCGGCCATCATCGTCTTCGAGTGGCCGGGTTCGAGGCCATGCAGCGCGCCGAGCAGAATCGCGCTGGGGATGAACAGCCAGGCGCTGGTCGTGCCCTGCGCCAGCAGGGTGGCAAAAGGGGTCATCGGGTTTCCCTCACAGGTATTTGGTGATCGCTTTGAACTCACGGATGGTTTCGTCCGCGCTTTGCGGGCTGTCGCGAACCGCTTGTTCAAGGCAGTGATCGATGTGGTCGTGCACCAGCGTCTTCTTGGCGTTGCCGACGGCGCTTTCTACGGCCTGCAGTTGCTGGGCGATGTCCAGGCATTTGCGGCCGTCCTCAAGCATGCCGACGATACTTCTGAGGTGCCCCTCGGCGCGCTTCAGACGCTTGATGATTTCCGGATGGGAAGTGTGTGTGCTCATGCGACGTATCCTATCCCCCAGGATAGGATACGTCAAGTTTGATGGGCAGGGAGAGCGGTTCAGTGCTTCAGTGCGCGCCGTCCGCGGGATGGCACGAGCAGTCTTCTCCCTCTGCCGCGCGTGCCAGATTGCGCATGATCCCGCATTCACTGGCTTTCTGATTGGCGTGACAGGTCTCACGCAGGGTGTGCAGTTGTCGTTCGAGCAAGCGAAGTGAATCGATCTGCTGGTGAATAAGGTCGATCTGTCCGTCGATCAACTGATTGATCTCGTCGCAGGCCAGTTCGGGGTTGGCCTGAAAGCTGCGCAAGCGGCGCACGTCATGCAGTCCCATGCCGAGCGAGCGGCAGTGGCGAATGAACTTGATCTGTACCAGGTGTGCTTCGCTGTAGCGACGATAACCGTTGGCCTCGCGGTCGGGAAGGTCGAGCAATCCTTCGCGCTCGTAAAAGCGCACCGTTTCCACGTCGCAATCGCTGCGTTGTGCCAATTCGCCAATTCTCATCCCGCCCACCTCAAAAAGTCCTTGACCCTGTACCCACTACAGACTGTTGAATGAGCGCACCGTTCCCGGAGGTATGCCGCCATGACTCAACACCCCAAGCCCCAACCGGTAATCCTTCTGCACGTCCAGGGCAATGAGCAGCGCTGTGGCGCAGACCACGACGATGAACATCGGCACGAGCATCGCGACACCGATGACGCTGTTAACGATCACCGCCACGTCGGCCACCATGATCATGCCCATGCGTGCTGCACCGCCGGCACGGACGCCGGCCAGGGCGCAGCGCCTGCCAGGAACAACCCGCCGCCCGAGGGTGCCAGCGGGGTGCGCTACCGCATCGACAAGATGGACTGCCCGACCGAGGAAAAGCTGATCCGCAAACGACTCGAAACGATGCCCGGGGTCGTCCGCCTGGACTTCGATCTGCTCGATCGGGAACTGACGGTCTACCACCGGCTGGCCGACAGCGGGCCGATCGGCGCCGCGCTCGTGGCACTGGACATGGCTCCCAGCCTGCTCGAAGCCGGCGCGCCGGCAGCGCCGCTGGCCCCAGCCCTGAGTGGTCGACTGACAGGCTTGCTGGCCATCAGCGGGTTGGCCGCGGTGGCTGCCGAAGGCCTCGCCTGGACGACCGGGGAGGAAACAGCCTGGCCGGTGATGGCGCTGGCAGCGCTGTCGATTCTGAGCGCCGGCCTGCCAACGCTCAGGAAAGGCTGGATCGCGCTCAGGAATCTGACCGTCAATATCTACTTCCTGATGTCGCTGGCTGTCGCTGGCGCGGTGATCATTGGCAAGTGGCCGGAAGCGGCGATGGTTGTCTTCCTGTTCGCCGTCGCCGAAGCCATCGAGGCCCTGTCGCTGGAACGGGCGCGCAAGGCGATCAAATCGTTGACCGCGCTGGCGCCGGAAACGGCCGAGGTCAAGGTCGCCGATGGCTGGCAGGAACGGCCCGTGGCCGCGGTCGCGATCGGCAGCCGCATCCGGGTTCGCACCGGCGCACGCGTGCCGCTCGATGCACGCATCGAATACGGCCGCGCCGCGCTTGATCAGGCGCCAATCACCGGCGAGAGTCTGCCGGTAGACAAGCAGGTCGGCGACGCGCTCTACGCCGGAAGCATAGTCACCGATGGGGTCATCGAGGCGACCGTGACGGCGACGGCCGGCGACAGCACCCTGGCTCGCATCGCTGCCGCCATCCAGAACGCGCAATCCCAACGCGCGCCAACACAGCGTTTCGTCGATCGTTTTGCCCAATACTACACTCCCACGGTGGTCGCCCTGGCAGTCCTGGTGGTCGTGCTTGGCCCACTGCTCTTCGCTGGCACCCTGGCGGAGTGGTTCTATCAGGCACTCGTCATGGTCGTGATTGCCTGTCCATGCGCGCTGGTCGTCTCGACTCCGGTGACCGTGGTCAGCGGGTTGGCAGCGGCAGCCAGGCACGGCATCCTGATCAAGGGCGGAGCTTACCTCGAAGGAGGCCGACTGCTGAAGGTCGTGGCGCTGGACAAGACCGGAACGCTTACCCGGGGCAAACCCGTGCTGACCGATGCGGCGGCTTTCGGTGACCTGCCGATCGAGCAAGCGTTGTTGATCGCCGCCAGCCTCGACGAGCACAGCACGCATCCGGTTGCGCAAGCCGTGGTCAACGGTTGGCGAGAAAGGCAGCGCGACGCCAAGACCCTGAAGGTCGACGATTTCGCCGTGCTCAACGGATGGGGCGTCAGAGGCAGTATCGACGGAGCGTCCTGGCATCTGGGCAATCATCGCCTGGTCGAAAAACTGGGAGTCTGCTCGCCGGCACTCGAAGCGCGCCTGGCTGAACTGGAAAATGCCGGCAAGACCGCCGTAGTCCTCTGTGCAGTCAGTGGTCCGGTGGCCATTTTCGGCGTCGCCGATGCGCTTCGGGCCGAGAGCCGGCAGGCGGTGGCGGATCTCAAAGCGCTGCACGTCGAAGCGGTGATGCTGACCGGCGACAACCCGGCTACCGCGCGAGCGATCGCTGATCAACTCGGTATCGAAGTCGCACGCGGCAACCTGATGCCGGAAGACAAGCAGGCCGCCGTCGCTGAACTCAGAGAACGTCATGGCGCGGTGGGCATGGTCGGCGACGGTGTGAACGATGCGCCGGCGCTGGCGCGAGCCGACATCGGTTTTGCCATGGGCGCTGCCGGCACCGCGACCGCGCTGGAAACGGCCGACGTGGCGATCATGGACGACGATCCGCGCAAGATCGCTGCCTTCATCGGCCTGAGCCGACGTGCCGGGTCGGTGTTGAAACAGAACATCGCGCTGGCACTGGGCATCAAGGTTGTCTTCCTCGGGCTGGCGATTGCCGGCCACGCCACGTTGTGGATGGCGGTATTCGCAGACATGGGGGCGAGCTTGCTGGTGGTGTTCAACGGGCTGCGCCTGCTAGGGCATTTTCGCCAGGCGCTACGGGACGAAACGAGTGTTGCAGGGTTGTAGGCCGGGTTAGCGAAGTAATCGGGCCGCCGGCCGCAAATCGCCCCGAAGTCACTCCGCGTGGTGTACAGCAAATCAAGCACTTAGAAGGAGTGACTGTAACTTCTCAAAAAGTGCGGGCGTGTATGCGGAGGGACGGGTGTTGGAGCGACGTGGTCACG
>NZ_FLQX01000161.1 GCF_900089955.1 Candidatus Accumulibacter aalborgensis | reverse complement strand
CCGTGTCATCGAGCTTCGTCGAACTCGATCTCGGCCTGCCGCTGGCGCCACCTGTGTGCGTCCTGGTTCTCACCGACCGAGCGGGCCGCGCGCTGCGCATCGAACTGCCACAAGCGGCCAGCAGCGACCTCGCCGAGGTCGCGTGTAGCCTCTGGCAGGTCCAGCCATGCTCGCGCTGAACGCGCGCCTGCGTGTCTGGGTAGCTGCCGAGCCCGCGGATTTTCGTTGCGGCATCGACGGTCTTGCCCGACGTGTGCGGCAGAAACTGGCCCAAGACCCGTTCAGCGGCGGCGTGTTCGTTTTCTGCAATCGCCGGCGCACGGCGGTCAAACTCCTGGTCTATGACGGGCAAGGCTTCTGGCTCTGTCAAAAGCGGCTGTCGCAGGGGCACTACCGCTTCTGGCCGCAGGAGTCACCGGGGAAGCTCCTCGCCCCGCACGCGCTGGCGGTCCTGCTCTCGGGAGGCGACTACGCCGCGGCCGGCGGAATCCCGGAATGGCGAGCGGTCGCCTGACCTGCGAGAGCGCAGCCCGCAAGCACAACTTCCGAAAGCCGGTCGTCACCCACCGCAACGGGGATACCGAAAACGACCTTTCGCGAAAGGACTAGACATCGTCGCTGGTCTTTGGCAGAATACCTTGGGTAGAAAGGGTCACTGCTGGAGGACTGAGAATGCAGCTTGTGAGTTCGCAAAGCTGGGGGTACGGCAGACGGGAGTTCCGCGCCGAGGAGGTTGCGAGCATCCGCGCAGCCGCGGTCAGTGGCCGCAAGGCCCCCCGCCATCGCTCGAACCGTTCCCAGAAGCGGCTGCGGGGGGACTTCGGCCAGCTCGTTGGCGTACGGCCATGAGCCGGCAGCGGGCATCCCACCGGAAGCGGCCTGCACACAACCCGCCGCAGCGGATGGTCATCCCGGTGCAGGAGATCGAGGCCATCGTCGAGCATAGCGGAACCAGACCGTTGACCGAGACCGAACAGGCGACCCTGAAGGCAGCGGTGGACACCCTCGCGCGGCTCACGGCCGAACTCGAGACGAAGGAAACCACGCTGGCACGCCTACGGCGGATTCTCTTCGGCGCGCCGACCGAGCGCACGGCCAATGTGCTCGGGGAAGG
>NZ_FLQX01000160.1 GCF_900089955.1 Candidatus Accumulibacter aalborgensis | reverse complement strand
TCGCGCAGAGCTCGGCAATCTCCGCGGCGCTGAACACGCGACCGCAGTGCACCCATTCCCCCGCATTCGTTGCAACCATCCCGAAACCTCCGGCTGAAGCGCAGATTGATTACGCTCCACCTATCCTGCCAGAAGTCCGCCCGGCTGTCTAGCCCCCTTGTGCGAAACCTTTTTCTTGCTACCCACCGCCAGGCCTTGAAAATACGGGGTTGGAGCCCTCATGCGTCAGGGCTGTCAATGCCGACGCCGTTGAGCGCCTCTGGCTACGTGGTGACGCGACCTGACTCGGAGATTCGACAAATCAGCGTGGCCAGATTCTTGAGCGCTAAAACTCCAAGCAGATGAGTCAAGTTCTTCGCGGCAAGCTTGACTGCGCTGAGCATCACGGTCGGCAGCGACGTCATCACGCTCGACCCGTCTTTCCAGACCTTCACCTTCAGCGATCTGACCAATGTCAGCTCGGTCACGGTCAGTTTCGATCCGAGCGACGGGTATCTGTCGGTCGACAACATCGTCTGGCATGATGGCACCTCAGTGCCGGAACCGGGAACGATCGCGCTCATTGGCATGGCTTTCGCGGGTCGAGACGACGTTTTAAGGAGAGTTACTGATCAACAAGGAAGACTTCATCGCGGCGCTGATCACCTCTTTGCTGCTGGCTTCTGCCGCTCTGGCGGATGAGGCGGCGCCAGTGGCGGCCTCGCTGGCCGTGCTCACCGACCCGCAAGTGGGCGACTGCGTCGTCTTTCGCGAAGGCGGCGTGGGCCTTCTCTTGCTGACGCCTGTTTACTGGCTGAAAGGTTCGGTTGCCGGTGTTTCCCGCCAACAACGCGTGATTCGCGCCTGCCCCCGGATCGGCAAGCAGGCGTCCGCCTATACGCCTGCTGACCACGCGCGCCTGGCGGGCGCGATGCCTTGCGTAGACGAGGGTGGCGTCACCGCCGACGGCGCCGAGCTGCGCGATGTCATTCGCGTTCAAGTGGCGGTCGCTGACTGGGAAACGCCCTGGTCACATCAGCAAGGCACCACTGGATGGCTGTTTCGCGGGCAGTTTCTCAACCAGACACTGAAAAAGGGGGGAGTAATCGACATGGATGTGACCTGGCTGGTGCCGTGCGAGGCGGGTCGATGATCGGTGGTCCGTTGACCGGTGTTCGCGTTCTCGACCTGACCCGCCTGCTTCCTGGCCCGGTTGCCACGCTGCACCTGGCCGACCTGGGGGCCGACGTGATCAAGATCGAAGATCACGCTGCCGGCGACTATGCGCGCATCCTCGGCGACGGCCCCGATGGCGTCAGCGTGTTCTATCGCAGCGTCAATCGCAACAAGCGCGGCCTGCGCCTCGACCTCAAGCAGGCGCAGGGACGCGACGTGTTCCTGCGCCTGGCGCGTACCGCCGACATCGTCGTCGAGGGCTTCCGGCCAGGCGTCAGCGACAAGCTCGGTATTGGCTACGAAGCGCTGCGGGAGGTTAATGCGAAGGTTGTCTATTGCGCGATCACTGGCTATGGACAGACCGGGCCGCTGGCTTTGGTGGCCGGACACGACCTCAATTACATCGGCTTTGCCGGCGTCCTCGATCAGATCGGCGTGGACGGAGGTCGGCCGGCGATTCCCAACCTGCAGATCGGTGATTTGCTCGGTGGCGCGATGACCGCCGCGATGGGAATTCTCGCGGCCCTGTTCGATGCGCAGCGCAGCGGGCAGGGGCGCCTGGTTGACGTCGCCATGAGCGAGTCCGTCCTGGCGCACAATCTGTTTCCGCTGTTCGCTCTGCAGAACGAGGGTGCCGTGCCGCTGCGTGGTGGCGATCTCCTGAGCGGCGGCGACGCCGGCTACGGGGTCTATGCCACGGCTGACGGACGCTACATGGCGGTCGCCCCGCTCGAGCAGAAATTCTGGTGTCTCTTCTGTGATGCCCTTGGGCGCCCGGACTGGAAAGCACTGCATGGTGCGCGTGGCGCAGCCGCGGCCGCCTTGCGGCACGAACTGGAGATGGTGTTCGCCAGCCGCAGTCAGGCCGACTGGCAGGATGTCTTTGCCGGCGTCGATTGCTGTGTGACACCTGTGCTCACCGTGGCCGAGGCCCTCGAGCATCCGCAGTTCATCGCGCGCGGCATGACGGTATCCGCTGACGGGGTGACCCAGTACGCGCCGCCGGTCAAACTCTCCGGCTGGGTCTTTGCCGTCGAGCGCGCTGCACCGTCGCCGGGCGAGCACAGCGAGGAGATTCTGCGTGAGGCCGGCTTGAGCGACGGCGAGATTCTTGCTCTGCGGCAAGCGTCGGTCATCTGACGTGCCGCAGCCCGCGAGGATCCTCCCCGCGGGCTGCGGCACGCCGATGCAGGCACTCGCCGACCGCCGTCTGTTCCGTTCTTGTGGGCAGTCAGGCGGCGGAATCGTGCTTGACCCTGCTAGGTCTTGGGCGCGTCTTCGCTCGAGGCCGCTGTTGCCGCCGCGGCGGCTGCCTGCTGCATCTGATCCTGCATCTGCTGCAACAGGGTCCATGGCCACATCGCCGCTTGCTTGAGCGCTTCATTACCGCCGGCCGCCAGAGGACCCGCGGACTGGCTACCGTCGGTAACCGCCGCGCCAGTGCCGAAACCACCGGTCATCTGGCCCATCGCACGCACTGCGTTGAGCGTCACGCATTGCATCTCGAGACCCTGAATGGTCATTTGCAGCATCGATAGATTCATTTTCAGCCAGTTCTCGACAGCCTTGAGATCGGCTACCTTCTTCTCGATCTCGGCGACATCGAGCGTTGGGGTGACCATGCCCGGCAGCGACATGCCCATGCCGCCCCACATCTTGCGGGCGAAGCTCAGGGGATCGGTCAAGGAATTTTGAGTGGACATCGTGTGTCTCCAGTGGTGGTTGTATCGCTCATGGTAGCAAAGTTTTGCCGCTTTCGGCGTATCGCGGCAGGTTTGAGGGTGCGACTGAAAGTGCGCGTCGTGGCAAGATCCGTCGAGATGTGGCCGTCGGTCGGGTTACGCTGCGCCAACCCGACCGACGATCTTGCCCAAGCCGCTTGGACCGTTTTACCGCACACTTCTTCAGACCGTGACCTCGCGCGAGGTGATCCTGTAGCGGAAGGTCTCGGGATCGAGGCTGTCGAACCGGCCGGCGGCATTCTCCCCCTGCGGATACATCAGGAAGGGAATCCGGGGGCCGGTCGACCCCGGTAGCGCCACGTCATGGGCGACATTGTAGGCCAGCCAGTTCATCTCCCAGGCGCCGAAAAGTCTCTCGCGAACGGCGACAACGACCTCGTCCTGGAGCGTCAGACCAGGTTTTTCTTCCAGCACGACCTTGCGCACGTCGGCCGGATCGACAGGTAGCCAGCCGAAGCCTGTCAGCCATACTTCCGCCCGACAATGTTGCGCCTTGCTGATGTCGACGCTTTTGCCCAGGCTCTTGTAACCAAAACGTGAATCGGCGATCCGAATGCCATAGACATCACGTGCGGGGACGCCAGAGGCTCGCGCGAGGCCAACGTAGAGGGCGTTCAGATCGGCGCACTTGCCCGTCAGATCGCCGGTTTCGAGCATCGCGCGGATGTCGCCGGTACCGCAGCCGCGCGTCTTCGGATTGCGCGCGGTTTGGTCGACGATCCATTCATAGATTGCCTGTGCCTTGTCCAAGTCGGTCCGGCTGCCGCGGGTGATCTCCGCGGCGGTCTTCCTGACGATGCCGTCAGTGGGCAGCAGTTCGGTGGCTCGCGTATAGAGCTTCGCCGTGGCCGGGTCGAGAGCCTGCACCTTGCCTGGTTGATGGAGGTCGATCGCTCGGTCGCGCGTCGCAAAGCGGCTCGTCACCTCGATCGCCGGCGTCGCTTCGCCGGCCTCCCAGCTTGCCGCCAGCATCAGCACCCCGTAAGCAGGATCGCGAGACACCTGGGCAGTCGCTGCATTACCTTGCCACAGGTTGCCCATGGTCCTGATCCAGGCCGCCTCGTCGACCGACGGTAAGGGCAACCAGACGCGGGTAGCACTGTCGGTCCTGGCCAGTTCGGCGCGCGTGGTTACCTCGAAGATCCGCCAGCCGTTGGCCGGTGATGGCTTGAAGGGGCTGTCGGCGGCCTTGGCCGCGGGCGACAGGCTGAAGGCGCTGGCGCCCAGCAGGGTGGCGGTTTTGAGGAAGACGCGACGATCCATGGAATTCTCCTAGCGGGCTTGTTTGAGCAGTTGTTGAACATGTTGGCCGACAGCCGGCGAGTCCCAGTCAATGGCGCCCTGGCCGCGCAGTCGAATGCGATGCCGACGATCGAGCACCGCGGTGCCTGGCAGGACGTGGGCGCCCCAGGCGCGGCTGATAACTTGCTCGCGATCGTCGATGACCGGCAGTTGAATCGCGTTTTCCGAGAGGAATTTGTTCGTCTGGCTGAGCTGGTCGGCCACAGCGACGGTGATCACGACCAGGCCCTGATCACGCCAGCGCTCGCTCAGGCGCTGCAGCGAGGGCATTTCCTCGCGGCAAGGCGCGCACCATGACGCCCAGAAATTGATGATCACCGGGCGGCCCCCGGCCGCCGTGATGAGGGCATTCAGGCGACCGTCGGCCGGGTTCGGCGCTGCTCTGGCGGGCACCACGGCCAGTTCGGAAGCGTAGATGACGCTGGTGCTCGATCCGGGCCCGCTGGCGAGCATCAGTCCGGTGACAAGGCTGCGGATGGGCCACAGCAAAACCCTGCGCGGCAGGAGCGCATTCGGTTCGATCGGTTTCTCCCGGTTTCGATGACTGTCGCGAGGCGGAAGCCCCCGCGACCTACGATGCGCCGCTTGGCAGCGCGCTTCAATGGCGGTAACTCAGACCGCCGCAAGTCCGATTGTCGCACACCTTTTCCCCGGTCGGTCGCAGATCACCCCGCCGCCAGCTTGCTCAGCGGGACGCCCAGCGCTTATGCTCGCCGTGGTGTATTTCTCAGCTTGTCAACGATCAACAGCACCTCGGCCCAGAAGGGATGATTGCAGACCTTGAGGGCGAGAAGCCAAACCAAACCTGTGGTCAGGCTGCATCCCATGAAGACGGCGAGATAGTTTGCCTCGGTTTGCTCGATGAACAGGGCGACCAGCAAGCTTGGCGATGCCGCGACGATGGCAACGGCCGCACTTGGGAGGCAGGCGCGCACGACTTCGTTGAAGCGGAGCCCAATGATCTGGTGAAGAAAGCGGTGCGAGGTCACGGCGCCGCCAAGTGCAGCCACAGCCAGTCCCCAGCAGGCGCCAGGCAGGCCAAAGGGGAAGACCAGGGCAAGGCTCGCGAGGCGCATCCCTTGCACAAGGAACTGCAGTTTGTTGCTTTGATCGACTCTACCTTCGGCGATCATCACTTCCGCCGCCAGCCAGTAAGGAAGCTCAAGCACCGCCACCAGGCATAAAATTTTCGCCAGTGGCACGGCCGGCATCCATTGGCCGCCATACAGCAGTCGGATCGCCGAATAGGCGATGAAGCCGATGTAGATGAAGAAGGGCCAGCCGATTCCGGTCAGCAGGGTCGTTGCCTTCAGATAGCCTGTTGCCGTCCTTTGGCCGGCGCGTCGCTCTTGCGCAAAATAAGGCAGGCAGATGGGTATCGCCGCGCGAAGTACCGACCGGTTGAAGATCTCCATCAGCCCGTTGGCGCGGCTGAAGAACGCCACCGAAGCCATGTCCAGCGCCCGGCCAATGACCGCTTCCGGCGCGCTCCTGCCGATCTGCCCAAAAAAATAGATGCCCAAGGCATGCTTTCCGAAGCGCACCACGGGGCTCATTCCCCTGAAAGAGGGCCAGGACGGGAAGTCCTTGGGGCGCGCAATTACCGACACACCGACCGTGACGACGACCCCGGCGAGTCCTGCCCATGCCAGACTCAGATAGCTGAACCCTGCCAGAGCGCCGGCCACTGCCACTACGAAACTGGTGATATTGGCCAGCAGACTGGCGACAAAGATCGGGCGGTAGTTCAGTTGTCGGCGAAAATAAGCCATCGTCACCGCGCCAAAAGGAATCAGCAGGAAGTTGATGGCTTGAATGTGCATCACATCCGCGACGCCGGGCTGCTGATAGAAATCCGCTACAGCCGCACTGGAGAAAAACATCAGGGCAGCCATCAGCCATGACACCATGATGTTCGCCGCGAATGCCGCCCGGATTTTTTCCGTGGTCAGGTCTTTTTCCTGAATCAGATATTCGGCGACACCGAAATCGCGAAAAGTGCTGGCGAGCGCAGTCAGCACTGCGGCCACGGCAAAAATCCCGGTCTCCGTCGGTGTCAGCAGTCGCGAGAGAATCAGCGTACTGGCCAACTGCAAGGCGACGCTCAGGTAGCTGTCGGCCAGAGAAAAGGCAAGGGAGGTTCGCACAGATTTCAAGGGAACCTCGGCAGCGTTGGTAGATTGAAGCTGAAGCGCGGTACTTCGGCGCTACTCACTCGTCGGTGCCCACGGCCGGCGGAGCCGCGTTGACCGCCTTGTCAGGAAGCGCTTCTTCTTCAGGTTGCGCTGGTGTGCTGGCCTCGCCAGGAGGGCTTTCCGACGCCTTTGGTCTGACCTTGGGAACGATCTCGGAAGGCTTGCCACCGAGCAGGCGATACTGCTCAATCAATACTCGGGAATTCGGACTGTACTCTAGGCCTGTTTTCACCAGTTGTTTTGCCTCAGCCCGTTTGCCGGCGTTGATCAGAACTTCTGCCCAATGCGAGTAGGCCGGCCAGTAGTCAGGCTTGAGTGCCCGCGCCTTGGCAAATGATTGGTCGGCTTCACGATAACGGACAAGGCGAACCTCCACCTCGCCCAGCCGGGTATGGAGTTCCGGAAGTAGAATGAAGTTCTTGGGGGAGTTCTTGACCACATAGCCATAATCGGCGCGAACGGTCTCCAGGAGATGCTTTCTTTGCTGCGACGTGGTACTGCTGCGCAGGGCGCGTTGTAGATTGATTTGCGCCCAACAATAATGGTGGACAGCCCAGAAACCATCGCCCATCACAGCCACCCATGGCTTCTGCAGGGGCGACGGGGCTCCACGGAAACCACCCGCAGCCTTGCCGAAACTCTGCGTATAGGGGCAATAAATCGGGATTAGCGCCATCTCCTCATCGGTGATGCCGTCGGGCATGGCGGTAGCGATGCTCGCCGTAGCCATCAGTGCTGAAGCGAGCGTCAGACGTCGCAACGCGATTCCAGGCAAGTATTTCCGCAGGCTTGTTCTCAACATTTCGATCATTCCTGTGTGCTCGGTTAGTGGCGCAGCGAGGCATCGGGGTCAGGGCCTGCCCTGGTGACCGACGCGGATTGTGCTGCGTTTGCCGCCACCCGATCAGATGTCGGGGCTTGCCGGACTGGCGGCATGGACCTGGAAACCTCGGCGTTGATCGACACGGCCCACATTTTAGCCGCGCTAATGAGTCCATCGGACGTGAAGTGACATCCATCGCGGCGAAATCCTTCACCCGCCAGGACGTCGGTATCGGGACCGAGGCGGAAACGACGGTCAGCGGAGGCCTTGGCGGTGATCGCCCTGCGGATCGCGTCATTCGGGGCCGACCGGCAAATCGTCGACAGCGCCAGGATGATCGGTGCTTTGGCGCCGGCTTCATGAAGCAGCGCTGCCAGCCGGTCCAGTCGCTCGGCATAGTCGTCGCTGCTCGTTCCAGCGCGGGAGTCGGCTTCTCCCTGCTGCCAGAGCACGAAGTCTGGCAGCAGGCCCAGGCCGAGCAGCGAGGCGATCTGTTCCACCAGACGCTGGCGCAGTGGACTGTCCGGCCGGGTCCACTCATCAATCGAGCTTGCGTCTACGCCGAGGACGGAGATGACGATCGGTCGTTCGCTTCGCTGCTCTCGCAAGGCTGCGGGCAGGCGTTGCCAGATGCTGCCGCCATCGCCTGTGCCGCCCGCCAGAGGGTCGACCGCTTGGCTGCACTTTCCTTCGGCGACCAGGGTGACCGCTTCCACGTCACGGCGGTCAAGAGAACCATGGTTGGCTGCGTTCGATTGTCCGAGTGCCAGTAGCACCAGCGGACGGCCTGAGACAACGTCAGCGCAGGAAATTCCTGTTTCGCTGCCCATGCGTGCGATCTGTCCCAGCCTCGCGGCAAGTCCGGACACCGGGCGCAAGTGCTTCTGGAGAATCAACAAGGCGACCGACGCGCTGGCGATGACCAGTGTCGTCACGAGCCACTTCGAACCACGACCAATCATTTGGCAAACGCGAGTCGGTTACGGTAGCGGGTCCGAATCCAGAGCAGGGCAGGTTGCTCGACCCAGCGGGTAATGGCCGTCGCCAGAGCGAGGCTTGTCGCGAGTACGAGCAGGATCGTGGCATCGGTGGGCACGCCCAGCGCCTGCAACTGCAGTTGCAGGCTCCAGCCGATGTTTTCATGGAGCAGATACAGTGGATACGAAATCGCGCCCAGCCAGACGAAGAGCCGATGCCGAAGCAAGGCGAGGCGTCCGTTTGCGGCCAGAAATACCAGGCTGGCAAGGGCAATCGCCAGCGTGGCGATGAACAGCGATTCGGTCAGCAGCAGCGTCAGGATAGCGCAGCTTGCCGTCAGCGCAGGTGGGCGCCACGAAGCGCCGCCGTGGCGGCTGGTCGCGAGATAGATCGAGATCCCCAGGGCGAACCAGGGGATGAAGGTCAGGATCAGGATGCGGTAGACCGTCCAGGGAAGCTCGATGCCGAAGTTTCGTTGCCCAAAGAAATTAGCCAGTCGCAATGCCAGGAGGCCAAGCAGGACGTGGTGTACCTTGCCCAGGCGCCGCAGGCAGAAGAGGCCGAGCATTCCGCAGTAGAAGAGCAGTTCGACTTCAAGAGTCCAGTAGACACCGTCAACGTGAGGAATGCGGAACAACAATCCGTGGATCATGACCAGGTTGCCGAAAGCAGTGGCCAGGTCCACGAGTTTGCCTGGCAAGCCCAGCAGGTGAGTGAGCAGGAAGGTGAGAACGATGGCTGTCCAGTACGCCGGGAAGAGGCGGCTGAACCGCGAGACGACGAAATCCATTGGCTTCGAGGTTTTTTCCAGGGTCATGAAAATGACGAAGCCGCTGATGATGAAGAATAGATTGACGCCGTAGTGGCCGCCAGAAAAGGAAATGGCCGGCGGAGGGCGGTGGCCGAAAAGTTCGTCAAAGCGGGCGGTGTAGTGGAACAGCACGACCGCCAGGGCAGCCACACCACGCAGCGCATCGATCTCGACGAGCCGGCTGATTCGGGGCTTCTGGGCTAACTCCTGGGCAGTACGTTGCATGGCAAGGCCGGCTTGGCTCGGGACGGAACCTAGTCTAACCCAACGGCGTGGCGGGGGAAATGATTAAGGCCCTTCCGGACCAGCGGAGCAGGGCCAAGGCCCTCTGCGCCAGCGTGCCAGAAGCTCACCGCCTGCCGCTGACGGTGGCGGCCGTGCCGTCTTTCGCCCGCTTTGCCGGCGAACCGGAAAAAGCGTTCCGCGATGAGTACTTGGCCGTTTCGCCAACAGGCTAGCGGCCCCCTTATCCACAGGTTTTGTGGATAAGGGGGCGACGACGAACTGCGGGGCTTGCTGCAAACGGCGGCGCAGGCTAAAGTGCCGGCCTGTGAAAATCTCTCGGGAGAGCACGTGTTTTCCATCCTGCAGGCTGCTGGCTGGCCGATCTGGCCCTTGCTGATGGCGTCGATCATCGCCGTCGCACTGATCATCGAACGTCTCGTCGCGCTACGGCGGGTCAAGGTCGTTCCGCTCGGACTGCTGCAAAGGGTGGTTGCCGAATACCGACAGAACGGTGCCGCCGTCGAGATGATCAAAGACCTGGAGGCAAACTCACCGCTCGGGCGCGTTCTTGCCGCCGGCCTGCGCAACGTCGGCGCTTCGCGCGAGATCATGAAGGAAGCGATCGAGGAAGCGGGAAGCGTGATTTCGCACGATCTGGAACGTTACCTGACGACGCTGGGTACCATCGCTTCGATCAGCCCCTTGATGGGCCTGTTCGGTACGGTCGTCGGGATGATCGAGATCTTTGGTTCGCAGGCGCCAAGTGGCAGCAACCCGATCCAGCTTGCGCACGGCATCTCGGTGGCCCTGTACAACACCGGCTTCGGTCTGCTGATCGCCATTCCGAGCATGATCTTCTGGCGACATTTCCGCGCGCTGGTAGACGGTTTCGTGATCGAAATGCAGCAGCAGGCGGTGCGCCTGGTTGAGGTCCTGCACGGCGAGCGCAGGTCCTGACAGGAGATCCGGGCGATGAACTTTCGACGCGGTCGCAGCGCTGATGTCCCCGAGATCAACTTGATTCCGCTGATTGACGTGCTCCTGGTAATCATCATCTTTCTGATGCTGACGACCACCTATGCCAAGTTCTCGGGTCTGGAGATAAACTTGCCGACCGCTGACGCCAGCAAGCAGGCTGAGCCGCCAAACGAGGTCAACGTGGCGGTGACGTCCGCTGGGCAGGTGCTGGTCAACAAGGCGCCGCTCGCCACGGCCACTGTCCAGGCGATCAGTGAAGCGCTGCGCCGTGCTGCCGGTGATGCCAAGGAGCCGGTGATCGTCATCAATGCCGATGCCAAGGCAACGCACCAGAGCGTCATCGACGTCATGCAGGCGGCGCAGGCTGCCGGTTATCCACGCATTTCCTTCGCTACGCAATCGCCGCACTGATGGTCGGCATCCCTGGCCGGCACTAATGGACGTCTTCGGCCTCGCGCAGCGCCTTCCCCGTGTGTGGTACGAGCATAGTCTGGTGCTTGCGCTCTGGCCGCTGCTACCTCTTTCCTGGCTGTTTGGCCTGCTCGCCGGCCTGCGGCGCGCTTCATACCGCTACGGAGTGCTGAGCTCGCATCGCTTGCCGGTGCCGGTGATCGTCGTCGGCAACCTGACCGTCGGCGGCAGTGGCAAGACCCCTCTGGTGCTCTGGCTGGTTCGCTGCCTGGGTGCATGTGGCTGGCGACCGGCAATCATCAGTCGCGGCTACGGCGGTAGCAGCGAGCAGGTGCGCTTGGTAGCGGTCGACTCGGACGCTTCGCTGGTCGGCGATGAGCCGCTCTTTCTCAGAAGGCGTAGCGGCGTGCCGGTCGTCGTCGGCCGCGACCGCGTCGCCGCTGGGCGAGCGTTACTGGCAGATCACCCGGAGTGTGACGTGATCGTCTCCGATGACGGCCTGCAGCATTATCGCCTGCAACGTTCGGTCGAGCTGGTTGTCTTCGACGGCCGCGGTGCCGGCAATGGCTGGCTGCTGCCCACCGGCCCCTTGCGTGAACCCTTGCGGCGTCTTGCGGGCGCTACGGCGGTGGTGTGGAATGGCTCGCCGGAACCGCGTCTGGTTCATGCAACCGGGTTACTGCCGCAGTTCGACATGCGGCTCGTCGGGCAGCGCTTTGTCGCCGCCAGTGGAGCGGAGCGCTGCTGCGATCCGGATTCTCTGCGCCACTCCCTGGGCGACCGAAAACTCCATGCGCTGGCCGGTATTGGCGACCCCAGTCGCTTCTTCCAGCACCTTCGGGACCTGGGGTTGGAGTTCGAAGAGCATCCGTTTCCGGATCACCATCGTTATAGCGCTGCCGACCTGGCCTTTGCCGACGACGGCGTGCTGCTGATGACCGAGAAAGATGCCGTAAAATGCGCGGCGATGATTACCGGTGAGGCCTGGGTGCTGCCGGTAGAAGCGCTGATCGCTACCTCGCCGGGAGGTGTTGGTCTGTTGGCGACAATTCTGGAGATACTCGATGGACGCACGCCTGCTTGATATTCTCGTCTGCCCGATTTGCAAGGCCAATCTCGAATACCGCAAGGCCGAGGCCGAACTGGTGTGCAAACCCTGCCGGCTGGCTTTTCCGATCCGCGACGGCATTCCGATCATGCTTCAGGACGAAGCCCGCCCATTCTCCGCCGCTGAAGTCTGACGGGCCCGCCGCCACGATGCGCTTCAAGGTCGTCATTCCCGCGCGCTACGCGTCCACACGCTTGCCAGGCAAGCCGCTGCTCGATCTCGGCGGCAAACCCATGGTCGTCCGGGTGGCCGAGCGTGCGCTCCTGTCGGGTGCCGACGAAGTCCTCGTGGCCACCGATCACGAGGAAGTGCTCGCCGCCGCCGAGCTTCACGGTCTGCGGGCCTTGCTGACGCGGGCTGATCACGCCAGCGGCACGGATCGCCTGGCCGAGGTGGTCGACAGGGCCGGTTGGAGTGACGACACGATCGTCGTCAATGTTCAGGGCGACGAGCCGCTGATCGATCCCGCGTTGATTCGTCAGACGGCAAGCTGCCTGGCAGCGAGCGGTGCTGAGATGGCTACCGTTGCCCACCCGCTGGCCGACGCCGCAGACTTTTTCAACCCGCACATCGTCAAGGTGGTCTGCGCGGCAGGCGGCGACGCGCTGTATTTTTCGCGCGCACCGATTCCCTATGCTCGTGACCACTTTGCTCGCGAGGCGGGCGGCGAGACGCTGCCGCCCGCCATGCCCGCCTATCGGCATGTCGGGCTTTATGCGTATCGTGCGCGCTTCCTGCGTACCTATACCGGATTGGCGCCGTCGCCGCTGGAAACCATCGAGGCTCTCGAACAGTTGCGCGTGCTGTGGCATGGCTACCGGATCAGCGTGTCGATTGCCGAACGCCTGCCCGCGGCCGGCGTCGACACCCTCGAGGATGCACAGCGGATGCGGGAATGGTTCAAAAACGTTTGACCGTACGCACATTTGCGGGTAAGTTGCGGCCTGTTAAGCACGACAGTGTGCTGATGAGGTTCCCTACTGGAAGCGCAAGTACTTGAAGCGCTGGATAAACTGCTCCACTCAATTCTCTGCGAAGGCCCACTATGAAACTCATACTGCTCGGCGCGCCAGGGGCCGGCAAAGGCACTCAAGCCCAGTTCATTCGTGAACGATTTGGCATTCCGCAAATCTCGACCGGCGACATGCTGCGCGCTGCGGTCAAGGCCGGAACACCGCTCGGCGTGGAAGCGAAAAAGGTCATGGACGCCGGTGGCCTGGTATCGGACGAGATCATCATCGGCCTGGTCAGCGACCGCCTGCAGCAGGCTGACTGCCAGTCCGGCTACCTGTTCGACGGTTTCCCGCGCACGCTGCCGCAGGCTGAGGCGATGAAGGCCGCCGGCGTGGCCCTCGACTACGTGCTCGAAATCGACGTCGCCGACGAAGAGATCATCGAACGGATGAGCGGCCGTCGCGTGCATCTCGCCTCCGGCCGCACCTATCATGTTCGCTTCAATCCGCCCAAGGTCGCCGGCAGGTGCGATGTGACCGGTGAGGACCTGGTGCAGCGTGACGACGACCGCGAAGAGACGGTCATGAAGCGGCTGCAGGTCTATCATTCGCAGACCAAGCCGCTGCTTGAGTACTACCGCGCATGGGAGGCCACGGGTGATCCGCGGGCGCCCAGGTGCCGCAGGATCGCCGGCGTGGGCAGCGTCGACGAGATCAGGATGGCCGCTTTCGAGGCTTTGCAATAGTCTGCACTAGCCAAATGGTTTTTTCGTAGTTCCGGTGCGGGACAAATCCGACCCAAAGGGACTCACCAGGGGGTCTGGGTAACTTTACAGAGGGAGGTTGCTGATGTCGTCATATCTTGTTTTCGCGCTGGTCTGTGCGCTCATTGCAGTGCTTTACGGGGCTGCAATGACGAAATGGATTCTGTCGTTGCCAGCCGGCAACCCACGTATGCAGGAGATCGCCAAAGCCATTCAGGAAGGGGCTTCGGCTTATCTAGGCAAGCAGTACACCACCATCGCGGTAGTCGGCGCCGTGCTTTTCGTGCTGATCTGGTTTGCGCTCGGCAAGTTGATGGCTGTTGGCTTCCTGATCGGCGCCGTTCTTTCGGGGGCCACCGGCTTCATCGGGATGAACGTTTCGGTACGCGCCAACGTCCGCACCGCCGAAGCCGCGCGTAGCGGCATTTCCGCGGCACTTGACGTGGCTTTCAAGGGTGGCGCCATTACCGGCATGCTGGTCGTCGGTCTGGGCCTCCTCGGGGTGGCCGGTTACTACGGTTACCTCAAGAGCACGGGTGCCGACTTTCAGCATAGTGTTGAACCGCTGGTCGGTCTCGCTTTCGGTGGTTCGCTGATCTCGATCTTCGCCCGTCTTGGCGGCGGTATCTTCACCAAAGGTGCCGACGTCGGAGCGGACCTCGTCGGCAAGGTCGAAGCCGGCATTCCGGAAGATGATCCGCGCAACCCGGCGGTCATCGCCGACAACGTCGGCGACAACGTCGGCGACTGCGCCGGGATGGCTGCCGACCTCTTCGAGACCTACGCGGTGACCGTGGTGGCGACGATGGTGCTCAGCGCGATGATGCTCAAGGGCGTCGCCGCTGCCAACGACAACCTGATCGTCTATCCGCTGGTCCTTGGTGGGGTGTCGATCATCGCTTCGATCATCGGCTGCTTCTTCGTCAAGGCCAACGATGGCGGCAAGATCATGAACGCCCTTTATCGGGGCCTCGCCGTCGCCGGTATCCTGGCGTTGATCGCTTTCTATCCGATTACCACCATGTTGCTGGGCAGCGGCGTCGTCCTTGCCGACGGTACGCTGATCAGTTCGATGAGCATTTTTGGTGCCGCGGCGATTGGTCTCGTGCTGACCGGATTGCTGGTCTGGATTACCGAGTACTACACCGGTACCGACTTCTCGCCGGTCAAGCGCGTTGCCGAGGCCTCGACCACCGGCCACGGGACCAACATCATCGCCGGCCTCGCCGTTTCGATGAAGGCCTGCGCGCTGCCAGTGCTTTCCGTCTGCGCAGCGATCTACATCACCTTTGCGCTCGCCGGTTTGTATGGTATCGCCATTGCCGCAACGTCGATGCTGTCGATGACCGGCATCATCGTCGCTCTCGACGCGTACGGGCCGATCACCGATAACGCCGGCGGTATCGCCGAGATGTCCGGTCTGCCCAAGTCGGTGCGTGATGTGACCGACCCGCTCGACGCCGTCGGCAACACCACCAAGGCGGTGACCAAGGGTTATGCCATCGGCTCAGCGGGCCTCGCTGCCCTGGTGCTCTTTGCCGATTACACGCACGCGCTGGAAACGAATTTTGGCGGTAGCCTGCGCTTCGACCTGTCGGACCACATGGTCATCATCGGTCTCTTCCTCGGCGGCCTGATCCCTTACCTCTTTGCCGCCATGGCGATGGAAGCGGTGGGTCGTGCGGCCGGTGCGGTGGTCGTTGAAGTGCGGCGGCAGTTCAAGGAAATCAAGGGAATCATGGAAGGTAAGGCGAAGCCCGACTACTCGCGCGCAGTCGGCATGCTGACCACCGCGGCGATCAAGGAAATGATCGTTCCCTCGCTGCTGCCGGTGCTCGTCCCGGTCCTCGTTGGCCTGTTGCTTGGCCCCAAGGCGCTCGGTGGGCTGTTGATGGGTACGATCATCACCGGCCTTTTTGTGGCCATCTCAATGACCACTGGCGGTGGCGCGTGGGATAACGCCAAGAAGTACATCGAGGACGGGCACTTTGGTGGCAAGGGTTCCGAGGCCCACAAGGCCTCGGTGACTGGCGATACCGTCGGCGACCCGTACAAGGACACGGCGGGCCCGGCGGTCAATCCGCTGATCAAAATCATCAACATCGTCGCCTTGATGATCGTCCCGTTGATGGTTCCTGCATCGGTCGCCAAGCCGGTTGCTGCCGCCGCCTCGGGGCCGGTTGTTGCGGTGGTGATGGTGCCGGTAGCCAAGATCTATTTCGCCATGGGTTCGGCTGAACTGCCAGCCGATGCCGGCAAGACCTTGGAAATGGTGGTCGCCCATGCCAAGGCCAATCCGAACGCCAAGCTTGCCATTGCCGGGTTCCACGATACGAGCGGTGCTCAGGCCGCCAACGAGGAAGTCGCCAAGAATCGAGCGAAGGCCGTACGCGAGGCGCTGAAGAACGTCGGTGTCGCCGAAGACCGCGTCGAACTGAAGAAGCCCGAGGTCACCACTGGTACGGGAGATCCTGCCGAGGCGAGGCGCGTCGAGGTCAGCGTGCAGTAACGTCCGATAGGGGCGGCTACACCGCCGCTATCGGCGAAAGACAAACGGGCCGCTCTGCGGCCCGTTTGTCTTGGGAGGAGGGAATTGGAAATCCATATTTGGAAGCGAACTGGCGGTCAGAAATGTTTCATGGTCGTTCCCAGGACTTCTGTCTGATGCCATGTGGAAGGCGGCTGTTTGCAAACGACCCAATCCCGCCGTTGGGTACTACGGGGTTCCAACGGCAGGTAACTGAATCGAGCAGTCGTACAGCTCGATCTCCCACCGACAGCGCGTCGGCCATTGCAGCCATTCGCCGACAGGCTTGAATACTTCAGCAATGTGAGCGATATCGGACGTTAGCTAGAAAGCAGCAGGTCAATGGTCATGATCCACAGCATGTAAGTCGACCAAGGACGAACCTGCCCGGATTTCCTAGGTGCTTGTTGTCGATTCGTACGCATCCAGAACCAAACAGCACATCGCCACAATCCTGCTCGAAGCTGGGGCGATATCGGGCGACTCCTCGGCAATCAATAGCTGTCGTTGTTCCGCCTCATTGCGGGCGGCGCTCCGAGCGCATGGCGTAATTCGTTGAGACAGCCCACGGCGCATCTTTCAGCGTGTTCCTTGGCAAGAGATTGGCGAGCGTCAGGCGGCCGGCGTCACGAAATCGTCCCGCATCCTGAACGCGGCGGAAGAACCGCTCTCGACAAGAACATCGAGCACATACAGGATCGCCTCGCGCAGGGCCGGATCGCGCTTGAGTTCCAACGGCCGTGCGTAGACATGCCGTTGGAGAAGAACTTCGAGCATGAAAACGGTGTTGGATTCGCGCAGCATGTTGGCGGGATTTCCGCGTCTAAGCGCGTTCGCGATGCGCACAAAGGCAGCGGGCATGGAACGTTCGCCGATGTGATAGAGGAAACGGACGTAGCTGTCCAGCACGATCCAGACCGGCGGCAGCGCGTCGAAGAGCGCGTCGACGTTGTGGGCATAGCCTTCCAGGCTCCGCCAGTGCCGCACGTTGTCCTTCCACCACGCAGTCAGGAAGATCGTCGACAACACTTCGCTGCCGTGCGGATGCTCCCTGTCCAGGTGCGCGACCCACTTAGCGCGCTTGACTTGCACGGCAAACAGGTTCCACAGGAACCAGTAGTGCGGTGTATTGGGATTGCTGTCCTCGCTGGTCGTGAACCCCTGGATGACGTTGTGGACCTTGCGTGGATGCCGGTCGACAGCGTCGAGAATCGGCTGGAGGACTTGCTCGGCATCGGCGTCTGACGCCCGCATCGCAAATTGCTGAATTCGGTCGGATATCGCCTGCTCCCTGTCAAAGTTCCTTTCGCGCCGGTCGGGAGAACGATCGTGCTCACGGTTCCAGCACTCCACCAGGTCTTCGCTGGCGCGTAGGTGTGCGGCCACCGCCAGAGGCTCGTTCGGCACCTGGCCGAGGATCGCGAGAACCTTCGCGTTCGCCTCGGCTCCGAATATCTCGGTGATGTCGAACCTGACGTGCGCATCTGCGGCGATTTCCCCCTCGGTCCAGAACCGCTGGCGGACGTCTTCAGCCGCGGCGGCGGAGATCGAGTCCGGCGTGCGCCGCTTGTCGTAGCGCTTCTTCTCCTCGGCGTTCCAGTCACGATCGGCAAGCGCGGCCTCGGTCGCGATGGCGTTGACGGCGCGCAGGGCAAGGGCGGGGTTCGCGGCCCAGAACTTGTTGTCGATGCCCCAGGTGGCGTACGAGCGTACCTCGTCGATCGGATGGGTCACAGCGGCAATAAAGGCCTGGTGCACGCGTGGCGTCTGGGTTTCTGTCAGGGCCTTGGAGAGCAACAGCGGCACGACGAATGCACACGGACGATCCGCAAGCATCGAAAATCGCTGTAAGCGGTCGATGGTTCCCCACTGGTTCGCGTGCATTGAGATTTCGGAGCAGATGACATCGATGCACCACTCCTTCTCTTCCGGCAACATCTCGTCCCAGTGATCGCGGACGCAGACGGCGGCCACAAATCCCGGAGCGTTGCGGCTGTTATCCGGATGTTCCGCTGTGCGGTCCATGCCATTGGCACTTGCCAGCTTCTCCCGCCACAGCGCAGGGTCGGCAGAGCCGGCCTCGCGCTGGTAGGTCTGGAGGCCCCACATGTAAACACCCAGCCGGGCATTCATTTCGCCCAGGCTCTTCGTGCTTTCGTCAATGAGTTGCTGCACTTCCGGAGCGGGAGGCTTGGGTTCGAGGCGGATGTAGTTCTTCGGAGGCGCCTCGCCGTCCCTCGCCGACGTCTCGTCCGCTGCTGGCTGGGTATCGGCCACGTCGTACTGCCGAAAGTCCATCCGATGAAGGGCAAGCTGCCATGTGAGGTCCCGCTCGTTGCGCTTGTCCGGCGCGGGCAGTGCCGCGATGTAGCGGTCGATGATGGCGTGAACCCGCGGGGCCAGAGAGCCCAGTTGCAGGTTTGCGATGGCCGCTTCAAGGTCGTGCTTGCGGTGCGGCAGCGCGTTCGACTTCTTCCGCTCCTCTTCGTAGATCTTGTTTTCGGCGCGGAGGGTCGGAAACAATCCCGTGAGGCTTGAAGTCTGGTGCTCGCTGGCCATGCGGCTGCGATCGATCTCGATGTAGTCCTGCACCGACAGCAGCACCAGAAGGGCCTCGCCTGACCGGTGAGGATGAGCGGTCGCCACGCTTGCGACGACGGCTGCGAGCGCGGCGGAATCGCTGTGCTGGAGGATTTCGAGCAGCACCGCGTCGAGCCCCTCGGGATGGGATTTGGCGTAGTCGAGCAACCACTTCTCGAAGGCCATCAGCAGCGACTGGAGCGAATAAGGCCCGACGGTCATGCCGCGATACAGGCCCCAGAGGCGCGGGTTCACCCATTGCTTTCGCGTGGTCCCGTTTGCAAACGTGAGCTCGACCCCCCAGGCGGGTTCGAGGCGGTCACGGAGACGCGGATGCGCGTACCACCCGGCACTGTGATTGAAGACCTGGATCAGGAAGTCGAGGCCCCTTCTCGGATGGTGCGTGAGCAGGTTGATCCACGGCCCCCGGAAGGCGCTGGCAGGGAAGAAGTCATGGCGCAGGTGTTCCTTGATGCCGAAGAAGAGGTCAATGTCGATGGATGAGCGGCCATAGGGTTCCGCGCGAAGATATTCCTCCGTGGCGAGGAGGGTATCCAGTGCGACGGAGATCAATAGGTCCGGCAGGTCGCGCGCGGCGGCCGCACCGTCGAGGCCCGCAAGGAGGATGTCGCGGAACTCCTCGGCGACGGGATCGCGGCGGCATCCTTCCCTGATCTGCCCGCGCAGGACGGCTTCGAAGCGCGCGGGGTCGGCCTTCGGGATCTTCGCAATCACCTTCAGAATGCGTTTGCGCGTGTCTCCTCCTCTGTAGTGGTCAAAGCGCGGGAGGAGCCAATGGGCAATGCCGGAAACAGGTTCGGCCCCGTCGATGTCAGGTGCCCACCAGCTGACGCCGCGCACGGCATCCTCGATCAATGCGAGAAGCAGCGGTGCGTCTTCCGGTCCGAAGCTGCCGATGCTGCGATGCACCAGTCTCACGACTGTTGCCCAGACCGCGCCTTCCGGCACGCTCAGGATCGAGCTGTGGCCGCGCACGTCGGCAAGCCACGCGGGCGACGTCACACAGGCGACGCGCAGGAGGTGGATGACCCTCCTGAGGATGGCGCGGTCATTGGCGAGCAGCTCGGCCTCGTTCCGCGTCAGGAATTCTGACGCCGACGGTGCCTTGAGCAGCGAGACCAACGTATCGTCGCGGAACTGGGCGGGCACGTCGGCCTGTGCGATGGCCGCGCTGAACAGCCGGTCCGCTGCGGGTGCGTCGCGGTCGACCAGTTCGGCAACCCACTTCCGGTACGAGCGGCGCACCGCAGGATGCGGCCCTATCGCTGACGACAATGCCTTGAACGCCGTCTCATCCGTGAGGTGCTGTTCCTCGATCCATTGCAGGATGGCCCAGTCCTCGAGGACGTCGTGCGCCGTGGCCACGAGCAAAGCATTGGTGTCGGGCGAAACAACGACGGAGTCCTGTTTGAGGAGGGCGATGGCGGCGGCATTGAGTCCCGTAGCTGGCACGTAATCCGACAGGGCACGCGCCCTGCGCACCGCCAGCTCCTGCAAAGCTACTTCGCGCAGGCGCGGCATGCCGTCGGCCGGATTCTGGTCCGCGCGCACGATCTGCCGCCAGAAGACGGCGCGGAAATCGCGCTCGTTCTCCGGAAGCGGACGTCCCGCATCCCACGGAATCTGCAATGCCTTGTCGATGAAGTACGGGTTGCGCAGGATCTCGCGCAGGGCGGGGTTGTCGAGCGGCACTGCCAGCGACGGAAAGGCGGCCTGGATCTCCTGCAATTCGGTGTCATCAAGCGGCGGAACTTCGATGACCGCGTGATCAATCCCCGCCGCCTGGAGAAAGCTTGCCTGCACCTGCTCCACGGAATAATCGCGGCAGGTGATGAGGATACCGAGGCCGTTGTCGCCCTGGGCGAGCGTCATGAGATCGCTGAATGCGTCGCGCGTCGGCTTTTCGAGCAGGCGTTCGACGCTCTCGATCACGAGGACCTTGCGGCCCTGCGCGCCGAGGATGGCCTGAAGCTCGGTGGCTCGCGCCGGAATCTGGCTGTTGTGGAGCGTTTCGTCGATGTGAGCGACGGCGAATTCCTCCACCCGGAACCCGAAGGCGAAGAATTCGCGGGAGAGACAGGCTACCGCTTCCTTCCCGATGACGGATTTCCCGCTGCCGGCTGGCCCCGTTATCAGGACGACCTGCTTCGCCTCGATGGCCGCAAGCACCTTTTGGACGATGCCGGCGCGCCGCAGGTGGAAGGCCGGCCCGATCGTGGTGCGGATCTTCCGCAGCACGAAATCAGTGTGGTTCTTCAGTGCCGTCAATACGCGCTGCTCGTTCGCGCCCACCTCGCCGTACGCCTGGACGAGAGCGGCTGGAAGGTCGGCGCGTTTCAGGCTCCGCGCGGCCGGTCCGGCCTCGCTCGCGAAGGCCAGAAGGGCGTCCCACGCGGCCGTCGCGCTCGCGACAGGATCCGGATCGGTTGACTTGAGGGCGAGCAGCGTCTTGACGTGCGCCTCGGTCTGGCGCGTGGAGGTGTGCAGGTCGAGGCTCAGGACGTGCAACACGCGCAGGAAGGGCCACAGGTCTATGGCAGTGACGGGCGTCCCTTCCAGTGTGCTGACGATCTCGCAAAGCTCGTTGCACTGATGGACGGACTTCTTCGAGATAAAACCGTCGAGGGACAGCCGTCTTTCGAACTCCTCGCCGTCAGCCGCGCCTCTGGCGCAGTCGAGCAGCCCGACGAAATTCTCGAGGAGCGTGTTCGTGCCGCGCAGCGTCACTAGAGCAAAGCGGTCGTGCTGGGGATTGAAAGGGTCGGCCTTCTTGAAATCCTTCCAGAAATCGCCAATGGCCTTCTTGCATTCGTCGTCGGCAGCACTGATGGTGAAGCTGCGCTTCACCTGCCCGACGAGCCGCGCAGTCGCCGCGCCTGCGCGCGCGCAGACGACGAGGACGTCGTCCGTATTGAAGCCGAGATGCTCAGTCTGGAAATGGACTTCGGTGACGCCGGTATCGCTCAGGATCGGCGGGATGCTACGGACGAGCAGCTGAGCTAGCCAGTACGCTGCGACGTGCTGTTCGAAGAACACGCCCTCACCGCCGGTGGAAATCGGACTTGAAACTCGCTTCTGACTTGGGCCATCCATGCAATCCACCAAATGTTTCACTGTTTCGCTAGTCGGGAAAAGCCGTTCAAAGCCTAGTTTGATGATCGCATCATGCTAGCGGTTGCACGGCCCATCGGATGATTCCATTGATCAGGAAGAGTAGCAAGAACGCTTGATGTCTAAT
>NZ_FLQX01000159.1 GCF_900089955.1 Candidatus Accumulibacter aalborgensis | reverse complement strand
AAGCGCTGCGCTCCGCACCAACCTGCTCGGTACGTGTGGTAGGGGGGCTAAACGCTTACGTCCCGTGAAATCTGACACAGCAATGGCCATCGTTTTGGCGTAGCATCCTGTCCTCAGACGCCGCCGCCCAGACGAGCAGAACGCGCGTGCCGCGCCCGTCGCTGTCCGTATGGGTGCTCCGCCACCCGCTGAAGCAGGTCCCTCAATCAACTGCCCCGAGCACATACCGTATGCAAGACAGACTTTCCGGCCAGGTTGACCTGACCAGGCTATTCGATTCGGGCGCCGCCCGGGACATGATCAGCTCGCTCGCCGTGCACGGCGATGATGTCGCCCGTGACGCCGATGCCATGTGCGCGCTGATTGGCTCGCTTTCCTTTCGCGAGCAAAGCGCTACCGGCTCGTTGCGGCCGCCAGGGATGGCCGCCGAACTCCTGCAGACCTGGCGCGAAAAGGGCGTCGACGTGGCCTCGCGGGCTGCCGGGAACTACGCTTTTGTCATCGTCGATGCGGCACGCGAATGCGTTTTCCTGGCCGTCGACCGTTTCGCCATCGAGACGTTGTGCTATCGCGCCGACGCACAGACGCTCGCTTTCTCCGACCGTGCCGACTGTGTGCCGGGGCGTGGCAAGGAACTGGATCCCCAGGCAATCTTCGACTACCTGTATTTCCACATGATCCCCGCACCGCGCACGATCTTCCGCCAGGTGCGCCGGCTACCGGCAGCGCATAGCCTGCTGATCGATCGGCAGGGAGCGCACGAGCTACGTCACTGGCCGCTGGATTTCGACGAGCAGCACCGGCAAGCGTTCGTCCCTGCACGCGACACTTTCCGCCAACTGATTCGCGACAGCATCGTCGAACAGATCGCCGGGCACGACCACGTCGGCGCCTTCCTGTCCGGCGGCACCGACAGTTCGACGGTCGCCGGAATGCTCTGCCAGCTAAGCGGCAAACCAGCCCCCGCCTACTCGATCGGCTTCGACGCCGAGGGCTATGACGAGATGGAGTATGCCCGCATCGCCGCGCGGCACTTCGGTTGCGAGCATCACGAGTACTACGTGACACCGGCTGACCTGGTGGCCAGCATGCCGGCGGTCGCCCAGCATCACGATCAACCGTTCGGCAACTCGTCCGCCCTGCCTGCCTACTACTGCGCCAGGATCGCCCAGGCCGACGGCTGCACGAAGATGCTCGCCGGCGACGGTGGCGACGAACTGTTTGGCGGCAATTCCCGCTACGCGATGCAGCGCGTGTTCGAGTTCTACCACCGAGTGCCCAACAGAATCAGGCAATTGATCGAGCCCATGTGCGGCGACCATAGCCCCTTGCGACGGATACCCGGCCTCAAGCAAGCTACTGGCTATGTCCGTCATTCGAAAGTGCCGATGCCGGATCGTTTGCAGAGTTTCAACCTGCTCATGCAACTGGACCTGGCCGAAGTCCTCACCGCCGATTTTCTGGCGCAGATTGATCTGAGCGAGCCGACCAGACACATGCAGGCCACCTGGAACGAGTGTCAGGCGCCGAGCCTGATCAATCGCATGCTCGCCTACGACTGGCGCTACACGCTGGCCGACAGTGATCTGCCAAAAGTGCGCGGCGCGACCCGGATGGCCGGAATCGAGGTCGGCTATCCCTTGCTGTCCGACCGCCTGACCGACTTTTCGATGGCCCTGCCACCCGACTGGAAGCTGCGCCGCTTCAAGCTGCGCTGGTTCTTCAAGGAGGCGCTACGCGGTTTCCTGCCCGACGAAATCATTACCAAAAAGAAAAAGGGCTTCGGACTGCCTTTTGGCGTTTGGGCGACACGCAATCCGGCGCTACGTCAACTCGCCGAGGATTCGCTGAACAGTCTTGCCCGGCGAGGAATCGTCCGTCCTGACTTCATTCATCAACTGCTCACCGAGCACCTTCCCGCGCACCCTGGCTACTACGGCGAAATGGTCTGGATCCTGACGATGCTCGAGCAATGGCTGTGCGGCCAGGGAATTACTGAGCAAACCGAACTCCAGAGTCGAGATGAGTCAATCGCCACCCGTCTGGCCGATAACGATCATGTGCCATCTGAGGTTGGTTCCGTGGAATAGACGGTTCTTGGCTGCCGGGTCAATTCTGAAGAGGCCAGTAGGCCAGTCGGCGACCCTGGATAATAGCGCCCGAAAAGATGGTAGATCTTACACGAGAGTCTCTATGCCCCACGTTGGATCCATGAGTCATCGAGCAAGCGGTTCCAGTTCCAGCATCGGTGTGCCCCATCACGCGGTCGTCTGGCTCGCCTACATCACTTTCGTTGTCTATGGCAGTTTGGTACCGCTGGACTTCCATCCGCGCCCCCTCGATCAGGCTTGGGCCGCTTTCCAGCATTTGCGCATGTTGCAGGTCGGTGCCCAGGGGCGAGCCGACTGGGTGGCCAACGGGTTTCTGTTTCTTCCTGTCGGTTTTCTGACCGCAGTGCTGTTTGCCGACCACAAGACTCGGCTGGCGCGCTTGTCATTGCTTGTCGCCGCGGCGCTTTTCTGCTTCGCGCTGGCAGTGGCGGTGGAGTTTACGCAGCTGTTCTTTCCTCCCCGGACCGTGTCACAAAACGACGTGATTGCCGAGTCCATCGGCAGTGTTCTGGGGATCATCTTTGCGGTCTATTGGTCGCACTGGTTCCGTGAAGTGCTCGCCACCGTGCTAGGAAAGCTGGGCCATCTGTTGACTCGCGTGCTGCAGGCCTACGCTGTGGTCTACATTGCCTTGAGTTTGCTCCCCTTCGACTTTGTGCTGTCGTTGGCCGAACTGGCGGCCAAAGCGCATTCCGATACCTGGGGTTGGTTTCTTGCCGCGAGCAGCACTAGCCGGGGTCCGGTCATCCTGGTGGCCAAGATCCTCGCTGAAATCCTGGCGGTGGTGCCCCTTGGCCTCATGTTGGCCCGCCGAAACGCGACCAGGAAGTTGCCTGCGACGCGCCATGCCGTGCTCTATGGGATTCTCCTCGGCCTGGCGATAGAAGCGGTTCAATTCTTCATGTTCTCGGGTATTAGCCAGGGAGCCTCCCTGCTGACCCGAGCCGCTGGCATATATGGCGGTGCTCGTCTCTGGCGTCAACAGATGCTGCTCCGCGACCTCCATCTCCATGCCAGAAGCCGACGCCTGATCTTCTCGCTGAGCCTGTTTTACCTGCTCGCTTTGGTGGCGGTAAATGGTTTCTTCGATCATTCATGGCACGGAGTGGAACTCGCCGGCAAGACCCTGGCGGAAACCCGCTTTCTGCCCTTTTACTACCATTACTACACCACCGAGCAGGCGGCCCTGCTTAGCCTGTTATCGGTGGTGATGATGTATGCCCCCGTTGGGGTGCTGGCCTGGCTGTGCTGGTGGCCGCCGGCCATGGCGTTCTGGGCTGCAGCCCTGACGGCTACCAGCATTGAGTCGAGCAAGCTTTTTCTCACCGGCCTCCATCCGGACCCGACCAACGTCCTGATTGGCGCTATGGCGGCCTGGTCAGTGATCAAGCTTCTGCAACGACTGGAGGAGGCTTCCACTCTGACCGGGGAGCTTGGCCCTGTATCGGCCGCCCGGCCTGTGGTGCAGCCAGCCGGGCAGGCATCGTCCTCCACGAGTGGCCGCTCGCCGCCACAGGCCTGGCCTGCCCTGGCGGCGACATTGATGCTGACGGCATGGGTGGTGATCGACTTTCCGTTTCGCCCGCTGCTTATCGGGCTGTTGCTTTTGTGCTACGCGGCGCTGCTCTGGTTCCGGCCGCCATTGCTCTGGGTAGCCATTCCCGCCGCCATCCCGCTGCTCGATCTGGCTCCGTGGAGCGGGCGCTTTTACCTGGATGAGTTCGATTTTCTGATCATCGTCAGCCTGGTTGTCGGCTATGCCCGCACGAGACCAGCGCCCAAGAGTTCCAATCCAGATGTAGTCGGTTTGGCGGTCGCCTGCCTGCTGGCGTTGACCTTCGCCATCAGCACACTACATGGCATGCTGCCCCTGACCCCGCCGGATGCCAACAGCTTCACCAACTATTACAGCCCTTACAACGCCTTGCGCATAGCCAAAGGCGCGCTGTGGGCACTGCTAATTTTCGTCTTGGCGCGCCGGTTCACCTTGCATGGTAGGAATATCCGCGGCTGGTTTGCGAGCGGCATGGTCGTGGGACTCACCGGAACTATCGCTGTAGTGATCTGGGAACGCTTCGTTTTTCCCGGGCTATTGAATTTCACAGACGACTACCGGGTTACCGGCCCCTTCTCCCAGATGCATACAGGTGGGGCAGAAATTGAAACATACTTGACGGCTGCTTTGCCCTTCGCCGTGGTGCTGACGATACGGGCCCGCTCGCTGGCGACACGCCTGGCGGGAGGATTGCTACTCATGGGTGCCAGCTACGCCCTCGCGGTGACTTACTCACGGGGGGGTTATGCCGGCTCTAGTGTAGCGCTGATCATCGCCGCCTTGGCTACTTTGCTGCCACAGCCTGCAACGACCGCTGCACGCTCCGGACGAGGATCTGCACAGGCACCAGTGGAAGTTGGGTTAGCTTCGAATATTGGTACTTCACGTTCCAGCGTTTATCGATGGAGCGTACCATTGGTGCTAATAGCACTGGCTGTTGCAGTGGCGCTGCCAATCTACAGCGGCTCCTTTGCGCAGCAACGTATGTCAAGGATCGGTGCGGATCTGGCTACGCGCCAAGCCCATTGGACCGACGCCTTGGCCATGCGCGACCCCGGGCTCGCCACAACCCTCTTCGGCATGGGGATCGGCCGGTTCCCGGAAACCCACTACTGGCGCAGTACCGAACCAAAGGCCAGCAACTACCGCCTCGAGACGGAGGCCGGCAATACGTTCCTGCGGCTCGGTACGGGTGACGCGATGTACATGGAGCAGTTCGTCTCCATTGAGCCTGGTCAGGAATATGTGGTGCATCTGGATATCCGAAGCCCTCAGTCTGGCGCGTCGGTTTCAACGTCACTGTGTGAGAAACTGCTGCTGACTTCGGGGCGCTGCGCGGCAAAGACTGCCCTGGTTACCGGGGAGGGGCGGCAATGGCAATCGCATGAGTTGCGCTTGGCCAGTGGCGACATCGGCAGGGGCGCGTGGCGGCCGGTAAAGTTCTCGCTTCACAATGCATCACGGACCCGCGTTGATATCGACAATGTTCAGTTACTGACAGCGGAGGGAGAACAGATCACCCGCAACGGCGACTTCGCACAAAACCTGGATCGGTGGTTTTTCAGTGTCGACGAGCATTTGCCGTGGCACGCCAAGACCATGCCGGTGGCCATCCTGTTCGACCAGGGCTGGTTCGGTTTGGCCGCTTTTGGGGCACTGGTGGGGCTGGGAATCAAGCGCACGACGCGGAGCGCCTTGCGGGGCGATCCGCTGGCCGGCGCCACACTGGCGTCGCTGACGGGTGTCCTGGTGATCGCAGCGCTGGACACCGTGATCGATACCCCACGCTTCCTGCTGTTGTTCTTGCTGCTAACCTGGATGGGTTGGGCTGGCGGAAGCTCCTCGAACCGACACCCAGCGTAACCGCCGTTATCCTGATGCTCGATCCGATTCGTTCGGCGACGACCACTGGCCGCTCGCCACACTAAAGTACACAAGGCCATGTCAGACACTCCCCGTGCAGGCACCGGCCTGCCGACGCTGGTCCCGGTGATCGCGGTTTCCATGCTCAATCGCCTCGCCCGTGAGCGACTCGAAGCGGCCTTTCCGCTGTGCTGGGTGGCGGGCGAGGTTTCCAACCTCAGCTACGCGGCTTCCGGACACGTCTACTTCTCGCTCAAGGACGCCGCCGCGCAGGTGCGCTGCGTCATGTTCCGCAGCCGCACGCAGTTGCTCGGCTGGCGACTGGAGAACGGCCAGCACATCGAAGCGCGCGTGCTGGTCACGCTGTATGAAGCGCGCGGCGATTTCCAGCTCAACGTCGAAGCTGCTCGTCGGGCCGGCGTCGGCAACCTCTATGAAAAGTTCATTCGCCTCAAGGAAGGGCTCGAACGAGAAGGACTGTTTGCCAGCACTGCCAAGCGCCCTCTGCCCCTTTTTCCGCGCCGGGTCGGCATCGTCACCTCACTGCAGGCGGCAGCCCTGCGCGACGTGCTGAGCACGCTCGGACGCCGCGCAGCGCAGGTGAGCATCGTTGTCTACCCGACCCTGGTGCAGGGTGAAGGCGCTGCGGCACAGATCGCCGACACCATTCGCGTCGCCGGCGAGCGCATGGAATGCGAAGTGCTGATCGTCTGTCGTGGCGGCGGCAGCATGGAAGACCTGTGGGCCTTCAACGAAGAGGTCGTGGCACGCGCCATCCGCGCCTGTCCGCTGCCGGTGATCAGCGGCATTGGTCATGAAACCGACTTCACGATCGCCGACTTCGCCGCCGATCAGCGCGCGCCGACGCCCACCGCAGCAGCCGAACTGGCCGCTCCTGAACAGGCCGTCCTGCTCGCTCGCCTGGCCGCCCGTCAGCTTGCCTTGCAGCGCAGCATGGAACAGTACCTCAACCAGCGTGGCCAACAAATCGACTGGCTGACGCGCCGCCTCCAGCACCCGGCGCAGTACCTTGCCGCTCACCGCGACGGCCTGCGCCGGCTGCAGCACCAACTCGCCGCCGGCGTGCTGCAGACCAGCAGCCTGGCGCGCCATGCGCTGGCCAGCCTCGGCCATCGCCTGCTCCTGGTCCGTCCGGATGCGGCGCGCCACGCCGGCCGCATCGAGGTGCTGGCGCAGAGGCTTCGCGGCGGCTGGCAGCACACCGTGCAAGGCCAGTCCGCCGACCTCACCCGCCTGGCAGCCAGTCTCGCACACCTGAACCCGCACGCGGTGCTGACACGCGGTTACTGTATCGTCACCAGCGACCAGGGACAGATCGTGCGCGAGAGCAAAGCCCTGGCAGCCAGTCAGACGATCACCGCCTTCTTCCAGAGTGGGCACGTCGAGGCCACGGTGCTGGCGGTTTTTGATGACCATGGCGCAGCGCTCGCTTCGCCGGCCATTGCCAGCACCGCACGCCCCGACTAGAATCTAGCAGCCAGACGAAGAGCTTGTCACCGCGAAGCCTCGCGTCGACCCTTTTCGGCCCATTCCGCCCCATCACGACCCTCACGGAGAACACCCATGGAACATCAACTGCCGCAACTGCCTTTTGCCCTCGACGCCCTCGCTCCGCACATGTCCAGGGAGACGCTGGAATACCACCATGGCAAGCACCATCAGGCCTACGTCACCAACCTGAACAACCTGATCAAGGGGACCGAATACGAAGCGCTCGACCTTGAGTCGATCATCAGGAAGGCGCCGGCGGGCGGCGTGTACAACAACTCGGCGCAGGTGTGGAACCACAGCTTCTTCTGGAATTGCCTGACCGTAAATGGCGGCGGTGCTCCCGGTGGCGCGCTGGCGGCGGCAATCGATGCCCGCTGGGGTTCGTTCGCCGAGTTCAGCAAGGCCTTCCAGGCTTCCGCAGTGGGCAACTTTGGCTCGGCGTGGACCTGGCTGGTCAAGAAAGCAGACGGCTCGGTGGACATCGTCAATATGGGTGCCGCGGGCACCCCGCTGACCACCGGCGACCAGGCGTTGCTGTGCATCGATGTCTGGGAGCACGCCTACTACGTCGACTATCGCAACCTGCGCCCGAAGTATGTCGAGACCTTCCTCTCCAACCTGGCCAACTGGGGCTTCGCCGAGCAGAACTTCGCTGGCTAGCGCCAGGCGAGAGCCGGGGGCTGCCGGTTACATGGGGGCAACCGACCGGCAGCTCTTTTACCGCGTCCACACGCCGCAGGGGGCAACAGTCCGCCCCTTAGGTTTCGTTCTCTGCCCGCCATTTGGCCGCGAATACATCTTTGCCCACCGCAGCTTCCGGCAATGGGCTGTTCGCCTGTCACGCGCCGGCTTCCCGGTTCTGCGCTTCGACTACTTCGGCAGCGGCGATTCGGCCGGTGGCGACGACGAAGGCAGTGTGGAGCAGTGGCTCGACGACATCGCGACAGCGGTGAGCACCTTCGGCAAGGTCACCGCCGGCACGCGGGTCTGCCTTGCCGGCTTCCGCGTCGGCGCCAGCCTGGCCACCCTGCATGCGGCGCAGCACCAGGATGTGGACGGCCTCATCCTGTGGGACCCGGTGGTGGACGGCAATCGCTACGTCGACACCCTGATCAGCGCCCACCAACGCTGGCGGCGCCTGCAGCTCTGGCGGACGGACCCTCCCCCGCCGGCAGACGGGACCCGCGAAATCGTCGGTTTCCTTCTCTCGCCGCGGCTTGAAGCCGGCCTGCGCGCCATCGACCTCGGCAAGCTGTCGCGCGCGCCAGCCCCGCGCGCCCTGCTGATGAGCAGCAGCCCGCAGCCTGACCCCGATGCCTTCGGCGAGCGGCTCGCCGCCCTCGGCCTGACTGCGGAACGGCAACATGTGCTCTGGCCCGAGTTCTGGTCGGAAGCGCCCGATCTGGGCGACGTCCTGATGCCCCCTGCCCGCGTCCTGCAAGCAATGATCGCATGGGCGCAGACAGGGACACCATGAACGAGAGCGTCCTCTGCTTTGGCGACGACGACAGCCTGATCGGAATTTACACTCCCGCCGCCACGCGCGGCAGGCGTCCCGCGATCGTTCTGGTGAATTCGGGGGTGGTCCATCGTGTCGGACCCAACCGCCTGTACGTGAACCTGGCGCGCCAACTGGCGGCCGCGGACTATCCGGTGCTGCGCTTCGACCTCTCGTCGATCGGCGACAGCAGCCCGCGCAGCGACGCCCTTGGCTTCGAGCAGGCCGCGATCAGCGAAACCTCTGCCGCCATGGCCACCGTCGGCAGGGAGAGCGGCGCGACCCGTTTCATTCTGTGCGGCATCTGCTCCGGCGCCGACATCTCCTTCCTCACCGCCCGCGACCAGCCGACGGTAGTCGGTGCGGTGCTGATCAACGGCCGCGCCCTGCATGGGGTTACCGACGACGCCGGCGATGCCCTCGAAGCCGCCGTCGATAGTGCTCTTGGCGCAACCACCTCGGCGCACTACCTCTGGAAGAGCGCGCTTTTCAACCCGGCTAGCTGGCGCAAGCTGGTCAGCGGCCAGGTAAAGCCTCTCGAACTCCTGGGAGTCATCGGGCGACCGCTCATGCGCCGCTTCATCGCCCATGAACAAGTACCCGCTGCGGCGAGGGAATTGCGCGACGCCTTCGACGCGGTACTCGGCCGCGGCACCGCGTTGCTGATGGTCTATTCCGAAAGTGACCCGGCCATCGATTACATGCAAATGATGTTCGGCAAGGAGATGAAGAAGATCGCTGCGCACCGGAACTTCACCGAGGTCCACTTGGCCGCGGCAGATCACACCTTCACCCCGCGCCAAAGCCGTGACGCACTGGTGGCCGTTCTGCGCCGCTGGGCCGATGCACGCTTCGCCGGCTGAAGCGCGCTTTCCTGTCGCGCCGGAACGCCCGACGCCTCTGCTCGGTGGGGGGAGCAGCGTGCCGGACCTCTCCGGCAACGAAATTCACCTCTGGCTATGCCCTTTGCCAGTTCCCGACGACGATCTGCGACGGACGGTGGAAGCGCTCCCCGACCCGGCCGAGCGCGCACGCGCCGCACGTCTCGTATTCCCCGTCGATCGCCGACGCCAGATCCACGGTCGCGGCCTGCTGCGGCTCGTGCTCGGGAATTACCTCGGCCGCCCACCGGCAAGCCTCGCCTTCGTCGCCAACGACTACGGCAAACCCGAGCTGTGCCACACCGAAGGGCTGTACTTCAACTTTTCCCGGTGCCACGACCTCGCGCTCATCGGCGTGACCCGAGGGTTGCCGGTGGGCGTGGACATCGAGCGCATCCGCCCCCTTCCCGACCGGGACGCGCTCATCGCCCACTGTCTGAGCAGCGTCGAACGGGACTGGCTGGCGAGCCGGCCGGCGCAGCAGCAGGAGCGGGATTTCTTCCGCCTCTGGGCGGGCAAGGAAGCTGTTCTCAAGAGCCTCGGGACGGGCCTTGCCACCGCGCCGGAGAGCGTCTCGGTCAGCCTTCGGAAGGGAGCGATCGGGAACGCAACAGTGGCCGGAGCGGTGGCCAGAGCGGGAGGTCGCTGGACGCTGTTTTCCGCCTGTCCGGACGCCGACCACGTCATCGCTGCCGCTATCCCGGCCCTCACGCTCATCAGCCGCGCGCAAGTCCGCTGCTTTCAGGTCGGTGGCGCAAGCCTCGCGGCCAGCGGCGGCATGCTTCGACAACCCACAAAGACCCAGGAGGGATCATGTTGAACGCATCCACAGACGCGCCGCGGTCTACCGGCGACCGGCGACCGGTGATCAGCGACCACCTGCCTCCCGTGCTCACCGCTGCGCCGCCCGCTGCCCATCCTTTACATCCTTCGCCGGCTCCTGTCCGGAGCTGCGGCCAGGAACGAACGTGGTTCCTGGAGTTGGCCTATCCCGGCCAGGTCTGGCTCCGGGTCGCGATGGGCGCGCGCATCGCCGGCAGCGTCCTCGATGTCGAAACTCTGCGCAACGCCCTGGCCCGAGTCTTTGCCCGTCATGACGCGCTCCGCTGCGGATTCGGCCCGGCGGCCGATGCCGTGGCCGCGCCCGCCGCACTGAGCGTAGACACGCTCACCGAGCGACGCGGCACCCCCGCCCATGAAGCAGCGACGGCGCGCTGGATCGCCGACACTGCCGGCGCTCGCATCGACCCGGGCCGCGGCCCCCTGCTATGGGCACGGCTGCTGCGTCTCGCTGATGACGAGCACCTGCTCCTGCTCTGCGCGCACCGCTACGTGTGCGACGAGGAATCCCTCGGCTTGCTCATCGCAGAGATCGCCGGTCAGCTTGACGGCGACCAGCCCGTCGCCCCCGGCACGGGCAGTTTCGCCGATTTCGTCGCCTGGCAACGCCACCAGCCGCCCGCGCTCCTTGCCCACTGGCGGGAACGTCTCGCCGGTGCCGCAGCCGTGCTCGAACTGCCGGCCGACCACGCGCGGCCGGCAAGCCAGCGCTACGCAGGCGCCAGCCTGCGTTTGACGCTGCCGATCGACCTCGTCGCGCGCCTGCGTGGCCTGGCCGCAAAACGCGGAGACCATCTCCAGAGCGTCCTCCTCGCCGCGCTTGCCGCCCTGCTTCAGCGCCACAGCGGCCAGAGCGACCTCATCGTTGGCCTGCGCAGCAGCTACCGCAGCGAAGCGCGCTTTTCCAGTCTCGTCGGAGCACTCGACAACACCCTCGCGCTGCGCCTGGATCTCGCCGCCGACGTGCATAGCGACGCCCTTCTTGGCCTCGCCAACGCGGCCCTGGAAGATGCCCACACCCACGCCGCGATGCCCTTCGAGCGGCTCATCGAAGCGCTTGCAGAGCACCACGATACAAGCTACGCGCCGATCTGCCAGGTCCTCTTCGACTACCGCAAGGCACCGGAGCCGCGCTCCTTGCGCGCCGGCCCGAGCGCGCTGCGCCCCTTCGCCGTCGATCTCGACACTTCGCCGCACGACCTGTGCCTGCGCGTCGACGATAGCGGCGGCGGCGATGGTGGTGACGCTCTCAGCGCCCGCCTGATCTATGATCCGGCGCTGTTCAACGAAGCCACCGTCCGGCGCATGGCTGACCACTACCTGAGCCTGCTTGGCGACCTGGCCGAAGACACCCGCAAACCCGCGGCCACGCTGCGCCTGCTCACCAATGCCGAATGGCAGCGGACGGTGCATGAGTGGAACGCGACCGACGGCGAGTATCCCGCTGACTCGTCCCTGGCGCGTCTCTTCGAGCAACAGGCGGATCGCAGTCCGGACGCACCGGCAGTCCTCGACCCCGGTGGCGGACTGAGCTACCGTGAACTCGATGAGCAGGCCAACCGGCTCGCCCATCACCTCGTCAGGATCGGTGTCGGGCACGAGACGATGGTCGGCGTGGCGCTGGAGCGCTCGCCGGAGCTGTTCGTCGCTGTCCTCGCCATCCTCAAGGCGGGTGCCTGCTATGTCCCCCTCGACCCCACTTACCCGGCCCAGCGCCTGAGCGCAATGCTCGCCGACAGCGCCGTCGGCCAGCTCCTCACCAAGACCTGCTGGCTCGATCGGCTGCCCGCCCACGACGCCCGCACGCTGTGCCTCGACCGCGACTGGCCGGCGATCGCCGCGCAACCCGCGACTCGGCCGGCCAGCCGCGCCGGCGCCAGCAGTCTGGCCTACGTGGTGTTCACCTCGGGCTCTACCGGACGGCCAAAGGGCGTGCTGATCGAGCAGCGCCAACTGCTCAACCGCCTGGCGTGGATGTGGCGGGAATATCCCTTTGCCGCTGGCGACGTGTCGGCGTGCAAGACCGCACTCAACTTCGTCGATTCCCTGTGGGAACTTCTCGGCCCGCTGTTGCGCGGCGTGCCCAGCGTCGTCGTACCGCAGGCCACGCTGCTCGACCCGCACGCTCTCGTGGCCCTGTTGGCGGAGTACGGGGTCAGCCGGATGATGCTCGTCCCGTCGCTGCTGCGCATGCTGCTCGACGCGCACGAGGTGCACGAGACGCTCGCAGCGCACAACAGGCACAACGACCTCGCCGCCCAGTTGCCGCTGCTGCGCGAGTGGTGCATCGGCGGCGAGCCGCTGACGGTGGAACTTGCGCGGCGCTTTGCCCAGGCCATGCCGGGGCGTCTGCTGCTCAACCTCTACGGACTGTCGGAGGCCTTCGACGCCTGTTTCTTCGACGCCGGCCGGCTCACTGCAACGGACACCCTGGTGCCCATCGGCCGCCCCCTCGCCAATGTGCAGGCCTACGTCCTCGACGCCCACCGCCAGCCGGTGCCGGTCGGCGTCGTCGGCGAACTCTACGTCGGTGGCGCCGGACTTGCCCGCGGCTACCTCGGACGCCCTGAACTGAGCGCCGAGAAGTTCATTCCCAACCCCTTCGTGGACCGGCCGGGGGCCCGCATCTACCGCACAGGTGACCTGGCCCGCTACCGAGCGAACGGACTGATCGATTATCTCGGTCGCGCCGACCACCAGGTCAAGATCCGCGGCTTCCGCGTCGAGCCGGACGAAGTCGGCACCGTCCTGCGCAGCCACCCCGAGATCGTCGCGGCAGTGGTCGTCGCCCGTCCCGCTGGCGAATCGGGAGAACTCACCCTCGCGGCTTACGTCGTCGCGCGGCAGATCCCACCGCCAACGACCGCTTCCCTCCAGTCCTGGTTGAGGGAACGCTTGCCGGACTACATGGTGCCGGCGAGTTGCACCATCCTCGCCGAACTGCCGATGACGCCCAGCGGCAAGGTAGACCGACTCTCGCTGCCCGCTCCGGTGGCCGGTCTCGCGGCCCTCGATACGCCCTACGTCGCCCCGACCGACGCAACCGAGCAAGCCATCGCGGCCATCTGGCAAGCAGTGCTGCAGTTGCCCCGGGTCGGCAAGAACGACAACTTCTTCGACCTTGGCGGCACCTCCCTGCGCCTGGTCGAAGTGAATCGCCGCCTGTGCGAGCACCTGCAGCGCGCCATCCCGATCGTGCAAATGTATCAGCACCCGACGGTGAGCAGCCTGGCGCTTTCGCTCGCCCCGACCAGCGGCGCGTCATCTGCCGCTTCTGCCGCTTCTGCCGCTTCTTCCGCTGCTGCCCCTTCCTCGGCCCAGGCCGGAAGGGACCGAGCCGCGCAGCGCCAGGCGATTCGCGTCCGCCGGCCGTTACCCGCATGAACCCGCCCGATCCCGCCCGAAACGAGGCCGCTATCGCCATCGTCGGCATGAGCTGCCGCTTCCCCGGCGCCGACGACGTTACCGCCTTCTGGCGCAACCTCGAACAGGGCGTCGAATCGATCAGCTTCTTTTCCGAAGCCGAGCTCCTCGCCGCCCACGTCGATCCTGCCCTCCTCGCCGATCCCGCCTACGTCCGCGCCGGCGCGGTCATCGACCCGATCGACTGCTTTGACGCCACCTTCTTCGGCTACAGCCCGCGCGAAGCCAGCCTGATCGAACCGCAGCAACGTATCTTTCTCGAGTGCGCCTGGGAAGCCCTCGAACGGGCCGGCTACACCCCCGCCTCGCACGGCCGGGCGATCGGCGTCTTTGCCGGCTCGGCGATGAACGGCTACCTGATCTACAACCTCGCCAGCCGCCCCGACGTCGCCCCTGCCCTGTTCGATTTCCAGATCCAGATCGGCAACGACAAGGACTACCTGACTACTCGTGTCTCCTACAAGCTCAACCTCACCGGCCCGAGCATCAACATTCAATCGGCCTGCTCCACCTCGCTGGTGGCAGTGCATGTGGCCTGCCAGAGCCTGCTCAACGGCGAGTGCAACCTGGCGCTGGCCGGCGGCATTTCCGTTGCCGTACCGCACCGGGTCGGCTACCGCTACCAGGAAGGCGGCGTCAATTCTGCCGACGGGCACTGCCGGGCCTTCGACGCTGACGCCCGCGGGACGGTGCTCGGCAGCGGTGTCGGCATCGTCGTCCTCAAGCGCCTGGCCGACGCGCTCGCCGATGGCGACCACATCCACTCGGTGATCAAGGGTTCGGCGGTGAACAACGACGGCAGCGCCAAGGTCGGCTACACCGCTCCCAGCGTGTACGGACAAGCGGCGGTGGTGGCTGAAGCCCTGGCCATGGCCGCGGTGGACGCCGACGAGATCGGCTACATCGAAACACACGGCACCGGCACGCCGATCGGCGACCCGATCGAGATCAAGGCCCTCACCCAGGCCTTCCGGGAGACTACCGATCGCCAGGGCTACTGTGCCATCGGGTCGGTAAAGACGAACATCGGCCACATGGACGTGGCCTCGGGCGTCGCCGGGCTGATCAAGACGACGCTGATGCTGGAACACCGCCGCATCCCACCGTCGCTCCACTACCGCCGCCCCAATCCGGAAATCGACTTTGCCCACAGCCCGTTCTACGTCAATGCCGCCCTTGCCGACTGGACGCAGGCGGTGCGCCGGGCCGGCGTCAGTTCGTTCGGGCTCGGTGGCAGCAACGCCCATGTAGTCCTTGAAGAGGCGCCGGCCCGCGCGGCTGCGGCGCCGTCGCGTCCCTGGCAACTGATCGTCCTGTCGGCGCGCACGGCAACCGCCCTCGAACGGATGCGCGAACGGCTCGCCGCTCACCTCAGCCACGATCCGGAGCAGACGCTCGCCGACATCGTCTTCACCTTGCAGACCGGTCGCCAACGCTTTGCGCAGCGGCGGATATGGGTGTGCGCCGAGCAGAGCAGCCTGACCCGGACGCTGCTGACCGCTGACTCCCAGCGGAGCGCCGGGTCGGTCTGCGAACTGAACGACCGACCGGTGGTTTTCATGTTCCCCGGTCAGGGCGCCCAGTATCTCGGCATGGGGCGCGAGCTGTACGACTCCGAGCCCGTGTTTCGCGCCGAGGTGGACCTCTGCGTCGAACTTCTCGCTCCGCACCTGGGACACGACCTGCGCCACCTGATGTGGTCAGCTCCCGACGCCGACGCCGACGCCGAACCCTTGCAGCAGACGTGGATCGTCCAGCCGGCGCTGTTCGTCATTGAATACTCGCTCGCCCGCCTGTGGATGAGCTGGGGTGTCCGACCGACGGCGATGATCGGCCACAGCATCGGCGAATACGCTGCCCTGTGCCTGGCCGACGTGCTCAGCCTCGCCGACGCCCTCCGCCTGGTGGCTGCCCGCGGCCGTCTGATGCAGGAGATGCCTCCCGGCAGTATGCTCGCCGTAGACCAGCCGGAAAGCGTCCTCGCCGACCTGGACGCGCGTGGCCTGGCGCTGGCCGGAGTGAACGCACCGGGTCGCTGTGTGCTTTCCGGACCGACGGAAGCCGTCGCCGCCTGGCAGCGACAGTTGGCCGCCGAGGGACGGCAATGTCAGCCGCTGCATACCTCGCACGCCTTCCATTCGGCAATGATGGACCCGATACTGGCGCGCTTCGCCGCTGAGGTCGCCGCGATTCGGCTGCAAGCGCCGCGCATCCCGGTCGTCTCCAACCTCAGCGGAACCTGGCTCACTGCCGCCCAGGCCACTGATCCTGCCTATTACGTCCAGCACCTGCGCCGTACCGTGCGCTTTGCCGACGGCATCGCCACCGTCATCGCCGACGGCGACCCGCTGTTGCTCGAGGTCGGCCCCGGCCGGACTCTCGGCACCCTCGCCCAACTCTGTAGCGCGACGTCCGGCGCCAAGGGCGCGCTGTGGTCGATGCGCCACCCGCAGCAAGAGGAACCCGACCAGGCCATGCTCCTGGCCACCCTCGGCAAGCTCTGGCTGGCCGGTGTGACGGTGGACTGGGCCGGTTTCTACGCCGATGAAAAACGCCGCCGCGTGCCCCTGCCGGGCTATCCCTTCGAACGTCAGCGGCACTGGGTCGAGCCTGGCCGACTGCTGGCCCAGGCGGTCACCGATGATCGCCCCGCGCCCCGCGCCGCAGCCAGCAAACGCCCCCTGGCCGACTGGTTCTATCAGCCGTTCTGGCAGCAGACCCCGCTGCGCGACGGTGGCCCGGCAGCCAGCGGGCCGTGGCTGGTGTTCACTCTTGGCGATGGCTTTGGCGAATACCTGGCCGGCGAGCTGGAGCAGGCCGGCGACAACGTGATCCGCGTCCTGCCAGGCAGCCAGGCGGGCTGGAGCAGCGCGCGCTGCTTCACCGTCAACCCGGCCCGGCGTGCCGACTACGACGCCCTGGTCGAGGCCCTGGCTGGCGCCGGCAAGCTGCCGCACAGCGCGCTGCATACCTGGAACCTGACGCCGCCACCCGACCACTCTCCGAATCCGGAAGACTTTGCCCGCGCCCAGGATCTCGGTTTCAACAGCCTGCTCTACCTGGCGCAGGCGCTGGGCAGCCGCAACCATAGCGAACCGTTGCGGATCGGCGTGCTCGGCACCGCCATCCACGCGCTGACAGCGACCGAACTGCCTCTCCCCGAACGGAGCACACTGATCGCTGCGTGCATCGTCATCGCGCAGGAATACGCGTCTCTCGACACCCGCTGCTTCGACCTGCTGCCACCCGCCGCCGGTTCTGCGGCCGAGCAGTGGCTCGGTCACCAGATCCGGATCGAGATGGGCAGCGATGCCGCCGATGCGATGGTCGCCTACCGCGACAACATACGCTGGGTTCAGGACTACCGTCCGCTGCACCTGGAACCTTTGGCTGGCACCCCGGGTCGCTTGCGCCAGCAGGGCGTCTACCTCATCACCGGCGGCCTCGGTGCGATCGGCTACGCCCTCGCCGAGGAACTCGCCCGCAGCGTGCAAGCCCGCCTGATCCTGACCGGCCGCAGCGCCCTGCCCGATCCCGGCGAGTGGGATCACTGGATCGCCACGCACGCCAGCAGTGACCCCGGCAGCCAGCGAATCGCCCGCGTGCGCGCATTGCAGGCCCTTGGCGCGAAAGTGCTGGTCGTCGCCGCCGACGTTGCCGATGCCGGCGCCATGGCCAGGGCGGTCAACCAGGCCAGGAGCCGCTTCGGGCGTATCGACGGGGTCATCCACGGCGCCGGCATCATCGCCGAGGAAGCTTTCCTCGCCGTTCAGGACACCCGGCCGGAGCACTGCGGCGAACACTTCCGGCCAAAAGTGGAAGGGCTGCTGGTCCTCCACGACCTGCTGCGTGCCGAGCCGCCCGACTTCTACGTTCTCCTGTCGTCCATTTCGTCAGTACTGGGCGGCCTGGGCTACGCCGCCTACGCGGCCGCCAACGCTTACCTGGACGCCTACGCTGCCCACCAATCCCATCAAGCCCATCAATCCGGCCAGCCCGGTCCGGCGTGGTTGACCATCGGCTGGGACGCGTGGATCCCGGCGGCCACCCGCACCGACCAGCGCAGCATGGGAGCGATCGTCAGCGATCTTGCCCTGTCATCCGAGGAGGGTGTCGATGCCTTTCGCCGGATGCTCGCCGCCGACGCGGGACAACAGATCATCGTGTCCACCACCGATCTATCCACCCGCATCGCCCAGTGGGTCAAGCGCAAACCGCGCGCCGCGTCCAGCCCGCAGGCGACCACGGGCATCGCACCCGGCGTCGCCTACGCCAGCGAAATGCAGGCCGCGATTGCCGGCATCTGGAGAAGCGCGCTGGGTGTCAGTGACATCGAGGTGCAGGACAACTTCTTCGATCTGGGCGGCGACTCGCTGCTGCTGATGGACGTCATCGCTCGCCTCAAGTCCGCTTACGGCATCGTCCTCAACCCGCGCGAAATCATGTTCCAGACCCTTGCCCAACTGGCAGCCGTTTGCGAGGAACGGCAGATGGCGAAAGACAAGGCCCAGAGTGCCTCGACCGGCACGGCAGCCGTAGCCGCGCCGCAAACCCTCGCCGAGGCAGAACCGGGAGCGCAACCGCAACTGAAAGGCGGCTTGTTCGGAGCCTTGAAGAGGAAGATTCGTGGCTGAACGGGGACGCCAGCCCTGCGGGGGCTACAGTCATGACATATTTCGGCCAGTGCGGGTTGAATACCCTTGGCCGCCAGGACCTTCCCCAGGACCCGGATCTTGCTGCCCCGCTGCGGCGGTGGTTCCGGCAGCGCTGATTCAAGAATTCGCTATCGAAATTTGTTCCGCTCAGGATTTCGGCGACGCTTTCGCCTCCGGGGCCGAAGATCTCGTGGCAGCCGATGTCTTTTCCGTTACCGAAATTGTTGGCGAAGTCAGCGTTGGCAACTGGACGATATTCTTCGAGAAGAATAAATCGAGCGTCCAGTCGAGTGCCACGCGGACTTTTTTGGGAAACCCGGGAAGCTTGCTGAGGTAGATCCCGCGCCATAGCCACCAGGCGATGATTCCCGAGAATCTCATTCCCAGAATTTCCGCGACACCGCAACGTCGCCCGATTGACGCCAGCAAGCCGATGACCTTGAATTTGAAAGGCTGCCGCTGTTCGCCGCGCAAGGTCGCCACGACGTTCTTCGCGAGCACATCGGCTTGACGAACGGCGTGCTGCGCGGTCGGCGGATAAAACTTGCCGGGATGCAATGGGTCGGGCACGAGCGCACAATCACCGAGCGCCCAGACGCCCGGAAAGTCCGGCACTTCCAGATACTCATTGACCACCACGCGCCCCCGCTCAAGCGCACAGGGCAGGTTGGCGATCAACGGTGCCGGGGTAGTGCCGGCTGTCCAGATCAGCATGCGCGAGCTGATCGTCGTGCCATCGCCCAAGGTCACCGTTTCGCCGTCAAAACTGGAAACTTTGCTGTTCAGCAGAATCTCCACGCCTCGTTCGCCGAGTTTTTTTTGCGCATAACGCCCAAGACTTTCACCCAATTCCGGCAGGATGACGGCACCGGGATGCACCAGCACCACGCGGATCATGTCTTCCGTGAGATGGGGATACAGTTGCAATCCTTCGCGCATGAAATCATTGATGGCGCCGACGGTTTCCGTCCCGGCGAATCCACCACCCGCCACTACCGCTGTCAGCGTTGTTCGACGCCGGGTTTCATCAGACTGATTGTCCGCCAACTCAAGTGCATTGATGACGCCGTTGCGTACGCGGATCGCGTCGCCCAGAGTCTTCATCGTGAAAGCGTGCTCCTCGAGACCGGGTGTGTGATAAAAGTTCGTCACTGCCCCGAGCGCCAGCACGAGATGATCATAAACTACGTCATACGCTTCCGGCAGATCGGGGTGGCGAACACGCACCTGTTTTCTTGTCGGGTCGATGGCCTCGATATTGGCAATCGCAATGCGCGTATGACGCAACATTTTGCGGAGTGGCTGCACGATGTCGGTCACCCCCAGATCGCTACCTGCCACCTCGTGCAGCATGGGGGTGAAGAGTACAAAATTCTCTTTTGACACCACCGCCACTTCGAAGTCCGGCGCGCCGCCGAGCTGCTTTTCGAGATGCAAGGCCGCGTAGGCGCCAGCAAATCCACCGCCGAGAATGAGAATACGCTTCCTCCCGGCAGCCACCGGCAGATCCAGCCCTGCCCCGCTTGCCATCACAGCCCGGGGCTTCCTTGCATGATGCCGCCGTCGGCGAAAATGGTGGTCGCCGTGATATAGCTGGCTCCTTCGCTGGCAAGGAAGGCTACGACGGTGCCGATCTCGGCGGGCTGCGCCATACGCCCCATGGGAATTGCATCGTCGAGTTTCTTGAGCAGTGCGGGATCGTTCATCGTGGCGGTATTGATCGGCGTGGCGATTGCGCCGGGGCCAACACCGACGACCCGGATGTTGTGCGGCGCGAGTTCGACCGCCGCCGTGCGCGTGAGCATGCGCATGCCGCCTTTGGAAACGCAGTAGGGCGTGTTATTGGGCATCGGCCAGTCTTCGTGAACGGAAGTGATGTTGATGATGCTGCCGCCGCCGCCCTGTTTGATCATCTGCCGCGCGGCGAGTTGGGTGCCGAAAAAGGCGCTCTTCAGATTGATCGAAAGCACCTTTTCGTACTGCTCTTCCGTCGTTTCGAGCACTGAAGTGCGCGTCTCGATGCCGGCATTATTGACCATGATGTCGACGCGACCGAAGGCCTTGACTGCGGCGGCGATCAGCGTTTCCAGCTCGGCCACCTGACTGACGTCGGCGTGCACGCCGATGGCCTGGTCACCGAGGGCGCGGACCTGCTCCTCCAGCGCGTCGGTGGCCTCCGGATTGGCCACGTAGTCGATGACGATGTTGGCGCCCTGGCGAGCGAGTTCGAGGACGATGGCCATGCCGATACCGCTGTTGCCGCCAGTGACTATGGCGACTTTTCCTTTGAGGTTCATGCTCGTCTTCCTTTTCTGATGATGGTCATTGTTTGTACGAAGTGTCGAAATCCGGAATTCCATGAGCAGCGCGCTCGACGTTTTACGGCCCGGTCGGCAAGCGTTGCGGGCTCCGGACGACAAAGACAGCCAGCACCGCCATGCTCAGCGCGACCAACGTCGTCGTGCCATAGATGACGTTCAGGTCGAGGCCGGCCCGGGTTTGCAGCGGTCCGACGCCGAATGCCGCGATCCCGTAACCGATCTGGTAGAAAGCAATCAGCCCGCCGGCCACCGAACTGGCGATGGTCGGCAGTTGCTGCTGGCCGAAGCTGATCGCCAGCGGCAACAGCGCCGAGCAGCCAAGGCCGGCAAGCGCGAAAATCGCAATGCCCAACAGCGGGTCGCCCTTCGGCAGCAAGGCGGTGCCGGCCAGTGCGCCAGCGACCAGCCAGGGCAGGAGTTGGCACGTTCGCTGCGGCGACAGGTACTTCTCGATGGCCGCGATAATCATGCGCCCGACGGTTACCGAGCCCCAGAATACGGTCAGCGCGAGCGACGCCATGGTCGCGCTCGCGCCAAGCTCGCGGGTCATATACACCGTCGCCCAGTTGGCATTGATCGTTTCGCAGATACCGTACACGAGTGCGAAGGCAGCGAACAGCCAGAAGCGCGCCGGCAGCCCGTTTCGCGCCTCCTGCCCGCCCTCGGCGAGCGCCGGTGCACCCTCGCTTAAGGGCAAGCGCCGACTGAAAAGCAACAGCCCGACGATCAAAGCCGTAACCAGTACCGGCAGGCCCCACCAGATTCCCAGCCCGACGAATAGCGCGACGAACAGGGGCGCCAGCGCGGTACCCAGCCCGAGCAGCGCGTTCAGTCCGAGCACAGCTCGGTCGACTCGTTGTGGAAAAAAGGCCGCGGCAAAGGTGTTCAGCGTCGGCACCGTAAACCCGAAGCCCACACCCAGAGACGCCGTCGCGGCCAAGAGCAGGCCGTAGGCCAGGGCGTGCTGGCGCATGACCAGGCTGCTGACGATCAGCAGTGACATCGCCAGCAAGTTGGCGACCAGGCCAAGCAGGTAAATGCGCTTGGCGCCGAGCCGGCGCGCCAGGCCGGCACCGAGCAGCGAGGCGCTAATGGCGGTGATCGCCTGCGGCACGAACATGCCGCCGTACTCGGTACTCGACAGCCCGTATTCACCGGCGCCGGTGAACACCGCGCTGGCCGCCGGGAAGGTCACCAGCGCGACGCCCTGCACGACGCCCGCCAGATAGACGGCCGCGATTTCGCTGCGTTGTACCATCGCAGTCGTACCTCAGCGCAGGCGCTCGAGCAGGTGGTCGCCGACGCGCAACGCGTTGGCGATCGCCGTCAGCGACGGATTGACGGCGCCGATGCTGGGAAAGAAGCTGGTGTCCACGACATAGAGGTTATCGACTTCGTGCGCTTTGCAGTTCACGTCGAGCACCGAGGTGGCGGGGTCGGCACCGAACCGGCAGGTACCCGCCTGATGGGCAACACCGGCGATCGGGATGTGTTTCCCGAGGTAGAGATTGTTCGGGACAAGGTGCGGGTGCATGTCCATGTGCTCGAGCATGGACTGCAGCTTGTGGCGCAAACGATCGAGTGGTTCGAGGTTGCTGAACTCGTAATGCAGCTTGATCTCGCCCTGTGCAGTCAGCGTCACGCGGTTCTGTGGCAGGCCCAGGTCTTCGCTGGTCAGCCAGAAGTCCACCGCGTGTTTGGCCATCTGATCGAGCGTGAAACCCGGCGCGAAACCATGTGCGTCGTCCCGGAACATCGGCCCCTTGGACTTGCCGAGCATCTGGATGTTGCCGAGAGGAAACTCGTAGTCGGTGGCGCCGAGATAGAAATCGTTGACGGTCAGCGTTTTCTGGAACTCGGTGGTGTTCTCGCGCCGGGAAAGCGCGACCAGCGCAATGGCGTTGTGAAACATGTAATGACGGCCGACCCTATCCGAGCCGTTGGCCAGGCCGCGCGGATGTTTGCTGTCAGCCGACATCAACAGCAGCCGCGCCGAGTTGGCCGCGCCGCAGGAAACGACGACTAAGCCGGCGGTGAATTCCTCGCGCCGGCCGTCGCGATCGACGATCACCTTGCTGACCTCGCGGCCGCTGGCGCTGGTCTCCAGGCGGTGGACGTGCGCCTTGGTCAGCAGCGTCACGTTCGGATACTTCAGCGCGGGACGAACGGCGATGATCTCGGCATCGGCCTTGGCGTGAACCAGGCAGGGGTAGCCATCGCAGGAGTCACAACGAATGCAGCGGCTGTTCGGCCGGTCGGCCTCGTCGAGCATGATCGCGCTCGGCGCATACGACGGGTGATAACCGGCGCGGCGCAGGCCATCGGCGATTTCCGCGATGCGCGGCTCGTGGCTGACCGGCGGAAACGGGTAAGGCGCGCTGGCCGGCGGATCGGTCGGATCGTCGCCCCGTTGGCCGTGCACCTGATACAGCTGCTCGGCCTGCGTGTAATACGGCTCAAACTCCCGGTAGCCGATCGGCCAATCGGCAGTCATGCCGTCGGCCGTTCGGTGCGCGGTGAAGTCGTTCTCACGCAGGCGGAACAGCGCCGCACCGTACATCTTGGTCGCGCCGCCGACGAAATAATGGACTCCCGGCTGGAACGGCTTGTCGTTCAGGTCATGCCACGTGTCGCTGGAAACGTAACGGCTCCTGACAAAGACCTCGTTCACGTCCCAGTTCTGTTTTTCGCGCGGCAGATAGTCACCCCGTTCAAGGATGAGAACTCGTTTACCCGATGGCGCGAGCTTGAGCGCCAGCGTGCCGCCGCCCGCGCCACTGCCGATGATGATAACGTCGTAGTCGTTGCTCATGGCTTGTCCTCGCTCGGCAGCGCCGGCTTTGCTGTTGCTTGGGCGGCCGGCAGTTGCTCCGCCGGCCCGCTGCCGGGTTGCAGAAGTTTCGCAACCAGGCCCGTCCAGCCAGTCTGGTGCGACGCACCCAGACCGCAGCCATTGTCGCCATGAAAATACTCGTGAAACAGGATGTAGTCGCGAAAATGCGGGTCGGTCGCCAGCTTGGGATGCGATTTGAGCACCGGTCGCTGACCATCTTCGCCCTTGAGGAACAGGCATGTCAGGCGACGGCTCAATTCATCCGCCACCTGCTTGAGCGTCATAAACTTCCCGGACCCGGTCGGACACTCGACCTTGAAATCATCGCCGTAGTAGTGGTGAAACTGCTGCAGCGACTCGATGATCAGATAGTTGATCGGCATCCAGACGGGTCCGCGCCAATTCGAGTTGCCTCCGAACAGACCGCTGCGCGACTCGCCCGGCCAGTAGTCGACCTCGTAGTTCGCACCGCCGACGTCGACGCGGAAGGGTTCGCGCTCGTGGAACTTCGAAAGCGCGCGCACGCCGTAGGGAGAAAGGAAGTCACTCTCGTTGAGCATCCGACGCAGCAAGGCCTTGGTGCGGTGGCCGCGCAGCAGCGAAAGCAGAATGCGATTGGCGCAGCCAGGGACACGCCAGTTCGAGATCAGGGCGGCCAGTGCCGGACGATGCTCCAGGTACCATTGCATGCGTACGGAGAATTCGGGCAGTTGCGCGACCAGTTCGACGTCCGCAGGCTGCACGGCAAACAGCGGAATCAGGCCGACGATGGAATGCACACGCAAGGGGATGCTGCGTCCGTCGGGAAGACTCAGGTGGTCATAGTAAAACTGGTCGGTCTCGTCCCAGAGGCCTGACGATTCGTCTTCAACGCCGTTGATGGCGCCCGCGATAGCGAGGAAATGCTCGAAGAACTTGCTCGCGAGGTCTTCGTAGACGTGGTTATGGACCGCCAGCTCGACCGCGATGCGCAACAGGTTGAGGCAGAACATCGCCATCCAGCTGGTCCCGTCTGCCTGGTTGATGAAGCCGCCGGTCGGCAAGGGCTTGCTGCGGTCGAAGCAGCCAATGTTATCGAGTCCGAGGAAGCCACCCTGGAAAATGTTGCGTCCCTGTTCGTCCTTGCGATTGACCCACCAAGTGAAGTTGAGCAGCAGCTTCTGAAAGACGCGTTCGAGAAACACCAGGTCGCCGGGATCGGATGGGTCACCATGGTCCGCCTCGCGGCGCTGCCGGCGATCGATCTGGAAGACGCGAAATGCCGCCCAGGCGTGCACCGGCGGATTAACGTCGCTGAACTCCCACTCGTACGCAGGTAGCTGACCGTTGGGATGCATGTACCACTCGCGGGTCAACAAAATCAGTTGCGACTTGGCGAACTCGGCGTCGATCACCGCCAGCGGCAGGCAGTGGAATGCGAGGTCCCAGGCGGCGAACCACGGATACTCCCACTTGTCCGGCATCGACAACACCTCGGCGGCGGCGAAATGCTTCCAGTCGCGATTGCGGCCCCGTTTTCGCGCCGCCGGAGGCTGCGGCTCGCCGGAGTCGCCGTCAAGCCACTTGTGGACATCGTAGTGAAAGAACTGCTTGCTCCAGATCATCCCGGCGAAGGCCTGGCGCTGTACCAGGCGCTCGTCGGCATCGGCGATCTCGCGCTGCAAGTCGGCATAGAAATGATCTGCTTCGCTGTGGCGGCGGGCGAATAGCGCATCGAAGTTGGCAAAGGGCTGCGCGGGTTTCCCGGCTGTTGCGGTACGGGCTAGTCGCAGCCGCACACGCACGCTGCCGCCCGCTGGCACGCTCAGCGAGTAAAGCGCGCCCGCCTTGCTTCCGGTTTGTGCGGGATTGACCGCCGACGTGTTGCCCTCGACGACGTACTCGTGAAAGGCGTCCTTGAAAAACCCTGTCGCGTCGGGCTGGTCAAAGTGCCGCCGGGCATTGGTTTCGTTCTCGCAAAAGAGCAGAGTGGGTACGCCATCGCCATCAGCCTCGCAGTCCAGGCGGTATTTGCCCAGCTCCGGATGGTCGATATTGACGCCGCCGGAAGCGGCCGAGAGCGTGGGCTTCTCGGGCTTCGCGCGCCATGACCAGGTATTGCGGCAGCACAGTTGCGGCAGCAGCGACAGCGGCGCCGTCTCGGCGCCGCGATTGTGCACGCTCACCTGTATCAGGATGTCGTCGGCGGCGGCCTTCGCGTATTCGACAAAGACGTCGAAGTACGCATCGTCGTCAAACAAACCGGTGTCGAGCAACTCGAACTCGGCTTGCTCCGCGCCGCGCTGCTGGTTCTCCTGCAGCAGGCGGGCGTAAGGGAATTCCGCCTGCGGATACTTGTACAGCATCTTCAGGTAGGAATGCGTCGGCGTCGCGTCGAGGTAGTAGTACAGCTCCTTGACGTCCTCGCCGTGATTGCCCTCGCTGTTGGTCAGGCCGAACAGTCGTTCTTTGAGCAGCGGGTCGTGGCCGTTCCACAGGGCCAGCGAGAAACAGAGATATTGCCGGTCGTCGCTGAAGCCGGCAATGCCATCCTCGCCCCAGCGATAGGCCCGGCTGCGCGCATGCTCGTGCGGCAGGTAGCTCCATGCGTTGCCGTCGGGACTGTAATCTTCGCGGACGGTACCCCATTGCCGCTCGGAAACGTAGGGACCCCAGTGACGCCAGTCGGTCCGGCCCGCCTTGTCGTCGGCAAGGCGTTGCTTTTCAGCGGGCATTGTTGTCGCTCCTGGCGGTGGATCAGTCTGGATCATGGTCCGCTTTCCCGATCAACCGTAGCCGCCGCGCACCTTGCCGCGGAACACCCAGTACACGCCGATGGTGTAGATGGCGACCACCGGCAGCACCACTACGCCGCCATAGAACAGGAAGCGCAGCGAGACGTCCGGTGCGGCGGCGTTAGCCACGGTAAGGGCATAGGGCACCATGTACGGCCAGAACATCACCCCCAGGGTGAGGAACGCGGCGACGAAAAACAGAGCGGTGCACGCAAACGGCAAGGCGTCGCGCCGCGCCCGCGCAGCCCATGCCGCCGACATTAATGCGGCCACGCCGAGCAGCGGAAAGACCCAGCCCCAGGCTCGATCGGCCAGGTGGCCCTGTGCCAGTGCACCGGTATCGACACTCAGCACGGTGGCGAAGGCCGCGGCGATGATCACGAAGACGATTGCCACCAGCCAGCCGATGCGCGTATAGGCCCAGTCGCGCAGCGCGCCGTCGCTCTTGAGGACGAGCCAGCCGGCGCCGAGCAGCGCATAGCCAAAAACCAGGCCGACGCCGGTGAGCACCGCGAACGGGTGCAGCCAGTCGAACGAGCCGCCGACATATTGACCGTCGGCGACGCGGATACCGCGCATCATCGCGCCCACGGCCGCGCCCTGCACGAAGGCGACAACGACCGAGCCGATGAAGAAACCCCAGTCCCACAGCCAGCGCATGCGCTGGCTACGGTAGCGGAACTCGAAGGCGACGCCGCGGAAGATCAGACCGAAAAGCAGCAACAGCACCGGGATGTAGAAGGCGCTCAGGAAGACCGCATAGACCGTCGGGAAGGTCGCGAAAAGGCCGGCGCCGACGATCACCAGCCAGGTCTCGTTGCCGTCCCAGAACGGCGCGATGGTGTTCATCATCGACACGCGCTTGGCCTCGTCGGCGGTGCTACCAAACAGAATTCCGACGCCCAGGTCGAAGCCGTCGAGGATCACATAGACCATGATCGCCAAGGCGATCACGCCGGCCCAGAACAGCGCCAGGTCGCTGGCTTGCAGCTCGCTCATGGCTCTTGTCTCCGGCTGCCGCCGGTGGCGGTGTCGGGATGGCCGGCAAAGGCCAGTGGCCGCTTGCCGGTGGCGCCGGTGACGCCGCTGCCTGGCTTGGCGTCCGCGCCGGGGCCGTCACGCAGCAAGCAGTAGATGTAGTGCAGCCCGAAACTGTATACCACCGCATAGACCACCATATAGCCGGCCAGCGAGAACGCCACGTCACCGGTGGTCAGCGACGGGGTGACCGCGTCCTTGGTGCGCAGCAAGCCATAGACCACCCAGGGCTGGCGGCCGACCTCGGCGGTGAACCAGCCGGTGAGCACGGCGACGAAGCCGCTCGGGAACGACAGGAAGGTGCCCCAAAGAAACCAGCGCTTCGTTTCGAGCGTTCCGCGCCAGCGCAGAAGGTTGCCGAACCACGACACGGCGAGCATCACCAGGCCCATGCCGACCATGATGCGAAAACCGAAGAACGGGATCACCACCGGCGGACGATCTTCCTTGGGGAAGGATTCAAGCCCGACTTCGGCCGCGGTCCAGTTGCCCGAGGCGATCATGCTGCCGAGCTTGGGAACGGTGATGGCGAACAGGTTGCGCTCACTGGCTTCGTCGGGAATGGCAAGCAGCACCTCGCTGGCCGGTTGCTCGTTTTCCCAGCGCGCCTCGATGGCGGCGAACTTGGCCGGCTGGTGCTTCAGAACATAGAGACCGGTCAGGTGCCCGAAATACAGTTGCACCGGAATGATCAGCGCCACCAGCGCGAGACCCCAATGCAGCATCACCCGGCCTTCATCGCGATGCACGTCGCGCAGTGTGTACCAGGCGCCGGAGGCAGCGACGCACATTCCGGTGGTCAGGAAGGCGGCGAGCAGCATGTGCGGCCAGCGCACCATCATCACTGGGCCGAGCACGATCTGCTGCCAGTCGGCGGGAATGATCTTGCCTTCGACGATGGTGTGGCCCAGCGGCACCTGCATCCAGCTGTTGTTGGCCAGAATCCAGAACGACGAGAACATGGTGCCCAGCGAGACCATGCAGCAGGCGAAGAAGTAGAAGCGCGGCGACACACGCTCACGCCCGAGCAGCATCACGCCGAAGAAGGTGGCTTCGAGCAGGAAGGCGGTGAAACCTTCGTAGCCGAGCAGCGGCCCCTGGATCGAACCGGTCTTCGCCGCCAGCACGCTCCAGTTGGTGCCGAACTGGAAGGCCATGACGATGCCGGTGACCACGCCCATGCCGAAGGATACCGCGAAGACCTTGAGCCAGAAGTCGAACACGCGCCGGTACAGGGTGTTGCCGGTAAATAGCCGCGCGCCTTCGATGGTCGCCAACCACGCCGCCAGCCCGATGGTGAAGGCCGGGAAGATGATGTGGAAGCTGATGACAAACGCGAACTGAATTCGCGACAGGATGACCGGGTCAAGTGCCATTGCCAATTCCATTTAACTGAAGTTTAGACACCCCCCGGTCGCGGGCGAATGCCAAAAAAATTTCGACTGCGCGAAAGATTCTTCGTCCCCCCGATCCACGAATCGCTCGGCCTGAAGGAAGTCTTCAAGGACTATAGCACCCTTTCCGAAATCGCCGAAACCCGTTGCGACACCGCCGCAGCCGCCGAGCGGGCGCAGAAGCGCAATGCCAAGCGCGTGCAACGGAAACGCCTCGCCGGCGGCACGAGCCAAGCCACCCAGGACCACGCTGCTGCGCTCATTTCGGCGCCTTGCTGCGACTGTTCCCGACGGTTTCCCTTTGTTTCCTGACTACCGAGATCGCCAATTCGTCTTTCAACAAGCGCTTGCCATCCACCGCCATAAAAACGACTTCAAGCTCGTAGTCACCCAGAGGCAGATCGACGACGGTTTCCGTCTCGCCATCCTTGAGCGCAACGGTGCTCACGGGAACCTTGTTCTTGCTCACATTCAGGACAAAATAGCCGGCGTCCTTGACCGGACTCCCGGCCGGCGCAACGCCGAAACCAATGACGCCCAGTTTCACCAGCAGCGGTGTCCCTACCGGCTCGCCGCTGCGGATGTTCTTTACATAAACAGCCTTGCCGGTGCCTGGCGGGGTCGTGATTTCGTCCTGATACCACTTGCTGCAGGTGTTGTCGAAGCGATCGGCGTCGATCTGCGGTGCCGGCGCCTGGTCACGCTTGCCGGCAACGGTGATTTTTATTTCCGGGCTGAAAACGAAATACGGGCGGTGCTGATGGTCGGCAAACAGCAGGCGTAGCGTGTGTTCCCCAGGCGACAAATCGAGCACCGTACCGGTCTGTCCTTTACCAAAATGCCGATGCGTATCCGAGAAGGGAAGCGGATCAGCAACAGCCGCCGGCAACGGCGTATCGATCAACAGGTGATGATGGCCGGTGTTGTCCTTCTGGTTGCCGGCCGGCATCACTCCCATGCCGCGAATGCCAAACTCGACCCACAAGGGGCTGCGCACCGTATAGCCGTTGGCCAGGTTGGAAAATGTCACCGGGGTCGAGTCAGGAACCAGGCTGAGCGAGGTTCTCTCCACGGTATATTTCAGCCAGCAGCGCCGTTGCAAGGGGTCTTCTGGCAAGGGCTTCGCGCCGACACCGAGCGAAACACCGATCAAACAGAGGCTGATACAGCGAAAAATCCAGCCCCGGAGAAAAATTGGCCAGTTCATCATCGCCTCCTCACCACGTTAGAACGGAATATCGTCGTCCATGTCGTCGAAACTCGGCGTCTTCTTGGCCGGTGCCGGGCGCGCGGCGCCGGTTCCGGACCCGGCCGACGACGACGGCATGCTGCCTCCGTATTCGCTTTCGCCGCTGGCCGGCGAGCCCATCCCCTCACGGCTGCCGAGCATCTTCATTTCGTTGCCGATGATTTCGGTGGTATAGCGTTCGTTACCGTCCTTGTCCTGCCACTTGTTGGTCCTGATGCGCCCTTCGACGTAGACCTGACGTCCTTTCTTCAGGTATTGGCCAGCGGTTTCGGCCAGTTTGCCGAAGAAGACGACCCGGTGCCACTCGGTACTCTCCTTGTACTCGCCCGACGCCTTGTCGCGAATACGATCGGTGGTCGCCATCCTGATGTTGCAGACGGCGTCGCCGCTCGGCAGGTAGCGGGTTTCCGGGTCAGCACCGAGGTTGCCGACGAGAATCACTTTATTGACCGAAGCCATGTTGCCTCCCTTAATGGTATGCGAGAAGAGATGAGCGCGATTATAAGGGGCTTATGCCTTCTGTTGCCGGCTTCGCAGGGGCGGCATGGTCATCGTCAGCCCCAGCATCAGCCAGACGATGGTCAGCACGGCGCCGCCGGCCCAGACGGCACCCGGGCCGGCATACTTGGCCAGCACGCCACCGAATACGCCGCCAAGAAAGAGTCCCAGCGCTTGCGTCGTGTTGTACACGCCGAGTGCTGCGCCCTTGGCGTGCGCTGGGGCCATCCGTGAAATCAGCGATGGTTGCGTCGCTTCGAGGATGTTGAAGGCAACGAAGAACAGCATCAGCCACAAGGACAGCGCGTAGAGCCCGGCGGAAAACAGGCCGAAACCGGCCTGAACGACCAGCAGGACGACGATGGCGGCATTGAAGACCAGTTTCATGCGCGCAAATCGCTCGGCAAGAACGATCGCTGGCACCATGATGACGAACGACAGCAGTAGTGCAGGCAGGTAGACCTTCCAGTGTTCGGCGACCGGCAGACCGCCGGTGCTGATCAGTTGTGCCGGCAGCAAGACCCACATCGCGGTCAGCATCAGGTGCAGGGCAAAGACACCGAAGTTCAGGCGCAGCAACTGGCGATCCGACAGGACTTCGACAAAGCTCCGCCAGGTGGGTTGGCGCGGAACCGCGGGTGCTGCCGGGACGACCTTGAGCACGACGAAGATGGCCAGCATGGCCAGCACCCCGGTCAGCGCGAAGATTCCGGGCATGCCGATGGTGACATAGAGCAGCGGCGCGCCGACCATCGAGATGGCAAAAACCAGACCGATCGACGAGCCGATCATCGCCATCACCTTGGTCAGGTGTTGCTCGCGCGTGAGGTCGGCGGCGAGCGCGGTGACCGCCGCCGAAATGGCTCCGGCACCCTGCAGCACACGACCGGCGATGACGACGTAGATGTCGTCGGCAAAGGCGGCAACGAAGCTGCCGGCGATAAACAGAACGAGCCCGAAAACGATCACCGGCTTCCTGCCAAAACGATCCGAAGCGGCGCCGTAGGCAATCTGCAGGCAGGCTTGGGTCAATCCGTAGGCACCCAGCGCGATCCCGACCAGCGCCACATCATTGCCGGATGGCAATTCCCTGGCATAGATCGAAAAGACCGGCAGGATCAGGAACAGGCCCAGCATGCGCAAGGCAAATACGGCGGACAGGCCGATTCCTGAGCGTTTTTCTTCGCTGCTCATACGGTCGGTGCTTGAGTCGGACATGGAATTTGGTAGCGGACTGCGGAATTGCGTATATTAGCAGGTTTGCCCAAGGCCCCCTGGCCTGCAGCCAATGGAAGAGATACGAACCATACGCATCCGCGGTGCGCGCACGCACAATCTGAAGAACATCGATCTCGACCTGCCGCGCAACCGGCTGATCGTGATCACCGGCCTTTCAGGTTCCGGCAAGTCTTCACTCGCCTTCGACACGCTGTACGCCGAGGGGCAGCGCCGCTATGTCGAGTCCTTGTCCGCCTACGCCCGGCAGTTCCTGCAGCGCATGGAGAAGCCTGACGTCGATTTGATCGAGGGGCTGTCACCAGCCATTTCCATTGAGCAGAAGGCGACCAGCCACAACCCGCGGTCGACCGTCGGTACGGTCACCGAAATCCACGATTACCTGCGCCTGCTTTTCGCGCGCGCAGGCACACCGTACTGCCCTGAACACCAACAGGCACTTGAAGCGCAGACGGTTTCGCAGATGGTCGATCATGTCCTGGCGCTGCCGGAAGGCACCCGGCTGATGATTCTGGCGCCCGTGGTCGCCAACCGCAAGGGCGAGCAGATCGACCTCTTTGCCGAACTTCGGGCGCAGGGTTTTGCCAGATTGCGGGTCGACGGCCAGGTCCATGAGATCGACGCTCTGCCGAAGCTTGCCAAGACGCACAAGCACACCATCGACGTCGTCGTTGACCGGCTGAAAGTGCGCGAAGACCTGCGCCAACGCCTCGCCGAATCGTTCGAAACGGCGCTGCGCCACGCCGACGGGCGCGCCATCGCCTGCGAAATGGACAGCGAGCGCGAGCATTTCTTTTCCGCCAGGTTTGCCTGCCCGGTATGCTCGTACTCGATACAGGAGCTGGAGCCGCGGATTTTTTCCTTCAACAGTCCGATGGGTGCCTGCCAGAAATGCGACGGTCTCGGCGTGATCCAGTTCTTCGACCCGAAGCGCATCGTCGCGCGGCCGGAGCTTTCGCTGGCTGCCGGCGCGATCCGCGGCTGGGACCGGCGCAACCCCTTCTACTTTCAAATGCTTTGCTCGCTGGCAGCGCACTACGGCTTCGCACTTGACACCCCATTCAGCGAACTCCCGGACAGCGTCCGGCACATCGTCCTCTACGGTTCCGGGCGCGAGGAGCTAGCCTTCAGCTATGCCAACGAACGTGGCCGGGCTACCGTTCGCCAGCATGCTTTCGAAGGCATCGTCGTCAATCTCGAACGTCGCTACAAGGAAACCGACTCGAACGCCGTTCGCGAGGAACTGGCCCGTCTGATCAGCAACAAGACCTGCCCGTCCTGCCACGGCAGTCGCCTGCGCGAAGAGGCACGCAATGTGCGCGTCGGCACGCGTGCAGAGGCGCGCACGCTGCACGAAATCAGTCGTCAGCCACTCGCCGAAGCACGCGATTATTTTCTCGCGCTGCGACTCCCCGGCAACAAGGCGCAGGTCGCCGAGAAGGTGCTCAAGGAAATCGTCAGCCGCCTGCAGTTCCTGATCAACGTCGGCCTCGACTACCTGTCACTCGACCGCTCGGCGGAAACGCTGTCCGGCGGCGAGGCGCAGCGCATCCGTCTGGCCTCGCAGATCGGCTCGGGGCTGACCGGCGTCATGTACGTGCTCGACGAGCCGTCTATCGGTCTGCATCAGCGCGACAACGAGCGGCTGCTGCAGACGCTGAAACAACTGCGCGACATCGGCAATACCGTGATCGTCGTCGAACACGACGAGGAAGCCATACGCAGCGCCGATTACGTGGTCGACATCGGCCCCGGCGCCGGCGTTCACGGCGGCTTCATCGTCGCCGAGGGCACCTGCGAGGCGATCATCGACAACCCCGCTTCGCTGACCGGCGACTACCTGGCCGGCCGCCGGCGCATCGGCATGCGCAGCGAGAGACGCCAGCCGAGCCCCGAACGATGGCTGCGGATCATGGGCGCGCGCGGCAATAACCTGAGGAACGTCTCGGTCGACATCCCGCTCGGGCTGTTGACCTGCGTCACCGGCGTTTCCGGATCGGGCAAGTCAACGCTGATCAACGACACGCTCTATACGGCGGCGGCCAGGCACCTCTACGGGGCAAGCGCCGAGGCCGCCGAGCACGACCGGATCGTCGGCCTCGATCACTTCGACAAGGTGATCAACGTCGACCAGAGCCCGATCGGCCGCACGCCGCGCTCCAATCCGGCCACTTACACCGGGCTGCTGACGCCGATCCGTGAATTGTTCTCGGGCGTTCCCGAATCCCGCTCACGCGGCTACGGCCCCGGCCGCTTCTCGTTCAACGTCAAGGGGGGTCGCTGCGAGGCCTGCCAGGGCGACGGCGTGATCAAGGTCGAGATGCACTTTCTGCCCGATATCTACGTACCCTGCGACGTTTGCCACGGCAAGCGTTACAACCGGGAGACTCTCGAAGTCCAGTACAAGAGCAAGAACATTCACGAGATTCTGCAGATGACCGTCGAGCTCGCACGTCAATTCTTCGACCCCGTGCCGGTCGTGGCGCGCAAGCTGCAGACACTGGTGGACGTGGGCCTAAGCTACATCACACTTGGCCAGGCGGCGACCACCCTCTCGGGTGGCGAAGCACAGCGCGTCAAGCTGGCACTCGAACTGTCGAAACGCGACACCGGCAGAACACTGTACATCCTCGACGAGCCGACGACCGGACTGCATTTCCAGGATATCGAGATGCTGCTCACCGTACTGCACCGTCTCGCCGACCACGGCAATACCGTGGTGGTGATCGAACACAATCTTGACGTCATCAAGACGGCTGACTGGCTGCTGGACCTTGGGCCCGAGGGTGGCGCTGGCGGCGGCCGCATCCTGGCCGCCGGAACCCCGGAACGAATCGCGGAAGTGGCGGAAAGTCACAGCGGACGCTTCCTGGCTCCTCTGCTGGCACGCCAGGGCGGAGCACAGGCTGCCGTCCTCTCGCCGCGGGAGAAAACCGGCCCCGACGGCTGAACACCCCTGGATGGCGACCAGGCTGGGTACGCGAAGCCCACCAAGGGCAAAAAGTTGTTTGGCGACGAGGAAATCCATGACAGAATCCAGCTTTTTACAGGCATCATCGCCCCTTTCCCTATACGCCCTCGAAATGCCCGAATTCAGATCGAGGAAGGCCTTCAACCACCATAGGAGCTACCATGAACAAGTCTGAAATGATCGACGCGATCGCCGCCCGCAGCGAACTCTCCAAGGCCGCCTCGGCAAAAGCACTGGACGCAGTCATCGAGACGATCGTTGACCGTGTGGCTCAGGGTGAAACCGTGACCCTGGTCGGGTTCGGCTCCTTCAAGGCCAGCGCACGCGCGTCCCGCGAAGGAAAGAATCCGAAAACCGGCGAAAAAATCCAGATCCCCGAGACGACCGTGCCAAAGTTTGCCGCCGGAGCAACCTTCAAGGCGAGGGTTTCTGCCAAAAGCGAGTAAAGTCTCCCCGCAGCAACCGAGGAACACTCGGCCATGACCAATGCCTTTTCTTCCTCGCCGTCAATCCACATCCTGTAGCCAAAACCCTCTAGATCGGAGTTACCCATGCGTATTCGTATCGCGCTTGCAACCGCAGCGCTTGTCCTCTTGCCACTTGCCGCATCGGCACAACAAGCCCCGATGAGCGAAGGCCTGACCGCAGTCGCCCCCGGCAAGTTTGCCGGCATGATCCAAGCCCGGGGCACCCTGGTGGTCGACTCGATCGACAAGGCGACGCGTAGCGTGGTCCTCAGGAATGCCAAGGGCGAGACGACGAAGGTCGTTGCCAGCGACAAAGTCAAGAATTTCGACCAGATCAAGGTCGGCGACAATCTCGTCGTCACCTATACCCAGGGACTGGTGATGACGCTCAAGAAGGGCGGCGGCGCACTTCGCGAGCGGATCGACAGCTCGGAGACGGGCTCCGCAGCGAAGGGTGAAAAGCCTGCTGGTTACGAAGTGAAAGAAGTGACCTTCGTCGCTGATGTGCAGCAGGTTGACCTCAAGCATCAGACCATCACCTTGCGTGGTGCAACGAGGATCGTTCGTTTGAAGATCAACGACCTCGAGCAACTCAAGCTGATCAAGAAGGGTGACCAGGTCGAGGGCGTTTTTGCCGAAGCCGTTGCCGTCTCTGTCGTACCGGCGCACGCCAAGGCGAAGAAGTAGCCCAGGCCTTTCGAGCGGCGGGCAGACATGCGCCCGACCCTCGGGATTGACGCGTGAACGCACGACGCGTAGAATCCATGCGGTTTGGGGGGCATAGCTCAGCTGGGAGAGCGTCTGGTTCGCAATCAGAAGGTCGGCGGTTCGATCCCGCCTGTCTCCACCAAGAAATCAAGCACTTAGGCCACTCTTTAGGGTGGCCTTTTTGTTGTCTGGCCTTCATGTAGCCACCATGTAGCCAAATACGGGCAATCCGCTTCAACGTCGCCAAAGAAAAACCCGGCGCGGTGCCGGGTCGGTCTGGTCGTGTTGCCGGTTACGCGGTAACCCCCGCACCCTTGCTGAAACGTTGCTATCGCCTGCCCGCGCCCTAGCCAAAACCTCACCATCCTCGCCCATCGAGGGGTTGTCCCAAATGGCATCCTATTTCATCCTATATTCCGATACCCTTGCCCTGTGCAGCGGCCCGGATGCCCCCAACAAGGCCACAGGAACGCGCCACAGCGAACGATCAAGCTGACCGGCTGATCCCCATACCCCCGGCTCACTCCGGCCCCGTAGGCTGGAAAACATCGGCCCGGAAAGCGCGGCAGTGACGGACACCATCGCGCCGTCCGCGACCATGGCCCGTTGTCGGTGGCGGTCAAAAAACGTGGAATTCTGGCGTCGAACTTTTCCCAGGCGCAAGAATTGCTTTTGCGCTGCACGGAAGCGGCGTCCCGTAGCCGGGTCAAGGGCAGGCTGCGGCCTTATGCAGCCTGGCGTAGCGCACCCTTTACGCGGCGTAGGGGCGATATGCTGATGCGTGGCAGTAAGTGCGGCAGTATCGCGCTTACTGCCATGCAAACTGAGCATTTCTGCCGCCAAATTTGTGCGGGTTTGCACCGCCGGCAACACCCGTCAGTGGATACCTGCCTGCAACCATCGCCGGACGCCTCGCCGACTGTTTCAGTGGCCCCCGCCGCCGGCCTGCGGAATAGGGGAGCGCCGACGTTCAGGTACGACAGCACCGCCTTGGTCGTCAGTCGCTCCATCCCGCAGTCAGGCAGCCGCCGCCCTGGTCATCGAAGCCGCGCAGGTTCATGGACTCGGGGCACAGGTGCAGGTCAAGCCCTTCAGGCTCATTCGAGGGCCTGTATTTTTTCCAATACCCCATATGCCGGACCTAAAAGACCTAAACAATTCGGTTTGGTCGGCGCCATCGTGCCCCCCGACGGATCTTCCCCCAGCCAGCAAGCGCAGTTATGCTAGAACTATCTGTTTTTGTTAAAAAAATAGCCAATGCTGCAAAAGCGGCGTCTGCCTACACGGCACGCTTGTCGGCTTTTGGCTTGAGCGGGAAGGACAGGCCGATGGCCTCGAGGATTTTGGCCTGTTGTTCGTCCGGGCGTGGCAGGTGAGGGTGACGCTGACCGTTGCGGTCGGTGCTGTAGAGATAGGTCAATCGTCCGAGCGCCACCAGGGCGTCGTCCGGAGTGATGGCTGCGGGGTCGTCTTCGGTGCTGCCGAAGGTCCGGTGCAGATCGGCTTCAAACCGCCGCGTGATCTTCAAGGCGAGCATCGCCACGAAGACATGCGCCTTGGTCCGCTCGGCCTTGCGCAGGAAGATCGGGCGAATCTCCAGGAAGGTGGTTTTCACGGTACGGAAGTTGCGCTCGACTTTTTGCAGATCGCGATAACGCGCATCGACCGTCTTCGCGTCCATCAAGGTCAGCGGCACATCGGTTTCCAGCAGATAGCAGCCGTCGAGCAGGGCGTCTTGCGCTTTGGCCTCCTCGTCGAGGGTACAGACAATGGCGCGTTCTTTCAGCGTCAGGGTGACAAACGCGCTGAGCTTGTGGCTCTTGGCCCAGCGCTGCAAGGTGGCCAGGCCTGCCGCCGCGCTGGCGCGCCTGGAGTTCTTGACGAAGGCGTTACGTTCGGCGATCTTCGCTTGCAACTGCGCCAACTTGTCCTCTCGCCGCCGCCTCTCGCGCACCCGCACGGTTTCGTTCCGGCGCACGATCAGGCGCTTGTCGTCGTGCTCCACCTCGCACAGATGGGTATCGAACAGATCCGTCTGCAACACGCCCTCCTTGAGGAAGGTGCGTATCTGAGCGTCAGTCAAGGCCGTGATATAACGGAAGCCCTCCGCCGACAGCGCGGCCTTCCCCTTGGCCTTGATCATTCCCCGATCGCCCACCATCACCACCTCGGCAATCCCGAACTGCTCCTTCAGGATCGTGATCTGGCTGGCCACCGTCGTCGGGTCCGCGGTGTTGCCTTCGAAGACGCGCACCGCGAGAGGCTCGCCGTCCTCGGCGGTCAACAAACCGATGACAATTTGCTGCTTGCCGCGCTTGCCGTCGCGGTTGTAGCCGTATTGCCCCAGCTCGTTGCATTCCCCTTCGAAATAGCTGGAGGTCACGTCGTACAGCACCAGGACCGGTGGTTGGCCCTGCTCCTTGACGTAGGCCTGGTACAGTTCTCGCTCGATGCGCTCCTGCTGGCTCGCCAGCCAGTCCAGCGCGGCATAGAGGTCGTCCTCATCAAAGCCCTCCACCCCCAACACATCGGCCACCGTGTGCTGTTTCGCCCAGCGTACCGCCGACAACCGCGACCCCCCATGCGCGATACGCGCGAGAATCAGGAACAGGTTGAGCTTGCTTTCCGCAGCGCTACCCAGCACCCGCGTGATGCCCACTTGGTCGGCCAACTGCTTGAGGGCCAACAGCACCCCAAAAATCTCGCCGCTGGTCATCTCTCCCGACCAGTCGTCGAATTCGCCCTTCACCAGACGTTCCATGGCCACGACTCGTTCCGGTGCCCAGTTCGTCAGATTGGCGATGGTTCGTGTGCAGACTTTGCCGCCCTCGCGATAGGACTCGCGAAGCAGGATGGCCGGCCTGGATTTGCGGTTGGGGACGCGGGCGATGTACATGCCGACAATAAAAGCACTTATCCAATTGTTTGTCAAGCACTATTATTCTATTTACATGCCTACATTTTTGCCGATTTTCGGATTTCTTTCAATTAATCAACGACTTACCTCAAGGGCTCCGGGAAGGTCCGCCCGAACGCGGGTCGCTCGGTTCCACTCCCTCCCTTTCTTGCGCGCCGCATCCTATTTTAGGATGTCGCGCTTTCCTCGCAGGGAGTCGGGCATAGCAAGGTTTCCACAAGGGTAGCACCTGCGCGCGGTGCTCAGTGGCAATCGAGGGCAGCCCGGCGCCGATGGCGACCATCGACAACACGATGATCAAGGCGATTGCTCGGGCTTTTCGGTGGCAGAAGTTGCTGGAGAACGGGACCTACGGGTGCCTGGAAGAGATCGCTAGGGCGGAGAAGATCGGTGCGTCGTTCGTCAGCCGTGTGGTGCGGCTGGCGCTGCTGGCACCGGACATCGTGGAAGCGATCCTGGCGGGCAAGCAGCCGGCATCCCTGACCTTGAAGGATCTGATGGCGCCGTTTCCGGTGGAGTGGGCGGGGCAGCGGACGGTGTTTGGGATGGTGAGATAATCCTGCCGTCGGTTCGGATAGCTGGCTAAAGAAATGCTTGACGCTCGAAATCCCAATGGGTACATCATAAAAGAGCAATTCATTGCCTAATAGAGACGACCCATATGACCTTTTCCTGCCTTGGATATTTCCTTGACATGAAATTACGGTAGATGTCTCTATTCTGGCCCTTCTCGCTCAATACGCCAGCCTTGGGCAGTTCCTTCGGTCCTTCCCTGTGTCGCGGGGCCTTACTTTTCTACGAAAGAACTATTCTGGATGCAACCCTCGATTTTCTGCTGGAAGGTTTCGAGAAGCATGCGAACTTCTCGGTCGGCTTCGTTGTATTCGTCAAAATTAATTACCATTTTCTCGCCGTGCGCGATGGGATTCCGGCGCCCGAGCAGTTTCTCGTCAATCAGATTCTGCTTCGACTCAAAGTCGCCAAAGGGAATGTCGATAATGCGGAGAATCTTTCTGAGCACGATAGAATTCAGATTTGACTCTGCGTCGATCATATCATCCGAAAGTTTCTTGTCCGGCCTGCTTTTCCAGGCTTGCATCACGTCTAGAAAGCCCACCGGCGTTTTCGAGTGAGGATAATCCCCTTTGCGCTGAATGCAGCGCCACATGCGCAGTGTCTGGTAGTGCTCGTTCAGGGGAGCGTTAAAGCGAGCGATTCTTTCGTTAATGTGGGTAATGTAGGTTTCTGAGGAAAACTTTACAAACCCTTCCCAATGCGCATACAGGATCAAGATCCCCGCGCGCATCATAATCGCGCGCGCCTCACCATCGGATCCTGCCACTCGTTGCTTGAATGAAGAAATCTCTTTCTTTCGCCATGCGCTGTCTGACTGGATGGCGTCCAGACACTGCTCCGCAGTCACATACTTGGTCATCGCTGGAAATGGGTTCGAGCGAACGGGATGATGTTCACGATGCGGTCCGTGCCGCGCACTCCAGATCCCTGCTTGTTCTTGAACTCCTGCTTCTCCCACATACTTTCGACGCGTTGCTTAAACTCGATATATTCATTGGGATCGTCAGGGTTCCACGCAGAAATATTGTGCCCGAGACCGATAGCAATGGCCTCGAAAGCGGAGACCTGCGACATGCCCAGGAATCGACCCTTAACTGCATCGTATCTGCGGAAGGCGTTCGCTCCCAATGCCGCATTGATGAGCTTGAAGGTACGGTCGAACACCTCGCGCTCCTGCGCGAGATCCATTGTACTTGTGGCGATCTCGACGAGTGACTCAGAGAGGAAGTTGCCCACGTCAAACATCTGACTCCGTACCACTTGCATGTCGGCCGTACGAAGGGTGATAAAGCGTGCTACGAGTTCCAAGTCGTAACGCTCCTCCTTCGCGCGGTCCGTGATAGCGATGCATTCTTCGAAGTCAGGGTTTTCGGCAAATTTTTCAAAGGCATTGAAAAACTTGACGTTAGCCATGATCAGGAGGCAGTTCCGAACCTCTTGCTCCGATAGTCTGCTGCCACCTGTATTTATCCTCTCGAACAAATCATACTTAGCGGCGCTGTCGCTCTCGCGCATGATGATGTTGATGTCTATCTTGGCGCGCTTGATGTCGATGCGCTGCCGAAGCGTTAGGCTATCTGGATCTTTCTCATCGTCGACGTTCTGCCAAACTTTGTTCTCTAGGGACGGTAGGTACTTCGCCTTCGTGAGTCTGGACGGTGGAGCATTCTGTTTGTCAAGACCTACCAACATACCCGCGAACTCGAAGACTGTGGACAGCCGCTGGAGTCCGTCGATGAGATCCCAAACACCATCTTCACCCTGAGAAACGAAGATCGAGGGTATGGGGATGCCAAGTAGGATTGATTCGATAAAGCGCGTTTTCTGCTCAGGCTTCCAGCGGAACATTCGTTGGAAGTTTGGATTAATATTCAGCTCTTTCGAACTGTAGAGATTCATGATCTCCCCGATCGACATGGCATATGAATCAGTCTTTATGGCGCGTCGTCGGGTTTCGATCTCATCAGACAATGGCATGGCACAAGCTTTCGCAGGTGAAAAGATAGAGCATGCTAGGCGAAAAAACTAAGAAGGTGTTGAGCAATTCCTCACCTCTCTGCGAACATCGCGCGCATCTGTTGTTCTGCCACTTACGCTCGCTCACCAGCTTGCCCACGCAAGGCGAGGACATATCCGACGAGCAGACCTCGTGGAAGTTACACTGGCGCGCAACCAGCCGGCGTATCTGATGTTGAAAGACTTGATAGCAGCAGTTCCGGTAGAGTGGTCGGGGTAGCGAGCGCAGTTTGCGCATCGATGGTGGCGGGAATCTTGTAAAGTTATCATGGTAACCACAAGATCACCACCCCCGACAAAGCTGCTCCTTCACCGCTTGAGGATCAAGAACCAAAGAGCAGCTTTCCCAATCGGCATCCTCAACCTTGCTGTATTTCGCATCAAACGGATTGCGGGTAGCCGCGGCTCGATCGATAAGCTGCTGGGCTTCCTGTTCCTCATCCAGCGCAATCTTGACCCACACATCTTCCAATGTGTCAGGGATCTGGCCGAAGAGTTGATGGATGGATTCCAGCCGGTCGGCCAACACCTGATGCACTCGGTCTTCCACGGAGTCGCGGTAACGCAGATTGGCGATCCAGATTTCGCTACGGGCCTGGCCGATGCGCTGGATACGGCCCTTCCGCTGCTCCAGGCGCGTCGGGTTCCACGGCAGGTCGATATTGATCAGCGTCCCGAGTCGTTGCAGATTCAAGCCCTCGGAAGCCGCATCCGTTCCCAGCAGCAGCTTGAGTTCTCCGGCCCTGACACGCGCCTTGAGTACTTCTCGCCCGCAGCGCTGGAACCTGCCTTCGCGCCAGACGCCTGAGCGGTTGCTTCCCGCGTAAAGCCCTATTTCCATCCCGGCAAACTCGGCGCGTCTTGCCAGTTCATCGCCGATCCAGCGCACCGTGTCGTAATACTGCGAGAACAGGATGCAACCGAGATCAAGCCAGCGACGCGTGACACCTGGATGGGTACCGCGAAGATAGCCGATCAGTGCTTCCAACTTCGGGTCGTTATTGCCGCCCTGTTTCAGCAGGTCGAGGCAGCGGCGTAGCGATTTCAATTCCCCATCAGTAAAGTTCTTGAAATCGCTGCTGCCCTGAGGTGGTCGGCCAACCTGAGCAGGCGTTTCTTCTTCGGCATCATCTTCATCCTCGTCATCGGGGGTGTCGGGTTCTTCGCCAAGGAGTTTGCTCACGGTGCGGCGCCCCGCTTCCATCGAGCTGCCCATGCGCCGCAACAACAGCGTCTTGAAAAAACCCGCCCCTTTGACCCGTTGCTGGAGGAGCAACGAAAACGCTTCCGCCTCCTGATACGCTTCGCGCAGGTAGCCACCGAGAGCGAGAGCGCCCTGGTCTTCCTCGCCAAACAGCTTCACCGCGACCTTGGGTAAGAGATAGGCGCCCGTGGCCGGATTGATCGTCGCTTCGAGATAGGCACGGGTTCGGCGCACGATGCAGCGCAGCAAGGGATTGAAGTTCTCGCCGTAGTGCGGGAGCAGGCGGTTCTGAAGCTGGACGCGGCGGATCGCGAGCGACAGCTTTTCCAGACTCTCGGGGCTGAATTGCCAGCGCGTGTCGCTGGCATCGAGGCTCCGGCGAATGCGGTCGAATGCGGGATCTTCGAACCGCGACGGCAGCGGGTCGCGAACGTATTGCCAGCCATCGCGCACGTCACGCGTTGGCACTGCGGCATCGCCGGTAGCGATGGCGAGGCAATGACTCGGCTGAAACCAGGGGCTGGTATGCGTCCAGCCGCCGAGCACACCCTCGTTGCCGTGGGAAAGAACGTGCAGCAGATCCCATGCCTCGACCGGGTGCAGTTGTACCGGGGTCGCGGTGGCGAGCAGCATGCTTTTCGTCTTCGGGCCGATCTGCCGCAGAAACGCCATCAACTTGTTCGGGTCGGCCCGTTCGTCGACTTCATCGGCGTCGGCGTCTACCTTCGGCACCTTGCGGCGGCGAGCGCGGTGGGCTTCATCGACGATGACACAGGTGTAGCGCCGGCCGAGCAGTTGATTGATCGCTTCCGGCAGACCGCGCACCACCAGACCCTGCGAAACCAGACCGATTCGACGCGGGCATTTGCCGAGCGACTTCGCCCCTTCAGACGGGTATTCCAGATCGTTCTCGTCAACCCAGGCGCGGCCATTCCAGCGGGCCGAAGGCAGCAGGAGCAGTTCCATCAACTCATCCTGCCACTGCTGAAGAAGCGGCTTGGGGGCAAGGACCAGAATCGGGCCGCCGTCAGGCTCGTCGAGCGCCATCAGGAGCGCGGCCATCGCAAGCTGAACGGTTTTTCCCAGACCGACCTGATCGGCCAGAACCAGACGCGCACCTCCTAGCCGGTGCCGTTCCAAGGCCAGGTGGGCGAAATACTTCTGGTGCGGCCAGAGACCTTGTTCGCGACGATAGACCGGCGTTTCCACCGCAGCAGCGGCTGCGGCGCCGGTGGGGTCGGCGATAGCCTTGATGTCCGCTGGTTCGATGACCTTCCGTGCAATGATGCGCCGTACGTCCTGCGCGATGAACGGGCAACAGGCGAGATCCACGGCGCGGGCATCGTTCCACAGCGCATCGAACTCCTCCTGCACCCACGCAATCGTTTGCGGGTCGCTGTCTTCCCACAGCAACTCATAGTTCAGCTTCCAAGCCGATGCACTTTCGTTGACGCTGCCCAAGAAAGCCGTCGCCGATCCGTCAGCACGCCGCACGACCCCGGCTTTGCCATGGATCAGGCCGAACGCCGAATCGGGCAACACCCGCACTTCAACCTTCTTGCTGGTCAGGGCTGCGTAGAGGGCACGGTAACGCGGCAGTGCGGCGGGTGGCGCTTCCTCTGGCTTGCCGGAACACCAGCTTCGGCGCAGCGCGGCTTGCGCCGCCGCCGCCGTGATTAGGTCTTGCGGATCGAGATCGGAGTTGCAGACGATGCGCACCGGCCCCGCCACACTGGCGATGGCTTCCCCGGCCACCTCGAACAAGCTGGAGCGAAAGTAACCGGCGATGCGGTCGTAGGCAACGGCCCCGTCCAGACGCTGGTTCAGGACCGTCTGGTCGAGCCGGCTACGGCGGCTGGAATGGCGCGTGAGCATTGGCACAGGCAGGGCTGAAGGTCAATGCCAAACCGTCATGGAAGGCCAAGGTCGACGCATCCTATTCGCCCGCCTGGGTTTTCAGAATCCGAACGATGTCGTCGGAAAGCCACAACCCCGAATTTCGCAGTTTTTCGATTCCGTCGCCGACAGAAGTCAGCAAACCGCGACGTTTGGCGAGTACCAACAACCCGCCCGTACCCAGCATCGGAATTCCCAGCGTCCGAGCACAGCGCCGGGCGTCCATATCATCAATCACGGCGCGCAGCGGCGGGTTTGCCAGCGCATGGCTCAAGACCGCCGTCTCGCCAGCGCCGAGATCCCATGCGGCAACCCGAGGCGAACTCACAACGTCCGCACGCACTGGCCAGGATTGCTCACTCAGCTCTCGCGCGGCGCGGTCTCCCTGCCCCTGCACGACCACTTCCCGCCATACGGCTTCCGGCACCACGATGTGCTTGAACAAGCTCGGCAACAAGCCACCCTGGCCACTACGGAACAGCGTGATCAACGGTGAGGCGTTGATCACCACCGCATCAATCCGCATCGCGCAGTTCCTCGCTGACTTCCTCCGCCGTGTATTGGAAAGGGCTGACCTTATAGCGCGAGAGGGCATCAATGAAACCCGCCCGAGTCAGGCCCGCGATCTCGGCGGCGCGGCCTTGGGAAAGCCGGCCGAGTTCATACCATTTGACGGCGGCGGCGACGCGCATCTCCTGCGCAAATTCCTTGGGCGCTTGATGCAAGGTGGCGAATGCCGATTCGGGCAGGTCAAGGGTTACTTGCGTCATGTGGGTCTCCTTTGAGCAGGCTGGGATGGGTCACATCAGGCGTGGTCATTACGCAGGCGTCCGGCAAGGATGCGGGCGGCTTCCGAGTCGGCGGTCCATTCGTTCATTCCCTCGGCGTGGGCCAGCGCAGCAAGCCATTCGAGTAGCGCGACGAAGCCTTCACGTTTGCCCCAGTAGCCTTGCCCAAAGGTATCGCGTAGGTATTGCCGGCCAGGCTCCGGGCTGTTGTCGGCGGCAGCGGTTTCGCGGATGGCGAACATCAGGTGCCGCAGCGGTGAAACGGCAAACGGGTGGGGCGCGCCGGCACCCACGCGGCCACGGCGTGCCGGCAGTGCCGCGTGATTGGACTCCGCTCCCAGGACGGGTGCAAGCAAGCTCGCTGCCAGGCCAGCGGGGGTGAACATACGGGTGCCGTTGGCCTTGTCGCTCTTCAGCAGGGGACGGATGTCGGTGACGCCGAAGCCGCGCGCCAGCTCTTCATACATACCCTTGCGGCGCTCTCCCCGGCTCTCGATGTCCAGCGCCCGCAGATAGTAGCGCTCGACGAGCGACAGCTCGCGCCACGAGGTGTCCAGCCCGCGCGGGACGAGGGTGTCGCAGGCGATGCCAAGAGCGCGCTCGATGACGGTCTGGAAGTCGCTTTTCTCGTTCCTGGCGCGCACGGCAAAGACTTCGTGCTCCACGTCCTTGCCATCGAGGTTGCCATATTGGGTGAGTACCTTGAGCGCCGCGGCGTAGGCCGCGAGTTGGTAGTCGGCGTCGTTGAAGTTGGGCTCGCCGTCTTCGTCGAGGGCCAGCATCGACGCGATCTGGCGTTTCACTTCGTCCTCGACCATTGGATAGACCTCGTCGAGAAAACCAGGCTCGCTGGCGATCCGCTTGCGCAGGACCAGGCAGACGGTGCCTTGCACGTAGTTGCCTTTCTTGATCCCGGCGGCTTCGGTCTCGGTGCTGATTGTCCAGGCCGCGGTAGCCTTGAGACCAGCAGCCCAGAGGATCATGCCAAGATCGGCCCAGACCGCCGGGTTCTGATGGGTGAACATGACCATCTGCAAGCCGTTGTCCGGCATGTGGCGGGCGAGTTTGCGGTAAATTTCGACCATTGAGCGACGAAAGTCCTCCCCATCACCACGCACGGCGAGTTCGGCGCGGGCATCGGGCGTCCATTCGGGGAAGGCTCTGGCCAGTTGCTTGTCGTACCAGGCAAGGAAGAAGTCGCCGAGTTCGTGGTAATTGACTGCGTCGGCGTAGGGCGGATCGGTGATCCACAGGTCGCAGGTTTCTCGGAGGTCGCGGGCGTCTGCTTGCGTTAACTTTCCAAGCAGACCGACGTTGTTTTCGCTGGCGTCAGCAAGGATCGAAAAAGTATCCCCCAACTTGCTAAGCGCTCTTGTAGCGTAGTTGAAATGACAGTTCAAAGCTTGGTTATAGAATACTTGATTACCCTTCTCGTTCCCGGCGTGAAACATCCAGGCACTGAGCCGAGCGTTCCAGTCCGCCATGCGTCCAAGGCCAAGCAGGCATGCGACGCAAGCTTGCTTCGAGACAGCTAGGCGTTGGCTAGATTCCCCCAGCAATCCATGCGTCAACAACTGCCGCGGCGTGAAGAGGTGATGCCAGTGGGTCCAGCCGCGTTCGCGGAAAAGGCGGTCGGTTTCTGCGCCACTTTCAGGAATCGCCCTGGACGGGATGAAGCCCTCGCGTTGCCAGTCGGCAAATCGTTCGCGCAGCAGTTCGAGCACTTTGGCTTCGCGGGCAAGGTCGGCCGCATCGGGGGCGGCATAGCGGCGGATTTCTTTGGGCCGGCCATTCCTGATCACCGTCTTTACCCAGCGAATGCAGTAAAGCCGTTCCTGAAACACATCACCTGGGCGGGGCACGAGGTCGTCGTTGCTCCAGCGTCGCAGACCTTCCGGGCCGCGCAAGGCTTCCACCGACCACGTACGGGTGGCGTCGAAGGGATCAACGACGCGGCTATCCGCCACCGTCGCCCCTTCCTTTTCCTTGTAGCGTTTCAGTTCGGCATCTGAAACCACGGCGATCTCCGGCGCAAGAAAATCGGCGTTGGCGACACGGATCCAGCGCGCCACGACCCTGGATTTCTCGCCAATGAGCCAACTGGGCGCCAGCGGAATGAAGTAATCGCAACCCTCCGGCTTGACCTCCACGCAGTAGAGGTAGGCGTCGGCCCGTTCACCCAGTGCGTTGTGCTCGATGCCCCATTCCGTAACCTGGCGGTCGGCAACAGCCAGGGCCTCCGCCTGCACGCGCATGACATCTTCCTGCACTTCCCTGCCACCGCCGAGCAGGTTGAGGCTGGCCCAGGTGAGCAGTCCGGCAACGGGGTTGAGGTCGGACCCGAAAGCATTGCATCCGATGCGCGCCGCCTCGAAAGGGATGGAGCCACCGCCGCAGAAGCTGTCTCCGACGCGCGGCGTGTGGCCGAACGTACGCTGACCAAGTTGTTCGACCAGTTCGCCAAGGCTCGTGGCGGTGGTGCCGAGGTGGGCGTTGATCTCCCTCCAGGCTGCCAGCGTCGGACCGGGGATGTTCTCCGGCCGTTCGCAGTAACGCAGTCGCTCTGCGTAGGACAGCGCATCGAAGCTCCTCCGGCTTATGTCGGGATCTTCGTGGCGCCACGGCACACCTGCCCCTTTTTCCTTGAGGCGCTCCCATACGCCTTCGTCGTCCATGGTGAGAATCCGGAGGAAGATCTCACGGTCTTTCCGTGCATCGCTGGATGCCGGCATCAGCATGCCGAGAATGGCTGCCCGGACGAGAATCAGCGGCTTGCGCCCCCACCATTTACCCAGACGGGTGAGCGTCTGACCATTATTTGCCTTGCGCTCCTTGTACGACTCGGCCGAAAGGCGGGCGATGGGGAACTGCGTTTCAATGAAGGTGCTCATTCGGTAGCCGCCCAGTTTTCCAGTTGCAGGCCCCGGACTTTGGAAAACTCGCGAGTGTTGTTGGTGACCAGCACGGCATTGACGCTCAGTGCGTGCGCAGCAATCAGGGTGTCCAGGGAGCCAATCGGTTCCCCCCGGCGCTCCAGGTCAGCGCGCAAATCACCATAAGCCCACATGGCCGCCCTATCAAAAGGGAGGACTTCCAGCGGAGCCAGAAACATTTCCAGCGCCTGGCGATTGCGCACCGAGGCGCTTTTGGCAACGCCAAAGGCAAGTTCCGCAGCCACCACACTCGACAGCCCGATGTCACCCAGTCGGTACTGATGAAAACGCGCCAGCACTTCGGGCGGTCTGGTGTTGATGATGTAAATGCAGATATTGGTGTCAAGCAGAATCATGCGGTAATCTCGGCACGAACCTGCGCCGCCGGCTGCTCCCGTGTCATGACAAAGCCAGGCTCGAAGGACGAGAGCGCGGTTTCCAGCGTTTGCCAGGGGTCATCCACCGGTAGCAGGAGGACGCCATTGCCGAAATGCTGCACCACCACTTCGGTGCCGGCAAACCGGTATTCCTTGGGTAGCCGAACGGCCTGGCTGCGGCCCGATTGAAAAAGGCGTGCGGTATCCATGTGAAGCTCCGAAAAAGGTAATTACCAATGATAGCTACTTCTTGTCGCAGTGTCAGCCGAAGATCGAGGAATGCTTCAGCGAGTCATCAAGGATTTCAGAGGGAAAGTGAAAGCTGGGAATGCCCGAGCAGCTCGCGGCGCGCCTTGGGCGACAGGCCATCGCCTTTGACGAACGGGTTGTCCGCAATGGCGGCGCGCAGCGCCTTGCGCCAGCCGACACCCTTCTGCATCGCCTGACCGGTGGTGGCGACGGTCATGGTATAGAGCCACCAGCGCTCTTCGGGGGCCAGCGCTTCCCAGTTGTGCAGCGCGTTCGGGATGTCATCGGGCGAGGCGTCTTCGACCGCCCAGCAGAGGATGCAGAGTTCCTTGCCCAGCGACGGATGCACCGGCACCGGCTTGACGGAATTCTTCTGAAACCTCGCGACGGGCAGGCCGTTGGCCCGCAGACGGCGGTTGGCCTCTTCCCAGAAGGCCGGGGCAAGCGCCAGCCAGCGCGCGCGGTCGATGACGACGCGCAGCGACGGGTCGTTGGGGGACGGCGCGACCACGGCACGCGCCCCGAGATGGTCGAGCTCATTGCCGCGGTACTCGCTGATGCAGACGAGTTCACTGGCGCCCCCGCCCCTCGGGATGTCGATCAGGAAACCGTGGCGGGCTTCGTCCGGGAGAAAGCCCAGACCGACGACCTTACGAGCGGATGATGCGCTAGCACCGGTCATCGGTTATTGGCTCACTCTGGCAACGTCGAACGGCTGATTGGTGGTCTTCAGCCAGTCGAGCAGCGCCTGCCCGGTCGGAAAGGCGAGCGAGCCCGCCGTCATGCGCAGGCTGCCGCCCTGGACGATCTCCTGCAGCTTCTCGGCGACCGATTTCGCTGCCGCCGCATCGTAGCCGTCCTCCAGCGCACCCGAATAGTCGACGTTCTGCTGGCCATCGCTGCTCTCTGCCGTGAGGCTGAGGTCATGGGCGCGGACACCGCTGGCGGACGCCAGTCGCTGGATGAAATCCCATACCGCGCCGGCGTCGTCGAGCTTCGTTTGCTGGATCCAGCGGGCCGGCAGTCCGGGATCTATCGGCGGGCGTACCGCTGCTCCTCGCTGCGGGATGTTGATGCGCAGCGTCTCGGAGTTCAGGTCATACGCCCCTGATACCGCCATGGCGCACACCACGCGGCAATTGCCCGGCACGCGGAATGGGCCGTCGTAAGTCGCCGCGCCCGCACTGCCTGGCGAGGAACCATCCGTACTGTAGCGAATAGTGACCCCGTTGGCTCTGGGCAGGGCCAGCAGTTCGACTTCGTGATGACTACCGCGGTTATGAAGCTGATACTTGAGCCGCAGCTTCGCGGTCCATTCCTTCACCGCACTGACGCGGACCATGTCGTCGGGATCGAAGGCGAGGAAACGGTAACGCAGACCGATTGCGGCAAAGCGCATTGGCGTCGGTACCGGACTGGAAGCGCTGGTGGGGTCCGAGTCACCGGTCTCATACACGAGAGACGGCGCATGCAGCGGTTCGATTTTCAGGTAGGTGTGGCCGTCGCCGTCTTCCTGCACCGAGAGTTCGCGAACGGAAACTTCGGGGACCGGCGGGGGAAACGGGCCGCGGCGGATGTGATTGCCTTCTTCGCGCCACAGGCCGCGGCGAAGACACTCCGCTTTGAGGTCATCGAACGCTGAGATTTTGTGCAAAGGCCAGTTGGTGTTGACCGCCGCGGCACGCTTGAAGTCCGACCACAGAACGACTTTGCTCTGTGCCGAACCGAACAGGCGGACTTCCGCCCGCGTGCGGAAGCTCTCGTCGTCGATCTTGGTGGTGAATTTCTGCGCGCCTTCAAGGGTCTTGCGGATGGTGGCTTCGCCACTCTGGTTGCCGGCGAAAGCCAGATCGGTCCCTGTGGCGCGCAATGCGGCGCCGATCGAGGGATAGACGATCTGGTCGAAGGCTTCCTTCAGGGCGGCGGTGAATTGCAGACCGACGCGGTCGCGGAGCACATCGAGCGCCCGCCACTGCGGATCGTTCGCCGGCGTATTCTCCGATCTGAGTTCGTCGTCGATACTTTGCAGCGCGCGCGTCTGCCGCGCCGAATCGAGCACCTTCTGGAAAGTGTCCCGCGAGCCGGTGAGAAAGAGGACGCGATTCTTGTACTGCTGCTGGCCCCACCATGCCTGCCAGTCAGCGGAGATGGGCAACTGGTTTGCCTGGCCACCCGGCCTCACGATGACCAGAGTGGTCTTGTCCTGCTCGACCTGAACTTCATCGGGCGGGGGCAGGACTTTGATGATCTGGTAACAGTCGCGGAGCGAAGCGGAAAAACAGGACTCCAGATGTTCGCGAAGCATCCGGTCAACGGTTTCGGCATGCAGCGAGAGTGCCGTTGAACGCAGCTTGGCGGCTAGATTCTGCTGGTTCTTGAAGAACAGGCGGCCGTCCGATGAATTGTGGAGGTACCAGGCACGCGTCGCCAGTTTGTCGAGGACGTTGGCCTTGAAGGTGGAGAGGTCGCGGCCGGGCCGCTGGAGACAATCGACCAGTTGATGTTCGCGCAGCCCGTGAATGGCGCCCGGCGTGCTGGAGAGGGAGGCAACAAGAATGACTCGCGCGGCTTCGGAGGCGTCGGCGTTCCCATTGGCCAGGTCGATCTGCTCAACTTCGGAGTCGCCACCGTGAGCGATGTCGTGCGCGATGGCTTCACTCAGGGAAGGGTTGATCGTGCGAATCTCGGAAGCGATCTCGTCGACGTTGAAATCGATATCGTAGGGACTGATCAGATCCTTTTCCGCAGCCTTCCCGGAATTCCAGAAATCGGAGACCACCATCTGCATCAGACGGATAACGCCACGAGTCTGCTGAAAACCTTCGTTCTCCTTGAACTTGCCGACAAGCTCACGCAAATCGGGATGAAACGGGTAAGCATCGATCACCCGGGTATAGAGGGATTCCGGCGTGGTGGAAGTCAGGTTCATGCGTACCGCCTCGCGCAGCGCTTCCCGGTAGGCAGCAGCAACCCGCTCGATTTCCGCCGAAGGAGCGACATTCTGAAATAGCCGCTTGCGAAGGATGTGATAAAGCTCGTCACCATTTGGATTCACCGGGGTGATCGGGACGGCGATACGGCGAGACTCTGCGGTGATGCCTTGCACGGCTCGTTCGAACGCCGCCTGCAAACTCGCCTGGCCAAGACTGAAATTGGTTCCCGCAAGATCGGAGATAACCAGGCAGACGTTGTCCATCTCGGCTACAGCGACCAGAAGATTACCGAGTGCCGTGGTCGTGACCACAGCCAGATCACCATTGCCGACCGGAACCGTCACCGCGTATTCGAGGTAGGGCGGCAACTCATCCAGGAAGAGTACCAATGGATCACCGCCCAGCAACTGTTTCCACGCTTCCGGGCCGGGGGCGCTGAGCAGCGGGGATACATAGCGGGCAAATTGGAGCGCCTTGCCGAGTTGTTCGGCAATGGAACCCCAGATTCCCCCGGCAGCGTCGGTGTTGCGCCCATTGAAGCCCACCACACGACAGCGTCCCAACCTGGGAGCCGGGTCCTGGTCGCCCAGGACGCGACGGCGCAACTGTGGATCGCGCGCCAGCAAGCCAAGGCCGATCATGCTGTGCGTCTTGCCGCCCCCCATCGCCTGGGACAGCAGAAAGACCGACGAACCGGCCCCGGAGCCTGAAAGGTGCCGAAACGCACGGTCAACCAGGGTCACCATGCCGTTGGTGAAGTAGTTCTCATCGAAGAATTCGGAACCGTGAACCTGAGCTTTGAGGAAGGTATCGAGGCTGAGAACTGTGGCCCGACGGTCAGCGGCAAAGACCGAGGCACGGGGACTGCAAAGAGTCTTGAGGGTCATGGATCGTCGTCGAAGGCGATTGAAGGAAAGCTCGTTGAGGGAGGCCGGCTGAATCGGCCACAAGGCTAACAGACTCTTGACGCTGATATGCCGTCATGGTGCACATCGAGATCAAGTTTTTCGTGAGAGCTCCTTGGATAAAGTAGGCATTTGAGCAGACAAACCTGCCGTACCCGCTTTCTCAGGCCAACGCCATTCGCATCCTTCGTTTCCTGGTGGAGTCTGTGAGAACCCTCGCTAAGGCATTGCGCCTATGGCCCCGGCGCTATCCACTGCCCCTCACCAACCAGCAATTTCGCGATGGCGTACCTCACGAAACCAAAGCACACGCCATCGCGAAACACGTCAACCACACCGCAATTCTCAAGCAAAAACAACAGCTTGAAAAATCCGTACCAAATTCCCGAAGTCAGGAGGTTTCGAGAGAAACGGCCCGTAAGACGCCAAAATTCGTCAGATATGACATTTGTGGGGGTAGCGAAGTCAGGAGGTTCAAACGAAAAACCCCGCAAAACAAGGCGTTGTGCGGGGTGTTCGTTTTTGGTGCAGACAGTTTGCTGCCGGTGTCCTGGCGGAGACGAAGGGATTTGAACCATCGGTGTACGTGTGGGCAGTCACGCGCCAGGAAGGCCACGCCACCGAACCGGTGCACCAGGGCGAGGAACTGCCGCTGCTCCGGCTGTAGCCGTCCGTGCTGCCCCTTGACCTCGACCGCCAACAGCCGACCGCCCTTGAGTTGGCCGATGATGTCGCTGCAACCCGGCCAGCCGAAGCGAACGAACCGGCCACCGATGCCGGCGACTCCGCTGTTCTGCCGTTCGCACCACGCCACAGCCGGGTTACAGCGTAACGCCCGGAGCACTTCGGCCAAGGCGGCGGCTTCGGGGCGGTTATTGACTCGAGAGGCCGGCGGCGCTGCCGGCAGGTCGGGGAACAACGCGGCCTGCTGCGGGCGGCGGGCGGCGCGGGTCATCGGCGCTCCTGGCGCTGCTGCAGCAGACAGGCGGCGGTGGCGACGTTGCTGGGCTCGCTGCTGCCGTGCTTGTCCGGATGGCCCAGGCTGATCAGGCGCTTCAGCATCTCGGTTGGAATCGCTGCCGGTGCTGAAGCGGCCGTTGCTTCCCGCAGGCGCTGGCGCAGATCGGCGACCTCCTCGCGCAACTCCAGAAGCTCGTCATGCTCGGCGCGCTTCGATTCCTTTCAGCAGAGCATGCAGGTTTATTCCACGGCGCGCCTTTCTCGAATCGGTCACCGCATTCGTGGCAGGTCGCGGCGCTCATGCTTCGCCCTCCCATGCTTTCAACCCGGCCAGCATCCGGCCAGCCCATCCGCAACCGGTCACTGTGCCGAATTCCGCCAGTGTGCGGCGCAACTCGGCACCATTGGCGAACCCTTGGGCCAGAAGTGCTCCGAACAGATCGGCTGGTCGGCGCTTCCCGGTCGACCAATCTATCCAGCAGGCGCCATCTGAAAAGGTTTGCTGATACCTCACGGTCGCTGGATGCCGGACCACTTCAACGTTGCACACACCATCGCCGAAGTTGTCCCAAAGAACCATACAGCGCACCCAAAGTATGCTTCTGTCGTGGTTTCCCGTTTTTCCCGTTTTTCCCGGTGGCGGGAATTTCGGGGCCTCTTGTTTTCCCGTTTTTCCCGTTCCCTGTATACAGGGAGCGGGAAACGGGAAAGGCCGGGAAGGGTTGGTCAGCGCAGCCATAGCCAACCTTCCTCGTGAACCACAAGTCCGCGGGCGACCAGCGAGGTGACCGCTTGCTCGGCACGTTCCCTGCGGCGCTTTTGGTCGCAGGTCAGGCGGCCGGCAATGTCTGTCAGAGCGCTTTCCAGGCTGAAGCATGGCCGTCCTTCTGGCGCGGATGCTTTGCCGAAAATTCCGCCCGTGCGCAAAAGCTCGCAGAGCCGGTCCCAGGCGATCCTCATGTTTCCGCCACCGGGCAGGCGCGCTTTCTTGAATGCCTCGGCGGGAGGGCTTGCCAAATCGACGACGCACGAGGTGATATCGTCGCCGTCGTCGTCGGTGCCCAGCACCACTCTGCGCAGGTCGAAAGGATGCGCCTCGCCGGCCGCGTCGTCCTTGACCTTGATCGCAGACCACTGGCGCGCGGCGCCGTCGATCCCGCCTGACACTTCGATGCTGGCGTCGAGGGCGCCGATTAACGAACTGTGCCCCCTGAGCCCTCGGGCAACATCCTTGCCGGAATGGTGAATCAGCAGGAGCACCGTATCCGTCGCTCTCTGAATCCGCTGGCAAGCGGCGATAATTGCGGTCATGCCCTCGCCACTGTTCTCGTCGAGTCCGGGCGTTGCCTGCGCCAGCGTGTCGAGGACGAGGATTCCGCCCTTCATGCCTTGGCCGACGATGGCGTCGATGATGTCGTTCTCGTCCTGCCGGCTGTTCAGCACGAACTGCGCGGCGAGTACCTTCATTCCCGCCAGACCGCCAACTTCCCGCCGGTACGCGGCCAGCCGCTTGCCGAACCCGGCTGAACCCTCAAGACAGATGTAAAGCGCCGGCGTGCGGACCGTGCGGCGGCCGAACCATTCCCGGCCTTCGACGATCGCGCCTACCAGGTCCAGAACGAGAAAGCTCTTGCCGCATCCGCTCGGGCCGTAGGCTGCCACGACACCGCGGCGCGGGATCAATCCCTTCACCAGCCATTCAAGGGGCGGCTGCTCGGCGAACTGCTCGGCGTCCTGAAATTTGAAGCGCTGCGGATGCTCCTTGACGCCCTCCAGCAGATCACGCACGGCGGCGAGTCCTTCGGCCTGGTGGATGTCGTTCAAGTCGTAGTTTCTCGGGCTGCCCTTGGGCATCTCCACCCAGGCGCCAGAAACGAACTTGGCGATGGCGGCGCACTGGTTTTCCTTGCCGGCGTCCGCCACCAGCACCAGCCGGGCGGCAGGGTAACGCTCGCGCAGGGCGGCGGCCACCGATGCCATGCGTCCGACTCCGAAGGCCACTACCGCAGGCCGGCGCGTCGCCTGATGCGCGCTCCATGCCTGCCCGACTCCCTCAACGATGTAGACGATGCTCTCGGGCTTGAGCGGTCCGCCGATGGTCAGGCAGGCGTCCGGCCACTGTGAAACCTGCACGCCAGGCAAAAGCATCTTGTCCTGCTTGCCCGGCAGTACGTTGGCTTTGGGAATGACGAGCTGAAGATCCACGACTTCGCCGGCCAGAGTGCGGATCGGCAGCACCAGCGAACCGGCGCAGGCCATGCCGGCAATCTTCAGCGAACCGTGATAGACGCGCAGGCCATCGGGCAGCCCCACCTTGCGGGCGATGTACGCTTGGTCGGCGGTCGCCGGCTCACAGGCGTCCCAGACGGCGCGCGGGTCATGCGGCGGGGCCTTGGGTTGCTCGGGTTGCCGGGGCCGTTCCTGGTGCGATTGCGGGCGACTGGCCGGCGCTTCTCCGTCATCAGTCCAGCCGGCGGCGCGAGCGGCATGGAACAGCGAACCGGCGCCGATGCCGCCCTCCTTGATGCTCTGCCAGACAGAGCGGCATTCGGCCTCATTGCGGTAGTTGCCGGCGGTCGCGCTCCACTCGTGGAAGTCCTCGAAGGCCAGCCCGTTAGCCTTCGCGCTCATGGCGACCTTCACCCAGGTTTCGCGGTCGGTGCCGGCGTCGAGACTCCAAAGCGCAGAGCGGGCGCGTTCGAGTTCGGCGATAGGGTCGCGGTTCATGATGCCCCCGTCCGCAGCAGGTCGAGAAGTTTGGCCAGCAGTGCCGAGATTGCCCGATGCTTCGCGGGGCCTGTGCACGTCGGAATCTCGCCGGCCAGGCGATGCGCGGCGTCCCATTCGTTCGAGCGGCTCATACCGGCAACCCTCCAGCCAGCAACGCGGCGCACGTCACGGCCAGGACGATCCACCCGGCCAACGTCGAGTCAATAACGCCTCGCTGGCGCGGACAAATCCGGAACATCCTCTGCCGAGTCCGGATGCCGTCGACGTGCTGCTCGGCGATCGTGCGCCAGACCTGGCGGACGCGCGGCAGATCGTCGAGAACGAGGGTGATGGCGGACCAGAACAGCGGGCGGTCGGCTTCGGGGTAGTCGAGTGCTGCGATGATCTCGCCGGCCTGAAGGCGGGCCTTCAGCGTGTCGGGGGTGATAGAATCGGGGCGCGGTTCCAAGGCGCTCTCGATTGCTTTTTTGCGATCGGGAGCGTTTTTCATTTGCCGCCCTCCAGCATTGCCGGCGCTTTTCCCGGTACTGACTGCCCGATCAGCGTAGCGAACTGGCGAACGCGCTCGGCGGCGGCGCGGTAGGCGTCTTTGTAGTAGGTCTTCGCGCTCATCGACTCCAGCAGCGAGCGCTCCAAGATCCTCTCGGCCATCGCCACCGCGGCTAATTGCTGCGCCGAAAGTCCTTGCCTGAAATCCTTGCCGACGGCTGCATTGACGAAGAACAACGCTCGATTCGTCGCTTTCGTGATGGCGAGGTAATACTTGCCAGCGCTGTGACTGCCTTGTGACTGCGCGTAGCCGACGAACGCCTTGATGGCGTCGGTTTCGTCTCGCCTCGCGGTCTGGCCTTCGATGCGTGCCTGCTGCCAGTCGGGTGATGCGCGCATCCGGCGCAGGCGATTGATTTCGTCGCGGGCGGCGAGGAATGCATCGACCAGGACGCGCTGGCCTTCGCGTGATTTCTTTCCGCCAATGAACGGCATGGAGATCAGCGCGGCGCGCTCGCTCAATTGATATGCGCGCTGCTCGCGGTTCATCTCGTCGAAGTAGGAGATCGGCTTGAAATCTAGCCGATCTATCGTGCCGTCCACGATCAGTCCGTCGAGCGATTGCAGGACGTTCTTGTGTGGTCTGCCGAAAAGATCGGCGATGAGAACGGATGTGGTGGTGGGGTCGCCGTGGGCGACAGCAACGATATTGGAAGCTGCGGTCATTACGCCACCTCACCGGCGGTCACTGCGGCCAGGCGCTTAGCCTTCGCTTCGGCCTTGGCGCGGATGTGCGGAAGAACCTTCGATGCGTCGGCGGCCTTGCGTGCAAAGTGCTCGTCGATCTTCTCGGCGTCGGCTTTCACGGGCCGGCCAGCGATCAGGGCAGCAACTTCGTCAGCGGACCACAACAGGCGGCGATTCGGCAACTTGATCGGCGCCACGCCGAGATAAACGCCGTCGCGGCAATACGCGGCGCGGATGGTCTGCGGCTTGACTTTCAGCTGCGCGGCGAATTCTTCAGTCGAGAAGTTTCGGGCTACTGACTCCGCTGCTTTCTGCCAATCCGATCGGCTCGACTTGGGTGCGGCTTGGGGGGTTATTTGCATCATTCGCTGTTCCTTGAAAGGAACCTGCCCTGATTTCCTCGCGACTTGCTAGGTTAATCAACGCTGGCGAATGAAGATTCAGGCTTCCGAAATTGCGCGAAAAACTGCCGAAGAACTGCCGTAATTCCGGAAGGTTATTTTCTTCCTTGCTTGAGCAAGCCACCGATGAAAAAGGATAGGTCGCTATCCCCTTCGGCTTGAACAAATGCCTCGGCTTTCTCTTGGTGAATTTTCCCTTGCACTACTGCCCACTTTAGCGCCTCGCAGACATTCCAAATTCCGTGTTTCTTGGTTCTGGCAGCCTCAGATAGGCCGTTATCAGAACCTTCGTATAGGTCGTTCTCGATTGATGGCCACATACCCGCAAACTCTGCAATGAGCGCGCTTCGCTTTCGTATTATTTCTACATCGGGCGGAGCTACCTCTCGCGATCCAGAAGGGTCTGTGACGGGGGCGGCTAGTTGCAACCATTCGACGAGAGTGGGGCCGTGAATGCAGCCCGCAAAACCAGACTCATTAATAAAGTTGAGAAACTCGTCCACGTCGCAAGGAAAGCGGAGCGCAGGCTCATGGTAACCGCCGGTCGGGTGCCATCCCTGGACCGCCTTTTTTTCTTCCTCGCCCAGCAGTTGCAACGTCGCGTCGTCAAGCCTGTTCAGGTAAACGCCGTCACACTCAAGGCGGAACCCGCCGAAGTTCGTCAGGTTCTTGACCTTGCATAATTCTTTGAAATCGGAAGCGTCGATTTTTCGACGGCTATTGTTCATGTCGCTCCTTCTCTGCGATCTTCAAAGTAGGGTGCCGCGCCAGCCGGTGAAGGATTCCGGTTTTCTCCCCGTCGAGATAGGCGCGGCGAAACTTGGTCAGGCCGGGTGTTCCTCTCGTCGGGCCACGGCCAGGCGCAGGCCGGCGGCCGACAGAATGGCCAGCAAGGTTTCGAGTGTCGGGTTTCCCTTGGGCGAAAGGGCGCGGGAAAGGCTCTCACGGCGCAGGCCGGCGCGTGCCGCTACCTCTTGCATTCCCTGGGCATGGGCGACGTGGCGCAAGGCGCGCAGCAGGGCTTGCCTGCCGCCGGGTTCCTCTGCTTCCTCCAGTGCTGCGGCGAGGTACTCATCGGCAAAAGCCGGGTCTTCGCGCAGCAGTTCCACCATTGCGTCATCGTGGGAGCGAGCGGCTTTCATCGTGCATTCCTCCTTTGCCAGTCCTGCCAGTAGCGGACGGCGGTTTCAATGTCGGCTTGCTGGCGGCGCTTGTCGCCACCGATCAGCAACAACAGCACTCGCTGGCCGGCTTGGGCGTAATACACGCGGTAGCCGGGGCCGTGGTCTATCCTCAATTCCCATACGCCATCGCTCAAGGGCTTGTGGTCGCCGAAATTGCCGGCGGCCATCCTTTGCACCCGGACGGCCACCTTTGCACGCGCCTGCCTGTCTGCAAGGTCTGCCAGCCATTCCTTGAACGGGTCGTGTCCGCTTGCCGTCTGATAATCGAGAAGTTCAAACATGGGTTTGTAACGTATATGTTACATAAGTTCAGCACGAGGGCAAAGCGCAGTTCAGGTGACGACTCGCAAGCCGGGCGCTCGATCTTCGGCAGGCTGCTCGATACCGGCTTCGTTGAGAATCCAGCCTTCAATCTTGGTGTGCCACTGGCGCAGCAGATCGAGGGGGCGCACGCGGTAATGCTTCTCAGCGGTCGCCGATGGCTTATGCCCCATGATTTGCGCCGAGACTCCCGCGGGGCATTCTACCCATTCGGCCAGGGTGCCGAACGAGCGGCGCAGGCCATGAATAGACAGCGCAGGCAGGCCAGCAGCGGTCAGGGCCTTGTTGTGCATGATGCGCGGCTCCTGCAGGCGTCCAGATGCTGCGGCGGGGCTGCTGAATACCCAATCGTTACGGCGCGGCAGGCCGGCCAGCAGCGTGGCAACGTAGGGTGTCAGCGGGATATTCCGGGTGCCTTCTACCTTGTCCCGGATCGTCATGGCCTTCCACTGGAAGTCCACGTCTTCCCACCGGATGCCGGCCACTTCCTCGCGGCGCGCGCCAGTCAGCAGGGCGGCTTGGAGATAGGCGGCGATGACCGGGTTACCGATCTGGCGCACGGCGGCGAACCATGCCGGCAGTTGCTCGCGCTGCAAGCAATCATCCTTGGCGATCTTCTTCGGCAGTTCGTCCTTTGCCAGTCGGGTGATGCAAGCGCCCGCCTGTACCTGATCGCGGTACTCGGGGCGGTCGCTGCACCAGTTCAGGAACGCGCGCATCAGGGCGAAGGAAAGGCGGGCATAGGTCGGGCGGTGCGTCGCCTCGTCCTTGAGCCAGACGCGTACCCGGTCGGCGTCGATCTGTTCAAGAGGAAGCACCAGCAGCGGGCGCAGGATGCCCGGCAGCGTCTTGTCACTCTCGCCGGGCCGGCGTCCTTGGGTGCGCCGCTTCCCTCCTTCCTTGATGACGGCTTCGTGTTCGAGGAGGTGGCGGGCACTCCAGATCGGGCGGCGCGCTTCGATGTACTTCTGCCAGGCTTTCATTGCTGGCGTGGCGGTGCGCTCCAGTTCGATCCGCTTGGCCTCGTCTTCGGCGCGCTTGGCCTCGGTAGCGGCGATGCGGTCGCGCTTCTCCTGGCGCGGGTCGGTGCCTTGGTCGGTCATCGCTTGCAGCCGGCGCGCTTCGTCGCGGGCGGCGGCGAGTGTCCACGTGCGAACATCGCCGATGGTCACGCGGATAGTTTGCCGGTTCAGCTTGGATTCAAAGATGAACGCCTTTGCGCCAGCGGTCACGCGAACGGCAAGGCGGGGCGCGTCGGTGTCCCAGAGGAAGGATTGCCCGGCGCCCTCGGGTAGCGTCAGGCGGCGAATTCGATCAGGCGTCAGGCGTTCGCGGTTCATTTGGTCGGCTCCTTGCTGTAGTCAGAAGGTGGCAGCGGGTTTTCCGTGTAGCCACCATGTAGCCATTTTACGGCAATCCGATTCAACGTCAAGCCACGCCTATTTGCATCAATTTACTGTTTTTGTTTATTTTTTCTTCTTCCTGCGCATCCCCTTCAACGTCGAAAAATGCCTAGAAGTTCAGATTCGCAATCAGAAGGTCGGCGGTTCGATCCCGCCTGTCTCCACCAGGAAAACAAACAGTTAGCCAGGTCAAATGATCTGGCTTTTTGTTTTCTGCAAAGACGGCAGGTCGATGGTAGGCAAATTTCAGCCCCCTGGAACTCGCCACACGTCAAAGTAGGCGCCGTGCCGGTCACCTTCGGCCACCTGGTTCTTGAAGTTCCCGTATCCGATGCGCCGTATCGATTCAGTGATCGCGTCGGCAACTTGGCTGTGCGAGAGGCTCGCTCTGTATCAAAAGTTTGTGTCACGTCGGGCCAACTTTGTCGTGCCGCCAGCGCCGCATGGTTTTCAGGCGGACTGTCCAGCGGGCTGCGACTTGCTGCTCAGTGATCACGGAATAGTGCATTTTGATCTCTGCGATGGACCCCAACGCGCAGCTTGCCGCGCGGCGCATCGACCTCCTCCGGCTTCCGCCAGGCTACGTATGCCGAGATCGCGTCGAGCCCGGCACGGGTGCATTGCGCGTAACCGTTGCGCAGGGTCCACAGTGCCTCGACCGACAGACCCAAGCTATACCGATCCCTGTTCAAGACCCGGAAAGTACGACCGCCCTTCGGAGGTCAGTGAAACAGCTCGGCCAGTGCCTCGCCCGGCTCCGCTGCGCGCATGAAGGCTTCGCCGACGAGAAAGGCGTTGACGCCGCGGTCGCGCATCAACTGCACGTCCCGCGTGGCGAGAATACCGCTTTCGGTGACGACGATGCGATCAGCCGGGATATAGGGCAGGAGTTCGAGGGTGGTCTGCAGACTGACTTCGAAGCTGCGCAAGTTACGGTTGTTGATGCCGACCAGCGGTGTGCCGAGTTGCAGCGCGAGGTCGAGTTCGTGGCCATTGTGCACTTCCACCAGCACGGCCATGCCAAGAGCATCGGCAATGGCTTCGAAGTCGCGCATCGCCGGCAAGTCGAGCGCCGCGGCGATCAGCAGGATGGCGTCGGCACCCATGGCGCGCGCTTCATGGACCTGATAGGCGTCGACCAGGAAATCCTTGCGCAACGCCGGCAGAGCACAGGCGGCGCGTGCTGCCTGCAGATACGCCGGCGCCCCCTGGAAGAACTGGTGGTCGGTGAGCACCGACAGGCACGCAGCGCCATGGCGCGCATAACTGACGGCGATTTCGGCTGGGCGAAAATCGCTGCGCAGGACTCCCCTCGACGGGCTGGCTTTCTTGATTTCGGCGATCACCGCCGGTCGCCCGGCGGCGATGGTGTTCTGCAGTGCGCCGAGGAAATCGCGTGCCGCAGGCTGCTTTTCGGCCGCTGCGCGCACGCTGGCCAGAGGCGCGCCGGCGGCCTGGGAAGCAGCCACTTCGTCGCGCTTGACGGCAAGAATCCGCTTCAGGATGTCGCTCATGGCCGCTCAGCCGCTGCTACAAGCTGCTCCGTGCCGTCTTCGCGGGTGTCTTCGAGCAGGTCCTCAATCGGCACGCGCAGCCCCAGAGACGAGAACTCGACATCGTCGTCCGGGCCATAGTCGTAGAGCACCCAATGATTCCCGGCATCGCGACGAAAAACCTCGATGCACTGCGCCGCCACGTCGATCAAGACATACTCCTGCAGGCTGTCGAGCTTGCGATAGGCAGCAAACTTGCCGCCGCGATGGAATCCTGCAGTCGATTCGGAGAGGACTTCGGCGACCAGCACTGGATGGCTGACGTAGTTCGGCGTCAGGCGATCACGCGGATCGCAGGTGACCAGGACGTCGGGATAGAAGAAGGAGTCGGCAGCTTCAATGTGCGTCTTGACCGACTCGATGAAGACACGACACGGACTGCCCTTGAGTTCTCGTCGCAAGCGGCTGTAGAGATTTCCGCTCGCGACATTGTACGCCTGGCGCACGCCGACCATGGCGAATACGTCGCCGGCGAGGTATTCGTGACGCTCGGACTGCGTCTCCTCCCAGGCCACATACGCGGCCGCGTCGAAGCGCTTTTCAACCTGCAGCGATGCCATATGCTATCTCCCGAACGAAGGTGAAACCACCGCTCAAGCCACAAAGCTGCGTGTAAAGGCCACGAACGCGTCGAGCCTGGCGCGCGCAGCGCCCGAGGCGATCGCTTCGAAGGCATTATCGACGCCATCGGCCAGGGTTTCGGCCAGACCGCTGACGTAGATGCTGGCGCCGGCGTTGAGCGCGACAATGTCACGCGCAGCGCCGCCCCGGTTTTCCAGTGCAGCCAGCAACATGGCCTTCGATTCTTCGACATTGGCGACGCGCAACACCCGTGGGTCGTGCACTGCGAGGTTGAACTGCTCGGGGTGGAGCGTGTATTCCGCGACGCGTCCATTCCTCAACTCGCCGACCAGGGTATCGCCGGAGATCGAGATTTCGTCGAGCCCTTCGCGGCCGAAAACACTCAGTGCGTGCGAGCTGCCCAAGCGCTGCAAGACGCGCACCTGGATGCCGACCAGGTCGGGATGGAAGACGCCAAGCACCTGATTGGCCGCGCTGGCCGGATTGGTCAGCGGACCGAGGATATTGAACAGCGTGCGAACGCCCAGTTCGCGGCGCACCGGCGCGGCGTGCTTCATCGCACTGTGGTGATTGGGCGCAAACATGAAGCCGATGCCGACCTCGTCCACGCTCCGTCCGACCTGCTCCGGGGTGAGGTTGATATTGACTCCAAGCGCTTCGAGAACGTCGGCGCTGCCCGATTGCGAAGATACTGAGCGCCCACCGTGCTTGGCGACACGCGCTCCGGCAGCGGCGGCGACAAACATCGCAGCGGTCGAGATGTTGAAGGTCTGCGCACCATCACCGCCGGTGCCACAGGTGTCGACCAGGTGCGCGCGGTCGCTGACCACGACCTTGGTGGACAGCTCGCGCATGACCTGCGCCGCAGCGGCGATCTCGCCGATGGTCTCCTTCTTGACGCGCAGGCCAATGATGATCGCCGCGATCATCACCGGCGTCACTTCGCCACCCATGATCTGGCGCATCAGGGAAACCATTTCGTCATGAAAAATCTCGCGGTGTTCGATGACCCGCGCCAGCGCGTCCTGCGGTTTCATTTGACGTGCTCCTCGAGGAAGTTCTGCAACAGCTCATGACCGCATTCGGTGAGGATAGATTCCGGATGGAACTGAAGGCCCTCGACAGCGAGCGTACGGTGACGCAAGGCCATGATCTCGCCATCATCGGTCCAGGCGGTGATCTCCAGGCATGCCGGCAAGGAGTCGCGCTCGACGGCCAGCGAATGGTAACGCGTACAAGTCAGCGGATTGGGCAGCCCCCGGAAAACTCCCTGGTTGGTGTGCTGCACCGGCGACACCTTGCCGTGCATCAGCTTGCGGGCGTGGACGACGCGGCCACCGAAGGCCTCGCCGATCGCCTGATGGCCCAGGCAGACTCCGAGTAGCGGAATCCTGCCCGCAAACTCGCGAATCGCCGCCAATGAGATGCCCGCCTGTGCCGGCGCGCAGGGGCCGGGTGAGATGACCAGCAAGGCCGGCTTCAGGCGAGCGATCTCGGCGACGGTGATGGCATCATTGCGGAACACTCTGACCTCCTGCCCCAGTTCGCCAAAGTACTGGACGAGATTGTAGGTAAAGGAGTCGTAGTTATCGATCATCAGCAGCATGGTGCGTCCATCCATTCGGATTATGCGGGACCGTTTCCAGATAGGCTGTCTTGATACTCGCTCGGGTATCCGCCATTGCCATGGCCAGCCCGCGCCGATGGTCTGGAACCGACAGCACGAAAGCCGCTATTGTCGCCCAGATCAGCCTCGCGATAAACCCTTACCGCCCGCGCGCAGCCCTGACGCATGACCCAGTGGAATCGGGCCCGTTTGCCGGTAACGCCTGCTTTGGCCGCCGAAGCGGTCAGATCGCGGGTAGC
>NZ_FLQX01000158.1 GCF_900089955.1 Candidatus Accumulibacter aalborgensis | reverse complement strand
GCTTTTTCGGCCAGCAAGCGTTGCAGGGGTTTGTCACCGAACAGCCAGAACATGACCGGCGTCAACAAGGTGTCGAGCAGCGTTGAACTGATCAGCCCGCCAAAAATGACCACCGCCACCGGATGCAGGATTTCCTTGCCTGCTGCGTCGGCGGAGAGCAGCAGCGGGGTCAGGGCAAAAGCGGCGACCAGTGCGGTCATCAACACCGGCGTCAGCCGCTCCAGCGAGCCGCGTACAATCATCGCTCGCCCGAATACCTCGCCCTCGAAAGCGCACAGGTTGATGTAGTGGCTGATCTTGAGAATGCCGTTGCGCGTGGCGATGCCGGTCAGCGTGATGAAGCCGACCAGCGCGGCCACCGACAGCGCTTGGCCCGAGATCCACAGGGCCACCACCGAACCGACCAGGGCGAGTGGCACGTTGCCCATGATGATGGCCGTCAGCATCGCCGAACGGTAGCGGCTGTAGAGGACCAGGTAGATCATGGCCAGCGACACCAGGGCCAGGACAGCGATCAGTTTGGCGGCTTCCTCCTGCGCCTGGAACTGCCCCTCCAGTAGGGGGAAATAGCCTTCCGGCATCGGTTTGCGGTCGATTTCAGCGCGGATCTCGGCAATGATGCGGCTGATGTCGGAACCGTCGCTGTTGGCCGAGATGACGATGCGCCGGCGCGTGTTCTCCCGGCCGATCTGATTCGGGCCGTCGCCATCCTCGATCGTGGCAAGGCGCGCAAGCGGCACCCGACCGCTGGGCGTCTCGATCAGCAGGTCCTCCAGGCCGCGCTCGCCGCGGGCGTCTTCCGGCAGGCGCAGGGTGAGGTCGAAACGGCGATTGCCCTCCAGGACCTGGCCGACGCGTTCTCCGGCCAGCAACTGTTCGAGCTCCTGCAGCAGCTCGCCGGAGGTGATCCCGTAGCGCGAGGCAGCGTCGTAATCGACGCGGATTTTGTACTGCGGGATGAGCACCTGCTTTTCGATCTGCAGATCGGTAATCCCGGGTATCCTGGCCAGCCGCTCCTTGAGGTCGCCGGCCAGCCCGCGCAGGGTATCCAGATCGTCACCGAAGATCTTGAGCGCAATCTGCGCGCGCACACCGGAAAGCAGGTGGTCGAGACGGTGCGAAATCGGCTGCCCGACACTGACCACCGCCGGCAGGCCGGAGAGGCGCTGGCGAATGTCGGCAATGATCGCCTCGCGGCCACGTGGCGAGGCTTTCAGGTCGACTTCGATCTCGGAGGAATGGACGCCTTCCGCGTGTTCGTCCAGTTCGGCTCGACCCGTCCGGCGACCAACTTCGGTGACTTCCGGCACCGTCAGAAGCAGCTTCTCCGCTTGCGTACCGATGCGATTCGACTCGGCGAGCGAGGTGCCTGGGTTGAGTAGCACGCTGACCGTCAGGGTGCCTTCGTTGAACGGCGGCAAGAAGGATTTCGGGAACCAGGGGATCGATGCCAGCGCCACCGCTACCGTGATTGCCGCACCGGTCAGCAGGAGTCGGCCACGATCGAACGACCAGTTGAGGACGCGTTCGTCCCACGCTTTCAGCCGGGATACCAGGGCACTGTCGCCGTGATCGATGTGCTTCATTGCCGGCAAGAGGTAGTAGCACAGCACCGGGGTGAGGGTCATTGCCACCGCCATGCTGGCCAGAATGGAAACGATATAGGCGACTCCGAGTGGCGTGAACAGCCGCCCCTCGATTCCCGGCAGGGCAAATAGCGGAATGAACACCAGGACGACGATCAGCGTGGCATAAACGACACCCGAGCGCACCTCCTTCGAGGCAGCGGCAATGACTTCGAGTGCCGGCCTCGGATCGGGCAGGCTGCGGTTTCTGCGCAGGCGGCGCAGGACGTTTTCCACGCCAATCACCGCATCGTCGACCAGTTCGCCGATGGCAATCGCCAGCCCGCCGAGCGTCATGGTATTGATCGACAAGCCGAAGTAGTGGAAAACCAGCGCCGTGAGCAGCAGCGACACCGGAATGGCGGTCAGCGAAATGAAGGTAGTGCGCAGATTGGCGAGAAACAGGAACAGGATGACGGCCACCATGACGGCGCCGTCGCGCAGCGCCTCTTCGACGTTGCCCACCGAAGCTTCGATGAAGTTGGCCTGCTTGAAGAGGAACTGCGGTGTGTCGACTCCCTGCGGCAGACTCTTGCCCATCTCGGCCAAGGCAGTTTCGACGGCGCGAGTCAAGGCCACCGAATCCGCCGTCGGCTGTTTCTGCACCGAGAGAATGACTGCCGGCTTGCCCCTGAAGCTGCCATCGCCGCGCTTGATGGCCGGCGCAAAGGCGACCGAGGCAACTTGGCGGAGCAGGATTGCCTGCCCCTTGCGCGTCGCCACCGGCTGGTTCTGCAGGTCTTCGAGTCGGCTGCTACGGCCGATGTTGCGGATCAGATATTCGCGGCCGCCGGCATCGACGAAGCCGCCGGCGGTGTTGCCGCCGAAGTTTTTCAGCGCCGCTTCCAGTTCGCTCAGCGTCACTGCCAGCGCCTGCATGCGCGCCGGATCGGGTTCAATGCGGTACTGCTTGACCTGGCCACCGATGGCAATGACTTGCGCGACGCCCGGGATGGTCAGCAGGCGCGGGCGAATTACCCAGTCCGCGTACTCCCGGACCTGCATCGGGCTGACCTTGTCGGGGTCGGCTGGCAAGGCGATGAGCAGGATCTCGCCCATGATCGACGAGATCGGCCCCATCTGCGGAACGATGCCTTGCGGCAACTGCTCGCGGACCAGGTTGAGACGTTCGGCGATCTGCTGGCGGTTGCGGTAAATCTCGCTTCCCCACTCGAACTCGACGTACACCACCGACAGGCCGATTCCCGACACGGAGCGCACGCGTGTTACGCCGGGCATGCCGTTCATCGCCGCTTCGACGGGGAAAGTGATCAACTGCTCGACCTCTTCCGGCGCCATGCCGCCGGCTTCAGTCATCAGCGTGACCATCGGCTTGTTGAGGTCGGGGAAGACGTCCACCGGCATCTTGCGCACGGTCAGCGCGCCATAAATGATCAGCAGAAACGAGACGCCAAGGACGATCAGGCGCTGCTTGAGGCTGGTGTTGATGATGAAATCGAACACGGCGCTCCTTCAACGAATCTGGGACAGCGATGCGGCGCCGTGCACGACGACCCGCTCGCCGCCGCCCAGCCCGTCGGTCACTGCGACCGTACGACCGTCCAGCGGCGCGATCCTGACCTTTCGCGAAACAAAACGCTCGGCGCTTTCGTGCACCCAGACCACCGACTCATTGGCTGCATTGCGCACCACGGCGCCCGCGGGAACGGCGACGCCGGGCTGGCGCTCGCTGGTCTGGGCGAGCACCTTGAGTGTCTGGCCGACGGCAAGCGCAGGTAACTCGCCGGTTTTCGGCAATTCGACGCGGAACAGTACCGGCATGGCCAGATCCTTGAGAGTGCGCCCGATGCCGACAAACGACAGATCGAGAACGCCGCCCGCCACCGCTGCGCTGGCCCTGGCCAATCCGGCGAGCAACTGTGGATCGTAGGCCAGCGCCTCGACCGCCAGGCGCTGTGGATCGATCACCTCGAAAACCACCTCCCGAGCATCGACGACCTGACCGACGACAGCGTTGGCCGCGCTGACCACACCGCTGACCGGCGCCACCAGCGCTTCACGGCCGAGGCTGCCGCCGATCGCGGCTTTGCGCTTCTTGAAGGCGGCGAGTTCGATCTGTGCCTGCTCGATGTCCTTCTCGGGAACACTGCCTTCGAGTTGCCTGAGGCGTGCGACACGGCGTCCGAGGACGCTTTCCTGCGCCGCGAGTTCAGCCAGCGCCGACTGCTGCGAACCGCGTTCGATGGCGCTGGACGCCGGCTGCAGCCAGGCGAGTAGCTGTCCTTTGCTGACCCGCTGGCCGAGTACCGCGAGCCCTTTTGGGCCGGCCTCGATCCGCCCGCTCTGGAAAGTCTGCACGCGTCCGCCCGCATTGGGGTCGGCGACCACGCGGCCATTGAGTTCCACGGTGCGCGGAAATTCACCTTTGCGTGCCGCCTGGGTGCGTAGCGCCAGTTGGCGTTGTGCCGATTTCGGGACGAAGATGCTGCCATCCGGCAAGCGCACGGCCGGCTCGATAAAGGTCACCTGTCCCTGGGCGTTGACTGCGTTGACTGCGGCGACCGCCACCGGCGCCGGGGTGGATTTCTTCTCGTCGCCATGGTCCTCGCCGCCGTGCGCCCAGACCTGAACAGTGAGAGCGCTGGCCAACAACAGGACAAGCGTGTCACGGCTGATGTTGCGCGAATCAGACATGGTGGATGGCCCTTTATT
>NZ_FLQX01000157.1 GCF_900089955.1 Candidatus Accumulibacter aalborgensis | reverse complement strand
CTCTCCCGCAAGACTTTCACCAAGCCCAGCACCGGGCCTTGGCCGGAATGATGATCAAGGCCGTAGTGACGCTGAAACTCCGAACTCGGATAATCAGTCAGTTGGTGAATCTTGCCAACCATTTCCCAATATGTGCTGGCAGCATAGATTGCATGTTCGAGTTCTAGCATTCCAAATACCGGGTCGGGCAACCGATTTCCATAGCGATTTCTAGCGATGTCGGTCTTCTTGTAATCAACGACTTTGTCATGCACGAGATCATTTCTGAAATTGAACAGGTGCTTGAAGTCCTGATATGGGCTTTTTGACTGATCGAAGCCACTGCCTTTCTTTAGTTTGCCGACAGCCTCCCACTTAGCTGCCGTACTCATTCTTTCGATAGCGTCGATCAATATCTCTGCGGTGGCGTCATGACCTTCGCGCACAAGTCCAAGAAAATCCTTCTCTTGAAAAATATGAAAAGCAAAGGAGTTGATGTATGACTCCAAGCAAAAGCAACAAGAGAGAATCGTGGACAGAACAAATGAGTGTAGTTTTCCTTGGGCAGCAACGACTTGATAACTGGCCTCCATTGGAATTGCACGAGCCAAGTCCAATGCTTGTCGCTCGAAGGCGCCGGAATCAATTACTCCCTTTTCCGCTTTTGCAGCCAGATTTCTCAACGCTGCTAAGGCTGGACCGTGCTCTCGGTGCGCCTCAATAACGCGATGACTAACCGATTGGCATTCGTCCAAACTGACTTTGATGCAGTCAGACAAACGAACCAGAGCAGACTTTCCCTCAGTAAATAGCATGGCTATGCCCAACGTGATGTAGCAATCCTATTTGACGCTTTGCTTTGCGTCATGATGGATTTTGCATTTAAAGCACCCGCCAATACTCCAATATAAAACAACAAGGTAGCCCAAGGACAAGTTGACTAAAAGCTCCGGCAATTGCGTCACCACCAGCCTCTATTCTCCCGCAGCCGGCGGCTCCTTGAACACCTCAGCGAACCCGTCCCACGTCGAGTGACTATAGCATGCTCTGCGAGCGTCATCACGGCGGCCTGTCCCACCCATGGCCCGCGATGGCGCCAGCGGCTCAGCCCACCTCTACCGCCACCTCGCCCGCTCCCGCCACCGCTTCCTTCCGCCTCGCCAACAGCGTATAAACCGTCGGCACGACAAACAGCGTGAAGAAAGTCCCCAGCAGCAGCCCGCCGACGATCACCCATCCGATCTGCTGCCGACTCTCGGCACCGGCACCTCTGGCCAGAGCCAGCGGGATCGCGCCGAGGACCATCGCGCCGGTGGTCATCAGGATCGGCCGAAGACGCAGTACGGCGGCGTCGATGACCGCCTGTTTGATCTCGTACCCCTGCTCCTGCAACTGGTTGGCAAACTCGACGATCAGGATGCCGTGCTTGGTGATCAGACCGACCAGCGTCACCAGCCCGATCTGGCTGTAGACGTTGAGCGTGCCGCCGCTGAGCAGCAGCGCCAGCAGAGCGCCGGTCATCGACAGCGGGACGGTCAGCATGATGATGAACGGATCGCGGAAACTCTCGAACTGGGCGGCGAGGACGAGATAGATGAAGGCCAGCGCAAGGATGAAGGTCAGCGCCAGCGACGACGACGAGAGCTTGAACTCACGCGACTGGCCGGCATAGTCGACGGCGTAGCCGGGCGGCAGCACGCGCCCGGCGGTTTCTTCCAGGAACTTGAGCGCTTCGCCCATGGCGTAGCCGGGCGTCAGGTTGGCGGTGATGGTGACGGCCCGGCGCTGCGCGAAGTGGTTCAGTTCGCGCGGACTGACCGACTCGTCCACAGTCAACAGATTGGCCAGCGGGATCATGCTGCCATCCTTGGCGCGAACGAAGATGTCGCGGATATCGGAAGGCGTCGTGCGATCGGCATCGGCCACCTGGACGATGACGTCGTACTGCTCGCCCTCGCGCTTGAAGCGCGTCACCTGACGACCGCCAAGCATCGTCTCCAGCGTCCGGCCGACGGTCTCGATCTGCACGCCGGTGTCGGAGGATTTGTCGCGATTGACACGTACCGACAGTTCGGGCTTGTTCAGTTTGAGGTCGGTATCAACGTTGGTGAAACCCGGATTCTTGGCTACCTCGGCGAGGATCTTGCCGGTCATCTGGTCGAGTTCGGCGTAGGACGCCGAGGTGACGATGACGAAATTGACCGGTCGCTCACGCGGGCTTTGGCCCAGCGACGGCGGCAGCACCGGGAACGCCAGGACGCCGGGAATGGCCATGAATTTCGGGAACAGCTCCTTGACGACGGCGCCGGTGTTGCGCTCGCGCTCCTTCCAGTCGGTCAGGCCGACAAAGGAGATCCCCTGGCTGACGGTGGGATTGCCGGCGACGACGAAGTAGCGTTCGACATCCCTGGTATTGGCGTAGAGGGCCTCGAGTTGCCGGGCGTACTTGTCGGTGTAGTCGAGAGTCGCGCCTTCCGGACCGAGAAAGACGCCGAGAATGATGCCGCGGTCTTCGATCGGCGCCAGTTCGGATTTGAGTGCGCCAAGCAGGAAGACGTTCGACGCCGCGACCAGCGCAAAAGCCAGCATCACCAGCCAGCGTCGCGCCAGCGAAGCGGTCAGTACGCGGCGATAACCCCGCGTCAGCGCGTTCAGGAGGTTCTCGACCCAGACGTAGGCCTTGCCGTGCCGCGCCTCGTGTTTCAGCAGCACCGAGCACATCATCGGCGACAGCGTCAGCGCGACGAATCCGGAGACCAGCACGGCGCCGGCCAGGGTCAGCGCGAACTCGACGAACAGCTTGCCGGTACGGCCGGTCATGAAGGCGACCGGCGCGTACACGGCGGCCAGCGTGATGGTCATCGCGACGACCGCGAAACCAATCTCCTGCGCGCCCTGAAACGCCGCCTGCCGCCGCGGCATGCCTTCCTCGATGTGTCGGTAGATGTTCTCCAGCACGACGATGGCGTCGTCGACGACGAGACCGATGGCCAGCACCAGCGCCAGCAGCGTCAAGGTGTTGATTGTGAAGCCGAGGATCAGCATCAGCGCGAATGCGCCGATCAGCGACACCGGAATTGTCACCAGCGGGATCAGCGTCGCGCGGAAGTTGCGCAGGAAAAGGAAGATGATCAGCAACACCAGCAGCATCGCCTCGCCGATGGTATGAAATACGGCGTCGATCGAGCGGTCGATGAAGACCGACGAGTCGTAGGCGATGCTGGCCGTCATTCCCTTCGGCAGTTCGCTGATCACTTTCGGCAGTTCGCCACGCAGCGCGCGCGACAGTTCGAGCGGATTGGCCGTGGCCTGCTTGATGACCCCCAGAGCGACTGCCGGGCGGCCGTTGAAGCGCACGCTGCTGCGCTCGGACGCGGCGCCTATCTCGACCCGGCCAAGGTCGGCGATGCGCACCGGGTAGCTGCCTTGGGCGTCGGCGGCCTGCTTGACGATGATCGCGGCAAACTGCGCCGGCTCGGTCAGATCGGTGCGCGCGACAACCGAAAACTCGCGGTTCTGGCTTTCGATCCGGCCGGCCGGCACCTCGACGTTCTGCCGGCGCAAGGCATCCTCGACGTCCTGCGGCGTCAGATTGAAAGCCGCCAGGCGGTCGCGATCGAGCCAGATACGCATCGCGAACTTGCGCTCGCCGAAGACGCGCACGTCGGCGGCGCCGGGCAGCGTCTGCAGGCGCGGCTTGACGATACGATTGGCGACGTCGGTGACTTCGAGCGCCGAGTGCTGGTCCGAAGAAAAAGCGATCCAGATGATCGGATTGGCATCGGCCTCGACCTTGGCGATCACCGGCTCGTCGATGTCGGTCGGCAGCTTGTTGCGCACGCGCGAGACGCGGTCGCGCACATCCGACGCCGCCGAGTCGGGATTCCGCTCGAGCTTGAAGCGCACCGAAATCTGGCTGTTCTCCTGGCGCGAGATCGAGGTGATGACGTCGACGCCCTCGATGCCGGCCAGCGAATCCTCGAGCGGCTTGCTGATCTGCGATTCGACGATCTCTGCCGACGCTCCGCGATAAGTGGTATCGACGGTGACCACCGGCTCGTCGATCTTCGGATACTCGCGCACCGGCAAGCGCGTGTAGGAGACCAGCCCGACCAGCATGATCGACAGCGACAGCACCGTCGCGAAGACCGGGCGACGAATGCACAGATCGGAGATCTTCATTTGCCTGGCCCTGACGCGGCGGCAGCCTTGCCCTCAGGCGCCGCCGGCTGGTCAGCGGCTGCCTGCGGCGTCGCTGTCGGCGCGCGCTCGCCCAGCGTGCGTACCGGCGCACCGTCGCGCAGCTTCAACTGGCCAGCGGTCACCACCTCGTCGCCGGCGCTCAGTCCCTCGACGACCTCGACCTGGCCATCACGCCGCAGCCCGGTCTTGATCGGCACGCGTTTCGCCTGGCCATCGACGACACGGTAGACATAAGGCGCCTTGCTGTCCGGCACCAGCGCCTGTTCGGGAATCAGCAGCACATTATTGCGCTGCGCGAAGATCAGTCGAACACGAACGAACATTCCCGGACGCAAGTGCGCTTCGCCGTTGGGCAGATGGGCACGCAGGGAAATGGCGCGGCCGCCGGCCTCGACGAGTGGATTGATCGCGTCGAGCAGCGCCGGGAAAACCTGGCCCGGCATGGCATCGCTGGAAACCTCCAGCCTCTGCCCCGGCTTGAGCTGGCTGAGGTAGGACTCGGGCAGGCGGAAATCGATCTTCAGCGTGCTGATATCCTCGATATTGACCAGTTCCTGCCCCTCCTTGACATAGTCGCCGACACTGACGTTGCGAAGGCCCACGATGCCGGAGAACGGCGCCCGGAGACGCATCTTCTCGAACCTGGCCTGCGCCAGCGCCAGAGCAGCTTCCTGCACTTTCAGCCCGGCCTGCGTGTTGTCGAGCGCCTGCTGGCTGATGAACTTCCTCTCGAAGAGATTCTGGTTGCGCTGGTGATTGGCCTGCGCCAGTCCCAGGTTGGCCTTGGCCTGATCCACTTCGGCCGCCTGCGTCGCAGCATCGAGACCGACCAGCAGGGCGCCCTTGCCGACGGCAACGCCATCGCGGAAATTGATCGAAGCGATTCGGCCCGCCGTCTCCGGGCGCAGGACGACCGACTCGTTCGAGCGCAGCGAACCGACGGCCGTGGCGTCGAGAGCGAGTTCGGCAGCCCGCACCCGGGCCGTCTCGACCGGTTGCGGAAAGCCCCCGGCAACGGCAGCACCCGGCTTGGCAGCCGCGCCGCCTGGTGCCGCCGCGATCTTTGGACTGGTTGGACTGCCTGGAGTGGTCGGTCCAGCCGACTCACGAAAGCCGGTATAGGCGAAGTAGGCCAGGCCGACAAGACCTGCGACGACAACAGACAGCACCAGAAAGCGACTATTTCTGCTCGGCATGATGATCCGACTCCCCCGCCGCAGCGGGTCAGTAAAGGTGATTCGAGACGGGCCAGCCCACGCATGGGGCCGGAGTGAACGCGTAGCGACTGCGACAAGCCATTGCTCGGCAAGAGTTTCTCTCGCAGCGAGGCAGTGCTACACTGCGAACTGAGGTCAGCTTGGACCGAATGGTCGGCCAATGGTTTGGCCTCCGCCCGATGGCGTGGCGAGCACGTGTGAAAGGGAATTGGACAATGCGGATTCCGGCAGAAGCGATTCCTCCCGTCGCAAACCTGAGCAGCGAACTGCTGGACAGCGACCGGAAAACAGCACCTGTGGGGGCTGCGGCCAGACTCGCCGACGGGCTGTCGGGCACTCCGCAAGGCAGGCCGCCACCATTCGGCGAAAATGAGCTGCGCCCGCCGCCAGCGGCTCCAGCCACTGCCCCCCCCGAGCAGGAAAATGCATCGCCCGGCACGCCAACGGCCGGCGAGCGCAGACGTGCCGAGCGCCGTTCGGCAAAGCAGCCGGTCCTGCTTGACACGCGCCTGAAGACGGGTCGTCGGCAAGGCCCCGGAGAGGTCGGAATCAACATCAAGGTCTGACGCACCAGCGAAGAAATCGTCGCCAGCAGGCTACGAAGCACGATCAACACGGCACCTCAGACGACGATCGTCGCCGCCTCACCTTCGCTGCGCAGCTTGATGCTGCCGATGACCACCGCTGGCTCGCCGGCGTCGCGCAGGATCTGCAGCGCCTGTTGCACGCTCTCGCGGGCAACGACGACGACCATGCCGATGCCGCAGTTGAAGACGCGGTGCATTTCGCTCTCGGCGACGCCGCCCTGGTGCTGCAGCCACGCGAACAAGCTCGGGCGCGGCCACGCCGCTTGCGCGATCTCGGCCTTGACGTGCGGAGGCAGGATACGCGGCACGTTGCCGGTCAGGCCACCGCCGGTAATGTGCGCCATGCCCTTGACCGGCAGCGCCTGCATCAGCGCCAGCAGCGGCCGCACGTAGATGCGCGTCGGCGCCATGATCGCTTCAGCGAGCGTACGGTCGCCGTCGAAGGCCAGTCCGATGTCAGGGTTCGAACGGGCGAGAATCTTGCGCACCAACGAGTAGCCGTTGGCATGCGCACCCGACGACGGCAGACCGATGAGCACGTCACCCGGAACGATCGTTGAACCGTCGATAATGGCCGACTTCTCGACGACACCGACCGCAAAGCCGGCCAGATCATACTCGCCTGCGGGATACATCCCCGGCATTTCGGCCGTTTCGCCGCCGATCAGTGCGCAGCCAGCGAACTCGCAGCCCCTGGCAATTCCCTTGACGACGGCGGCCGCGATGTCGACGTCGAGCTTGCCGCAGGCAAAATAATCGAGAAAGAAGAGCGGCTCGGCACCCTGCACGAGAATGTCGTTGACGCTCATCGCCACCAGGTCGATGCCGATCGTGTCGTGCTGCTGCAACTGAAAGGCGAGCTTGAGTTTCGTCCCGACGCCGTCCGTACCCGAGACGAGCACCGGCTGGCGATACCTCGCGGGCACCTCGAACAATGCGCCAAAACCGCCAATGCCACCGAGTACTCCGGCGCGCATCGTTTTTCTGGCCAAAGGCTTGATACGTTCGACGAGTTCATCGCCGGCGTCGATGTCGACACCGGCGTCGCGATAGGAGAGAGATTCCTGAGTCATCTTGTAGGGCGTCCCAAGCAAGGCTAGCGAATGCCGCGCAGTGGTAGAATGGTCCACTTACGATCGCCTGCGATCCCGAATCTTATCTGAAATGGCCACTGCGCGTCTTGATCCCAGCGCTCACGCCGACGCTCAAAGCAGCCCTCAATGCGCCAGTTGATCCTCGACCTGCTGCCGGAAGCACCGCCCAGCCTCGACAATTTTGTCGCCGGCAGCAACGCTGAAGCACTGACCGGTCTGGCGGCCTGGCTGGCACCGACCAACCGCGAGTCACTGTTCCTGCTCTGGGGCGAAGCGGGTGCCGGCAAGTCGCATCTGTTGCAGGCCAGCCAGTGCGCGTACAGCGACGCGCGCCGCGATCCCGATCTGTCCACCGTCGAGCCGCAAAACGACTGCCACGCCGTCGATCATGTCGAAGCGCTCGACGCCGCTGGTCAGATCGCCTTGTTCAACCTGATCAATCGCTTGCGCGCCAGCGGTGGGCGCCTGCTGGCGGCGGCCAGCGCGCCGCCAAGGCGTCTCGCTCTGCGCGAAGATCTCCGCACTCGGCTGGGCAGCGGCCTCGTTTACCGACTGCTGCCCTTGAGCGACGCTGAGAAACTGGCGGCGCTCGGCGAACAGGCCCGAGCGCGTGGCCTGGTCTTGCCGCCGGAAGCGTTCAGCTACCTCTTTTTGCGGGCGCCGCGCGACATGCGCAGCCTGGCGGCGTTGCTGACCGCCATTGACCGCTACTCACTCGAACAGAAACGGCCCATTACCCTGCCGCTGCTGCGCGAGGTTCTGCAAACTTCACTTGATATCTGACTGGCCCGAAAGCAAAACCATGGATCTTGCCCTCTTCGACCTCGACAACACCCTGATCGCTGGCGATAGCGACTTCGAATGGGCGCAATTCCTGATCAACAAGGGAATTCTCGACCGCGAACTGTACGAAGCCCGGAACATCGAGTTCTACGAAAAGTACAAGGCAGGCACCCTCGACATCGACGTTTTTCTCGACTTCCAGTTGCAGCCCCTGGCGCGCTACCCGCGCAGCGTGCTCGACGCCTGGCACCAGGAGTTCATGTCCAGGCATATTCGGCCGATTGTCAGTCAGAAAGCACGCCTGCTGGTTCGCGAACATCTCGACCGCGGCGCGCTGTGCGCCGTGGTCACCGCTACCAACAGCTTCGTCACCGCAGCGACCATCCGTGAGTTCGGCATCGCGCATCTGATTGCCACCATCCCGGCGCAGGAGAACGGGCAATTCACCGGTCGCCCACGCGGTACGCCGTCATTTCGCGAAGGGAAGGTCATCCGCGTCGACGCCTGGCTCGAAGCGATGGGACTGTGGTGGAGCAGTTTCGAGCGCAGCTGGTTCTACAGCGACTCACAAAACGACCTGCCCCTGCTCTCCCGGGTCAGCAACCCGGTCGCGGTGGACCCTGACCAGGCCCTGCTTATGCACGCCGAAGCGGCCGGCTGGCCGGTCATCAGTCTGCTCGACTGAAGTGTCTGGCCAATCCGGCACTGCGGGCGAGCAATATCCGTTATCATGCCGCGCCTATAGAGCAAAACAAGCCACGAGCCAGCCGCGATGATCCGCAAGTTCCAATGATCCGCAAGTTCATCTCCCGCGTCCTCGGACGCAAAGGTCCCGGTAGCCCCGGCCAACCGGCGATTATCGCCGTCGCCCAGCATGGTCTGCAGCGCGACCAGATCAGCCGTGGCTGCCGACGCACGATCGAAACCCTGCAAGAGAGTGGCTATCAGGCCTATGTCGTCGGCGGCGCGGTGCGCGACCTGCTCGCCGGGCTGGCGCCGAAAGACTTCGACGTCGCCACCAACGCCACCCCGGAACAAGTCCGTCATTGCTTCCGCCGCTCACGGATCATCGGTCGCCGCTTTCAGATCGTCCATGTCAATATGGGTCCAGAGACCATCGAGGTGACCACTTTCCGCGGCCACCACGGCGAACAGAGCGGCAACAAGGCGCAAACCGACGATCAGGGCCGCGTGCTGCGCGACAATGTTTTCGGCAGCCAGGCGGAAGATGCCGCGCGTAGGGATTTCACGGTCAACGCGCTGTACTACGACCCGACTTCGGAAACCATCGTTGACTACCACCATGGCGTCGCCGACCTGCGACAGAAAACGCTGCGCATGATCGGCGACCCGAAGACGCGCTACCGCGAGGACCCTGTGCGCATGCTGCGCGCCGTGCGTCTGGCGGCCAAGCTTGGCCTGATGATCGACCCGGCGGCCAGCCGGCCGATCCGGGAGATGACCGACCTGATCGAAAACGTTCCGCCCTCGCGCCTGTTCGACGAGATGCTCAAGCTGCTCACCTCTGGCCACGCCGTGCGCTGCGTCACGCGGCTGCGCGAGGAGGGACTGCACCACGGACTGCTGCCCTTGCTCGATGTGATTCTCGATCAGCCGCTCGGCGAACGCTTCGTCATGCTGGCCCTGGAGGCCACCGACCGTCGCGTCCGCGAAGACAAGCCCATCTCACCCGGTTTTCTTTTTGCCACTCTGCTGTGGAATGAGGTGCTGGTCAAATGGGAACTCCTGCAGTCCGGTGGCGAGCCCGTGATTCCTGCCCTCTTCCTGGCTATGGACGAGGTCCTTGACGTGCAGGCCGAAAAACTGGCCATCACCCGCCGCATTGCCGGCGACATCAAGGATATCTGGGCGCTGCAGCCGCGCTTCGAGCAGCGCTCGGGCAAGCGGCCGTACGGCGTACTCCAGCAGCCACGCTTCAAGGCCGGCTACGATTTCCTGCTGCTGCGTTCCGAGTCGGGCGAACTGGATCACGAGGTCGGCACCTGGTGGACCGATTTCCTGCATGCCAGCGACGAGGGCCGCGCTGCCATGCTGCTGCCGCCGCAGCCAGGCGAAGCAAGAAAGCGCCGTCGACGCCGCCGCCCGCCAGCCGACAGTGGGCAGAACATCCCCGAGTGACCGCCGTTTCTGGCGCTTCACACCTGGCTTTCGTGGCGCTGGGTGCCAATCTGGTCGATCCCGTGGCCCAGGTGCGAGCGGCCGGTGCGGCGCTGGCGAGCGTACCCGAATCAAGCCTGCTGTGCATCTCCTCAATGTATCGCACCGCGCCGGTGGGGATCCGCGGCCAGCCCGATTTCATCAATGCTGTTGCCGCCCTGACGACCGCACTGGCAGCGGAGAAACTGCTCGACGCCCTGTTCGCGGTCGAGCGCCGCTTTGGTCGTCGACGCGAGTTTCGCCATGCGCCGCGCACGCTCGATCTTGATCTCCTGCTCTACGATCAACTCGTCGTCGACAGCCCGCGCCTCAGCCTCCCCCACCCGCGCATGCACTTGCGCGCCTTCGTCGTCGCCCCTTTGCTCGAGATTGCCCCGCAATGCCGCATCCCGGGACGGGGCAGCGCCGCCGCCTGGCTGCCGGCGGTCAGCATGCAACGAATCGAGAGACTCACTGGCTAGTAATAGGGACGGTAGTGGGAATGACCATAGCCATTACCATAGCCACGGTCGTACCCGTAGCCAGGAGCGTAGTACGAACGCCCGGGAACGACCACTACCGACGGCGGGTTGACATAGGCACGCGGTGGGCCGACGTAGCCAGCGGGAACAACGACGCAGCCAGCCAGACCAGCGGCGACCAGAAAAGCAAGGATGAAGGTTTTCATGGGGTTCTCCGAGAAGCCATATACCCCATTAACGCACCAGCAGCCGATCCGTTCGTAAGCACTTGTGACCGGATGTTTCCAGCCGCGACGGCGACCCTGCGCTAACTGTGGACTCGCCCATCACCCAGCGCGGCGATGACGGCAGAGCCCTGCTCCCGGCAATCCCGGTGGGTGACGTCTTTTTTCCGTCGGAAGCCATTCAAACTTGAACATCTTCGGGCCGCTCTGTGTATCCTAGGCGCCACTTGACTTCGTCGGCTTGTCCTGGACGGGGCAGTCAGAGTGATCGGCCAACCACACAGAGGAGAACAGGATGATTTTCGGGAGCGGGGAGAAGATTCGCAACCTTGAGCGACGAATTGGCGAGCTTGAAGCCCAGAATGCGGGTCTGCACGATCAACTCGCGTCGACCGAGGCGCAGCGCGAGCAATGTCTGCAGGCAACGGAGTCGGCAACCAGGCACAGTGCCGATCTGCAGCGACTGTTTGCCGCCTTTGGCTCGTATCGGCAATCGCTGGCGGAATCGCAGCAGACCCTCGCCATGCTGGCCAATCGGCTGCGCGATGAAAAGAAGGACACCCTCGCCGCCGCCGGCCCAGCCGCGGGCAGTTGCGAGTCGGTACAAGCAATCAGCACGGAATTGATCCAGCTCGCAGCAGATTCGCGTCACTCTTTGAGCAAGGTCACTGGCCTGCAAGCCAGCACCCAGAAGATCGGCGGCATCGTCCAACTGATCAAGGAAATCGCCGACCAGACCAATCTCCTGGCTCTCAACGCGGCCATTGAAGCCGCTCGCGCCGGTGAAGCCGGTCGCGGTTTTGCCGTCGTTGCTGACGAGGTGCGCAAGCTCGCCGACCGCACGACCCACGCGACCGCCGACATTTCGCAACTGGTCACCACCATCCAGGGCGAAACCACCTCGGCCCAGAGCAGCATCGGCAACCTCGCCGAGCAGTCCGAGTCGTTCAGCGAACAGGGCAGGCAGGCCTCAGCGAAGATCGCCGGCATTACCGGCCTTGCGCAGCAAATGGAACGAACCGTCAGCGTGGCCGCGCTGCGCAGTTTCGTCGAACTGGTCAAGATCGATCATCTGCTGTTCAAATTCGACGTCTACCAGGTCTTCATGAGCACTTCGGACAAGCGCGCCGAAGACCTGACCACGCACACCGGCTGCCGCCTGGGCCAGTGGTACTATGAAGGCGATGGCAAGACCAGCTTCTCGCAGCTCGACGGCTACCGGGCGATCGAAAAGCCGCATATCGACGTCCATCGGCACGGACGTGCTGCCGTCGAGGCGTATCGTGCCGGTGATTTTTCTGCCGGAGTAGACGCCATCGAGCAGATGGAAACCGCCAGCATGAGCGTGCTGCAGCATATCGAGCGGATGGCGCAAGACGGCGACACCAAGCCCGAACGTCTCTTCGCTGACCACTGATCAGCTACCTGCCCACTTTTCATGTCCGCACGAAATACCCTGACCGCTGCCCGCCACGTCGTGGTCGAAGGCCCGATCGGCGTCGGCAAGACCAGTCTTGCCCTCCGTCTGGGCGCCCACATCGACGCTCAACTGCTGCTTGAGCAACCCGAACTGAACCCCTTCCTGAGTCGCTTCTATCAGGACCAACAGCGCTTTGCCTTGCAAACGCAACTGTTTTTCCTCTTTCAACGCGTCGACAAGTTGCGCGAACTGTCGGTACCCGATTCCTTCACCCGCCCGGTAGTCGCCGACTACCTGCTCGAAAAGGATCCGCTGTTCGCGCTGCTGACGCTCAGCGAGGACGAGTATGGGCTCTACCGCAAGGTTTACGAACAACTGTCGCCACCGGCGACGGCACCGGACCTGATCATCTACCTGCAGGCAAAACCGGAAACGCTGATCGCCCGCGTACGCAAACGCGGCGTCGACATGGAGCGCAGGATCGGTGACGCCTACCTTACCCTCCTTGCCGAAAGCTATATGCACTTCTTTCACAACTACGAGGCAGCGCCAGTGATGGTCGTCAATTCGGAGAACATCAATTTCGTCGACCACGACGACGATTTTCAACTGCTGGTGAAACGCATCGAAGCGATGCGCGGACACCGCGAATACTTCAACCGGGGAGAGTAAGCCGATGTCTACCCACGTTGCCGGCCGCCGGTTGACACAGCTCGACCTCGCCAGGATGCGTGCCGACGGTGAAAAGATCGCCGTCCTGACCTGTTATGACGCGAGCTTCGCGCAACTTTGCGACGCTGCCGGCGTCGATGCACTGCTCATCGGCGACTCCCTTGGCATGGTCCTGCAAGGCCACGACTCGACGCTACCGGTCACGCTGACCGACGTGGCTTACCATACCGCGAGCGTCGCGCGCGGCAGCCGCCGCCCGCTGGTCATCGCCGACATGCCCTTCGGTAGCTTCCAGGAGAGCCCACCGCGGGCGCTCCGGAATGCCGTCGCGCTGATGGCTGCCGGCGCACAGATGGTCAAGCTCGAAGGCGGTGCCGACATGGCCGAGACGACTCACTTCCTGACCGCGAGAGGGATCCCGGTCTGTGCACACGTCGGGCTGACGCCGCAATCGGTTCACCAACTCGGCGGCTACCGTGTTCAGGGGCGGGGGGATTCCGCCGCCGCGCGGCTGATCGCCGACGCACTGGCGCAGCAGGAGGCGGGCGCCGGGCTGATCGTCCTCGAAGCCATCCCGCAGGCGCTGGCGGCGGAAGCCACCGGCAAGCTGACCATCCCGACGATCGGCATCGGTGCCAGCCGCGAATGCTCGGGCCAGGTCCTGGTCCTGCACGACATGCTGAGCATCTCTGCCGGCAAGAAAGCCCGCTTCGTCCGCAACTTCATGGTCGGCCAGGAGTCGATCGCTGCCGCTATCGCGGCCTATGTCCTGGCCGTCAAGGATACCAGCTTCCCCGCTGCGGAACACTGCTACTGACTGAAAGCCATGCACATTCACTCATCCATCGCTGAAATGCGAGCCGCGCTGACAAACCGTGGCCGCATCGTCCTGGTGCCGACCATGGGCAACCTCCACGCCGGCCACATCGCGCTGATGACCAGCGCGCGTTCGCACGGGGACACGGTGCTGGCCACCATCTTCGTCAACCGGCTCCAGTTCGGGCCGAATGACGATTTCGACCGCTATCCGCGCACCTTTCAGGCCGACTGCGACCAGCTTGCCGCCGCCGGAGTAGACCTGCTGTTCGCGCCGACCGAGGCCGACCTCTACCCCGAGCCACAGCAGTACCATGTCGACCCGCCCGAAATTGCCCATCAGCTCGATGGCGAATTCCGCCCCGGCCACTTCCGTGGCGTCGCCACGGTCGTCCTCAAGCTATTCAACATCACGCAGCCACAGGTAGCCCTGTTCGGCAAGAAGGACTATCAACAACTGATGGTCCTGCGCCACATGACGCGCCAGATGGCCTTGCCGATCGACATCCTCGGTGGCGAGACCGTCCGTGCCGACGATGGTCTGGCTCTTTCCTCGCGCAACGCCTACCTGTCGTCAGCCGAGCGAGCCGAAGCGCCACGCCTGCACCGCGTCCTGAACCAGGTCAGCGCAGCGGTGCGGGCGGGCGAACGCGAGTTCGCCAGGCTCGAACGGGAAGCGGCCAGCGAACTCGACCAGCACGGCTGGAAAACCGACTATGTCGCCGTGCGCAGACAGGCTGACCTGCAGCGTCCGCAACCCCGCGAAGAGCACGCACTGGTCGTGCTTGCAGCCAGCCGACTGGGCTCGGCGCGACTGATCGATAACGTCGAAATCGACGCTGTCGGCAGCCGTTGACAGGCAGCCATTAGCCGCTACAATGCGCTTCCCCCCCACGCAAAACTGGTGAATCCATGCAGAGAACAATGTTGAAGTCGAAGCTGCACCGCGTAAGCGCCACGCACGCCGAGCTTCACTATGAAGGGTCATGTGCGATCGACGAGGACCTTCTCGATGCAGCAAACATCCGTGAATACGAACAGATAGACATCTGGAACGTGAACAACGGCGAGCGCTTCACGACTTACGCCCTGCGCGCCGAGCGCGGGTCCGGCGTCATCTCGGTGAATGGTTCGGCTGCACGCCGCGCCGCGCCGGGTGACATCCTGATCATTGCCAGCTTCGCGGTGTATCACGAGGTCGAACTCGCCAACTACGCTCCGCACCTGATCTACGTCGATACCCAGAACCGCATTGTGCGCATAGCTGGCCAGATCCCGACGCAAGCCGCTGCCTGAGGGCGATTGCCGCCGCAGCACGTGAAAATGCCGCGACCATGGTCGCGGCATTTTTGTTCCGGAGGGGCACAGTGCTTCAGCCAGGCTAATGTTTTAGGCTGGGGTGAGGAACGAACCCCAACGTTTCAGGGTGGGAATGACGTTGGGGTTCGCAAGCTCACCCCAACCGAACATGGGCGCGCGTCTCAGGCCCGCATCTCAGACCGCTTCCGGCGCCTCCTTCGGCTTGCGTGGCCGACGACTACGGCTGACCGGCTTCTTGGCCGGCTTGACGTCGGCTGCCTCCTCAGTGGCAACCGACTCCGCCACTTCTGCAGCCCCCCCCAATTCCGACCCATCGCGCGCTTCCTGCGTGACCTCGACCGCCTTGAACTCGGCTGCCGGCGCCTCGCTGTCGGACGTCGCGACAAGCGGCAGGGAGTCGGGTGTCGCTGGCCCTTCGACTTCGCCGAAGACCGCCATCTCGGTGCCTGCCTCGGCGGGCGCGTTCGGCTCGGCGGCAAACGAAGCCTCTTGCTTGACCTCCTTCGCCTCCCTCGGCCGTCTGACGCCTTTCTCGGCTGCCTTCCGCCTGCCCTGCCCCTTCTGCCGCGCGCCAGGCTGCTCGCCTGCCTCCTCGCCAGGCGAGCTCTCGACTGGCGGTTCAGCCGCAGCACTCGGCATGGCTTCAGCGACTACTTCCGCCGCCGACTCAAGGCGTGCGACGATGCCGTTGCTGCGCTGGACATAGGTCCCTGACTTTTCGTCACGACCAATCTCGAGCAGGCCGCGTGCCTGTGCCTCCTCAAGCAGATTGCCAAAAGCCCGGAAACCGTAGTACGACTCGCTGAAGTCTGGCTTGCGCCGCTTGATCGCTTCCTTGAGCATCGACGCCCAGATCTTGCTGCTGTCGCCGCGCTCGGCGACGAGCGCATCAAAGGTGGCCACCGCCAGTTCGATGGCCTTGCTCCTGCGCGCCTCGAGCTCAGCCTTGCGCTGCGCATCTTCCTCCGGCGAGCGCCGAACCGCGGGTTGAGCCTCCTTGGAATCTCGCCTCGCCGTTCGCTGGCTCTCACGGACCAGGTCGTCATAAAAGATGAACTCGTCGCAATTGCCGATCAGCAGGTCCGAAGTCGACTGTTTGACGCCGATGCCAATCACGTACTTGGCGTTTTCCCGCAGCTTGGAGACCAGCGGCGAAAAATCCGAATCGCCGCTGATGATCACGAAGGTATCGACATGGGACTTGGTGTAACAGAGGTCCAGCGCATCGACGACCAGGCGGATGTCGGCCGAGTTCTTGCCCGACTGGCGCAGGTGCGGAATTTCGATCAACTCGAAACTCGCCTCGTGCATCGTCGACTTGAAACCCTTGTAGCGTTCCCAGTCGCAATACGCCTTCTTGACGACGATACTGCCCTTGAGCAAGAGACGTTCCAGGACCGGCTTGATGTCAAACTTGTCGTACTTCGCATCGCGCACGCCAAGGGCGACGTTTTCGAAGTCACAATACAACGCCATGATGGCGTTTTCGGGCGCTACGGCCATGATTCATTCTCCACAATCAGACGGAATACCCGACGGGCACTGGACATGGAGTCCATCGCCTGGATGGTAAACAATTACCGGCAGGAAGCAAGGGAAACCCTGCGCCGGATGAGGCCGGGCGAGGCCAAGGGCTCATACTGACCGCTTCGACGGGCTTGCCCATGCGACAAGGGACCGTCGGCACGGTCAACGAAAAAGGGGCGAGTCTCCCCCCGCCCCTTGCTGCCTGCAAACCAGGTCTCAGCTCCTGGCGTTACGCTTGCGTGCGAGCGGGACCAGGCCGAGCAGCGCACCAGCCAACAGCACCAGAGTTCCCGGTTCCGGGTTCGGGGTCGGGATCTCCGTGCCACCCAGGATCGGCAGATAGAAAGCGGTGGCCAGCGGATCGCCCCAGTAACTGTAGCCAACCCAGTGCCCGTCACCCTGCTGATTGCTCACCAGCCACTCGTTGTAGTCTTGCCACCAGTTGCAGTCCGTGCCTCTATCATTGCCGCAGTTACCGGGCAGCAAGTTGGTGATAGCGGTCATGTTGCCCAGCCCGATGGTGGTTTCAAGCCCCTTGTACACCGACCACGTGGCGTAGGGATGGCCGAAGTTGCCATACCAGGTGCCGAACGCTCCTTGTTGCCAATTGGCGTTGAGGAAGCCTAGCGCCTGGTTCACGTCGGCGGCGGGGCCGCCGACCAGATTCAGGCCCAGCAGCAGACCGCCCGTGTCGCTGTGATCGCAAAGCCCACTGTTGGGTCCTTGGTAGCACCCCGCTCCAGTGGTGTGGTCCTGAGCAAAATTGAGCCATTTGGCCAGATCGGTTTTGGTGATACCTGGAGTGATGGCGCCCAGGGTCTGGTCGTAGATCAGGGAGATGATCCCCCACTGGGTGGTGGACATATCCGAATCGTAGCCGTCGTTGAGACCATATCGCCAGCCGCCGATCAAGACACCCTGGTTGGCCGTGCTCTGGCTTGCCGCCCAGGTGTTGGTGATGCCTTGCGCTATGTCCTTCCAGGTCATGTTGGCGAGCGGGCCGGTCGTCGTTGCGACAGCGCCTGGATTGTTCTTGGCATAAAGGGCAATCGCCGGTGCAATCAGCCCGGTGGTATAGCTGTCTTCATTGCCGGCGGCATTCCAGTAAACCGCCGTGCAACTGCCGCCACCGCAGATGTTAACGCCGTCGTTGCGGGTGCTGACGGTGGTCGCACTGGCAGTGCTGAGGAGATAAGCGACGGCCTTGTCAACCTGCGCTTGATAGGCCGCGGCATTGGCGCCCCAATGGCTCTGCTGGGTGAGCATGGCGTAGGCCGCAGCGCCGGTAACCGCAGGCTCGTAGCCACCATAGTTCCAGTATCCTCCCGCTTGCTGTGTTGAGCTCAGGTAGCCGAGACCGGCCTCGATAGCGGTGACGATCTCTGCGTCCGTGGCCGCCATCGCAGTGTTCGCACCCCAGGCTGTGCAAGCCAAGGTCACCGCCAACGCCAGCTTCTTGCTGCTTCTCTTCGTGTTCATGGTTTCATACCCTCTCGACATTCGTGTAATGTCTTGCTCTATCGACTGATGGTCCAACCTGGATTAACCAGGACCGGAAAACCTGCATGACCAGATCTACACTCACCAAAATTCATTCATGACCCCTCTCCAAGATGATCAAATCGAACGAACGTGAAAACCACCCGATCAAGCGTGCTGGCTACATTTAGCCGTTTGGGTGGTGGATTCTCCAAGCAAGAGACAGGCATAAACCATGCCGGAAGTAGGTCAAATATCCAATAACCCTATTTAATTGATGATTATTGTTCTGTTCGGCGACTGGCAATCGCAAGGACCAGGATTTCCAATCAGGTCTGTAAAAATTGTCGACAGTGAATGACCTTACCGCCGCAGGCTCATGCGTACAAAATCCCACATTACGCGACATTTCCTGCCGTTTTTGGCCATCATGTCCCACTTTTCCAGGACAACTCGGCGAATGACAAGCAAGGTAACGCTGATTGGCCGATCAGAAGCGCGTAAGCCAGGTGTAAAGATTTCCGACATCGTCGCCCGAACCAATGGTCACTCACCGACGGTTCGGCAGCGTCGGCTCGACCAGCTTTCAGGCGCGCCATGAAACGATCCTCTGAGGCGCAGGAGCCAGTTCAGGCAGCGCTACGGCAAATTCGTGAAGCGCTCACCGCAAGGCTCGCCGACTCTTGAGCCGACGCGCGCACCACTCCACCCACTCGGCAGGAATGAGATCGATGCAGCTCATCAAGGACCTTTCCACTTCAGCGGTGATCGCCGGCTTCGTCGCCGTTCTGGTCGGCTTCACCAGTTCGGCGGTGATCGTCTTCCAGGCGGCCCAGGCGTTGCACGCGACGGCGGCCGAGATCGCGTCCTGGATGTGTGCGCTGGGGATCGGCATGGGTCTGACCAGCATCGCGCTGTCGCTACGCTTCCGGGTACCGATTCTGACCGCCTGGTCCACGCCCGGCGCGGCGATGCTGATCACCAGTGCTTCGGGCGTCTCGATGCCCGAAGCCATTGGCGCTTTTCTCGTTTCGGCGGCGCTGATCACCGTCTCGGGATTCAGTGGCTGGTTCGAACGAATGATCGGCCGGATTCCGATCTCGCTCGCCTCAGGCATGCTCGCCGGCGTCCTGCTGCGCTTCGGCCTGGATGCCTTCGTCGCCATGACGAGCCAGTTCGCGTTGGTCTTCCCGATGTTCTGCGCTTACCTGATCTGCCGCCGGCTCGTGCCGCGCTACGCGATCGTCGTCACCCTGGTCCTTGGCGTCGGACTCGCCGCGCTGCAGGGACTGCTGCGCGTGGACGGCATCCGGCTCGAGCTGGCGACACCGGTGTTCACCGTCCCGTCCTTCTCGTGGCGAGCGCTGATCGGCGTTGCGCTGCCGCTGTATGTGGTCACCATGGCCTCACAGAATGTCCCCGGCGTAGCCGTCATCCGCGCCTCGGGCTATCAGGTGCCGATCTCGCCACTGATCGGCTGGACCGGCGCCGCCAACCTGCTGCTCGCCCCTTTTGGTGGCTTTGCCCTCAACCTGGCAGCGATCACGGCAGCGATCTGCATGGGCCGTGAAGCGCACGAAGACCCCGCCAGGCGCTACGTCGCCGCGCTGGCCGCCGGCGCTTTCTACCTGCTGATCGGGATTTTCGGAGCCACCGTTGGCTCGCTTTTTCTCGCCTTCCCCAGGGAACTGGTCGTGGCGATCGCCGGCTTCGCGCTGCTCGGAACGATCGGTAGTGGCCTCGCCGCGGCCTTGGCCCCTGAAGCCGAGCGCGAACCGGCGCTGCTGACCTTTCTGGTCACCGCTTCGGGAATCGCGCTGGGCGGCATTGGCTCCGCCTTCTGGGGGCTGCTGGCTGGGGTGGCGGCGCTCATCGTTCTGCGAACGACGCCGGCAAAGCGGCCCGCCTAGCCCTCGAGCGCTTCCCAGCGTTCGAGCAAGAGGAGCAGTTGCTCGTCGATTTCGCTTGAACGTGTCGACAGCCGTTGCGCTTCCTGCGGCTGCGACTGGTACAGCGCCGGGTCGGCCAGACGCTCGCCGATCGACGCCTGCTCGGCTTCGAGGGCAGCGATGCGTTGCGGCAGCTCGGCCAGCTCGCGTGACTCCTTCCACGACAGCTTGCCGGCAGCGGCGGCTTTCTGCCGGGTTGGCTTCGTCGCCTCGCCCGGGGGCAAATCACCACCGCGTTTCGCGGCGTTCGTCGCCGGGGTCTCGTCCGCGCGGCGAGTGGCCTGATAGTTGGCCCAGTCCTGATAACCGCCGGCGTACTCCCGCCACACGCCGTCACCTTCGGCAGCGATGGTCTGCGTGACCACGTTGTCGATGAAGGCACGGTCATGGCTGACCAGAAAAAGCGTGCCGCTGTAGTCCTGCAACAACTCCTCGAGCAGTTCGAGCGTTTCGATGTCAAGGTCGTTGGTCGGTTCGTCGAGCACCAGCACGTTCGCCGGCCGCGCAAAAAGGCGGGCCAGCAGCAGGCGGTTGCGCTCGCCGCCGGAGAGCGAACTGACCAGCGAACGCGCACGCTGCGGGGCAAAGAGAAAATCACCGAGATAGCTGATCACGTGTTTGCGCTGGTTGCCGATTTCGACGAAATCCGAGCCCGGCGAAATGACGTCGATCAGCGTCGCCTGCTCATCGAGCTTGCTCCTGAACTGGTCGAAATAAGCCACTTCCACCTTTGTCCCGAGATGCACCTTACCCTGGTCGGGAGCCAGTTCGCCCAGGATCAGACGGAGCAGCGTTGTCTTGCCGGCTCCGTTGGGGCCGATGACGCCGATCTTGTCACCGCGCTGCAAGCGGCACGAAAAATCGCGCACCACCCTCTTGTCGCCGAAGCTTTTTCCCACGTGTTCGAGCGCGGCCACCAGCTTGCCGCTCCTGACCCCGGCGTCGAGCGCCATGTCGACCTTTCCCTGTCGTTCGCGCCGGGCCGCACGCTCCCGGCGCAGTTGCTCCAGGCGCAGCACGCGCCCTTCGTTGCGCGTCCGGCGCGCCTTGATCCCCTGCCTGATCCACACTTCCTCTTGTGCCAGAAACTTGTCGAAGCGGGCGTTGTTGATCGCCTCGTCGTGCAGCATCGCCTCCTTGCGCGCCTGATACTCGCTGAAGCTGCCGGGACACGACAGCAGGCGGCCGCGATCGAGTTCGACGATACGTGTCGCGACGCGCTCGAGAAAGCGGCGGTCATGGGTGATGAAGACCAGCGTGACGCCCGAAGAAACCAGCATCTCCTCGAGCCATTCGATGGCGCCGATGTCAAGATGGTTGGTCGGCTCGTCGAGCAGCAACAGTTCCGGCGAAACGGCCAGCGCCTGCGCCAGCGCCAGGCGCTTCTTCTGCCCCCCGGAAAGCGTCCCGACCAATGCGTCGGCTTCTAGCGAGAAGCGCTGAATGACGCGCTCGGCCTGCGCCTCGAACGACCAGGCATGGCGCGCATCGAGTTCCGTCTGCAGGGTATGCATGCGCTCAAGAAGACCCTCATGATCGGCGCCTGCTTCGCCAAGTGCGTGCGAGACGGCGTGGTATTCGGCGAGCAGGAGCGACAACTCACCCATGCCCGCCACCACGGCTTCAAAGACCGTCAGATCAGGGTTGAAAGGCGGCTCCTGGGGGACATAACCGACCCGCAGACCCGGCTGCTGCCACACCTTGCCGTCGTCGAGCGCGCCGCTGCCGGCCAGAGCACACAGCAGTGAGGACTTGCCAGTGCCGTTACGACCGATCAACGCTACACGCTCGCCGGGGTCAAGCTGGAAGTCGGCATGATCGAGGAGCGGCACATGGCCAAAAGCGAGCGAGGCGTCGGAGAGAATCAGGTAGGGCATGAGTGCTTATCGGTTCCGGTAGATGGGCAAGACTGAAGCAGGGTCGCCACTGACTGCGCCGGAATGATGCTCGTCAGCCCCCTGGCGGGAATACTCGATTGGCGCAATCGGCAGGCAGCGGCTACAATACGGCCCCTGCTCCTCGTAGCACAATGGATAGTGCACACGCCTCCTAAGCGTGGGATACAGGTTCGATTCCTGTCGAGGGGACCCGCTCGGTTTCCCGGCGAGCGGGCCCCTCAAGTCATCCAGATCATCCCATTCGCGGCTTGGTCTTCTGCCACGCCGGCAGTGCGTCGATGCGTGCATACCATCGTTGCAGATGCTCATGACTGGCCCACGGCATCTTCGCGGCAGCGGCATACTCGAGTGGAGCCGCCATGGCCAGGTCCGCCAGCGTCACGTCGTCGCCCACCAGATAGTCGCGTTGCGCGAGATGCTGATCAAGGATGCTCGCCGTGCGCAGAAAATTCGCTTCGGCATTCTGCACCACTTTGCCGTCCGGCGATCCCTGTTGCAGCATGGCCTTGAGGAGGTTCTCCCATAACAAGGGACCGCAAGCCGGCATCCATTCCGAGAGTTGCCAGCACTGCCAGCGGCAGATGTCGGCGCGGACCTGTGCGTCATCGGGCCACAAGCCGTTCGGCTTCTGACTCGCCAGATATTGCATGATCGCGTTCGATTCCCAGAGCACGAAGTCGCCATCGACCAGCACCGGCATCTTGCCATTCGGGTTGAGCTTCAGGAATTCCGGCGTACGGCTTTCCCCTTTGGTAAGATCAACGACTTGGTAGTCGAGCGGCAAGTCGAGGTGCGCTGCGACCGCCATGACCTTGCGCGCATTGGGTGATAGCGGGAAAACATAAGCTTTCATTGAACTCTCCTCTGAGTGGAAGCCCCCGAAAGGGGGGAATTCAGCCGCGCAACCGCGCGACGGCAAGTATCCTTGGCATCTTCAGCCAGGTCAAGGCAGCTCACGCAAGAGCCAGGACTTCACCGGCGTGGTCAGCGACTGTCCGCTAGCGCTTGGCGCGACGACCCATGGCGGTCGATTTTGAAACGGAGCGACGAGATGAGCAGTGAAACCATCCTTGAAAAGGAAGCGCACTACCTCTCCGGGTGGCTGGCGCTTTTCCTGTGGCTGCTGGCCCTGGCTGGCGTCATCTGGCTTTTTCTGGGCAGCATTGTGCAGCGCGGCGAGCCGCCTGTCGCGGCGATTCTCGGGCTCGTCCTGCTGGGCTTTCTGAGCAAGGGATTCGTTATCCTGCAACCCAATATCGCCGGCGTGTTGATTTTCTTCGGGCGCTATTCCGGAAGCATTCGCGAGAGCGGCTTCTTCTGGTTCAATCCCTTCTGCAAGCGGCAGAACATCTCGCTGCGCGTGGTCAATCTCAATACCCCGACGCTCAAGGTCAACGACATGGCCGGTAACCCGATCGAGGTCGCCGCCGTCATCGCGTGGCGGGTGAACGACACCGCCAAGGCCAGCTTCGAAGTAGAAGACTACGCCAGCTTCCTGGCCATCCAGGGCGAGTCGGCGATCCGCGCCGTGATCAGCACCCGCGTCTACGACGGCGACCACGACGGTCGCAATTCACTCCGCGGCGATCTCATTGCCGTCGCGCGGATGCTCACCGAAACGATCCAGTTGCACGTCGAACTCGCTGGACTGGAGATCATCGAGGCAAAAATCACCCACCTCGCCTACGCGCCGGAAATCGCCTCGGCGATGTTGCGCCGGCAACAGGCCGCCGCCGTCATCGCAGCTCGCCAACTGATCGTTGAAGGCGCGGTTGGCATGGTCAAAATGGCGCTCGACAAATTGCAGGCCGACGGTGTGGTCGTCCTCTCCGACGCGGATCGAATTCACTTGACCAGCAACCTGCTCACCGTGCTGGTCTCGGAGTCGGAAACGCAGCCGGTACTTTCGCTGTCGCGCTAGGCTAGAATAACGAACTCCCGAAAACCCCATACAGCCAAAATTCCATGCGCCACCCCAGCGAAGTCCTGTTCGCAGGCGAAAAGCCGTTTCCGATGATGCCCGCCGTCGACCACTATGCCGGCTCCGAAAAACTGATCACCAAGGCCCTGCAGCTACAGAATCAGTTGGGCCCGATCTTCGACATCACCTGTGATTGCGAGGATGGCGCGTCGACCGGCGCCGACCGCCAGCATGCGGAAATGGTCGCCGAGTTGATCATGTCGGCCGCTAACCGGCACGGGCGAGTCGGCACGCGCATCCACGACATCGGCCACCCCGCCTGGCAACAGGATATCGAGATCATCGTCGCCCGCGCCGGCCAACGACTGGCCTATGTGACACTGCCCAAGGTGAGCGGCAGTGCCGACGTCAGGACCCAACTTCGCGAGTTGCACCGCGTGCTGGCCGCCGCCGGCGTCGACCGCCCGATTCCGGTGCACGTCCTCATCGAGACGCACGGTGCCTTGCGTGAAGTGTGGGACATCGCGGCGATTCCTGACGTCGAATCACTCGACTTCGGGCTGATGGATTTTGTCAGCGCGCACCACGGCGCGATCCCTGGTTCGGCGATGAAAAGCCCGGGACAGTTCGAGCATCCGCTGGTGGTCCGCGCCAAGTGTGAAATCTCCGCCGCCGCACTGGCCAACGGCGTCGTGCCCTCGCACAACGTCACCACCGAACTCCGCGACCTCGATGTCATCCGCCTGAATGCGGAGCGGGCGCGCAACGAATTCGGCTATCTGCGCATGTGGAGCATTCATCCAAATCAGATCATGCCCATCGTCGAAGCGATGCGCCCTGACTTTTCCGAGGTGGAGACGGCGGCCGCGATCCTGATCGCCGCCCAGGACTGCGGCTGGGGGCCAATCCAGCATCATGGACTACTGCACGACCGCGCCTCGTATCGCTACTACTGGGAACTGCTGGCGCGCGCGCAGGCAACCGGAATGCGCCTTCCCGATGAAGCCGTGCAGCGTTTCTTCGCCGGAGGCCGGTGATGAGCTTGCTGCCGGAACTGACAGCGAAAGTGCTCGCCTTCCGCGACGAACGCAACTGGGCGCAGTTCCACAGCTTGCGCAACCTGATCGTTTCGCTCAATCTCGAAGCCAGCGAGTTGCTCGAACTGACGCAATGGAAGAGCGATGCCGAGATGATCGCCCTGTCCGACAGCGCCCCGGAGCAGGAAGCGCTGCGCGACGAATGTGCCGACGTCCTGATCTACCTGCTGCTGATTGCCGACAAGGCCGGCATCGATCTGGAAGAAGCCGTACGAGCCAAACTGGTCAAGAACGCTGCCAAGTACCCGGCCGCAGTCAGCCATGGATCGAGCTGGAAATATTATGCCAACGCCCAAACGATCATGACTTTGCAGGACACCACCGGCAAAGAAAGTCATGACCATCTACCTCCTTCCCGGCCCCGCACCGCGAAGAAGGGAGATTCTTGAGTCGCTGACGCGACTTTTACATCAACGGGGTTTCAGGACTCGTGGCTCTCGAGCGTGAAAGTCACGCCCTGATCGAGCCCGAGACCTCGACCAGCCGGGGCATCACATCCTTTGGCGATCAAGAAGCATTAGCCACGCCGGGCCGCTTCGATCGCCGCGGTGTCGATCTTTCTCACCTGCATCATCGCCTCGAAAGCGCGCCTGGCTGCGGCGCGATCGGGATCAGCGATGGCGGCAGTGAGCGCGCGCGGCGTGATCTGCCACGAGAGGCCCCACTTATCCTTGCACCAGCCACAGGCGCTCTCCTGACCACCATTGCCCACCACCACGTTCCACAAGCGATCGGTTTCGGCTTGGTCGTCAGTTGCAACCTGAAACGAAAAAGCCTCGTTGTGCTTGAACGTCGAGCCACCATTCAGGCCGAGACAAGGGGTGCCGATCACCGTGAACTCTACCGTCAAGACATCGCCCTGCTTGCCCGCGGGATAGTCGTCGGGGGCGCGATGGACCGTTCCCACCGCGCTGTCCGGGAACGTCTCGGCGTAGAACTTCGCGGCGTCCAAGGCCGTGCCGTCGTACCAGAGACAGATCGTATTCTTGGGGACCATATTCGTTCTCCATTCGCTATCCTTTACGTGAATCCTACCTGCGCAAGCTTACTCATGGGTCAACCAGTAGCGCCGAACCTGGAAGCGCCAGTTGCTTCTCGGGGCCAATGCCGGTCCCGATCGTCGCCGGGGGCTCACTGATCATGTCAGCAAAACGATCCTTGATCGGCGACGAGATGTCAGTGCCCAGAAGCTGTGAGGCCCGTTCGCCTCGAACCGGGGTTGAATCCGGCGTCAATCCTGCCACTGCCCACATCGGGCATCGTCTGCCGCAGCGACAGGCATTCGACTCGGCTTCAGGCACCCGCCAGCCCGGCACAACTACCAACCGGGCTCTCGAGCGAGGAAGCCGCGCCCGGATCGAGGCCCGAAACCTCGACCAGCCAGGGCATCACATCCTGTAGCGTCGACTGCTGGGTCCACGGCGGGTTCATGGGCCTGCCCCGCGTGCGCCCAACGTTTGAGCTCAGGCTGCGGCCCATCAGGGCCGTCGCGCCGGCAGCGAATTGTTGGGCACCAGGCTCACAGTGCCGCGATAAATTCTTCCGGAGAAACGTCAGCTTGACGGAGAACACCAGCAAGGGTTCCAGTTTTTATTTCGCTGTGAGCTGGAACCACGCAAGCTCGTGCCCCCCGGCGCATGATGACGTGGCTGCCGGTCTGGCGAACTCGCACGAAACCCAACCGCTCAAGCGCTTTTATCGCGTCGGCTCCGGAGACGTGCGGCAATTTAGGCATGAGCGGGTACGCTAAACATTGTCACCAAGGGATGACCTGGTGCGCGAAGAGGAAACTCAGACAAATAGAGTGCTGTAGCCTCCGTTAGATTTGCAATTGCCTCTTCAACAGTTTCACCCTGGGTTGTGGTGCCCGTTTCGGGATTGAGGGCGATATAGCCACCCTCCTCGGCATGCGTGAGAACAGCGGTGAGTTCCATGGCCTTGTTCCTTTGAAAGCGTTAATTGTTTCGCAAACTGGATATCGGTGACCAACGTTTGAATTCAGGGGCCGCCGAAGCCCGAAGGGCGGAGGGCACGGGTAAGCGCAGCCTGCCCGCGGTCCGCTGGAACGAATGGTTGGCCCCACTGCGTGCGCGAATGACGTAGCCCTGAAAGGCGGGAATGGCGATGGCTGCCACGATGCCCAGAAGGGCGACGCCTACGAAGATGATCAGTCCCCACTTGGACCAGGACCGCTGCACTCGATTGAAGTGCTCCAGGCTTTCCCATCGCTTGTTTCTCCAAGCGAGTTCTCTGCCCTTGAAGCCGAGGTAGAACGCGAATATGAAGCCTACATAGGGTACCAGCGCGAGAAGGCCAATCCATGTCTTGTTGAAGATGGACCAGATCCAGTTCCAGAAGAAAGCTCCCCAAGACCATCCCTTGACGCCATCCGGCAAGACTATGTTGCTCCCCCCGCCTGAGTTGTTCTCTGACTCGACGGGAACGTCGCTGACGACGGATCTCGGGGGTTGATAAGGGTTTTCCATGGTCATAAGCGCCTCCCAGCGTGTGGTCTACGGATTGACGTTGGATACCGACGAGAGGCTGACCGCGCGCCTAGGGCGGGCTGCAGGGAGAGGAGATTCCTTGCTTCCTCGCCTCCGAGCGGGAATGTTACCGGTAAAGATACCACAGTGCGCGACTCGCCATCGGGTACCGAGCGGAACTGCGGGATCCGCGACGCCTAAGGTCGAAGCTCAGCCGACCGACGCGGCTTTATGCGCTCCGGTCGCCTGGATCTCCGGCTTAGGCCGAGTAATTGTGGTTCGTTCCCCATTTTTCCCAATCAAGACTCTATGACGCCCAACGTGAAAGCCAAGCCGTCGTAATGCCGGCGCGAAGCGGAGGCAAGGGCGTCGGCTGGAGGGACTTGTTGGGCATGCATGGACTACTACGGGTACTGGTATACCGGCGTCTCAATTACTCTGCGGGACTTCCTGTTGCTCTTGATGA
>NZ_FLQX01000156.1 GCF_900089955.1 Candidatus Accumulibacter aalborgensis | reverse complement strand
AGCAGCCCTATCTGATGCCGATGGCGGCGTAGCGGGGGTGGCCGGAATGATGATCAAGGCCTCTACATGGTACTAAATTTCCGCGAAAAGCAGCACTCCGTAAGGTAGGACGATAGCATACACCCAGATCTCTTCAATGACTGCTTTCGGCAGACTTCTTCACCGTCCACTGGCCGATAGTACGCGTTGATCGCTGTTTCCGCAAAGCGGACGTAGCCGAACTGCAAGCCATCCCGCGACCGTTCCTAAAGGCCGAGGTCACAGGGCAAGAGGTTAACCTCAAGGTCCCGTTTGTCGCCCGGAGCGGATGGACAGCGGCCGTAATCCGGATGCAGTAAATGTGGAGTCCGGGGCCGTAAGGCGGTTTGAAATGCGCTACTTCCCGAAATTCCAATTCATTCCATCCGGGCTACGCTCGTTGCAACTGACGCAGGACGGCCGCAATGTCGATGACGGTCAGGTCGGGACACTGGCCAACCAAGCGATTGAAGAAATCCGCCTTCTCCGGGGAAAAGTAGAAGCTCGTGATCCAGCTTGCCGGGTAGCCATCGAGCACCCGCGGCGGCGTCAGGACAAGGAAATTCGCCCGCATGGCATCCCGGTTGACCTTGCGGAGACCCACCACCCACATCCTGATCGCGCCGCCGACGACGAACTCGATGCGGTCACCGACAGACAGACCAGCCGTCGTGGCTGAGTACGGTCAACAGCAGCAGGGCCATGAAACCGAGCGACAGCGCGACGATCTGGACGGCGCTGGTGCTCGCTCACCGCTTGAGGCTGTTCCGGGCTTTTGTCCTACACGACGGTGGTGAAATGTTAGACTTCGCACTGCCAAGACCCATGGAGTGCGACAGCGTGGCTCGCCCAGAAAGTCAACCGTTCTTGTGGCTGCTGCTGGTGCTCGGGATCTGCATTCCAGTCCAGGCGGCGGAGCGCGCCCTGCGGGTCGCCGTGCTGACCAATTCGCCGCCAATGTCCTACACGGATGCTGGGGGCAAGCCTGCCGGATTCAATGTTGGCGTGGCACACGCCTTGTGCGAGGCGATGGCCCAGCGCTGCGACTTGACGGTGGTCTCTCTTGAGCAGGTGGTCGATGACCTGGCGGCGGGTGAATTCGATTTCGCAGCGGTGAGCTTGCTCGACACGCCGGAACGTCGGGCCAGAATACTGTTGTCGAAACCTTACTACCGTTCGAGCAGTGTCTGGTTTGCCAAAGCGGGCGTCGAGCCGGGCGCCGCTTCGGTCCGCGTCGCGGCAGTCGCCGGTAGCGCACAATTCCGCTACGCCCAGGCGAGGGGCTGGAAGGTCGCTGCGGCGCAGGATCACTTTGAGCTGACCGCCCTGCTGGCTGAGGGAAAGGCCGACGCGGCGCTGATTCCCATGGCTACCGCCCTGACCTTGCGCCAGCAACGATCGCTCCAGTCGCTGAACCTGATGACTACCCTCATGCCATACCCCGGACTGAGCGGCGACGTCTGTTTCGGCATCGATCCGCAAAACCCTGAACTGCGCGACGAGATCAACAAGGCGTTCGACAGAATCAAGCGGGATGGCCGATTCGACCGCCTGAACAGCGAACACCTTCCTTTCCGCTTACAGTAATGGCACACACGCCAGAGCCGCTCTAGCGAAGATGAGCCAGCCCTCCCTGTTCACGCGCTGGGCTGGACGCGGCTGGCCTGCCGGCAAGGCCTTCACGTTCATTGGCGGCGTGTTCGGGTGCATTCTTCTGGTCCTCCTGTTCTGGCTGGCCGATGACCAGCGTCTGGTGCTCGACAGGTCTCAGCGTCTGCTCGACGAAACCGTCCCGCAGACGCTGGACCACTTTCGCCTGGCGCGTAACATCGAACAACTCCGCCTGGAGGGAGAGCGCGTTTTTTCGGGCAGGACGCCGGTCGACCGCCAGCAAGCCTTGTTCGTCGTCAGCCTGCTGGCCAGCCATCCTGCGCTGCTGGCCGATACACGAGCCGCCAGCCTGGCCCCTGAGGTAGAGCGTTTTCTCGCGCGCGCCGCCCGCGACGGCATGACCGAGGAGCGTTTCGGCGAATGGGCGCGGCTGTCGAGTCGCTTGAGCTTGTTGGCCGATGATGTGTCGATCGAGGGCGTCGACCTGGCGACCGACGATTTGCGCGCAGTGTCGGCAACCATGCGCAACAGTCGGATGAAGCTCGCGGTCGTGCTCGCTCTGCTTGCCGTTTTTGTCAGCGGCTTCGTCTTCCTGGTCCATAGGCACCTGATCCGCCCCTTGCAAGCGATGGACGAGACGCTGGCTGCGTTGCGCTCCGGGAATCCGGCTGCGCCGATCAAACCGGCGTCGATGCTCGAGATCAGAGCGGTCGAGGGAGCCATCGGGCAATTGCGGGAAGTCATGCAGGAGAACGAGAAGGCGCGACAGCAACTGGCGCTCCTGGCCACTACCGATGACTTGACCGGAATGTTCAACCGAAGGCATTTCATGGCCCTGGCCGAGGAGGAAATCAAACGCGCTCAGCGCTATGGCCGACCGATTTGCGTCGCCATGGCCGACCTCGATTTTTTCAAGAAAATCAACGACGGCTATGGACACGCCGTCGGTGACCGCGTGCTGCAGTCGACGTCCGCATTAGTCGGACAAACCTTGCGCCAGTCGGACCTGGCTGGTCGTTACGGTGGCGAGGAATTCGCCTTCGTCTTTCCGGAAACAGCCCTCAAGGAAGCGCACCGCTTGACCGAGCGCCTGCGCCAGCGCGCCGCCGAAAGCAGGATCGAGCTGACCGATGGCGTCGACCTGCAGATCACGCTGAGCCTGGGCTTGGCGGACGCGTCGTCGTGTTCTCTGGATACGGCTCTCAAGCTGGCCGACGCCGCACTTTACGAGGCCAAGGAGCAGGGACGCAACCGGGTCGTCATCGCACCTTTGACCAATGGCCAGCCTTTGGTCGGAATTCATCCGCCCGCTACGACCGTCCACCCATCGAAAACAGCTCGTGCAGCCGAGTCTCCGACAGCAGAGTCTTGATCCGTGCCAGCAGTGCATCGCGCAAGTCATGAAGCTCGTGCACCCGCGCCAGCGCCTCGGAATTCCGACCGAGAGCATTGAGTCCCATCAGTTCATCCGCCAGTGCATGCAACTGCCGGTGCAAGGATTCAATGTTCGCGAACGCTGGCTGCGCACCATGGCGACTGTGGCCCTCGGCAACGAGCCAGGCGCCGAAGCGGCAATGGTGACGATCCATTCGCGGAACTTCACGCTCGCCTCTGAGGTGGCTGGCGATGGCGAGGATCCAGGCACGGTGCTCGACACTGCAAAAAAGCAGGGGAAAGTCGTCGCGGTTGACCGGAGACCGACCCACCCAGGCCGGATCTGGTCGCCAGGCAGCAGCCCAGCCGGGCAGTTCGCCACCCGGCATCGGGCGGGCGATTCCGTAGCCCTGCGCCACCTCGCAGCCGAGTTGCAGAAGCATCTCGCCATGTTCGACGGTCTCCACGCCTTCGGCGATGGGCTGGCGACGGAAGGCAGTAGCCAGCCCCAGCACGCCGTCCAGTATGGCCAGGTCGTCCGGGTCGTCAAGCATGTCGCGCACGAAGCTCTGGTCGATCTTGAGCTGCGTTACCGACAAGCGCTTCAGGTAGGTGAGCGAGGAATAGCCGGTACCGAAGTCGTCAAGGGCAAACCTGACGCCAAGCTCCCGGCACGACTCGATGACCCTGGAGACGTGCTCCAGGTCTTCCAGCGCGCTGGTTTCAAGGACCTCCAGTTCAAGGTCGCCCGGCCGGACGCGCCTATGCGCTGCCAGCACGCTGCGTAGCCGTTCGACAAAGTCAGCCTGCTGTAACTGGCGGGCGCCGACGTTCACGCTGACCGGGATGTCCAGCCCGGCTGGACGCCAGTCGACCATCTGGATCAGCGCCGTGTCGATTACCCACTCGCCGAGTTCGACGGCCAGCGGCTGATCTTCGATCACCGGCAGGAATGCGTCTGGCGGCAGCAGACCCTTGTCCGGGTGTTGCCAGCGGATCAGAGCCTCCGCGCCGATGACCTGCCCGGTGCGCATGTTGACCTTCGGCTGGTAGTAGAGCACGAACTCGTTTTTGCTCAGCGCCCGTCGGATGTCCTGCGCGCTCTCGTGGCGACAACGTATGCTTATGTCCTGGTCGGCATCGAACATGTGGTAGCGGTTCTTGCCGGCCAGTTTGGCCTGATACATGGCCTGGTCGGCCTGACGCAGCAGTTGGTCGGCATCGAGGTCTTCAGCCTGTGGGTAGAAGGTCACGCCGAGACTGGCCGAGACCTGGAGCAGCAGATCACCCACCTGAACCGGCTGCGCTACCGCGGCAAGCAGGCGGCCGAGCATCGGTACACTGCTGGCTCTGTCTTCGATCTCGATCAGCACGGCGCCGAACTCATCTCCGCCCAGGCGGGCGAGTGTATCGCCTTCGCGCAGAGACTGCTTCATGCGGGTGGCCGCAGTCATCAGCAACTGGTCGCCGACTTCGTGCCCGTGCTGGTCGTTGACCGCCTTGAAGCCATCGAGGTCGAGATAGGCTACCGCCACCAGCAGGTGCCCGCGCCGCTGGGCCAGAGTCATCGCCTGGTGCAGACGGTCGGCGAGCAGCACGCGGTTGGGGAGGTTGGTCAGAGCGTCGTAGTGGGCAATACGTTCGAGCTGACGCTGGTGCTCCTTGAGCAGGCTGATGTCCGCGATCACACCGACCAGGCCGCCTTCCGTTCCGTCGGCGTGATAGAAGCGCCGGCCCGCCAGGTGGCCCCAGAACTCGGTCTGATCAGCGCGCCAGTAAAGGCGATCGACCTCAACCGAGGGAACTGAGCCAGCCAGCAGGGCCAGCATCCTCTGTTGGCTGATCTCGCGAACCGACGGGGGAACGAGCGTGAGGTATGGCTTGCCGAGCAGATCACCGAGCGGGCAGCCGAACATCTCGGTCATCCGCCGGTTGGCCTGCGTGATGCGCCCGTTCAGGTCGACCACAAAGATCGCCACGCTGGACGTATCAAGGATCTGCTTGAGCAGGGCCTCGCGGCCCAGCAGGTCCGCGTTCGCCTTGGCCAGCTCCACAGTCCGTGCCGCAACCTTGGCTTCCAGCGCCCGGTTCAGATGGGCCAGATCCTTGCCAACCTTGATCTGCTCGGAATATTTGATGCGCTTGATCGGGCCCATGAATTCCGTTTTCTAACGCGTTGCTGGCGAGCAGTGCAAAAAGCATTCCCGCGATGATTCTACCCCAAGGAGACTCACTCAAGCCCACGCAGTGCTTCGACGGCTTCTTCAACCCGCCGTACCGGGATCACTTCGATGCCGGCAATGGCCTGCCTGGGCTGGTTCGCTTCGGGAATAATGGCGCGGGTAAAACCCAGCTTGGCGGCCTCCTTGAGACGCTCCTGGCCGCGTGGCGCCGGGCGCACCTCGCCAGCCAGGCCCACTTCACCAAAGACGATCAGTTTCGCGGGTAAGGAGCGGTTCTTCAGTGACGACACGATCGCCAGCAAGACCGCCAGATCAGCCGCCGGCTCGACGATCTTGACGCCGCCGACCGCATTCACGAAAACGTCCTGATCGAAGCAGACGATCCCGGCGTGGCGATGCAGCACCGCCAGGAGCATCGCCAGGCGCTGCGCATCGAGGCCGACGGTCAGCCGTCGCGGGTTGCCGTGCGCCTGGTCGACCAGGGCCTGGATCTCGACCAGCAGCGGTCGCGTACCCTCCTGGGTGACCAGCACGCAGGAGCCGGCAACATCGCTGCCGTGCTGCGAAAGGAAGATCGCCGACGGGTTGCTGACTCCCTTCAGTCCCTTGTCGGTCATCGCAAAGACGCCGATTTCGTTGACCGCGCCGTAGCGGTTCTTGACCGCACGGATCAGGCGGAAACTCGAGTGCGTGTCGCCCTCGAAATAGAGCACCGTGTCCACGATGTGTTCGAGAACGCGCGGTCCGGCCAGCGCACCTTCCTTGGTCACGTGGCCGACCAGGATCACCGTGATTCCGGTCTGCTTGGCCAGCCGGGTGAGCTGCGCTGCGCACTCACGCACCTGCGCAACCGACCCTGGCGCCGAGTTGAGCTGCTCCGACCACAAGGTCTGGATCGAATCGATCACCGCCACCTGCGGCCGTGCGGACTGCAGGATGGTGAGGATCTTTTCGAGATTGATCTCGGCTAGAAAGCGGAGTCGTCTTGTTTCCAGCGACAGTCGCCGGGCGCGCATGGCGATCTGCTGGCCGGACTCTTCGCCGCTGACATAGAGCACTTCGCGCACCATGCACATCGCCGACAGCGCCTGCAGCAACAGCGTACTCTTGCCGATTCCGGGGTCGCCACCGATCAGTACGACAGCGCCGCTGACCAACCCACCGCCCAGGGCCCGATCGAACTCGGCGATGCCGGTGGGCAGGCGGTCCTCGTCACGGGCTTCGATTTCACACAGCGTCTGTATCGAGCTGGTACCAGCCAGGGCGGCGAAACGCTTCTGGCTACCGCCCGTAGGTTCGGCAACCGTCTCGACAAGGGTATTCCACACCCCACAGCCGGGGCACTGTCCCTGCCACTTGGCGGCACTCGCACCGCACTCGCTACAGGAAAAAACCGTCTTCCTAGGGTTGTCAACGCGGGCCATGCTCACGCCGCGATCACCGGCACGCGCTGCGCCAGGGCGCAGAACAGCTCGTAGCTGATGGTCTCGGCAGCAGCCGCCACTTCATCGGCCGGCAGCCCCTCGCCCCAGAGTACAACCGGACTGCCCACGCCAGCCGTCGGTAGATCGGTCAGGTCGCAGGCCAGCATGTCCATCGAGACGCGACCGAGCGTTTGCGTCCGCCGGCCGGCAACGACAATCGGCGTGCCGCTCGGTGCGTGGCGCGGATAACCATCGGCATAACCACAGGCGACCACGCCAACGCGCGTCGGCCGGTGGGCGACAAAGGTGGCACCGTAACCGACCCGCTCGCCGACGCCGATTTCCTGTAGCGCCAGAATTCGACTCTGCAGCGTCATCACCGGCTTGAGGTCAAAGCTCGCGGCAGCCTGATCGGCAAACGGGCTGCCGCCGTAGAGCATGATTCCGGGCCGCACCCAGTCATGCGCGGTCTGCGGGTAGCGCAGGATGGCGGCCGAGTTGGCCAGCGAGACCGGAAGGGTCGACGCCTCCGGCCAGTCGGCAATCATCCGCGCGAAACGCTCGACTTGCCCGGCGATACAGCGTTCGCCGCCGTCCCCGTCGGCCTCGGCAAAGTGCGTCATCAGCGTCACCGCACCGACCGCTGGTGACGCTGCCAGTTCGCGCCTGACGGCCGGCAACTGGCTGGGCGTCAGACCAAGGCGATTCATGCCGCTGTTGAGCTTCAGGTAGATCGGCAGGCGCACCGGCAGGGAAGCCTGCCGCAGCATCTGCAGTTGCTCCAGGCAATGGATGACCAGGGTCAGACGGTGCTCGGCACAGTGCGCCAGATCGGCCACCTCGAAGAAACCCTCAAGCAACAGGATTGGCTGGTGAACGCCGGCCTCGCGCAGCTTGACCGCCTCCTCCAGGTCGAGCAGCGCGAAGCCGTCGGCGACCTCGGCGAGCGCCGACGCAGCGCGCAGCAGGCCATGGCCATAGGCATTCGCCTTGACCACAGCCCATGCCTTCGCGCCGCCGGCCGCGGAGGCGCTAGCACGGGTGGCATCGCGGTGGGCATACTTCCTGGCCACCAGATAATTGTGGCGTAGCGCTGCGAGATCGATGCGCGCAGAAATGGGGCGCGGCATCAGGCGGACAGCTCGCGCAGTTTACTCCGCGCGAATTCGACAAAGGTGAGCACCACCTTGGAGCGGAAGCGTTCCTTCTGATAGATCAGCGACAGCGTGCGCTTGAGGCGCGGTCGTAGCGGAATGGCGACCAGACTGCCGAGTTGCCGCTCCTTCTCGAAACTCGCGCGTGAGGCGATCGAGAAGCCCAGTCCCGTCGCGACCACGCCCTTCAAGGCCTCCGGACTCGACAGATCCATCAGGGTCTTCAGCCTATTGGGCTCGACGCCACAGGCGCGCAAATAGTCTTCGGTGACTTCGCGCGTCCCGGAACCCGGTTCGCGAGCGATGAAGTCGTGCTCCAGCAGGCTGCGTGCGTCGACTTCGGTGCGCTTCGCCAAGGGATGATTCGGTGTGCAGATGACCTGCAGCTCATCATCGCCACAGACATCGCACTGCAGGCTTGGCTGACTTGCATGCGCTTCAACCAGGCCAATGTCCAGCGTGTGCGCAGCGATGGCATTGCTGATGGCTTCCGAGTTGGCAACGGTCAGGCGCGCCCTGACCTGTGGATAACGCACGTTGAACTCACCGAGAATCGGTGGCAGCATGAACTCGGCGATCGTCTTGCTCGCCCCGACGAGTAGACTGCCGCTCATCTGCCCGGTCATCTCGGCGACGCGGATGTCGAGGTCGGCGGACAGCCCGAGAATTCTCTCAGCATAGTTGAGGACCAGTTCTCCGGCCGGGGTCAGCGAGATGCGACCGCCACCACGGTCGAAAAGGCGGGCATTGAAGCGTTCCTCGAGCTGCTTGATCTGAAAGGTGACCGCCGGCTGGGTCATGTGTAGCGCCTCGCCCGCCTTGGTAAAAGACAGGTGCGTGGCGACAGCGTGAAACACCTGTAGACGACGATCAGCCATCAATGTTCTCCCATTTTTCTGCCTTATATTAGCGAATTGAATCACAAAACAGACACGCCGACCAGCACTGTGCGGCTGGCTGCCAATTCCACGCGGGCTAGCGCGTTAACAAGTTGCTTCCTTTCATGGTATAAGCCCAAGCGAGCAAATACAAACGCATTCAGAATACTTTAAAGCACCCATGCCCCTTGGTTTCTACCTGATCATGGCGGCGCAGTTCTTTTCTGCGCTCGCCGACAATGTCTTGCTGATCGTGGCCATCTCGATCCTGCGTGAGATGCACGCGCCGAGCGCATACGAACCGCTGCTGAAGACCTTTTTCACCGTCTCGTATGTCGTTCTCGCTTCTTTCGTGGGTGCCTTTGCCGACTCGATGCCCAAGTGGCGAGTGATGTTCATCAGCAACGCGATCAAGGTCATCGGCTGCGCGATGATGTACTGGGACGTGCACCCCTTGCTCGCCTATGGCGTCGTCGGCCTCGGTGCGGCCGCCTATTCGCCGGCCAAGTATGGCATCCTTACCGAGTACCTGCCGCACCGTCTGTTGGTCGTCGCCAATGGCTGGATCGAAGGGTTGACGGTTGCCGCAATCATTCTCGGCGTCGTCGTCGGCGGTACGCTGATCCGACCCGAAATCGCCAACCCACTGCTCGCCTTCGACTTTCCGCTGATCGACACCGGGGTCGATACGATCGGCGAAATGGCACTGTGTTTCGTGGCCACTTTCTACTTGCTGGCGGCGCTGTTCAATCTCTATATTCCCGACACCGGCGTCGATCACCGGGTCCTGCACAAGAACCCCTGGTATCTGCTGCGCGAATTCAATCACTGCCTGATGCTGCTCTGGCGCGACCGCCTGGGCCAGGTTTCGCTGGCCGTGACGACGCTGTTCTGGGGCGCCGGCGCCACCCTGCAGTTCATCGTCATCAAGTGGGCAGAGGTGGCGCTGCAGCTCGATCTGTCGAAGTCGAGCATGCTGCAGGGCGTCGTCGCCGTCGGCGTTGCGCTGGGCGCCGTTGGCGCGGCAAGAATGATCACCTTGCGCAAGTCCTTACGGGTCATCCCGCTCGGCATCGCCATGGGGGTCATCGTTCTGGTCATGAACTTCGTCCAGCACCTGTGGCTGGCGGTCCCCCTGCTGATCCTGATCGGCGCGCTGTCCGGCTTCTTCGTGGTGCCGATGAACGCCTTGCTGCAGCACCGCGGCCACATCCTGATGGGTGCCGGGCATTCGATCGCCGTGCAGAACTTCAACGAGAACCTGTCGATCCTGGCCATGACCGGCCTGTACTATCTGATGCTCAGGGCCGACCTGTCGATCTACGTGGTGGTCACCCTGTTCGGGCTTTTCGTCAGCGGCACGATGTACCTCGTGAAATTGCGCCACGAAGCCAATCAGCGCCTGCGCGATGACGTGATCCACCTCGACGACAACTGCCACTGAGCAACGCAGCGCAATCATGTCCAAAATCACCATCGACCGTTACGATCTCGCCCTGCTCGACGCACTACAGCGCAAGGGCAACGCGACCAATGCGACGCTGGGCGAACAGATCCGCCTGTCGGCATCGCAGATCAGCCGCCGTATCCAGCGCCTCGAAGAAGATGGCGTCATCGCCGGCTACGTCGCCATGCTCGCCCCCTCGGCGGTCGGCCTCTGGGGGTCACCGCTTTCGCCCAGGTCATCCTGGAACGTCACAGCGAGACCGCCAGCGAAGCGTTTGAACAAGCTGTCGCCGCGATGCCGGAAGTGATGGACTGTTTCTCGGTTAGTGGCGACGCCGATTACATGCTGCGGATTACCGTTCCCGATCTGGCGGCTTTTTCCGAACTGATGATGAAACGCCTGCTTTTCCTGCCCGGAGTCGCGCGCATCAAGACCAGCATCGCCCTGCAGACGGTCAAGCAGACCCATGTCCTGCCGCTTGAACACCTGACTCAGCCAAGCAAGTCGAGCAAGCGCATCCGCTATGCCGAAGGCTAGAGCAGCAGGGGCGCATCGGCCAACTCGTTCAACTCGTTGGCATTTTCACCGCCCACCGGGAAGTGCAAGCGCAGCGCTTCGGTAATCGTGGCCAAGGCGACCAGCGTGCCGCTCTCGAAATCGCCGGATCGGAAAGCCATCTCCATCTGCCGACAGACGCCATCCCAGAATTCCCGGCCAACCCTGGCGTCGATTCCTCGATCAGCGACAATCTCGACTCGCCGGTCGATCAACTGCAGATAGATCAGCACGCCGCTGTTCTCGGCGGTGTCCCAAACGCGCAAGTACGAAAAAAGCTCGATTGCCCGCGCACGCGGCGACTGTGCACGCCACAACGCAGGCAGCGGCAGGTTGCCTTCGGCCACCACGCGCAACTCGCCACGATGCACCGCCTCCGACATGGCGACCGCTTGTTCTATCTGGCGCAGGAGGGCCGGCGAAAAAACGCGCCGAACCCACCAGTGGGGAAGGACCAGATGGCGAAGCAGTCGTTTCAGATCCATGCCCATCACCAGTCTCCCGAAGCTCCACCGCCGCCAAAACCGCCACCGCCTCCCGAAAAGCCCTGCGAGCCGCCGCCCCCACCGCCACCTCCCCACGAGATGCCGCCCGACGTCCAGCCAGCGCCACCGAGCGCGCCAAACAAGATGGACGCGATGAAGCCGGCAAAACCGACCGCCGCCGCGACCAGTACCGACGAGATCAGCATCGCGGCGATCACGCCAGCGGCGACGCCGACGATGCCGGCAGCCAGAAAGCGCCCGAAGATGGCCCGCAACACGCCGCCAACGACGAACACCAAGATGAAAGCAACGAACAGCAGCGTCTCGAGGTGGCTATCGGCAGCGGCGGCGCCGGGCAGCGATGCCGCGCTCGGCGCCGGTAGCGGCTCGCCACCGATCACCCTGATCATCGCGTCGACGCCGGCGTCGATGCCGCCGAAAAAGTCGCCCTGCTTGAAATGGGGACTGATCGTCTCGCTGATGATTCGTTTTGCCGTCGCGTCGTTGAGCGCGCCCTCGAGCCCGTAGCCCACCTCGATGCGCAATTTCCGGTCCTCCTTGGCAACCAGCAGCAGCGCGCCATCGTCGATTCCACGCCGGCCCGGCTGCCAGGCCTCGACGACGCGCAGCGCGTATTGCTCGATGGCCTGGGGCTTGACCGTCGCGACGATCAGGACGACGATCTGCGCGCCCTTCTCGCGCTCGAAGGCGGCCAGCTTGGCATCGAGCAGCCCGCGCTGCTCGCTGGTCAGCGTTGTCGTCAGGTCAGTGACTCGCGCCACCAGCCGTGGCACGGGTAGCAGATCATCACTGTAGGCAAAACCTGCGCCGAGCAGCAGGAGCAGGCTCAGCAGCCAGGCGGCCAGCCGGGCAGGAAGGCGCGGCACGGTTGCCTAGTAACTGGCTGCCGGCGAACCGGGGCCGGCGGGTGCCGGCCTGGCTGCGGGGGGGGTTGCCGGCGCTGGCGCCGCGAAATCGACCTTCGGTGCCGTCGAGATCGCTTTTTCATTGTCGACACTGAAATTCGGTTTGACGGTGTAACCGAAGATCATCGCCGTGAGATTGTTGGGGAAACTGCGCACCGAGACGTTATAGATCTCGACCGCCTTGATGTAGCGATTGCGGGCAACGGTGATCCGGTTCTCGGTCCCTTCGAGCTGCGCCTGCAGGTCGCGGAAACCAGCGTCGGCCTTCAGTTGCGGGTAGTTTTCAGTCACCACCAGCAAACGCGACAGAGCGCTCGACAGGCCGGCCTGCGCTTGCTGGAATTTGGCAAAAGCGGCGGGATCATTGACCAGCTCGGGCGTCGCCTGGATGGCACCCACCTGCGCGCGGGCCTGGGTGACTTGCGTCAGAACGTCCTTTTCGTGGCTGGCGTAGCCCTTGACCGTGCCGACCAGATTCGGTACCAGGTCAGCTCGCCGCTGGTACTGGTTGAGCACCTCGGACCACGCCGACTTGATCGCTTCGTCGCCAGTCTGAAAGGTGTTGTAGCCGCAGCCGGAGAGCAGGCCGGCAAGCACGACGCCGAGCGTCAGGAGCCTCAGGAGCCTCAGTATTTGCAAACGCATGACATTTTCCTTGATGGGCCATCACGACGGGAGGATAGCAGATGACAACTTTCGGCGATTTCTCGCTGGCGCGCAAGCCGTTCTCACGTCTGCTGCACGGCCGAGGCCTTCGTGGCGCGCATCAGGCTCCGCGCCCGGCACAGGTCTTCCCAGGCCTTTGCCTTGTCTGGCAAGGTGCGCAGCAGGTAGGCCGGATGGTAGGTGACGACCACCGGTATGGCGCTGCCAGCGCTCTCGGGGCCAGCATACGCGAGGGGCTGTCCACGCAGACTGGCCAGCGAGCCGCTCTCACCGAGTACGGAAAGCGCCGCCGCACGGCCCAGCAGAACGATCACCCGTGGCTGGATGAGCGCGATCTGGCGCCTCAGATAGGGCGCGCAAGTGGCCATCTCGCCGGCCTCCGGCGTTCGATTGCCGGGCGGACGGCACTTGACGGCATTGGCGATGTAGACATTCTCGCCACGGCGCAGATCGATCGCCGCCAGCATCGCATCGAGCAGTTTGCCGGCCGAACCGACAAAAGGCTCACCGCGCGCATCCTCCTCTGCTCCCGGCCCCTCACCGATGAAGAGCCAGTCGGCGAACACATCGCCCACGCCCAGCACGGCCTGCCGCCGCTCAGCGCACAGCCCACACGCACGACAGGCGGCAACACTGCGGCGCAACTCTTCCCAGTTCAGGCCATTGATCTCTGCCGCACGATCGGCTGGCGGCGCAACGAAGACGCTTTCTGCGGGCGCAGCGGCGACCGTGGCGATCAGCGGACGAAGCGTAGCCGCGGCTTCCGGGCGAAGCTCAGGCACGGGCGATCCGACTGACGGCCGCGGTCGCAGTTGCCATTGTGGCGAGAGTCCCATTTCGTGCAACAGTTGCCCACGCTGCAGGCGTGGACCGGGCGGCTTTACCATGAAAGTCGCGCCAACGACTCACGAATCTCCCCTCTCCCGCGCGCGGGAGAGGGGTCGGGGGGCGAGACGGGGAATTCGCGGAGCATGCTCCGCGCCCATTGAGCAATTCCGGCGTGCAAGCCGGAGTGCGCCCTGCAAGGGAGGGAAACGGTCATGACTTTCATGATCGGGAGGTGTCTTGAGAAGTCATGAGCGTTCGGGTGATCATTCCGGCACCTCGGCCAGAGCAAGCTGCAGCACCAGCGCATCCTCACGCCCCGGCTCGGCGGCATAGTAAGCTCGGCGCACGCCAATTTGCTGAAAGCCGAAATTCCGATAGAGGGCCAGCGCTTTCTCGTTGGACGGCCGCACCTCCAGCAACAGGCTGCTGGCCCCCGCCCGACGCGCCGCGAGCATGGCATGGTCGAGCAGGCTGGCACCAAACCCCATCCCCTGACGCCTCTCGGCCACGCCGATGTTGAGCAGGTGAGCTTCATCCACCGCCAGCATGAGCACGCAGTAGCCGACCAGTTGGCCATCGATACGGGATCCCCAGACGCCGTACCCGGCAGCCATGGAATCGACAAAATTGCCGCGCGTCCAGGGAAACGGGTGAACGCGCGCTTCAATGGCCAGTATGTCGTCGATATCGCACGGGCTCATCGCCAGCATCGTCGCTCGCGGGGCCAGAACGGCGCTCACGCCTTGCCGCCCCTGGCCAGTCGCTCGGCAACGGTCAGCGCCACCTTGTTGCGCACATACAGCGGTGTCGCATCGGCTGCATCGACGCCTTCGCCGCGCGCCAGACGTGGTGCGGCGAGACGGGCGACGGCGCCGGCGTCCGGCACCAGTTCGGGCTGCCAGAGGTGAACACAGGCCGCTAAGCGCTGACGCAGAGCGGGATAGGCGACCAGCCCGTTACCGCAAGCGTGCCAGCCGGGCGAGTCGGGAATGGGCACTGCCGACGGTTGACAGACGACCACCGGGGCCAAGGGTAAGCCCTGGGAAAACAGGCCGTAATAGACCTCGCCCATGCGCGCATCGAGCATGACGATCACCCGCTCGCTGCCGCTGGCCAGCGCCATGGCATCGAGCGTGCCGACGGGTATGACCGGCAGATCGAGGGCAAAGGCCAGACCCTGCGCGACACCACAGGCGACGCGCAGACCGGTGAACGAGCCGGGACCGGCAGCGAAAGCGATCCCGTGCAGGTCGGCAAAGCCAAGGCCGGCTTCGCGCAGGGTCGCGCTGATCAGCGGCAGCAGCGTTTCCGAATGCGCCAGCGTCGCCGGGCAAACCCGGCTCAGCAACTCGCCTTCGCGCCAGACGGCAATGCTGCCAAGTTCGGTCGACGTCTCGATGGCCAGTAGATTCATGGGCTCTATTTTACCCGTCCTTCCCGCCGCCGTCGCCTGCTGCCTTGGGCGCAGCGGCCAGTGTTCGGCAGCGCGCCCGCTGCGCGATTTGCGTGCGAGTGTTCCCGACGGCAGGACCTGGAGAATGAAGTGCCGTAGCCGGCTCGGATTGGCCGGCCAGCGCCTTTCCCGCTACAATGACAGGGCCTTCGGAAAACGCGGCAAAGCGCGTTTAACCTCACAACTACAGCTTAGAAAGTGCCTCGATGAAAGTACTGCTATTCACGCGAGAATATCCTCCCTACGTCTACGGCGGAGCCGGTGTTCACGTCGAGTATCTGGCTGGCGAACTCGCCAAACTGATGCATGTCGAAGTCCGCTGCTTTGGCGACCAGGACACCGTTGTCGAGGGTGTCCGGGTCAAGGGCTACCCGTTTGGCACGGGCAGTTTCAAACACGTGGACAAGCGCCTCAGTGGTGCGCTGGATGCCTTCGAGGGCAACTTGGCGACCTTGACCGAGCAGGTCGATGCCGACATCGTGCATGTGCACACCTGGTATGCTCACCTCGGCGGCATCCTGGCGAAGGCCTTGTACGGCGTCCCTCTGGTGCAGACCGTGCACTCGCTAGAGCCATTGCGTCCGTGGAAGCGCGAACAACTCGGTGGCGGCTACGACATGTCGTCGTGGATCGAGCGACAGTGTCTCGACATGGCCGATGCGGTGGTCGCCGTTTCGGAGGAAACCAGGAACGACATCCTCGAACATTTCGACATTGACCCGGCCAAGGTCACCGTGATCTACAACGGGATCAACGTCGACCAGTACCAACCGACGAGCGAGACGACCGCGCTGGAAAAATACGGCGTCGATCCGGGCAAGCCGATCGTTCTCTTCGTCGGCCGGATCACGCGTCAGAAGGGCATCGTGCACCTGGTTAACGCGGTGAAGTACATCAAACCGGACGCGCAGATCGTCCTTTGCGCCGGCGCGCCCGATACCAAGGAGGTCCTCGCCGAAATGACCGCCGGGGTCAACGACGTTCTCCAGGCGGGATTCAACAACCTGATCTGGATTCAGGAGATGGTCACCAAGGAAGAAGCAATCCAGCTCTATTCGCATGCGACGGTCTTCTGCTGTCCGTCGATCTACGAGCCTTTCGGGATCATCAACCTGGAAGCCATGGCCTGCCAGACGGCCGTCGTCGCGAGTGCCGTCGGTGGCATCAAGGAAGTCGTCGTCGATGGCGTCACCGGTTACCTGGTGCCGCTGGAGCAGCAGCAGGTGGCGCCCTTCGAGCCCATGAACCCGGACGCCTTTTCGCGCGATCTGGCCTCGGCGATCAACAAGGTTCTCGACGACCCTGCACTCGCCGATTCGATGGCCGCTGCCGGCCGCCAACGCGCGCGCGACGTCTTCAGTTGGGAGAGCATCGCACAGCAGACGAAGAAGCTCTACCAGTCGCTGCTAGGAGGAGGAGCATGATGATTCCCCAGGACTACCCGCGAGTGATCATCGAAGCGGTCGAGCCGCAGGTCGACGGCGGCCGTTTTCCGATCAAGCGCGTCGTCGGCGAGAGAGTCGTGGTCAGCGCCGACATCTACAAGGAAGGTCACGACAAACTGGCTGCGGTACTCAAGGTGCGCAAGGTCGGCGAGAAAAGGTGGCACGAAAGCCCGATGACCCAGGGCGACAACGACCGTTGGCACGGCGAGTTCACGGTCGCCGCGATCGGTCGCTGGGAGTACACCATCGAAGCGTACGCCGAGCGTTATCTGTCGTGGGTGGACGAGATCACCAAAAAGAACGTTCCCGGTGCCAACCTGAACAGCGAACTGCTCGAGGGGCTGGTGATCCTGAAAACGTCGGCTGCATTGGCGCCAGGGGCGGAGCGCGCGCGCATCAACGGCATCATCACCGCCATCGAAAGTGCGCTCGCTGCCGGTGAACAGCAAGGCGCCATCGATCTGGGGATCGGCAGCGTGATGCGCAGATCGATGGCCAGTTGTCCCGATCGCAGCGAGGGCTACGAACTGGCGCCCCCGCTGGCGATTCTGGTCAATCGGCCAATCACGCGTTTTGCCGCCTGGTACGAGTTCTTTCCGCGTTCGCAAGGTACCATGCCGTACCGGCATGGCACTCTGCAGGACAGCATCCGCCGCCTGCGCGAGGTCAAGGCGATGGGCTTCGACGTCGTCTATCTGCCGCCGATTCACCCCATCGGGCACAGCTTCCGCAAGGGCAAGAACAACAGCCTGGTCGCCGTACCCGGCGACGTCGGCAGTCCGTGGGCGATTGGCAACGAACATGGCGGTCACATGGCGCTCGAGCCCCAGCTTGGCACCTGGGACGACTGGGATCAGTTTGTCGCCACTTGTCGTGATCTGAGGATCGAGATCGCGCTCGATTATGTGATGAACTGCTCACCGGAGCATCCGTACGTCGCCGAGCATCCAGACTGGTTTTTCCATCGTCCGGACGGATCGATCAAGTACGCCGAAAACCCGCCCAAGAAGTATCAGGACGTCTACCCGCTCAACTTCGGGACCAGCGACCGCGCCGGACTGTGGCAGGAAATGCTCAAGATCTTCCTGTTCTGGGTTGACAAGGGCGTCACTACTTTCCGCGTCGACAATCCGCACACCAAGCCGGTGCCATTCTGGGAATGGGTGATCGGCGAAGTGCACCGGCGGCACCCGGAAGTCATTTTCCTGGCCGAGGCGTTTACCAGGCCGAAAATGATGCGACTGCTGGCTAAAGTCGGATTCGCCCAGTCCTACACCTACTTCACCTGGCGCAACGAGAAGGAGGAACTCACCGAGTATGTCAGCGAGTTGACCAGCGGCGAGATGAAGGAGTACTTCACCGGCAACTTCTTCGCCAATACGCCGGACATTCTGCCGCCGATCCTGCAGTACGGCGGCCGGCCGGCGTTCATCGTACGGGCCGTTCTGGCCGCGACCTTATCCAGTGTCTACGGCATCTACAGCGGCTACGAGCTGTGCGAAAACGCGGCCCTTCCGGGCAAGGAAGAGTACCTGGACTCGGAGAAGTACGAGATCAGGGTGCGCAACTGGAAGGCAGCCGGCAACATCACGCACATCATTACCCGCATCAATCAGATCCGCCATGACTCACCGGCTCTGCAGACCTATAACCATGTCCGTTTCCTGGCTGTGGATAACCCGCAGATGATCGCCTATGCCAAGATGACCGATGATCTGTCGGACATCATTGTTTGCGTGGTCAACCTCGACCCCTTCCACAAACAGTATGCGAACCTGCACATACCGCTCGCCACCTTCGGCATCGCCGAGGACGAACAGTACCAGGCGGACGACCTGCTCTCCGACGAGCGCTACCGCTGGAGCGGCTCATCGGTCTACATCGAACTCAGTCCGACCACCAAGATGGCCCATATCATCAAGATCCGCCGCTGGTAGAAAGGCGGCGGTTCAGGCCAGCCCCGGCGCACGGCCGGGGCCAGGAGTTAGTGGCAGGGGACTCGACTCGTCCCCTGCCCTAGCTCAACGCACTCCTGCAGTGGCGCGTGTGAACTTCATATCATCGGCCGACAGTTCGGTCAGCTCGATGCGTACCGGCTTAACCTTCCAGATCTCGTCGCAGTATTCCCGGATGGCCCGGTCGGATGAGAAAAACCCTGAGCGCGCGACGTTGAGAACCGACATCCGCGACCAGCGTTCGGGGTCCAGGTAGGCCTCGGACACCCTGGCCTGACAATCGATGTACGACTGGAAGTCGGCCATCAGCATGTACTCGTCGTGATCGAGCAGGTGCTCGATCAGAGGCCGGAAAACTTCGCGGTCGCCCTTGGTGAAAAAGCCGGAAGCGATCAGGTCGATCACCTCACGCAGGTGCGGGTTGGTTTCGTAGTACGTGCGTGGGCGGTAGCCCCGGTTGCGCAGTTCCTTGACTTCGGGCGTGTTCATCCCGAAGAGGAAGAAGTTGTCATCGCCGACCTGCTCGCGAATCTCGACATTGGCGCCATCGAGCGTACCGATGGTCAGCGCACCGTTCATCTGGAATTTCATGTTGCCGGTGCCTGACGCCTCCTTGCCGGCCAGCGAGATCTGCTCGGACAGATCGGAACCCGGGAAAATCAGGTGCGCGTTCTTGACGTTGTAGTTCGGGAAGAAGACAACCTGCAACTTGCCGCGCATTGCCGGATCGCGAGCAATCACATCGGCGACCGCGATGACCAGTCTGATCATCAGCTTGGCCATGAAGTAACCCGGTGCTGCCTTGCCACCGAAGATCACCGTACGGGGTGCCACCGCGAGGTTCGGGTTGTCCTTCAGACGCTTGTACAGCGAAACGACATGCAGCAGGTTCAAGTGCTGTCGCTTGTACTCGTGGATACGCTTGACCTGGACATCGAACATTGATGCCGGATCGACGTCCACGTGGGCAACGCGCTTGATCTCGTGCACCAGGTTGTTCTTGTTGTGCGTCTTGATGCCGCGCCACGCCTCGCGGAAACCGGCATCGTCGGCATGCGGCTCGAGTTCGCGCAGCCGTTCCATGTCCGTCGGCCAGCCGCTGCCAATGGTCTCGGTGATCAGCTTCGACATCGCCGGATTGGCCAGCAGAACGAAGCGGCGCGGCGTCACGCCGTTGGTCTTGTTGCTGAACTTCTCCGGCCACATCTCGTGGAAGTCCTTGAGGACGTCCGACTTGAGGAGTTCGGTGTGCAGGGCAGCAACACCGTTGACCGCGAAGCTGCCGGCGACCGCCAGGTGCGCCATGCGCACGTAGCGTGGCCCGTCCTCATCGATCAGAGACATCCTCCGCAGCCGCGCATCGTCGCCCGGAAAGTGAATTCGCACGTCGTCGAGAAAACGCTCGTTGATCTCGCAGATGATCTCGAAATGGCGCGGCAGAACGCGCTGGAACAGCGGCAGCCGCCACTTCTCGAGCGCCTCGGGCAACAGCGTGTGGTTGGTGTAGGCAAAGGTCCTGCTGGTGATCGCCCAGGCGGGGTCCCACTCCATGGCGAACTCGTCGACCAACAAGCGCATCAGTTCCGCGACAGCGATCGACGGATGCGTATCGTTGAGCTGGACGACGAATTTCTCGTTGAAGCGATCGAGATTCGGCTCGCGCTGCAGTTGCAGACGAATCATGTCCTGCAGCGAGCAGGAAACGAAGAAGTATTGCTGTTCGAGCCGCAGTATCTGGCCGGCTTCGGTTTCATCGTTGGGGTACAGAACCTTGGTGATCGTCTCCGACGAGATCTGTGCATTGACTGCCTCATCGTAGTTGCCGGCGTTGAACGCGGCAAAGTCGAATTCCTCGGGTGCCTCTGCGCTCCACAGTCTGAGCCGGTTCGGCGTGTTCACGCCGTAGCCGAGAACAGGCATGTCCCAGGCGGTTCCGCGCACCAGCTTGCTTGGCACCCACTGCACACGCAGACGACGACTGCCGCGAACGTCGTACTGACGTTCGGTATGGCCGCCGAGCTTGATGTCAAAAGCGATGTTCGGACGGTGGATCAGCCACGGGCTTCCCGAACGTAACCACTTGTCGGTCAGTTCGACTTGGCAACCGTCCCGAATGGCCTGCGTGAAGATACCGAACTCATAACGGATGCCATAGCCAATGGCGGGAATCTCGAGCGTCGCCAGCGAATCGAGATAACAGGCCGCCAGTCGCCCAAGCCCACCGTTGCCCAGCCCAGGCTCCTCCTCCTGATCGAGCAGAACGTCCAGGTCGAGCCCAAGTTCTTGCAGCGCCTGCCGGGCGTTGTCATGAATGCCGAGGTTGATCAGGTTGTTGCCCAGTTGCGGCCCGATCAGAAATTCGGCAGACATGTAGCAGACGGTACGGCTGCCCTGTTCCCGATAGGTGCGGGCAGTTTGTACCCAGCGTTGCAGCAGGCGGTCACGCACGGCCTGCGCAAGCGCCTGGAAGCAGTCACGCCGCGTGGCAACCGCCGGAAAGCGGGCCTGCGAATAGACCAGCTTGTCGAGCACGGCGCGCTTCAGAGCGTCCACGCTAAGCCCGGTGCGCCGGTCCTCCTGCCCGACGAGCGGCAGCGAATCCTTCGGCGGCGACGCGCTGCAGGCGTCTCTGTGTTGATCGTTCATTTCAATACTTCCTCCATTCCCTGACCCTGGTGAGTGAGCAATCGTCAATCGCCGACCGGCGATTCACGCCAGCGGCGAGTCTAAAGCATTGTGCGCCAGTTCGCACCCCTGGGCGTGACGCGGATCGGCGAGCGCGCGACGCAAGGACTCGACGATCAAGCGGCGCATGCAGCGCCAATGTCGTCCTCCGCTGGCGACATGCTTCTGGTTGACCTCGAGTTCGACGCCGATGTAGGCGCTGGGTGGCAGGCGCTGGCGAAACGAGGCCGTCAGGCCGTCGCCTTTGCCGGCGTACGGGTAATTGCGACGAACGGTCAGTCCAGGACCACAAGCCCTGAGCGATGCCTGCCAGCGCTCGCAGAGAAGGACCTCGCCCGGGCGACCCGGGTCATAGAGCAGGCCGATGTCGGCGTGGCGTACCTTTCCGTCCAGCTCGGGTGTAAAGCTGTGCGACGAGACGTGGATGGCCAGTCCATGCTCGGCTATTGCCTGACCAACCAGGCGCTCGGCTTGCGCCCGATAAGGCTGGTAGTAGCGCGTCAGGATCCGCTCCCGTGGCTCGGCCGGCACCTGGCGGGACGCCTCGGAATGGAGGCGCGGATGGCCGACCGATCGATTCAGATCAACCAGCAGACGGCTGACCGTGGAGGTGACCAGTGGCGCGGCGAATGCGCGGGCCAGATCTCTGGCCATGATCAGCGCACCCGGATCGTAACCGCGGTGGCTGTCGAGCAGTTCCCGACAGGAAGCGAACAGCTCGTGATACAGCGGGGGAATCCGGTTGCCGCCGTGCTCGCAGGTGATGACCAGGCCGGCGCTCGCCGGATCGCCACGCTCAGCAACATGTCCATCGCTCATGCTCTCAATGGTTCGCACCTGCTGCTTACCGGCAAGGAATGTCGGTCAGCGGCTGGGTCGCGGCCAACCAACTGCCATCCAGATTCTCGCAGGCCAAGGCGACGAGTTCGCCATCGAGCACGCCCCGGGCGACGAAATCGCCCAGGACGCGCTCGATCTTTTCAAGGGGTTGCGCACCGCGGTAGGGGCGCTCCTGCGCCAGGGCCTGGAAAACATCCGCCACGGCGACCAGGCGCGCCTCGCGCGAGAGACAATCGCCGTTGCGGCGAAAGGGGTAACCACAGCCGTTGAGTGCCTCATGATGAAAAGCGGCCCACTCGGCGACCTGCTCGAGGCCCGGAATATGGCGCAGGATCTGGTAGGTTTCAAAACTGTGTCGCTCCATCACCGAGAATTCCAGGGGGGTCAGTTGGGCGCGCTTGTCGATGATTTCGTCCGGTACGCAGAGCTTGCCCACGTCGTGCATCAGACCGGCGACCTCGACTTCGGCCAGCGCATCGCCAGTCAGTCCCACCCGTTCTCCCAGGTAGCGGGCGAGCTGCGCGACACCCAGCGAGTGGGCCGCCGTAAAGTGGCTCTTGGCGTCGACGATGGTCGAAATCAGGCGCGCCACATCGCCAAACTGCGGGAAGTCGATCACCACCCGCCAGTCGTCTAGCGCCAGGTCCATCAGATAGCGGTGCACATGGCGCGGAGCCAGGGCAATCCAGAACGCTTCTCGCGCGGCGGCGGCGAGGAAAGCCTGAACCGCGTCCGGGCACAGTTCGCGGCCGGCCAGCGTAGCGATCTCTTCGACGACCCCGTCCCGGTGGAACAGCGGGTTTTCCAGGCCACGTAGAAGAAGCATGGCGTCCACCCGGTCGCCGAGCAGGATCAGGTTGCTGTCCAGCGCGTCGACCTCGTCCAGACCGGCGGGCAGGTCCACCCACGGCGTATGGTGATAGCGGATGGCCTTGGCCACCAGCGACAGGTGGACGAAGGGCTGTAGTAGTCGATATCCGGTCTCGCAGTGGACGTGCCGGTCGCCCCACTCGGTGTCGCGCAGCAAGCGCCGTTGCACCGCGGTGGACGATACGCCGAGATCGTGCAACAGGCAGCCGCAAACCAGCCGGTTCAGCCGACTTTCCGACAGGCCCAGCACCAGCGCCGTCTCGCGCGCGATCATCGCGACGCGCTTGCCGTGCTGAAAGTCATTCACCCCGACCAGGTCGAGAGCGTCGGACAGCGCCAGAATGGCGCTCTTCAGGTCGATTCTCAGAGTCATCGAGCGCAAACCAATAGCGAAGCCGGAAGACGGATACTAGCGGAATACGACCACCGGAACCACCATCGCCGACCGTTGCCGGAAGTCGCTGCTCAGAGTTGATACTCGTCATCGGGCCGGGCGCCAGCCATCGCCATGTCCACCGCCTTGCGGTTCAGATGCGGGGCGAACAGTTCGATGAAGTCGTATTCGTAGCGCCGAATGTGCGTGCCACGGCGCAAGCCGATGCGCGTCGTGTTCGATCCGAACAGATGTTCTGCGGCCATCGCCTGCAGCCCGACGTCGCGCACCGCATCGAAAGCCATGCGCGCGATAATGCCGAGCCCCAGCCCCAGGCTGACGTAGGTCTTGATGACGTCGGCGTCGATCGCGGTGAGCACCACGTTGGGCGTCAGTTGCGCCAGTTCGAAGGCCTTGTTGATCCGCGAGCGACCGGTAAAAGCCGAGTCATAGGTGATCAAGGGCCAGCGCGCGAGAGCGGCCAGCGACAAGGGCTTGTCGCCGACAATCGGATGCCCTTCGGGAGCGATCACGCAGTGCACCCACTGGTAACAAGGGAGCATCACCAGTTGCGGATACTGGTCGAGCGCTTCGGTAGCGATGGCGACGTTGGCCTCGCCTTTCAGCGTCCACTCGGCGATCTGTGTCGGATTCCCCTGGTGTAATGACAGCCTGACCCTGGGATGGCGCTCGACAAAGCTCTTGACCACTGCCGGCAGCGCGTAGCGCGCCTGCGTATGCGTCGTGGCGATGACCAGACTACCGGAATCACCGCCGGCGTACTCCTCGCCGACGCGCCGAATGTTCTCGGCATCGCGCAGGATACGCTCGGCGATTTCCAGAACTGCCTTGCCCGGCTCGGTGATCGCCGTCAAGCGCTTGCCGCTACGCTCGAAGACCATCACGCCAAGTTCGTCTTCGAGCAAGCCGATCTGCTTGGAAATCCCCGGTTGCGAGGTGAATAGCGCCTCCGCTGCTGCCGACACGTTGAGGCCGTGACGCGCCACTTCGACGAGGTAGCGCAGTTGCTGGAGTTTCATTGCTGCTCCAAATTGCCATTGGTTATAATAATCTAACTTAATATTCTTTTTCCATCAATAAGTGCGCTGCTACGATGTGCGTACTTTCTTGCGGTGGCGGGTCATGGACTGGAACTGGATGTACACCCTGTCGGGTTTTGTCGTCGGCGCTATCGTCGGACTCACCGGTGTCGGTGGCGGTTCGCTGATGACGCCGTTGCTGGTGCTGCTTTTCGGCATCCACCCGGCGACGGCAGTGGGTACCGACCTGCTCTATGCGGCGATCACCAAAGCCGGCGGCACCATCGTCCATGGCCGCAAGGGCCACGTCGACTGGCGCATCACCCGTCTGTTGGCCAGCGGCAGCATTCCGGCAGCGGCATTGACCATCTGGGCGCTGTCGTTCCTGCCCAAGCAGAGCGCCGCCGTCTCGCACGTCATTTCGTTCTCGCTCGGTATCGCCCTGCTGCTCACCGCGGCTGCGATCATCTTTCGGCAGAAACTGCAACAGCAGGCGCTGGCGCACGCCGAAGACACTGCGCACACGCAGTTGCGGGCGCCGATCACGGTGGCTGTCGGTGCCCTGCTCGGCGTTCTGGTGTCCATTTCTTCGGTGGGTGCCGGCGCGCTCGGCGTCGCCGTGCTGTTCTACCTCTATCCCCGGCTACCGGCGATCCGCATCATCGGCAGCGATGTGGCGCACGCCGTTCCGCTGACGCTGATTGCCGGCCTCGGCCACTGGCTGATCGGCAGCGTCGATTGGTCGCTGCTCGGCAGCCTGCTGGTCGGCTCCCTGCCCGGCATCTGGCTTGGCAGCCACGCCTCGGCAAGGATCCCGGAGCGTTTCCTCCGCCCGGCGCTGGCTGGCATGCTGCTGTTGATCGGCGGCAAACTGATTGCCCAGTAGTCGCACGGGTACCGCCTGAGCGCGGCCAGAGACTCATTCATGAAAGGAGCGAGCAATGTATCGCTACGACAGCACTGACCAACAAATCATCGACGAGCGCGTCGCCCAGTATCGCGACCAGATCGCCCGTCATCTGGCCGGCGAACTGTCGACCGACGAGTTGCGCCCGCTTCGCCTGCAGAACGGCCTCTACATCCAGCGTCACGGCCCGATGCTGCGCATCGCCATCCCCTACGGCATGCTCGCCAGCACGCAACTGCGCAAGCTGGCCGAAATCTCGCGCCGCTACGACCGCAGCTTCGGGCACTTCACGACGCGCCAGAACATGCAGCTCAACTGGCCACAGTTCGAAGAAACGCCGGATATCCTGGCTGAACTGGCGAGCGTCGAGATGCATGCCGTGCAGACCTCGGGCAATTGTGTGCGCAACATCACCACCGACCACTTCGCCGGCTGTGCGCCCGACGAGCGGGCCGACCCGCGCCCGTACTGCGAACTGATGCGCCAATGGTCGACTTTCCATCCAGAATTCGCTTTCCTGCCGCGCAAGTTCAAGATCGCCGTCAATGCCGCCGCCGCTGATCGCGCGGTGATTCGGGCGCACGATATCGGCCTCGATCTGCGCATCGACGACAGCGGCGAGATCGGTTTCCGCGTCTTTGTCGGTGGTGGTCTCGGACGGACGCCTATCCTCGGCAAGCCGATTCGCGACTTCCTGCCGCGCCGCCATCTGCTCTCCTACCTCGACGCCATCCTGCGCGTGTACAACCGCTACGGCCGCCGCGACAACATGTACAAGGCACGCATCAAGATCCTCCTCCAGGCGCTGGGTGTCGAGGAATTCACCCGCCAGGTCGAGGACGAGTGGGCGCACCTGGAGGACGGCCCGACGACGGTGAGCGACGCCGAGTTCGAGCGCATCGCGGCCCATTTCACGCCGCCCGCCTGGGAGACCTTGCCCGCGGCAGACCCGGCCCATGCAGCCCGGCTGACGACCGACAAGGCCTTTGCCAACTGGGTCAAGCGTTGCGTCCAGGCCCACAAGACGCCCGGCTACGCCGCCGTCACCCTGTCGCTGAAAGCGCCGGGAGTCGCTCCCGGCGACATCACCGATACGCAGATGGTCGCCGTTGCCGACCTCGCCGATCGTTTCAGTTTTGGCGAGTTGCGCGTCAGCCACGAGCAGAACGTGGTGCTCGCCGACGTCAGACAGAGCGACCTGTATGAAGTCTGGCAGATCGCTCGCAGCCACCGGCTGGCGACGGCGAACATCGGTCTGCTGACCGACATGATCTGCTGCCCCGGCGGCGATCTCTGCTCGCTGGCCAATGCGCGTTCGATTCCGATTGCCGACGCGGTGCAGCAGAAGTTCGACGACCTCGACTACCTCCACGATATCGGCGACATTTCGCTCAACATTTCCGGCTGCATGAATTCCTGCGGCCACCATCATGTGGCCAACATCGGCATCCTCGGCGTCGACAAGAACAACGAAGAGTGGTATCAGATCACCGTCGGCGGCCAGCAAGGCAACGCGGCGGCGATCGGCAAGGTGATCGGCCCGTCGTTCTACGCGCAGGAAGTGCCGCTGGTCATCGCCGCGCTGATCGACGTCTATCTCGAAAACCGCAGCGCCAGCGAGCGCTTCATCGACACCTGGCAGCGCATCGGCATGGAACCGTTCAAGGCCAGAGCGTACATCGGCCGCGACCGCCGGCGCGCGGCCAAGATTGACAGCAGCGAAAGGGAACTGGTCAATGCCTAGAATCATCAAGAACGAAAGCATCGTCGAGGACGACTGGCAGGTCCTCACTCCGGCCGATGGCGAGGCGCCGGAAGCGGTCGCCCTGCCGGACGGGCTGGTGCTCCTGCCGCTCTCCATCTGGCTGGCGCGCCGCGCCGAACTGATCGCCGGCCAGCGGCCGCTCGGCGTCTGGCTCGACAGCGATGAGGGGCCCGAAGCGTTGGCCGGCGACGTCGACCGTTTCGCCGTGATCGGCGTCAACTTCCCGAAGTTTACCGACGGCCGCAGCTACTCCAGCGCCCGCCTGCTGCGTGAGCGCTACGGCTACCAGGGCGAGATTCGCGCGCTGGGCGACGTTCTGCACGATCAGCTCTTCTACATGCGCCGTTGCGGCATCGACGCCTATGCGCTGCGTGCCGACAAGGACATCGACAAAGCGCTGGCTGGCTTGCACGTCTTCAGCGAAACCTACCAGGCGGCAGCCGACCAGACGCAGCCGCTCTTCATGCGCCGCGTCGCCCAGGAGCCGGCATGAACGCGCGGCTCAAGCTCGACGACCCGGCCCTGCTCGACGGCCTTGCCGCCCGCGTTGCCGCCGCGCGCACGCTGTTGCGTGCCATCGCCGACGATTTCTCGCCGGCGGCTTTTGCCAGCAGCCTCGGTGCCGAAGACATGGTGCTCACCGATCTGATCCATCGCGACCAGCTCGCCATCGAGATCTTCTCGCTCGACACCGGGCGCCTGCCGCTCGAAACGTATGACCTGATCGCCGAAGTGAAGAAGCACTACGGCCTGGCGCTGCGCCTCTACTTCCCGCGCCACGATCTGGTCGAGACCTGGACCAGCGAAAACGGCATCAACGGCTTTTACGAGTCGGTCGAGCAGCGCAAGGGCTGCTGCTTCGTGCGCAAGGTCGAGCCGCTGCAACGCGCGCTGGCTGGCCGCAAAGCGTGGATCACCGGCCTGCGCGCAAGCCAGGCGGCAACCCGCGACGGTCTGCCGATGCGCAGCGTCGACGTCGCCAACGGTGGACTGGAAAAGTTCAACCCGCTCGCCGACTGGAGCGAACGCGAAGTATGGGCCTACCTCAACCAGAACCAGGTGCCGTACAACGCGCTGCACGACAAGTTCTACCCGAGCATCGGCTGCGCGCCGTGCACGCGGCCGATCACGCCCGGAGAAGATGTCCGCGCCGGCCGCTGGTGGTGGGAAAATCCACAATCGAAGGAATGCGGCTTGCACGTCAAGCGCGCCTGAAATCCCGAGTCACCGATACAGGTCAACCATGAGTATTGCCACGCTCCCCAGGGTCACCCTCTCCCATCTCGACTGGCTGGAATCCGAAGCCATCCACATCATGCGCGAGGTCGCCGGCCAGTGCAGCCATCCGGTCCTCCTTTTCTCCGGCGGCAAGGACTCGATCTGCATGCTGCGCATCGCTGAAAAGGCCTTCCGTCCAGGCCGCTTCCCCTTTCCGCTGTTGCACATCGACACCGGCCACAACTACCGCGAGGTCACCGACTTCCGCGACCAGCGGGCAGCCGAACTCGGCGAGCGACTGATCGTTCGCTCGCTCGAGGATTCGATGGCGCGCGGCACGGTGGTGCTCAAGTCGCCTGATGAACCACGCAACAAGCACCAGTCGGTGACGCTGCTCGAAGCGATCGATGAGTTCGGTTTCGATGCCTGCATCGGTGGCGCCCGCCGCGATGAGGAGAAGGCACGCGCCAAAGAACGCATCTTCTCGTTCCGCGACGAATTCGGCCAGTGGGACCCGAAAAACCAGCGACCCGAGCTTTGGGACCTGTACAACGCGCGCAGCTTCAAGGGCGAGAACATTCGCGTCTTCCCGATCTCCAACTGGACCGAGATCGACGTCTGGCAGTACATCGAACGCGAGCACCTGGCCCTGCCGTCGATCTACTTCGCCCATCGCCGGCCGATCGTTCGCCGCAGCGGTGGTCTGCTGCCGGTCACTGAAGTCACCCCGGCCAGAGCCAATGATGCGATCGAGGATCTGATGGTCCGCTTTCGCACCGTCGGCGACATCACCTGCACTGCGCCGGTCGAATCCGACGCCAACAGCGTGGCGGCGATCATTGCCGAAACGGCAATCACGACGATCACCGAGCGCGGCGCCACCCGCCTCGACGACCAGACCTCGGACGCGTCGATGGAACAACGCAAGAAGGAAGGCTATTTCTGATGTCCGCCATTGAAAAACTCCCCAGCGAAGCGATTCCCGACAACGGCCTGCTGCGCTTCCTGACCTGTGGCAGCGTCGATGACGGCAAGAGCACGCTGATTGGTCGCCTGCTCTTCGACAGCAAGACGATTCTCGCCGACACGCTGCACGCCATGCAGCGCACCTCGGCCAAACGCGGGCTCGACGTCGTCGACCTGTCGCTGCTGACCGACGGGCTGCAGGCCGAGCGCGAGCAAGGAATCACCATCGACGTTGCGTACCGCTACTTCACCACCGGCACGCGCAAGTACATCATCGCCGACGCGCCCGGCCACGAACAATACACGCGCAACATGGTCACCGCCGCGTCGACCGCCGACCTGGCGATCATCCTGATCGACGCCCGCAAAGGCGTGCTGACGCAGACCCGCCGCCACTCCTACCTGGCCCACCTGGTCGGCATTGGCCACATCGTCGTCGCCGTGAACAAGATGGACCTGGTCGACTACGCGCCGGAGACCTTTGCCCGCATCAAGGCCGACTACCTGGCTTTCGCCGCTGGCCTGGGAATCGCCGACGTGCGCTTCATCCCCATGTCGGCGCTGAACGGCGACATGATCGTCGACCGCGGCGAGCATCTCGACTGGTACGATGGCCCAACGCTGTTCGAAATCCTCGAAACCGTCCCGGCGATCCATTCCGAACACGCCGAGAAATTCCGTTTCCCGGTGCAATACGTGTGCCGGCCGCAGGATTCCGCCAACCCCGAGCTGCACGACTATCGCGGCTTCATGGGCCGCGTCGAGTCGGGCGAACTGGCGATCGGCGATGCGGTGACCGTGCTGCCTTCCGGGCGTGAAACGCGCGTCAGGGACATCCAGATTCTCGGCCAGTCGTTGCCGCGCACCGTTGCCGAGCAATCGGTGACCCTCCTGCTCGAAGACGAGATCGACATCTCGCGCGGCGACATGATCGTCAAGACCGGCGAACTGCCCAAGGTCACCAAACAGATCGACGCCATGCTGTGCTGGCTTTCCGAGTCGCCGCTCGACCCGCGCCGCAAGTACCTGCTACGCCACACGACGCGCGACAGCAAGGCGATGCTCGCCGGCATCGCCTTCCGCGTCGACATCAACACCCTGGAGCATCAGTCCGCCGAGAAGCTAATGATGAACGACATCGCGCGGGTGAGCCTCAAACTGGCGCAACCGATCTTTGCCGATCCCTACGCGGAGAGCCGCGGCACCGGCGCTTTCATTGTCATCGACGAGTCATCGAACAACACCGTCGGCGCCGGCATGATCGTCTGAGAGCTTGTTTTTCAGGGCAGCACCATTCGCCAGAGGCGTAAGATACGCCCACGATCAAGGATAAACCTGCCCATCTGCCATGCTCAGTCCTGCTCTCCGTGCCCGCGAACGCGACGCGCTGATTCAATCCCTGCGCGCGGGAGTGACACCCCGGCTGGGCGCCCGGCACATCCAGGTCGGCCGCGACGCTGAGATTGCTGCTCTCGACCAGGATCTTGACCGTATTGCCGATGGCGGCACGGCCTTTCGCCTGGTGATTGGCGAATACGGTTCGGGTAAAACGTTCTTCCTCAATCTTGTGCGTGGCGAAGCAATGAATCGCCAACTGGTGGTTGCCCACGCCGACCTCAGCCCCGATCGACGCTTGCAGGCCTCCGCTGGCAAAGCCCGCAGCCTTTACGCCGAGCTTCCCCTCGACCTGCTTCCCAATGCCGTCATCGCCGAACTCAACGAGCGAGCGCTCAACCTTACCGGCGAACTCGCCCTTGAAGAGAATGATGATGAAATCACTATCGCTTATGACGTGCTAACTCAAGTGATTTCGACATGGAAAGATGTTTGAATACGACAAGTTCCATCTCAATTATCGTCTGAATTAGCACCGTTTTTCGGAGAAGATTATGCAAGCGATTGAATTTGATTCGGTTGTTCAAAACGCGGCAATTCCACTACCGGAGCCTTCCTTGCTGGCTTCCGGAATGCCGGTTCGGGTGGTGGTGATGTTCGAGGAAAATTCTGCTGGGAACTCGACAGGCCACTGCGCTGATGCGATTTCCAACCTTTGTGCCAACCCGTTGGTAATCGCTGACTTCCAGCCGCTTTCACGGGACGAGGCGCATGAGCGATAGGTGTTTCGTTGATTCCAACGTCTGGTTGTACGCACTGGTGCTTCGTCCGGGTGAGGAGAAGCGCCACGAACAAGCGCGAAGCCTGGTCGACGCACCAGTGCCACGGACGATCAGCGAGCAAGTCGTGGCTGAGGTTTCCGTCAATTTGTTGCGCAAGGGAAAACTGAGCGAGGACAGGCTTCTTCCGATCGTGGAGAGTTTCTATAGGCGCTGCCATGTCGTTGGGCCTCACCTTGGATTGCACCAGAGGGCGCACTTGCTGCGACAACGCCATCAGTTCAGCTTCTGGGATAGCCTGATCGTCGCCGCAGCGCTCGAAGGTGACTGCGCCACCTTGTACTCCGAAGACCTGCACCATGGCCTGGTCATTGACGAGTGCCTGACGATCGTCAATCCGTTCAAGGCAGGCTGACCCTCATGACAGCGCTGGAGCACGCCAGCTTCGATCGCCTTGCCCCACCGCTGCAGCGCTGGTTGTGGGAACAGGGCTGGTCGGAGTTGCGACCCGCGCAGGCGCAAGCCGTGGCGCCGATCCTGGAGGGCCGGGTCGATGTGGTGATTGCCGCCGCCACCGCCTCCGGCAAGACGGAGGCCGCTTTTCTGCCCCTTCTCACCAGGCTCTGGCAGGGCGGTGGCGACGGCGTCGTGCTCTATGTGGCACCGATGAAGGCGCTTATCAACGATCAGCACGAGCGCCTGAGCCTGCTTTGCGAGCGGCTGGAGATCCCCGTCTGTCCCTGGCATGGCGACATCAGAGAAACTCCACGTAAACGCTTTGTCGCTGCGCCCCGTGGCGTGGTTCTGATCACGCCAGAGTCGCTGGAGTCCCTGCTCTTTCATCGTGGCGCCGAGTTGCGGCATTTGTTCGGTATGCTGGAAGCGGTGGTGGTCGACGAGTTGCATGCCTTCATCGGCTGCGAACGCGGCCGCCAGTTGCAATCGCTGCTGCATCGCCTGGAGGCCGCCCTGGCGCGACGGGTACAGCGGGTCGGACTGTCGGCTACCCTGGGTAACATGGCGATGGCAGCGGATTTTCTCCGGCTGGGCGAAGGAAACGATGTTCGTCTGATTGTCAGCGCAGCGGAAACAAAATCGCTGCGGCTGCTGGTGAAAGCGGTGATGCAGCCAGCCGACGACAGCGATAGCGATGACGCGGCCCACACCCACATTGCGGCGGCCTTGTTCAAGCGCCTGCGCAACGCCAATTACCTGATCTTTCCCAACAGCACGGGCAGGGTCGAGTTCTACGCCGATGCTCTGCGGCGCCATTGCGAAGCGGCCGGCTTGCCGGTGACCTTCTTCCCGCACCACGGCCGCCTGGGAAAAGCGGAACGTGAAAGCACCGAATTTGAACTCAAACGCGGCAGTCTACCGGTCAGCGCTATTTGCACCGGCACCCTCGAAATGGGTATCGACATTGGTGCCATTCGCGGTGTGGTACAGATCGGTGCTCCGGAAACGGTCGCCAGCCTCTGTCAGCGCGTTGGACGGGCGGGAAGGCGGGACGGCGAAGTGGCAGAACTCTGGCAGTATTGCGTGACCGAAGAACCGGCTACCGATTCCGGCCTGGTGACGGGGCTGCACGCGGATCTGTTGCAGTCCATCGCGGTGACCCGGCTGTTTCTGGCCAGATGGTACGAGCCTCCGCCTGCCAACTCGCTGCATTACTCCACCCTCGTGCAACAGATCCTCAGTCTGATCGGCGAGCGGTGTGGTGTGATCGCGGCAGAGGCTTATCGGATCCTCTGTCTGGGTGGACCGTTTCGCGACATTGGCGAAGCCGATTTCATCGAACTGCTGCGCAACCTGGCGGCGAACGAGCTGGTCATGCACGATGGCAATCGCGTCCTCCTGCACGGTCGCGTAGGCGAGAGGCGGGTGAATCACTACACCTTCTTCGCCGCCTTTCAGGACAGTCGCGAATACCGCCTGCTGCACCGCTGGCAAGGAATTGGGCACGCTGCCTTTGAAACGCGCCCATGGCATCGGCGACGCGCTGATTTTTGCCGGGCGACGTTGGCAGATTGCCGCGATCGATCATGACAAGCTGCGCGTGGAACTGATTGCGGCCAGCACAGGCAAACTGCCCAGAACGGGCGGCTCCGGCATGCCGATCCATGATCGTGTGCGCGATGAAATGCAGGCCCTGGTGCTCGGAAGCGATTACCCGGAATGGCTCGATGCCACTGCTTGCAAGATGCTCGCCGCAGCGCGCCATCACTGCGCTGACCTGGGGCTGGACGCGAGGCACCTGATCGCGGAAGGACGGACCGTGTATCTGTTTGCCTGGCGAGGCGACGCCACGCAGGATGCGCTGGCTTGCCTGTTGCGAGCGCGTGGGTTGCCGGCTGAAAACATGGGCATTTGCCTGCGAATAGGCAGCACCACGGAGGCCGAGGTCGGCGATACCCTGGCGGCAATCGCCACTGCGCCGCTGCCCGATCCGGCGGATATTCTCCAACGGCAGGAAATCGGTACGCCCGAGAAGTGGGACTGGGCGCTGCCCGACCGCCTGTTCTTCGACAGCTTTGCGTCAAGACGATTGAACCTGGCTGCAGCCCGTGACTTGGCCTCGCGCGTCCATGTGGCTCACCCAACGGGTGAGCTTCCGTTCGCCCTGAGCAGCCCGCGTAGCGGGCGTGTCGAAGGGCTCTCGTGTCATCACCAGAGGTTCTAGGCTGAGCAACCGGGCCTTGTCGTATCTCGAACGGGGTAAGCCGGAGCTTGCCGAGCAGGCCTGGCAGGTGGCGCGGCAGACCGACACGCGACATATCGAGGCGATCTACAACTACGGGCTGTACGAGTGGCGAGCGGCGCGGCTATTTGTGGACCGGGCCGCAACTGCTCGCTCACAAACGATCACTCAATGGTGGCCGACTTGGTCGCAGTCGGCGTGTTGAAGCGGGATGATGCACGCACGCATCCCGACAAGAACGAGGTGCTGCGAGCCATCGGAATGGCGGTCGGATTCGCTCCGGAGATGACTCTGCCCATTGACTTCAGGCGACCGCGTGCTCCTGTGCTCGGACGGACTCTGGGAGATGCTCTCCGATCAGGAGATTGCCGAGGTGATGGGCGGCTATGGCTCGATGCGCCAGATCGCGACACAGTTGGTCGACCGCGCAAACCATTCCGGCGGGCACGACAACATTTCCGTGGTGGTGTACGAGCACCATGGGCGGAACACAAGGTGATGGGTTTCGCGCGAAGGTGAATTGCTGGGCCTGGACACCCTGCGTTTTGCTTGGCAGGTCGCCGGCATAGCCAGCACCTGCTTACGCTACTTCCAAACCCACACGCACTCGCCGGCCCAGCGCCGTGGCGATGTTCACCAGAGCATCGAGGGAGAACCGCGACACGCGCCCGCGCAACAGATCATTGATGCGCGGCTGAGTGACGCCGCAATGGGTTGCAGCGTCGGCCTGCTTCCAGTCGTTGTCCTTGATGATGGCTGCGATCTGCCGCATCAGTTCAGCGCGAGCCTGAAGGTTGGCGGCCTGCTGGGGTGTGTCGGCAATCGCATCCCACACGCTGCTGAAAGTCTCGGGCTTGGTCACTGGGCACCTTTCATCAATTCGGTGAATCGTCTCTTGGCCAGTTCGACGTCGCGCTTGGCCGTCGTCTGCGTTTTCTTCTGGAAAGCGTGCAGCACGTAGACCGCATCGGCCAGCCTGGCCGTGTAGATCACGCGGTAGGTGCCGGTGTCGTCCCACATCCGGATTTCCTCGACGCCCTTGCCGATGGTAGGCATGGGCTTGAAATCGTCAGGCTGCTCACCGCGCTGCACCTTGTCCAGTTGGTAGCCCGCATCGTGCCTGACCGACGGGCTGCAGGCCGAGCGCGAGCAGGGAATCACCATCGAAGTCGCGTACCGCTACTTCACCACCGGCACGCGCAAGTACGTCATCGCCGACGCGCCGGGCCACGAGCAATATACCCGCAACATGGTCACCGCCGCGTCGACCGCCGACCTGGCGATCATCCTGATCGACGCCCGCAAAGGCGTGCTGACGCAGACCCGCCGCCACTCCTACCTGGCCCACCTGGTCGGCATTGGCCACATCGTCGTCGCGGTGAACAAGATGGACCTGGTCGACTACGCGCCGGAGACCTTTGCCCGCATCAAGGCCGACTACCTGGCTTTCGCCGCTGGCCTGGGAATCGCCGACGTGCGCTTCATCCCCTTGTCGGCGCTGAACGGCGACATGATCGTCGACCGCGGCGAGCATCTCGACTGGTACGAGGGTCCGACGCTATTCGAAATCCTCGAAACCGTCCCGGCGATCCATTCCGAACACGCCGAGAAATTCCGTTTCCCGGTGCAATACGTGTGCCGGCCGCAGGATTCCGCCAACCCCGAGCTGCACGACTATCGCGGCTTCATGGGCCGCGTCGAATCCGGCGAACTGCCCAAGGTCGCCAAACAGATCGACGCCATGCTGTGCTGGCGTTCCGAGTCGCCGCTCGACCCGCGCCGCAAATACCTGCTGCGCCACACGACGCGCGACAGCAAGGCGATGCTCGCCGGCATCGCCTTCCGCGTCGACATCAACACCCTGGAGCAGCAGTCCGCCGAGAAGCTGGTGATGAACGACATCACGCGGGTCAGCTTCAAACTGGCCCAACCGATTCTTGACCAGGATCTTGACCGTATTGCCGACGGCGGCACGGCCTTTCGCCTGGTGATTGGCGAATACGGTTCCGGCAAGACCTTCTTCCGCAATCTCGTTCGTGGCGAAGCAATGAATCGCCTCGAGGCGACGAGCGTCTTGCTGATTTTCATGGCATTCATCTCGTGTCGGTCGCCTGCTCCGGCTAGGCGCCGATGTCACGACTCGAAGGCAAAGCCGACGCCGTAGATCGAACGGATCGGGTCCTCACCGGGGAAAGCCTGGACAAGTTTCTTGCGAAGGTTCTTCAGGTGACTGTCGATGGCGCGTTCCGAGACATCGAGATGGTCGTCGTAGAGCGCGTCGAGCAGTTGCGCACGCGAGAAGACCCGCCCCGGTTTGCCGGCCAGCGCCCGCAGCAGCCGGAATTCCTTTGGCGTGAGTTCGAGGCTCTTGCCGGCGACGCGCGCCTGTAAGGCATCAGCGTCGATTTCCAGCGCCGCACCGCCAATTTTCGGGCTGACGGTGACGCCCGCGCTCGACTGCGTGCGACGCAGCACGGTCTTTACGCGGGCCACCACTTCGCGTGGCGAGTAGGGTTTGCAGACGTAGTCGTCGGCGCCGAGTTCGAGGCCGAGCAGGCGGTCGATTTCGTCGACCCGTGCCGTGACCATGATCACTGGCAAGTCCGAGGTTTTGCGCAACTCGCGCAGAATCGAAATACCGTCCATCCCGGGCAGCATCAAGTCGAGCAACAGCAGGTCGGGCGGCGTTCGTCGAAGAACCGCCATGGCCGCCAGGCCGTCGGCCAGGGTGGTCGTTGCGAAACCGTCGCGCTGCAGGTATTCGGCGAGAATCTGGGCAAGGTCGACCTCGTCCTCGACGATCAGAATCTTTTTGCTCATGCTATCTCCAGGGGTAATTCGACGCAAATGTGCAGGCCGCCAAGCTTCGCTGGCGTCGCGCTGATCCGGCCGCCGTGCGCCTCGACCAGCGTCTTGCAAATCGACAGGCCGAGGCCGGAACCGCCGAAGGCCCGGCTGCGCGAGGCCTCGGCGCGAAAAAAGCGCTCGAACAGTCGCGGCAGCGCGGCTGGTGGTGGCCCTGGCGCGGTGTCGTCGAAGTCCAGCAGGAGCTGTTGCTTGCAGGCTTGCGCGGCAATCGCCAACTGGCCACCGGCGTCGGTATAGCGCAAGCTGTTCTCGAGCAGATTGGTGAATACCTGTGTCAGGCGTCCGGCGTCGCCCCGCACCCACCAGCCCAGGTCGACCAGGCGCGCGGTGTCAAGCCGGATATTGGCATCAAGGTAGCGCTCGCGAAACGCGGCGACGGTTTCTTCGAGTATCGCCACCGGCATCAGCAGACGCTGCTCCATTTCGCTGCCGCCGGCTTCGCGATCGAGGGTCAGGCGGAGATCGTCGACCAGCTTCGCGAGCTGCTGTACCTGCTTGTGCAACCGCACCAGCGTCGCCGCGTCGGGCCGGCGCACGCCGTCCTGCATCGCCTCGATCTCGGCGCGCAGGACGGCCAGAGGCGTCCGCAATTCGTGCGAGCTCTCGGCGATCCAGGCGCGGCGTGATTCCTCGACGCGGCCCAGTCGCACAGCCATGGCATTGAAACTGGCGGCCAACTGGCCGAGCTCGTCTTCGTTGCGCACGTCAATGCGCGCATCCAGCGAGCCGTCGGCGATCTGCCGCGCCGCACGTTCCAGATCACCAATCGGCGCCAGCAGATGACGCGCCAGCAGCCACGCGGCGAGCAGTGAGAAACCCAGCGCGGCCAATCCGGCGAAGAGCATGTTCTCGGTCTGGCTAGCCAGGAAGGCCGCATCGAGCGCGCGTCCCGACGATGGCACAGCCTGCAGGGTCAGCTTACCGACGACCTTGCCCTGGTAGGCAATCGGCGTTGCGGCACCGACGCCGCTCGCCTGTGCCTTACCCGCCAGCCACTGGCCGTCGGCGTCAAGCAGCGCAAGACGCTGGCCAATGCGCAGGATGTCGCCCGGCGGCGGCCTGCCGGGCGAGCCTTGCGGCGGCGTCGCAGCGGCGTTTGCTTCGCCCGCTGGCCGCCTTTCAACGTCGGGCGGTAGCGGGCGCCCATCCCAGGGCGGACGGGTGGCGCCTGGCCCTTGCCCGAACGGCGGCGGCGGCAAGCCGGGCGAAAAGCCACCCGCACGCTCCGGCAAGTGACGCTCCGGAGCGTTCCCCGAACTCGGACGCGACAGGCGCCGCCAGCTCTGCTCGGGTGCCGCGCGCACGAAGTCCCAGTTGCCGTGCCTGGCGTATTCGGCCTCGATATTGCTGACCACGCCGTCGAGGCCCGCCAACTCGGCGGCACTCGTGTAGCGCTCGAAGCCGTCGCCGAGATTCCAGCGCATGACCAGAGTGAGGAGCACGGCCATACTCGTCGCCAGAGCGAAGCTGGCGAGGAAGACCTTGCGTTGAATGGTCAGGCGGATCATGACGTCGATGTTTGCGGGTAGGCGGCCGACCAGGCCGGAACGCCATGATCGCCACGATTGCCATAGCCGACAAGCGCAGCGTCTACGATCGTCTGGCCGTCCACGACCAGTGAGAACGCCACCGGGCCGCGCGCTTCGGACAGCCAGCCGATACTCTCGCTTTCGACCTCGCCAAGAGCAGTCGTTAGCCGGTGACACGAACGCTGACACCAGAGGCGGCGAGCAGGGTCCCAGCTGCGTTCGCACTCGCTCTCGAGATTGCCACCAAACGGATGGCGCAAGCGCCGCGCCAGCCGCAGCGCTAGCGGCAGTGGCAACAGCGACGCGTCCGGCGCGTCGCACCAGTGCAGCCCTTGCGCGGCAAAGGGTGTCATCCCGAAAGCCAGGACGAAGGCATCGAGCAGCCGGTCCGGCGAACCCCGCCGCTCATGCAGAGCCAGCAGGCTGCGCGCGCTGCTGGCCTGGACGCGGCCACCGCTGGAAGAGACCAGGCTGGTTTCACCCAGCAAACCGACTTCGGCGGCCAGCCGCCACTCGCTCGCCTGCTCCCCGAACAACCATTCGCGGCCTGCCCTGGGGGCACAGGCCGCCGCTATCGACGGGGCATTAAGCACCGCCTCGACCGACTGACCCTCCTGCGGGTGGCCGTCGAGCGCGTATTCGCGGCCGTCGATCAGGCAGTGTGCGAGATGAAACGGCACCGTTGGCGAACCCAACCGGGGCCCGCGCTGGACGTGCAAGTGCAGGTGCGGCTGTGCCGAGCGGCCGGAATTACCGCAGCGACCGAGCAGCGCACCCGGCGCGACGCGCTGTCCCGGCTCGACCTTGATACTGCCGCGACGCAGATGCGCCAGCAACACATAGAGACCAGCACCGATGTCGATCAGGACGTGGTTCCCCCAGTTCTCGACCAGATTCATTTCACCCGGCCGGTTGTCGGCAATATCACCGCGACACGCCACGACATAGCCGTCGGCCGGCGACAACACCGGCTGGTCGAAAGCATGGAAATCGTTCAATCTGGCACCGTCGCGGCGATAGCTCTGGTCGTCGACGAGACGAACGAAATCGAGGGCATAGCGCCATTCGCCGCGATGCGTATGCGGACCATCGACCGCCTGCGATACCACCATGCGGCCCGCGTACGGTGGCAGCAGAGCAACGCTGCCGCTGGCCAGCCCGCGCGCGCTGGCCAGACGGGCGTTGACCATGCTGTCCTCGGGAGACGCCGGCACTGGCAGCCAGAATCGTGACCAGAACGTGCTGCTCTCGGCTCGCAAGGCCGCGCTGGCCAGCCAAACGGTGAGCACGAACGGCGCCGACAAGGGCGGCACGCCGAGCGGCATTGACAGCGCGAACATACCGGCCGACAGCGCGCTGGCGACCAGCACGGCACCGGCCGCAAGCAGCAGGGTCCGTCTGCTTGGCACGGCCAGCGTGCCGCCGACAAAGATCGCCACCAGAGCGCCGTTGAAAACTCCCAGCAAGGCCAGGCCCGACAGCGGCGTGCTGCTGGCCACCGACAGCAGGCCGCTGGCCAACAAGCCGCCAGCGATGGCCAGCAGGGCCAGGAGCGGCGAGGCCAGGAGTACGGCAGCGAGGACCAGCAGGCCGGCCAGCGGATGCGCCACAAAGAACAGTGCACCGACATGCGACAGGGCCGTTGCGCTGGCCGCCGGCAGCCAGTCGGGAAAGACCGGCCAGGCGGGCCACAGCGTGCGCAGCGGCAAGGCGATGGTCTTGGCCACCGCGAGCAGCGTCCAGGCGGTGCACAAAAATGGTGCGCCGAGCAGTGGCAAACCGCGCGCGCCGAACGGGCCGGCGAGCATCTGGCGCAGCGCGGTCGCCAGCGGCACGGCCAACAGGCCGCCAAATGCGGCCAGCGCAAGAGTCCGCGGCGGGCCGCCGTAGAACGCGCCGAGGGCCAGACCGGCGTAAATGGCGTTGAGGATCTCGGCCTCGCCAGGCAGGCCCGGCAAACGCAGCAAAGCGCGCGTCAGCAGTGCGCTGACGCCCGCCAGGAGGCCACAGAGACCCGTTGCCGGATCGCACAGCGTGGCCGCCAGGAGCAGGGCACCCACCACGCGCTGTCGCGCCAGGAACAGCGCGCCATAAGCGTCGAGCAAGCTGTGCAGGCCGTCGATCAGGACCTTCATCTCATCCTCCAGCCACGCGCAGGGCGGGGACAGGTGCTGCCGTTTGCCGCGCTGCTGGCGCCAGGTGCGCCGGCAGCCGTTCCTGGGCACAGACCACCTCGAGGTCCTCCGCCGCACGGATCAGGCTCACCTCGCGGTCACCGTGGATCAGCACCACAGCCGGACGGTATTCGATGAACTGCATCGACTGGGTGGTGTTGTAGGCGCCGACCGGCGCGATCACCAAACGATCGCCGACGGCCAGTGGCGGCAGTTGTACCGAGTGCCGCAGCACATCGATGTTCATGCACAGCGGGCCGTAAAGCACGGTGTCGCGCAGCTCGCCGCGCGCCGGCGAAGCGAGTCGCACCGGGTGGTCGTACCACAGCGCCGTAAACAGGGCGTTCAGACCGGCGTCGAGGATGGCAGCCGGGCGACCGTCGGCGGTTTCCTTGCGGCCGACCACCGAGGTGATCAAGCTCTGCGCGTCGTCGATCACCGCCCTGCCGCTCTCAAAAACCAGCGCCGGACGTTCTTCGCCGTTCTCGAGTCGATACGCCGTTCCGTCCAGGAAGGCCCTGCAGATCGCCTCGGCATATTCATCGAGGTCCGGCGTGGATTGCTCGGGCGGCAGATAGATGCCCTGCAGGGCGTTATTGGACGGCAGGCCACCGCCAATATCGATGTAGCTCAGGCGCGTGCCGTCGGCCTCGATCTCGCGGGCCAGCATGCAGAGCGTGCTCGCTGCGGCGGCGTAGGCGCGCGGGTCAAGGATGAAGGTGCCGATGTGGCTATGCAGGCCGTTGAGGCGCAAGTGCCGGCTGCCCTTTACCCGCTTGATTGCCGCGCGCGCCGCGCCAGACTCAAGATTGAAGCCGAAGCGACTCCAGGGCTCGCTGTAACCGGTCTTGAAATTGAGACGCAGCGTCACCGGGACGCGCTCGCGGCGTTCTTCGGCGATAGCTTCGATCAATGCCAGCTCGTCTGCGTGATCGACGTGAATCAAGGCGCCTTCAGCGATGGCCCGCTCGAGAATCGGACGCGGCTTGTTCGGGCCGTTGAACACGATGCGGTCGCCCGGCACGCCAAGCGCGCGCGCCTTTTCGTACTCGAAGCGCGACACCACTTCGGCCCACGAGCCTTCCTGGTGGAGGATCGAACAGACGGCACCGTTGTAGTTGGTCTTGTAAGACCAGCCATGAATCACCTTCGGGTAACGACTGGAAAAGGCCTGCGTGATACGCCGGATGTTGGCGCGCAGACGCGACTCAGAGGTGACGTAGAGTGGCGAGCCGTAGCGCTCGACCAGCGTTTCAACCGACACGCCGTCGATTGCCGACTGCGCGTCGGCAGCCAGCCGGCGCCGGCCAAACTTGTTCAGCGATGGCAACGTCATGGACTCTATGCGGGGGGCTTGCCAGGTCATTTTGGTCATTCTTTTCTCCTTGCGGGGTTCAGGCGGCGCGGCTGGCGAGCACGTGCGGACACGCCGTGCTGCCACTCATCGCGAGGGTGGCGATTTCATCAAGGGCGACGATCGTTTCCTGCGCATGGCGGATAAAGCTGGTGCCCGGACACGGCAGCGCCAGGTTGAGCTGCGACGGTTTGACGCCGTTCATCAAGGCCAGCAGCGCAGCCGGCAGATTGCGGCCAACACCGTGCGCGAGATAGATCCAGGCCGGAAAGCGCGGATTGATCTCGATCAGCTGCAGGGTGCCGGCCTGGTCGCGAAGCATCTCGATTTCGAGCGGCCCGCGCCACTTGAGGGCGTCGAACAAGCGCCGTCCGGCTGCGTGCAGGTCCGGGTCGTCGATGGTGACACCGGCCCAGGCCTTGCCCTTGTCGGTGAGTGCCTGTTTCTTCATCATCACTTCGCCGATCATCGCGCCACTGCCATCGCCAAGCGCCGTCAGGTTGACTTCCTCACCAAGAACGAACTTCTGGACCAGCACCGGGTAGCCCCAGGTGGCGACCAGCTGCCGGTAACGCTGGCGTGCTTCCGACGCCGAATACACCACATGAGCGTCGTAAAAAACGCCTTTGACCAGTAGCGGGTAGTCCCAGCCGTCGCCGCCGCAGTGGTCGAAGAATCGCTCGTCGACGAGGCACTGCACGTCGGGCGTGGCGACGCCGGCCGCTGCGCACAGCGCTGGCAGGCTATCCTTGTCGCGGCGGCGCAATTGCGCCCGCTGCGGCAACACGAGGCGAATGCCACGCCGCTTGAGTTCGTCTTCGACGGCAATGAAGTTGGGCAGTTCGGCGTCGAGACAGGGCAGCAGAGCGTCGACCGGGTCGTGCTGCAGGATTTCGTCGAGTCTCTCGAGAAGTGCCGCCGCGCCGGTCGCCGGATACGGTAGCAAGTGACCGCTGTCGCAGCTTTCCCGCAAATAGAGGCCGGCGTCAAGCGTCCCGTAGGCGAGGCCGATGATGCGGCCGCGAAAGCCCTCCGCCTGCCGCAGGCAGCGCGCCACGGCACAGCCCGGGCCGGGGTTGTCGGGCTTGGCGTTGATGCCGGTGAGCGCGATGTTCCAGCTAGTCCAATGCGGCTGATCGGCATGGCGGATCACGATACGCACCTCGTCAGCTGGTCGAGAAAATCGTCGACCCCCACCTCGACGACGGCCCTCGGCTGTTGGCAAAGCTCGACCAGCGCATCGATCATCGCCATCCGCGACTTCCCGTCCTGCATGATCAGCAACGCGACCTGGCCGGGCGGATTGACGCTGTAACTCCTGCCCGTTCGGGTGTCGAAGGTGTAGCCGTTCGCGTTCAGGACCAAAGCCCTGAGTCGCCGAGACCCTGGCAAGGGTGTTTCCATTGAATTCTCCTGTGGTTGGAGATGGCGGTAGTGGCCATCAATGGACGCAATTATGGAAAGCGATCTGGTAAGCGCGAGGGAGAAATCCGGGAGAAATTGCGGAGACCGCTCACGCTCTGGAACGTGGGCGTCGCCGCCGTCCGCCTGAAGGACGGCTTGCAGTTGGCGGGCGACCTGGTGGTGATGTTCGATGAGAAGCCTGTTGTGAATCCCATAGGCTCCTTCGATGATGCGATTTCCACTCTTTGTGCCAACCCATTGGTAGTCGTGGAATTCGAGCCGCTGTCACAAGATGAGGCACATGAGCGATAGGTGTGTCGTTGATTCCAAGCTCTGGCCTTGGAGTACATCAGCCGGGTAATTTGCTGCGCCAACACCATCAGCTCAGCTACTGCGATAGTCTGATCATCGCCGCCGCGCTCGACGGCAATCGCGCCTGTCGATCATCAGCGAGCGATCCATGGGTTGAGGATCGGGACCCCAGCCGGTTCAAAGTCAGCCACGTTGCGCGTGACGACCGTCATGCCATGCACCAGAGCGGTTGCTGCAATGAGGGGCCTTGCGTAGTTCGGAAACGACGTTTGTATCGAGGACAAACATCAGGACAAGTCCGCCTTCCGGCAAGAGATGCTCGCGCGCGGTGGCTCGAAGTCAACGTCCTCGATTCCGGGCATGGCCAAGATGTCGATGATGCTGGCCGACCCACTGCTGGTCAGCTCTTGGTACGCCTCAATGGATAGCAGCACATGCGCCAGCCGGCCACGATCCGTGATGAACACCGGGCCAGTCTTTGCTGCCTTTTTGGCCTTACTGGAATCCTGGTTGAACTGGCGGCTTGTAAGGGTCGTGATGGTCATGGCAAGCTCTCGTACATCCGGATAAATTAGAAACGTTACTATAAAAATCCCTATAGAGCCCTCTTTACCTCTGTTCCGGCGCGCGCGAGCATCGCGCCCATCGTTTCAGCAGGATTTGGGCTGGGCGTTTGCGTCACTCGATCGACCCGGGTGCTTCGTTGCCGAGCCTGGTACCGCCATGCTTGAAGAGACCCGTGAACCCCGAAGGCTGGATTCGACGCCCGGCTTGCGTCATACTCGCGGCCTTGATGGTCGCTGTCACCCGGCTAATGGTCCCTGTCCGCAACAACATCTCGGGCAACAGCGCGCTGGGGCATCGACCACTGACTTCCCGTCGACGGGAAGCTCCCGAAAAGCGCAGCAGCCAGCCACTCCAGATTTCCCCAGCAGGAGCCGTCATGTCGTTGATCTCATTATCGTATTCCGCCGCAGCGCAAGCGGTCCGGCGGGCCACCCTGGGTCTGGCCGGCGTGGCGCTTCTGTTCACGGCAGCTTGTGAGAAGGAGAAGCCGGCGGCGGCGCCGCCGCCGGTAGTGGAAGTGGTGACGGTGGCGCAGCAGGAC
>NZ_FLQX01000155.1 GCF_900089955.1 Candidatus Accumulibacter aalborgensis | reverse complement strand
CGGCCCGGGCTCGTCCAACAAACGGATCAGATCGTGGCTTCGCACGATCTATCCTTATTCGTTCGGCACTAGCGACCTGCGTGAACTCCTGGATGTCGGCGCCGGCGATGAAACCGGCCGACTTGCCTGAACGGAAGACCAGCCCCTTCGGTGGGTTGCTGTCGAACTGGTCGAGAATTCCGGCAAGTTCGCTCATCACCACGGTGGACAGTGAATTGGTCGACTCGCCGGCCTTGTCCAGCGTTGCCCAGACGACGCCCTCGGCGTTAACCTGCAGCCGCCAGTGCTGGTAGGGGGTGATATTGATGTTCATGAGTGTTCCTGTTTCTGCGTTCAAGTGGTCGTTTCGACCAGCATGGCCCCACCCTGACCACCGCCGACACATATCGCGGCGATACCCCGCCGGGCGTCGGCAGCGCGCAGGGCGTGCAGCAGGTGCAGGACGATGCGTGCGCCGGAAGCACCCACCGGGTGACCGACGGCGATGGCGCTGCCATCGACATTGAGGCGCTCCTGGGACAGCGATCCGAGAGCACCGGTCAGATCAAGCTGCTCGCGGCAGTACTCGTCCGATTCCCAGGCGGCAAGACAGCCGAGGACTTGTGCGGCAAAGGCTTCATTGATTTCCCAGAGGTCGATGTCGGCGAGCATGAGCTGATGCCGTTGCAGAATCGGTGTCACCGCATGGACCGGGCCGAGACCCATCTGCGCCGGGTCGAGGCCTGCCCATTGGCTGTCGGTGATCCGACCCAGCGGCTGCAGTTGCCACCGGTCGACAGCCGCCGCGGAGGCCAGGATCAGCCAGGCCGCCCCATCGCTGATCTGCGAGCTGTTGCCGGGGGTGATGCGGCCGTACTTGCGATCGAAGAAGGGTTTGAGCCTGGCCAGCCCGGCGACGCTCGAATCTGCGCGCACGCCGTCATCCTCGCCATAAACGTGACCGTTGGCGTCGATCAGCGGAACGATCTCGGCGAGATGCCCGGCGGCGCGAGCGGCGACGGCACGCTGGTGGCTGCGCACGCTGTACTGGTCCATCTGCTGACGAGAGATGCCGAAGCGCCAGGCGAGATTCTCGGCGGTCTGCCCCATCAGCAAGCCAACGACCGGGTCGGTCAGGCCCTTGAGCAGGCCAATGACCGGCGACAACAGTTGCGCAGGGCGCAGGCGGGCGAAGGTGCCAATTTTCTGGCCGACCGTTTTCGCCTGCATCATGCGGGCAAACCAGCGCACCATCGCCTCTGAGTAAAGGAGCGGCGCGTGCGAGAGCGCATCGACACCACCGGCGAGAACGAGTTGTGAGCGTCGGTTCTGAATGTTGGCCATCGCCGAGTCGAGCGCCTGCATGCCGCTGGCACAGTTGCGCATCACCGTCCAGGCTGGCACCTGGTGACCACAGCCGAGACGCAGCGCAACGACGCGGCCAATATTCACTTCGTCGGGCGACGGACTGGCGCAACCGAGAATGACCTCGTCGAGGTCGGTCGGCGCGAACGGCTGGCGAATCAGCAGCGCGCGTCCCGCCTGGACCGCCAGATCACTGGCCGCGAACGGCCCCGGCACATTGCGCCCCTTGAGGAAGGGCGTTCTGGCGCCATCCACGACGAACACCGGCTCGAATCCCATTTGCTCTCCTTCTTTCATGCCTCCTCTCCCGGCACAAGACAGAGACACGGAACAAAGCTCCTCGCCCCTTTTCTCGGGATCTGCGACTTTCTAGGCCGCCGCTTTATGCAGCAGCGGTTGCTGCCGGCTACGGCCCAGGTCGTGCGGAAAATCGTCGACACGAATGACGATGTCACGAAGTTCATTGCGCCGCTTGAGGACAGCGTATTCTGCCGGGGTGACGATACCGGCGGCGAAAGCCGCGTGCGCCAGGTCGCGGACGTTGGCATCCGGATTATCGGCCAGCACGCCACTCTTTTCGGCAGCGCGAATCTTGGCTTCGATCGGTTCGGCGGCGATGGTTGCCACCAGTGCCAGTTCGAGTGCACCGACGGCCTCGGTCTCGGTGCCGGGTAGATAGCATTCAGCAGTCAGACGATCGCGGGAAGCGGACGGTTCGATCAGCAATTTGGCCACCTTGTGGCCGATCCGGTCCGACGGCACGTCGTAGGGGTGACCGAGCGGGAAAACGATGCGATACAGGGAGCGTCCGATCCAGCGCACCGGGAAATTGGCGATCACACCGTCGAAAGCCATCTGTGCCTTGTACATCGCGTCCCACATCGCCCAGTGCATCAGTGGAGCATCGGTCGGCTGACGCCCTTCCGACTCGTAGCGCTTGAGCGTCGCCGAGCACAGATAGAGCATCGAGAGGATGTCCCCCAGTCGCGCCGAGAGCTTTTCGCGCCGCTTCAGCTCGCCACCGAGGACCAGCATCGAGATGTCGGCAAGGAAAGCAAAGGCGGCCGAGAAACGCGTCAGTTGCTGATAGTAGCGCTTCGTTTCCGGGGCCACATTGGCCGGCACCGAAACGAAATGCGAACCGGTCAGCCCTTTCAGGAAGGCGCGGCAGCCATGTTTGATGGTGAAGCCGACGTGGCCGAACAAGGCCTCGTCGAAGTCACGCAGCCCCTGTACGCCGTCCGGGTTGAAGGCAGACTTCATCTCCTTCAAAACGTAGGGGTGGCAGCGGATGGCTCCCTGGCCAAAGAGGATCAGGCTGCGGGTCAGGATATTGGCACCCTCGACGGTAATTCCGATCGGCAGTTGCTGATAGGCGCGGCCGAGGAAGTTCGAAGGCCCGAGGCAGATCCCCTTGCCGCCGACAATGTCCATGCCATCATTGACCACCTCGCGGGCGCGCTCGGTGACATGGTACTTGGCGATCGCCGAAACCACCGAGGGCTTCTCGCCGAGGTCGATGGCACCAGCGGTCATCTTGCGCACGGCGTCCATCATGTAGGTATAGGCACCGATACGGGTGAGCCCTTCTTCAACGCCCTCGAAGCGCCCGACGGCCATCTTAAACTGACTGCGCACACGGGCGTAGGCACCGACGGTGCGCGCAGTCATTTGTGCCATACCGGTGTTCGACGACGGAAGCGAGATCGAACGACCCGCCGCAAGACACTCCATCAGCATTCTCCAGCCCTGACCGACCATCGCCGGGCCACCGATGATGTAATCGAGAGGCATGAAAACGTCCTTGCCGCGCGTCGGGCCGTTCATGAACATGGCGTTCAGGGGAAAGTGGCGGCGACCGATCTCGGCACCCGGCGTGTCGCGCGGTACCAGCGCACAGGTGATGCCGATGTGTTTCTTGGCGCCGAGCAAGCCATCCGGGTCAAAGAGATGGAAAGCCAGTCCAAGGATGGTACACACCGGGCCGAGCGTGATGTAGCGCTTGTCCCAGGTGACCCGCATGCCGACCACCTCCTTGCCTTGCCAGAGGCCCCTGCAGACGATGCCGACATCGGGAATCGAGGCTGCATCGGAGCCGGCCCACGGACTGGTCAGTGCGAAGGCTGGAATCTCAAGTCCCTTGGCCAGCCGCGGCAGAAAGTGGTTCTTTTGCGCTTCAGTTCCGTAGTGCAGCAGAAGTTCGGCGGGCCCTAGCGAGTTCGGCACCATCACCGATACCGCCAGCGCCGAGCAGCGCGTTGACAGCTTGGTGACGATCTGCGAGTGGCCGTAAGCGGAAAACTCCAGACCCCCGTACTTCTTGGGAATGATCATCCCGAGAAAGCCCTTGTCCTTGATGTACTGCCACGCCTCGGGCGGCAGATCGTACAGCTCGTGGGTCACCTGCCAGTCATCAACCAGCGCACACGCCTGCTCGGTCTCGTGGTCCATGAAGGACTGTTCTTCGGCGCTCAGCGTGGGCACCGGATAGGCGAGCAGCTTGTTCCAGTCAGGGTTGCCGCGAAAGAGTTCGCCGTCCCACCACACCGTACCGGCTTCGAGCGCTTCACGCTCGGTGTCGGACATCTGCGGCAGAATCCGCTTGTAAGTCTTGAAAATGGACCGGCTGATCAGCTCTCGCCGCAAGGGACGGACGCTGATCAGCACGGCCAGGCTCACCAGAGTGACGCCGATGAGGGCCGAGATGATCGTTGTGAGCATGGCTGTTACTCCTGTCATTGGTTTTGGGCGTTGATGCCTGAATCATGAATCTGAACTCCCGCGCCGTCATGGGTCACGGCTGGTTTGTGCGCTACGTCGAGCAACTGCGGCAACGGCGCCCGCAGGCCACCGAGCAGAAAAGGCATCAGCCGCTGAGCGAGACGCCTGGCCAGGGCCGTATCGCCGGCACCATCGCTGCCGCCTTCACCGGCAAGATCGCCCAGCCCACAGCCAGTGACCACCTGTAGTACATCGGTACCGGCGATGGCATACGACATGGCGCCGAGCATGAAATGCAGACGCCAGACGATCTCCGCTTTCGGCACATCAGGCAAGGCGCGAAACAAGGCCAGCTTGTAGCGATCAATCACTTGCGCATATTCGCCGGCAAAGAACGTGCGGATGAACTCGGCAGGTTCGGTCAGCGTTCGGCCGAGCAGGCGCAGGAAGGTCATTCCGCCGAGAGACTCGTCCTCACCCATGCGCAACAGGGTGCCGAAGAAGGCTTCCAGGATCTGAGATGGTTTGAGCGCCGCGCCGCCGGCTTGCGCTTCGAGCTTGTCGAGGGCCACCAGGCGCTCACCGTTGAGCCACGACAAACGGCGCCGGAAGACTTCACGCAGCAGCGCTTCCTTGGACCCAAAATGGTAGTTCACCGCCGCCAGATTGACCTCGGCTGCGCCCGTGATCATCCGCATCGACGTCGCTTCATAACCGTTCTCCATGAACAGACGTTCGGCGATATCGAGAATTCGCTCGCGTGTATCTTGACCTGACTTTTGATCGGGCATTAGCTCACTGGTCCAGGAAAGTTGAAGCGCGAAGAGCGCAAGGTCATGTAATGGCGCATCGTTCAAACGTTCGTTTTAATTTTATGGCCACCGAGCGTCGAATGCAAGGCTTTTTTCCGGCATCTTTCTGCGCAGACCTTGAGACATGGCCCGGCAAAAGGGCATACTCGGCAGGTCAACCACCCCATCGACTAGCCACTATCATGCGCAGCGCCGCCAGTTCCTCCTCTGCCGCCGATCGGGCGCCCGTTGGCGACAGCCACCTGTGGCTGACGCTGAACAAGCTCGTTCCCTACCTGTGGCAATACAAATGGCGCGTCATCCTGGCGCTGGCGTGTCTGTTTTCCGCCAAGCTGGCCAACGTGGCCGTGCCGCTGGTCTTCAAGTCCATGATCGATGACCTGACCAGCGCCCAGCAGGCAATGGCGCTACCCGTCCTGTTACTCCTGCTGTACGGCGCTCTGCGTTTTTCGACCTCTCTGTTTGCCGAGCTGCGCGAGATTCTTTTTGCCCGCGTCACCCAACGAGCAGTTCGCCGTATCGCCCTCGAAGTCTTCCGCCACCTGCACGAACTGTCACTTCGCTTCCATCTGCAGCGGCAGACCGGCGGCGTTTCGCGCGATGTCGAGCGCGGCAGCCGTTCAATCTCCAGTCTGATCAGCTACACCCTCTATTCCATCCTGCCGACGCTGGTCGAAATCACGCTCGTCCTCGGCATCCTGTTCGCGCGCTACGACAGCTCGTTTGTCCTCATCACCCTGCTTTCGCTCACCGCCTACATCGTGTTCACGGTCAAGGTCAGCAACTGGCGAATAGACATTCGCCGCAAACTCAACGAGGCTGATTCAGCCGCCAATACGCGCGCTGTCGACAGTCTGCTGAACTACGAAACGGTCAAGTATTTCAACAACGAGGAGTATGAGGCGCGGCGCTACGACCAGCAGATGCGGCACTGGGAAGACGCCGCGACGCGAAGCCAGGTCTCGCTTTCCTGGCTTAACCTGGGCCAACAGATAATAATCGCGCTCGGCGTCACGGCAATGATGTGGCGGGCAGCGAGCGGCGTCGTCGCCGGAACGATGACCATTGGCGACCTGGTGCTAGTCAACGCTTTCCTGATTCAGCTCTACATGCCGCTCAACTTCCTTGGCGTCGTGTACCGCGAAATCCGCCAGTCACTGGCCGATATCGAGCGAATGTTCGGTTTGCTCGCCGTCAATCGGGAAATCGCCGACTCCCCCGACGCCACAGCGCTCGTGCCCGGGGAAGTCGAACTCCGCTTTGCCGGGGTCGATTTCTTCTATGAAGCAAACCGGCAGATCCTGCACCAAGTCACGTTTTCAGTCCCGGCCGGACGCACGGTCGCCGTCGTCGGTGAGTCCGGATCCGGAAAGTCGACCCTCGCTCGCCTTCTCTACCGCTTCTACGACGTCAGCGGCGGCCGGATACTGATCAACGGGACCGATCTGCGCCAGCTCACGCAGTCGAGCCTGCGCGCTGCGATCGGCATCGTTCCCCAGGACACCGTGCTGTTCAACGATACGATCTACTACAACATCCACTACGGCCGCCCGGAAGCCAGCCACGATGAGGTGCTGGCGGCGGCCGAGGCAGCACAACTCGCGGCATTCATCCGGCTGCTCCCTGACGGCTATCAAACCCGGGTCGGCGAGCGCGGTCTCAAGCTTTCCGGCGGCGAGAAGCAGCGTGTCGCAATCGCCCGCGCTTTGTTGAAAAACCCGCCGGTGCTGATTTTCGATGAGGCTACATCGGCCCTCGACTCGAAAACCGAGAAAGCGATCCAGGCCAGCCTCGACCACGCGGCGTGCGGACGGACGACACTGGTGGTTGCCCATCGCCTGTCTACGATCATGAATGCCGACCAGATTCTGGTCATGGACGCCGGCCGTATCGTCGAACGCGGAGCGCACCTTGAACTGCTCGAAGCGGAAGGCCTGTATGCACAGATGTGGGCCCTCCAGCAGCTCGAAGAGTCAAGTGCCGAGCCGTGCGCAGGCTAGTTACAGGCCTCGCTGGCCGCCACCTGAGCGCAAAAAGCCAGGCATGGCCTGGCTTTCCTGGATTCAATACGCGACCTCATCTGCTCAGGCGCCGCTTCCCCCGGAAGCACTATCGCCACCTGCTTCAGGCTGGTCGAGCAATTCGACCAATGCCATGGGCGCGTTGTCACCATCCCGGAAACCACACTTCAGTATCCGCAGATAGCCGCCATTGCGCGTGGCGTAACGAGGCCCGAGTTCATCGAACACCTTGACTACCATGTCGCGGTCGCGTAAACGGTCAAAAGCCAGGCGCCGGTTCGCGAGACTCGGCTTCTTGCCGAGCGTGATGATCGGCTCGACCACCCGACGAAGCTCCTTGGCCTTGGGCAAGGTCGTCTTGATGGTCTCCTCGCGAAGCAGCGAGACGGTCATGTTGCGCAACATCGCCAGGCGATGAGAGCTGGTACGATTCAGTTTGCGGAGACCCAAACGGTGACGCATATCGATTCCTTCCTGTTCTTTTCCGGCGGCTTATTTCTCGAGCCCGGCCGGCGGCCAGTTCTCGAGCTTCATGCCCAGTGTCAGGCCACGTGCAGCCAGCACTTCCTTGATTTCATTAAGCGACTTTCGACCGAGGTTCGGGGTCTTGAGCAACTCATTCTCGGTGCGCTGGATCAAATCACCGATGTAATAGATATTTTCCGCCTTCAGACAGTTGGCTGAACGAACCGTCAGCTCAAGGTCGTCAACCGGACGCAGCAAAAGCGGATCCACCTGGACCGTTTTCTGGTACTCGACCGGCATCGCCGTCCCGGCAAGGTCGGCAAATACCGACAGTTGCTCCATCAAGATGCGAGCGGCGGTGCGAATCGCCTCCTCGGGCTCGATGGCACCGTTGGTCTCGATGTCCATGATCAGTTTGTCGAGGTCCGTCCGCTGCTCGACGCGTGCGCTCTCGACAGCGTAACTGACCCGGCGAACCGGGCTGAACGACGCATCGAGAACCAGCTTGCCGATGCTCTTGCTGCCATCGCCGATCTGCCTGAGGTTACCGGCGAGATAGCCGCGCGACTGCTCTACCTTGAGTTCCATTGCCAGCTTGCCACCAGCCGAGAGATGCGCGATCACGTGCTCAGGGTTGATGATCTCGACATCGTGTGAAACTTCGATGTCGGCCGCCCGAACGACGCCCTTCCCTTCGCTGCGCAGATGAAGGACGACCTCCTCCCGGTTATGCAGCTTGAAGACGACACCCTTCAGGTTCAGCAGGATATCAACGACGTCTTCCTGCACTCCGTCGATCGTCGAATACTCATGGAGCACGCCCTCTATGCTGACCTCGGTTGGCGCGTAACCAGGCATCGAGGAAAGCAGAATCCGGCGCAGCGCATTGCCCAGGGTGTGGCCGTAGCCACGCTCGAACGGCTCCATGACCACTCGCGCATGCACCGGCGACAAGCTCTGCACATCGATGATGCGCGGTTTAAATAGTCCACTGCTGTCCATGTACTGTCCTTTGCCTGATTCCGTGAAGCCTCGTCACGACTACTTCGAGTAAAGTTCGATGACGAGACTCTCGTTGATCGTCGGCGGCAGTTCGCTGCGCTCAGGGTGCGCCTTGTAGGTACCCTTCGCGGCCTTCGCGTCGACCTCGACCCACTCCGGAAAACCGCGCGCCTCGGCAGCCGCCAGGGCAGCCTTGACACGGAGCTGAGCTTTCGCCTTTTCGCAGACTTCAACGACATCGCCGGGACGGACCTGGTAGGACGGGATGTTGACCCGACGACCATTCACCAGCACACCATTGTGGCGGACGACCTGGCGCGACTCCGAGCGCGATGCCGCGAAGCCCATGCGATATGCCACGCTATCGAGACGGGCCTCCAGCAACTGCAGCAGAACCTCGCCGGTTACTCCTCGGCGCCGATCGGCTTCCTTGTAAACCTTGCGGAACTGACCTTCAAGAACGCCATAGATACGACGAATCTTCTGCTTCTCGCGAAGGTGAACGCCGTAATCCGACAGACGCTGCCCGGACTTCTGACCGTGCTGACCGGGTGCATACGAGCGACGCTCGATGGCACACTTGTCGGTAAAGCACTTCTCTCCCTTCAGGAATAACTTTTCGCCTTCACGGCGGCACTGACGGCACTTCGGATCGAGGTTGCGAGCCACTATTTCTTCTCCTTAAATCCGACGCTTCTTCGGCGGCCGGCAGCCGTTGTGCGGGATAGGCGTGACATCGGTAATCGACGTGATTTTCATGCCGAGAGCATTAAGCGCACGCACCGATGACTCCCGCCCAGGGCCTGGACCCTTGATGCGCACTTCGAGATTCTTGACACCACACTCAACGGCAACCCTGCCCGCAGCTTCCGCAGCAACCTGTGCAGCAAAGGGCGTACTCTTGCGAGATCCCTTGAAACCAGCGCCGCCCGACGTCGCCCACGACAGCGCGTTACCCTGGCGGTCGGTGATCGTGATGATCGTGTTGTTGAACGACGCGTGGATGTGAGCGACACCCTCAGCCACATTCTTTCTAATTTTGACTTTCTTGCGTACTTTTGCTGCGGTCTTGGCCATAGTCGGGTCCTAGTTCCTAATCATTTCTTGCCAGCGATCGCCTTCCGCGGTCCCTTGCGGGTACGCGCGTTGGTCTTTGTCCGCTGACCGCGGGAGGGAAGGCCCTTGCGGTGACGAAGTCCGCGATAGCAACCGAGGTCCATCAAGCGCTTGATGTTCATCGTCACTTCGCGACGCAAATCGCCTTCGACAGAGAACCTGCCGATCTGCTCGCGCAGCCGCTCCAGCTCTGCTTCCGTCAGGTCCTTCATTTTTGTCGCACGTGTCACACCAGCAGCATCACAAATCTTTTGTGCGCGCGGGCGCCCGATACCGTAAATCGCGGTGAGCGCAATCTCGGTATGCTGGTGGTTCGGTAGGTTTACGCCTGCGATGCGGGCCATCGTTTCACCCCAATTAATCGATACTTACAGTTAATGCCTTCAACCGACTGAGGACTCACAAGAGTGAGCCACAGCGGTCAACCTTGACGCTGTTTGTGACGCTGATCTGTACAGATGACCCGCACGACGCCATGGCGCCGAACGATTTTGCACTTGCGACAGATGCGTTTCACAGATGCCAGCACTTTCATGATTCACTCCTGATTACCCGACGCCAGGTGCAGCCAACCCTGTGCCGAATTGTGACGTGGATTGCGTAACTACTCTTCACTTGGCGCGGAAAACGATTCGCGCGCGACTCAGATCGTAAGGTGTCAATTGCACTGTCACCTTGTCGCCCGGGAGAATGCGGATATAGTGCATGCGCATCTTGCCGGATATGAAACCGAGCACGACATGGCCGTTCTCCAGTTTCACTCTGAACGTCGCGTTGGGGAGGTTCTCAATCACCTCACCCTGCATTTCAATCAAATCTTCCTTTGCCATTCTATTTCGCCGGTAGCCCGGAGCCTTTGAAGTTGGCCTTTTTCAACAGGCTCTCGTATTGGTGCGACATGGCATACGCCTGGACCTGGGTCATGAAATCCATCGTCACCACGACAATGATCAGCAGCGAAGTGCCGCCGAAATAGAACGGCACGTTCCATTTCAGAATCAGGAATTCAGGCAACAGGCAAACGATGGTGATGTAGCCCGCGCCGACCAGCGTCAGACGCATTAGTATCTTGTCAATGTAGCGCGCCGTCTGATCACCGGGCCGAATACCGGGGACGAATGCGCCGCTGCGCTTCAGATTGTCGGCCGTTTCCCTGGAGTTGAAGACCAACGCCGTATAGAAAAAGCAGAAAAAGATGATCGCCGCCGCGTAGAGCATCACATAGATCGGTTGCCCAGGTGACAGCGCACCCGCAATGTCCTTCAGCCAGCGAACCGACTCGCCCGAGCCAAACCAGCCGGCGATCGTTGCCGGAAAGAGAATGATCGACGAGGCAAAGATCGGCGGGATCACCCCCGCCATGTTCAGTTTCAGCGGAAGGTGCGAGCTTTGCCCACCGTAAATCTTGTTACCCACCTGGCGCTTGGCATAATTGACCAGAATCTTGCGCTGCCCCCGTTCGACGAAGACGACGAAGGCAGTCACCAGAACGACGAGCAGGCTGATGACGATCGCCGTCAGCGGATGCATCGCACCAGTGCGAACCAATTCAAGCAGGCCGCCGATGGCGTTTGGCAGGCCAGCGGCGATACCGGCAAAGATGATGATTGATATCCCGTTACCCAGGCCACGCTCGGTAACCTGCTCGCCGAGCCACATGAGAAACATCGTTCCAGTAAGCAGTGTGATCACCGTCACGAAACGGAACATCATACCCGGCTCAAGCACCAGTCCCGGCTGTGACTCGACCGCGACGGCAATCCCGATGCCCTGGAACAAGGCCAGCAAGACGGTTCCGTAGCGGGTGTATTGGGTGATCTTGCGCCGCCCGGCCTCGCCTTCCTTTTTCAGCGCCTCGAGCTGGGGACTGGCGTGCGTCATAAGCTGCATGATGATCGACGCCGAGATGTAGGGCATGATCCCGAGCGCAAAAATCGTAAACCGCGACAGTGCGCCACCCGAAAACATGTTGAACATGCCGAGGATGCCGCCCTGCTGCTTGTTGAACAGCTCGCTCAAAACCTGCGCGTCAATGCCCGGAACCGGAATATGCGAGCCGATCCGGTACACGACCAGTGCGCCAAGGAGGAACCAGAGCCGACGCTTCAGATCGCCGAACTTCCCCCCCTTGCTGACCGTCGCTGGATTAGTTGCCAAAAAAGATCACCCCCGCCGAAGCGCTATTCGGCAACGCTGCCACCGGCGGCTTCGATAGCCGCCCGCGCACCCGCCGTAGCGCCAACACCCTTGAGGACGACTGGGCGCGTGATCTCACCCGAGAGCACGACCTTGGCCGAAAGCGCACGCTGAGACACCAGATTGGTCTGCTTCAAGGTCAGCAGGTCGATCTCCCCAAGCGGCAAAGCGGCAATTTCCGACAGCCGTACCTCGACGTTACGATCGTTGGTCATTGACTTGAAGCCACGCTTTGGCAAGCGACGCTGCAGCGGCATCTGACCGCCTTCAAAACCGACCTTGTGGAAACCACCCGCGCGCGATTTCTGGCCCTTGTGACCGCGGCCACAGGTCTTGCCGAAACCTGAGCCGATGCCCCGGCCCACGCGCTTACGGTCTGCCCTGGCCCCGTCGGCCGGCTGAATAGTATTCAGTTTCATTTCAGCCCTCACACTTCAAAAGATAGGCGACCTTGTTGATCATGCCGCGCACGGCTGGCGTGTCTTCCAATGTCGAGCTACTGTTCACGCGGCGCAGACCCAGACCGCGGACGGTCGCCCGATGCGATTCCTTGGTGCCGATCAGGCTGCGGACGAGCGTTACTTTTACTGTTTTATCAGCCATCTCTTACCCCAGAATCTCGGCGACGGTCTTGCCGCGCTTGGCAGCGACCTCGGCCGGCGTGGTCATTGCCCGCAGGCCGTTGATCGTCGCCCGGACGATGTTGTACGGATTGGTCGAACCATGTGCCTTGGCGACGACATTGGCCATTCCCATGACGTCGAAAACTGCCCGCATGGCACCGCCGGCGATGATACCCGTGCCTTCGGGGGCCGGCTGCATCATGACCCGTGACGCGCCGTGGTGGCCGACTACCGTATGCTGCAAAGTGCCATTCTTCAGGCTCACCTTGACCAGGTTTCGTCGAGCTTCTTCCATCGCCTTCTGGACGGCCACCGGGACTTCGCGGGACTTGCCCTTGCCCATGCCGATACGCCCGTCACCATCGCCGACGACGGTCAAGGCGGCAAAGCCGAGAATACGGCCACCCTTCACCACTTTCGTCACGCGATTGATCGAAATCATTTTCTCCCGCATGCCGTCATCAGGTTTCTCGGCTTGCTGGGGTTTTCTGCTTTGTGGCTTAGCCATTGATTACTCCAATTCTTTTCGGGCTGATCAGAACTTGAGACCGGCTTCACGCGCGGCCTCGGCCAGCGCCTTGATTCGACCATGGTACTGAAAGCCGGCCCGATCAAACGAAACCTGCTCGATGCCTGCCTTGATCGCCCGTTCGGCGATCAACTGGCCAATCGCTTTCGCGGCGTCGACAGTGCCTCCATTCGGCAAGCCCCTGCGCACATCCGGCTCGAGCGAGGAGGCTGAAGCCAGCACCTTGGACCCGCAGGGGGAAATCACCTGCGCATAGATGTGGCAGTTGCTGCGGTGTACCGACAGCCGCACCGACTTCAGCTCAGCGATCTTGGCCCTCGTCTTGCGAGCCCTGCGCAAACGCGCCTGTTTCTTCTCTATCATCTCAGCACCCTTTATTTCTTCTTCTTCGTTTCCTTGATGACCACCACCTCGTCCGCATAGCGCACCCCTTTGCCCTTATAGGGCTCCGGCTTGCGATACGCGCGAACTTCGGCCGCCACCTGGCCAACGAGTTGACGGTCAACCCCCTTGATGACAATCTCGGTCTGCGTCGGCGTCTCGGCCGAGATGCCCTGGGGCAACTTGTACGCCACCGGATGCGAAAAACCGAGGGTCAGGTTGAGCGTGTCACCCTGAGCCTGAGCGCGATAGCCGACACCCACCAGGTTGAGACGGCGCTCGAAGCCCTTGCTGACACCGTTCACCATGTTGTTGACCACCGCACGGACGGTTCCGGACAGCGCATCGGAATTGGCGACGCCGGGCACCGGCTTGCAGAGCAGACTGTCTCCCTCCTGCTCGACACTGACCGCTGAATTGGCAGCAAATTCAAGTGCGCCCAACGGGCCCTTGACGGCAATACGTTCCGCCGAGATATCCACCGAAACACCCGGTGGGACGACGATTGGGTTTTTAGCAACGCGCGACATGGCGACCCCTTAGGCGACGATGCACAACACTTCGCCACCAATGTGGCTGGCGCGGGCTTTGCGGTCGGTCATGACCCCCTGGGGTGTGGACACGATGGCCACCCCAAGCCCATTCATGACCACTGGAATGTTATCGGCGCCGCGATAGATGCGTAGCCCCGGCCTGGAGACACGGTCGATCCGCTCGATCACCGGGCGGCCCGCGTAATACTTCAGGCCAATCTGGAGCAGCGGCTTGCCGTTATTCTCGCTGACCGCAAATTCTTCCACGTACCCCTCGTCCTTCAGCACCTGGGCGATGGCGATTTTTACTTTCGAAGATGGCATGGCGACGGAGGCCTTGTTTGCCATCTGGGCATTTCGGATGCGGGTCAGCATGTCGCTGATCGGATCGCTCATACTCATTCTATTCTCTCCTGCCTACCAGCTTGCCTTGATCATTCCCGGCACCTCGCCGCGCAGCGCGAAATCGCGCAGCTTGCCACGCCCCAAACCGAACTTGCGATAGACGCCGCGAGGGCGCCCGGTCATTTCGCAACGGTTACGCAGCCTGACCGGGCTCGAGTTGCGCGGCAACGACTGAATTTTCAGGCGTGCCTCGAAGCGATCCTCGATGGAGCGGCTTTCGTCGCCGATGATCGCCACCAGCTCGGCGCGCTTCTTGGCATATTTTTCAACGATCTTGCGCCGCTTTTCACCGCGGTTGATCACAGCGAGTTTTGCCATTTCGTCTCAGTTCCTGAAGGGAAATTTAAACGCGCCAAGCAAGGCACGCGCCTCGTCGTCGGTCTTGGCAGTCGTGGTGACACTGATATTCATGCCGCGCAGCGCATCAATCTTGTCGTATTCGATTTCCGGAAAGATGATCTGCTCCTTGAGGCCCATGTTGTAGTTACCGCGGCCATCGAAGCCCTTTCCCGATATGCCGCGAAAGTCGCGGACTCGGGGCAGTGCCACAGTGACCAGGCGATCGATGAATTCGAACATTCGCGGACCACGCAAGGTAACCATACAGCCGATTGGGTAGCCGGTGCGAATCTTGAAGCCGGCGATCGATTTGCGGGCCTTGGTGACCACCGGCTTCTGGCCGGCGATCTTGGTCAGGTCGCCCACGGCATGGTCGAGCACTTTCTTGTCGGAAACCGCCTCGCCGACACCCATGTTGAGAGTGATCTTGGTGATCCGAGGCACTTCCATTCCCGACTTGTAACCGAATTTTTCGGTCAACTCGGGAACCACTGTCGTCTTGTAAAAATCCAGCAAACGCGCCATGACTGCTCCTTAGACCCCTAACACTTCGCCGTTTGACTTGAAGAACCGCACCTTCGTACCGTCTTCGAGCGTCTTGAAACCGACACGATCCGCTTTCCGCGTTGCCGGGTTGTAAAGCGACACATTCGAGATGTGGAGAGGCATCTCCTTTTCGATGATGCCACCAACGACGCCCTTGACAGGATTTGGCTTGACATGTTTCTTGACGCGATTGACCCCGTCAACCAGCACGTGCTCAGCGTCGGAACGGCGCAGGACGGATCCCCGCTTGCCCTTGTCTTTTCCAGCGATGACGACCACGTCGTCGCCCTTGCGAATCTTTTCCATGACCTTCCTTACAGCACTTCCGGCGCCAGAGACACGATCTTCATGAATCGGTCGCCACGCAGCTCGCGCGTCACCGGCCCAAAAATACGAGTGCCAATCGGCTCCATCTTGTTATTCAGGAGTACGGCCGCATTGTGGTCGAATTTCACCAGAGAGCCATCGACACGGCGCACGCCCTTGGCGGTACGTACCACGACGGCGCTGTAGACATCGCCTTTCTTGACGCGCCCGCGCGGAGCAGCATCCTTGATGGTGACCTTGATAATGTCGCCGACACCGGCGTAGCGCCGCTTGGAGCCACCCAACACCTTGATACACATAACCGATCGTGCGCCGGTGTTGTCGGCGACGTCGAGAACCGTTTGTACTTGAATCATCTGTCACTCCAACTTGGCCCGCGTTGGCGGTCAGTCTTGGAACCCGTACGGGGAGGATCGCCCAAGGTTTAGCACCAGTCGGGCGCGGGAAAACGTAGCATTATAGCGGCTACAGAAACTTTTGCAAGCCTTTACACCGAAACTGCACGCTCCAGCAACTTGGTGACCACCCAGGACTTGGTCTTCGACAGCGGACGGGACTCCTGAATCTCGACGAGGTCGCCCGCTTTGGCCTGGTTGCCGTCATTGTGCGCGTGGTATTTGCTCGAGCGCACGATAATCTTGTTATACATCGCGTGCTTGACGCGGCGCTCGATAACAACCGTGACGGTCTTGTCCATCCGGTCGCTGACGACGCGCCCTACGAGGGTACGCTTGTTGGTGGTCTCGCTCATTGTTGAACTGCCTTTTCACGAAGAAGCGTGCGTACGCGCGCGATCTGTCGACGCACTTTGCCGATTTGACTGTTGTTGGTCAACTGCTGGGTGGCAAGCTGCATCCGCAGGCCAAACTGGGCCTTCAGCAGCGCCAGCAATTCCGCGTTCAGTTCGTCGACGGTTTTTGCTCTGAGTTCACTGACTTTCATGATCAACCCACCATGCGCATAACGAAAACTGTCGGGATCGGTAGCTTGGCGGCAGCAAGCGCAAAGGCCTCACGCGCCAGACCTTCATTGACACCATCCATCTCGTAAAGAACCTTGCCAGGCTTGATCTCGGCGACCCAGTACTCCGGATTACCCTTGCCGCTACCCATGCGCACCTCGGCGGGCTTCTTGGAAATCGGCTTGTCGGGAAAGACGCGAATCCATATCCGGCCGCCGCGTTTGATGTGGCGGGTCATCGCCCGTCGTGCCGCTTCAATCTGACGAGCTGTCAAGCGCCCACGACCGATCGCCTTGAGCCCGAATTCACCAAAGCTGACTTTGGCTCCCCGCGTTGCCAGACCGGTGTTGCGGCCCTTCTGCTCCTTACGGTACTTCCTTCTAGCTGGCTGCAGCATCTGTTGTTCCTGCCTTTCTGACTCGTTTCACCGGCGCCTTCGCTTCCGCAGCCGCCCCATCGGCCTTGGCCGCGTCCTCCTGGCCTCTCACCGGACGACTTGGCCGATCTGCAGGCTCACCCGGGCGCGCTGTGCGCCGCGGTCTGCGTTCATCAGCCACCGCGTCCTGAGAGAGCGCCGCCTGCTCCTGGCGATTCAGAATTTCGCCTTTGAAGACCCAGACCTTGACGCCGATGAGGCCATAGGTCGTCAAAGCCTCGGACGTCGCGTAGTCGATATCCGCACGCAAGGTGTGCAGCGGCACGCGGCCCTCGCGATACCATTCGCGGCGAGCGATTTCGGCACCGTTGAGGCGGCCCGAACTCATGATTTTGACCCCTTGCGCACCAAGCCGCATCGCGTTCTGCATGGCCCGCTTCATGGCGCGACGGAACATGATGCGCTTTTCCAGTTGCTGCGTAATCGAGTCGGCGATCAATTGGGCGTCAAGCTCGGGCTTCCTGATTTCTTCGATACTGACGTGCACCGGAACACCCATGATCTTTTGCAGGGCTACGCGCAGGTGATCGATCTCCTCACCCTTCTTGCCAATGACCACACCCGGGCGCGCCGAGAAGATCGTCACGCGCGCGTTCTTGGCGGGGCGCTCAATCAGAATGCGTCCGACCGAAGCGTGTTTCAACTTTTTCTTCAGGTATTCCCGAACCTTGATGTCTTCGTTCAGCATGCCGGGGAAGTTCTTCTTGTTGGCATACCAACGTGACGACCAGTCGCGCGTCACGGCCAGACGAAACCCTGCGGGATGAATCTTTTGTCCCATTCTTATTCCTCAGTTGCCGACGGTCACAAACACGTGACAGGTCGGCTTGACGATTCGGTTGCCCCGCCCCTTGGCCCGCGCCGTAAAGCGCTTCAGCACCGCGCCCTTTTCGACGCAGATAGTCTTCACCGTCAGTTCGTCAATATCGGCACCATCGTTGTGCTCGGCGTTGGCAATTGCCGATTCCAGCACTTTCTTGATGATCGCCGCACCCTTCTTGGGGCTGAAGGTCAGAATGTTGAGCGCCTTGTCGACCGCCAGACCACGGATCTGATCAGCCACCAGCCGCCCTTTCTGACTCGAGAGTCGTACGCCGCGCAAAACAGCACGAGTTTCCATATTCATTCCTTTACTTCTTGGCCTTCTTGCCAGCCGTGTGGCCCTTGAAAGTACGGGTCAGCGAAAACTCGCCGAGCTTGTGCCCAACCATGTTCTCGGTCACGAACACCGGAATATGTTGCTTGCCGTTATGAACGGCGATGGTCAAGCCGACAAAATCCGGCAGCACCGTGGACCGACGCGACCACGTTTTGATCGGGCGCTTGTCGCCCGTAGCGCGCACCGCGCTCACCTTTTTCATCAGATGGGCATCTGCAAACGGGCCCTTTTTTACGGAACGTCCCATGGTTCTCTATCCCCTAGCGTTTGTTGCGGCGCTGCACGATCATCGAAGTCGTACGCTTGTTGCGACGAGTACGATAACCCTTGGTCTTGGTACCCCAAGGACTGACCGGATGCATACCCGCAGCTGTCTTGCCCTCGCCACCACCATGCGGGTGGTCGATCGGGTTCATCGCCACGCCACGAACCGTCGGACGGATACCACGCCAGCGATTGGCACCGGCTTTGCCGATGGAACGTAGGCCATGTTCCTCGTTACCCACTTCGCCAATTGTGGCACGGCACTCAACGTGCACCCGCCTGATCTCGCCTGAGCGAAGGCGCAACTGCGCGTGGACGCCTTCCCTGGCCAGCAACTGGACCGAGGTGCCTGCCGAGCGAGCCAGTTGCGCACCCTTGCCAGGGACCATCTCGACGCAGTGGATGGTGGTACCCACCGGGATGTTGCGGATCGGCAGCGTGTTGCCCACCTTGATTGGCGCTTCGGAACCACTGGAGACCTGTTGGCCAACGACCAGCCCTTTCGGCGCAATGATATAGCGCCGTTCCCCATCGGCATAACAGAGCAAGGCAATGTTCGCCGTCCGGTTCGGGTCATACTCAAGACGCTCGACCTCGGCTGGAATCCCATCCTTGTTGCGCTTGAAGTCGACCAGCCGGTAGTGTTGCTTGTGGCCACCGCCCTGGTGCCTGGTCGTGATGCGACCGCTATTGTTACGGCCAGCATGCCTGGATTGTGGCTCGACCAGAGCAGCGAGCGGCGCACCCTTGTGCAGACCTTGATTGACGACCTTGACCACCGCGCGGCGGCCAGGCGAAGTCGGCTTGACTTTGACGAGTGCCATCAGACGGCTCCCCCATCGACGAAATTGATTTCCTGACCGGGCTTCAGGCAAACGTATGCCTTCTTCCAGCTCTTGCGGCGGCCCATGACACGACCGAATTTCTTGTGCTTGCCTTTGACGTTGGCAATCTGAACCGACTCGACGGCCACCTTGAACAGCAGCTCGACGGCGCCCTTGACTTCAGGCTTGGTCGCGTCGGACACCACGCGAAAGATCACCTGTTCATGCTTCTCGGCCAGGAAAGTAGCCTTTTCCGAGATCTGAGGGGCGAGCAGGACTTGCAACAGACGTTCTTGGTTCATCCCAGGATCTCCTCAAACTTGGCCAGCGCGCCCTTGGTCAGCAATACCTTCGGGAAGTGGACCAACGATACCGGATCGGCCTGGTGAACTTCCAGTACCAGCACATTGGGCAGATTTCGCGCCGCCAGAAAGACGTTCTCGTCGAGACTATCGGTAATTATCAGCACCGACTCATAGCCCAGTTCCTTGATCCTGGCAGCGAACAGCCGGGTCTTCGGCGCATCGATCGAAAGGCTCTCCACCACCGCCAGGCGGTCCTGGCGGACAAGCTGGGAGAGGATAGCGGCCATTCCCGCGCGGTACATCTTGCGGTTCAGCTTCTGGCTGAAATTCTCGTCAGGCGAACTCGGGAAGACCCGACCGCCGCCACGCCATATCGGCGAGGAAGACATGCCTGCGCGGGCGCGACCGGTGCCTTTTTGGCGCCACGGCTTCTTGGTCGTGTGCCGCACATCCTGGCGGTCCTTCTGGGCGCGGTCACCGCTGCGCGCATTGGCCTGATAGGCGACCAGAACCTGGTGCACCAGCGCCTCGTTGTAATCACGGCCAAACAGGGAGTCAGAAGCATCCACGCAACTGCTGTCCTGGCCATGCTGATTGATAAGCTTGAGTTCCATTTATGCCCCCGCCTTGACTGCAGGACGCACAATCACATCCGCCCCCTTGGAGCCGGGAACCGCGCCCTTGAGCAACAGCAACTGGCGATCCACATCGACACGAACGACTTCGAGGTTCTGCTGGGTGCGCTTGACGGCGCCCAGGTGCCCGGCCATTTTCTTGCCGGGAAAAACCCGGCCCGGATCCTGGGCCATTCCTGTCGACCCCAGCGCCTGGTGCGAAACGGAGTTGCCGTGTGCCGCACCTTGCGAAGAGAAGTGATGGCGCTTGATCGCCCCCGAAAAACCCTTGCCGATGGTCTGAGCGGTGACGTCGACCTTTTGGCCGACGGCAAAAATGGTCACGCTGATCTGGTCGCCAGGCTTGAGCGTGGCGAGTTCGTCGACGGAAACAGGGAACTCCTTCAGAACGTGACCCGCTTCGACACCGGCTTTAGCCAGATGGCCTGCCAAGGGTTGATTGACGCGCGACGCGCGGCGCTTGCCAAAGGCCAGCTGGACGACTGAATAACCGTCGTTTTGCGGCGTTTTGATCTGGGCGACGCGATTGTTCGACACATCGAGCACAGTCACCGGGACGCTAACGCCCTCGTCGGTAAAGATGCGCGTCATGCCAACCTTGCGCCCAACAAGGCCTAGACTCATGGTTGTTCTCCTCTGACCGGCTACGATTGGCCGGCGAGCGTTGCTAACAAAACCGGGCAGTGTCTCAACACACCACTGCCCGACGAAAGGCGGCGATTATAGCCGCAAGCGCGTCCCTACTGCAACTTAATTTCGACGTCAACGCCGGCAGGCAGATCAAGCTTCATCAGTGCGTCGACCGTCTTGTCCGTGGGATCGATGATGTCCATCAGACGCAGGTGTGTGCGCATTTCAAACTGGTCGCGCGAACTCTTGTCCACGTGCGGGGAGCGGAGCAAATCGAAGCGCTGGATGCGAGTCGGCAGCGGCACCGGTCCGCGAACAACGGCTCCCGTGCGCTTGGCGGTGTCGACGATCTCCTGAGCGGATTGATCGATCAGGCGATAATCGAATGCCTTCAGGCGGATGCGAATTTTCTGGCTTTGCATATCGGATTCCAAAGAGCGACGGGTGACGCACATGCCCCACCCGAAGTGTGCCGAACTACTCGATGATCTTGGCGACGACGCCGGCGCCGACGGTGCGACCGCCTTCACGGATGGCGAAGCGCAGGCCTTCTTCCATGGCGATTGGCGAAATGAGCTTGACCGTCATCTGGATATTGTCGCCCGGCATGACCATCTCAACGCCTTCCGGCATGGCGATGGCGCCGGTCACGTCGGTCGTGCGGAAGTAGAACTGCGGCCGATAGTTGTTGAAGAACGGCGTGTGACGACCACCCTCTTCCTTCGACAGCACGTACACTTCACCCGTGAAGTGCGTGTGCGGCTTGATCGAGCCCGGCTTGGCGAGCACCTGACCACGCTCGACGTCCTCGCGCTTGATACCGCGCAGCAGAACGCCCACGTTGTCGCCGGCCTGGCCCTGGTCAAGCAGCTTGCGGAACATTTCAACGCCGGTGCAGATCGTCTTGAGCGTCGGCCGAATGCCAACAATCTCGACTTCCTCGCCGACCTTGACGATGCCGCGCTCAACCCGGCCGGTAACCACCGTGCCACGACCGGAAATCGAGAACACGTCTTCCAGCGGCAAAAGGAAAGGCTTGTCCACCGCCCGCTCCGGCGTCGGGATGTAGGCGTCCAGCGCGTCGGCCAGAGCCATCACCGAGCCTTCGCCCAGCGGACCCGTGTCCCCTTCCAGGGCCTTCAGCGCCGAACCCTGGATGATCGGCACGTCGTCACCGGGAAAGTCGTACTTGGACAGCAGTTCGCGCACTTCCATGTCGACCAGCTCGAGCAGCTCCTCGTCGTCGACCATGTCGCACTTGTTCAGATAGACGATGATGTACGGCACACCGACCTGGCGCGCCAGCAGAATGTGCTCGCGCGTTTGCGGCATCGGCCCGTCAGCCGCCGAGACGACGAGGATCGCGCCGTCCATCTGCGCCGCGCCGGTGATCATGTTCTTGATATAGTCCGCGTGACCTGGGCAATCGACGTGCGCGTAGTGCCGCTTGGCGGTCTCATACTCGACGTGCGCCGTGTTGATCGTGATGCCGCGCGCCTTCTCTTCCGGCGCGGCGTCGATCTGGTCGTAGGCCTTGGCGGTACCGCCGTACTTCTTCGCCAGAATGGTCGTGATCGCCGCCGTCAGCGTCGTCTTGCCGTGGTCCACGTGCCCAATCGTGCCCACGTTGACGTGCGGCTTGTTACGTTCAAATTTTCCCTTGGCCATTTACCGCTCCCTCAATATCAAAGTCATTTCTTGTTGATGACCGCCTCGGCGATGTTCTTTGGCGCCTCGGCGTAGTGCTTGAATTCCATTGAGTAGGTCGCGCGACCCTGGGACAGCGAGCGCAAGGTGGTCGAGTAGCCAAACATCTCGGCCAAAGGCACCTCGGCCTTGATCGCCTTGTTGTTCCCTGGCAGGTCTTCCATCCCTTGAACCATGCCGCGACGGCCCGACAGGTCGCCCATCACGTTGCCCATATAGTCTTCCGGCGTCTCCACCTCGACCGCCATCATCGGTTCCAGCAGGGTCGGCGAAGCGCGCCGCATGCCCTCCTTGAAGGCCATCGCAGCAGCCATCCGAAAAGCGTTTTCATTGGAGTCAACGTCGTGGTAGGAGCCTTCGAACAGGGTAAACTTGATGTCCACAACAGGGAAGCCGGCCAGCACACCACTGGTGACTGCGTCCTGCAGTCCCTTGTCCACCGCCGGGATGTACTCCCGCGGCACCGTGCCACCCTTGATCGCGTCTACGAATTCGTAACCCTTGCCAGGCGCGTTGGGCTCGATCTTCAACCAGACATGCCCATACTGACCTCGACCACCCGACTGCTTGACAAACTTCCCTTCCTGTTCGACCGACTTTTTGATGCACTCCCGGTACGCCACTTGCGGCGCGCCGACGTTGGCATCGACACCGAATTCGCGCTTCAGCCGGTCAACGATGATCTCGAGGTGCAACTCGCCCATTCCTGAAATGATCGTTTGCCCCGACTCTTCGTCGGTACGGACGCGGAAAGATGGGTCCTCCTGAGCCAGACGACCGAGAGCGATGCCCATCTTTTCCTGGTCCGGCTTGGTCTTCGGCTCCACGGCAACGTGAATCACGGGTTCCGGAAAGATCATCCGTTCGAGCGTAATGACCGCCAGCGGATCGCACAACGTCTCACCGGTGGTGATCTCCTTGAGACCGACGCAAGCGGCGATGTCGCCAGCAAAAACTTCCTTGATTTCTTCGCGGTTGTTGGCGTGCATCTGCAGCACGCGGCCGATGCGTTCCTTGCGACCCTTGGTCGGGTTGTAGATCGTGTCACCGGTTTTCAGCACACCCGAGTAGACCCGGATGAAGGTCAGTTGGCCAACGTAGGGGTCGGTCATCAACTTGAATGCAAGGGCAGAGAACTTGGCCGTGTCCGACGCATCGCGGCTGGTCGGCTCGCCGTCTTCCTTTTCGCCGGTCACCGGCGGGATGTCAACCGGCGACGGAAGCAAATCAAGCACCGCATCAAGCATGCGTTGCACGCCTTTGTTCTTGAACGCAGTGCCACAGAGCGCTGGTTGAATCTCACAGGCGATCGTGCGCATACGGAGCCCCGCGATGACTTCAGCCTCAGCCAGGTCGCCCCGATCGAGATACGCGTCCATCAACTCCTCGGACGCCTCGGCGGCGGCCTCGACCATCTGGCCGCGCCAATCTTCCGCTTCAGCCTGCAGCGCCGCTGGAATGTCGCGGTAATCAAACTTCATTCCCAGCGAGGCCTCGTCCCAATAGATCGCCTTCATCTTGATCAGGTCGACGACGCCCTCGAAGTAGTCTTCCTTGCCGATAGGAATCACGATCGGCACCGGATTGGCTTTCAGGCGCGCTTTCATCTGCTCGACGACCTTGAAGAAGTCGGCGCCCTGGCGGTCCATCTTGTTGACGAAAGCCAGTCGCGGCACCTTGTACTTGGTGGCCTGGCGCCAGACCGTCTCGGACTGCGGCTGAACGCCACCGACCGCGCAGTAGATCATGCACGCGCCGTCAAGGACCCGCATTGAGCGTTCGACTTCGATCGTGAAGTCGACGTGACCCGGCGTATCAATGATGTTGATCCGGTGCTCCGGGCGGTCGAACTGCATGCCCTTCCAGAAGCAGGTAGTGGCCGCCGAAGTGATGGTGATGCCGCGCTCCTGCTCTTGCGCCATCCAGTCCATGGTCGCGGCGCCGTCGTGCACTTCACCAATCTTGTGATTGATACCGGTGTAAAACAGGATACGCTCGGTCGCCGTCGTCTTGCCGGCGTCAATGTGAGCGCTGATGCCGATGTTCCGGTAGCGCTCGATGGGGGTTTTGCGTGCCACAGTAATAAACCTTCACTAAGAAAGAACGATCGTCGGCAGTAGAAAACTGCGACGCTGGCGCCTCAGAACCGGAAGTGCGCGAACGCCTTGTTTGCTTCGGCCATACGGTGAACCTCGTCGCGCTTCTTGACGGCACCGCCGCGGCTCTCCGATGCTTCAAGCATTTCGGCTGCCAAGCGCTGGCCCATCGACTTTTCCGAACGCTTGCGTGCCGATTCCCGCAGCCAGCGCATGGCCAGCGCCATCCGACGACTTGGGCGGACTTCCACCGGCACCTGGTAATTGGCACCACCCACACGGCGACTCTTTACTTCAACCAAGGGCTTGATATTGCCCAGAGCCATACCGAACACCTCGATCGGGTCCTTGCTGGTCTTGCTCACGATCAGATCGAACGCACCATAGACGATGCGTTCGGCGACGGACTTCTTGCCGCATTTCATGATCGTATTGACGAACTTGGAGACCTCGACGTTACCAAACTTCGGGTCCGGCAGAATATCGCGCTTCGGCACTTCACGACGACGGGGCATAGCAACCTCTCAAAAGTCACAATTCAGTCGAAGGGTCGGACGGGATACCGACCCTCCCGGCCGCCCACCTGGAACGGCCCTTACTCGGACGGAAACTCAAGCAGCCTTGGGGCGCTTGGTACCATACTTGGAACGGCTCTGCTTGCGCTTCTTGACACCCTGCGTATCGAGCGAACCGCGAACCGTGTGATAGCGGACACCCGGCAAATCCTTGACGCGGCCACCGCGGATCAGAACCACCGAGTGTTCCTGAAGATTGTGGCCCTCACCGCCAATATAGGAGATGACCTCGAAACCGTTCGTCAGCCGTACCTTGCAGACCTTCCGCAGCGCTGAGTTAGGCTTCTTTGGCGTCGTCGTGTAGACGCGTGTGCAGACGCCCCGTTTCTGAGGGCAATTTCCCAAAGCCGGCACTTTGCTCTTGCTGCGTATGGCCTCGCGAGGCTTGCGCACGAGCTGGTTAATGGTTGGCATGTTCCACCCCTATATTCAGTGCAGCGACCGTCGTGACAAGCACATGGCGTCTGCAAAAAACCAAGGCGGTCCAAAGGCCGCCTCGGCGATTTTCATGAGAAGCCGGCGCCACACTTGGCAACGGCGACAAAGACCGGCGATTCTAGGGTCTATCGCGTTTCAAGTCAACCCACCGGTGCGTCATGGGTGCTCTCTTCGCTGTCCGCGAGCGCCTCGTCCGGCCAGCCACTGGCCGCAGCGATATCCTCGCCGGCGGCGTTCTTCTTGCGTGTGACATGGTAGGCGAGACCGGTACCGGCCGGTATCAGACGACCGACGATGACATTCTCCTTGAGGCCGCGCAACTCGTCGCGCTTGCCCATGATCGCCGCTTCGGTCAACACCCGCGTCGTTTCCTGGAAGGACGCCGCAGAAATGAACGAATCGGTGGACAAGGAGGCTTTGGTGATCCCCAGAAGCACGTGCTCGTAAGTTGCCGGCAGCTTGCCAGCAGCCAGCATGCGGTCATTTTCGTCGAGCAGATGAGCGCGCTCGACCTGCTCTCCCTTGATGAACTTGGTGTCGCCGGAGTCGAGCACATTGACGCGACGCAGCATCTGGCGAACGATCACCTCGATGTGTTTGTCGTTGATCTTGACGCCTTGCAGACGGTACACGTCCTGCACCTCGTCAGTGATGTAGATGGCCAGCGCTTCAACGCCCAGCAGCCGCAGGATGTCGTGCGGATCGGGCGCGCCATCGACGATCGATTCCCCCTTGTTGACCACCTGGCCGTCATGCACGAGGACATGCTTGTCCTTGAGGATCAGGTACTCGTGGGTGACGCCCTCGAGATCGGTAATCACCAGCCGCTGTTTGCCCTTGGTATCCTTGCCGAACGACATGGTGCCCGTAAACTCCGCCAGCATGCCGGCGTCCTTGGGAGTGCGCGCCTCGAAGAGTTCCGCAACTCGTGGCAGGCCACCGGTGATGTCACGTGTCTTGGCCGACTCCTGGGGAAGGCGAGCCAGCACGTCACCCACGGAAATCACCTGGCCGTCGAAGACGTTGATGATCGCTCCGACCTGGAAAGTGATGGTCACCGCGTGATCGCTGCCGTGCATCTTGACTTCGTCGCCAGCGGGGTCGAACAGCCGGACCTGCGGACGCAGGCCTTTGCTCGGCACCTTGCCACCGCGCTTGGGATCAATGACCACCAGCGTCGACAGGCCGGTAACCTCGTCGATCTGCTTGGCCACGGTGACCCCTTCCTCGACGTTCTCGAACTTCACGAGACCCGAGTATTCAGCGATGATCGGCCGCGTGTGCGGATCCCAGCTTGCCAGCCGGGCGCCGGCCTTGACCTGCTGACCGTCAACCACCTGCAGCGTCGACCCGTAGGGCACCTTGTGCTTTTCACGTTCGCGGCCGTTGTCGTCAGTGATCAGAATCTCACCCGAACGGGTGATGACAATCTTCTCACCCTTGGCACTGGTCACATAGCGCATGGTCGCCGTGAAGCGCACGACACCGGCACTGCGCGTCTCGACCTGGCTGGCGACCGCTGCGCGTGACGCGGCACCACCGACGTGGAAGGTACGCATCGTGAGCTGCGTTCCGGGTTCGCCAATCGATTGTGCAGCGATGACGCCAACCGCTTCGCCGACGTTGACCGGAGAACCCCGTCCGAGGTCTCGGCCATAGCACTTCCCGCAGAGACCGTAGCGTGTGTCGCAGGTCAGTGGCGTGCGCACCTTGACTTCGTCAATACCGACCCGGTCGATCAGATCGCAATGATCCTCACTGATCAGCGTCCCCTGCTCAATGACCGTCTCTTCGCTGTCGGGGTCAACTGCGTCAGCGGCGGTGACGCGGCCAAGGATGCGCTCACGCAAGGCCTCGATGACCTCACCGCCTTCGATCAGGGCCTTCATGGTGACGCCGTTGCTCGTTCCGCAGTCCTCCTCGATGACTACCAGGTCCTGCGTGACGTCCACCAGTCGGCGCGTCAGGTAACCCGAGTTGGCGGTTTTCAACGCCGTATCCGCGAGGCCCTTGCGCGCCCCGTGAGTCGAAATGAAGTACTGCAGAACGTTGAGACCCTCTCGGAAGTTGGTCGTGATCGGCGTTTCGATGATCGAGCCATCGGGCTTGGCCATCAGGCCACGCATGCCGGCCAACTGACGGATCTGCGCTGCGGAACCCCGCGCACCGGAATCGGCCATCATGAAGATGGAGTTGAACGACTCCTGCTTTTCGCTCTCGCCGTGGCGGTTGGTCACTTCCACGTGACCGAGCTGATCCATCATTACCTTGGCCACCTGATCACCGGTACGACCCCAGATATCGACGACCTTGTTGTAGCGCTCACCGTTGGTGACCAGACCATTGGTGTACTGGTTCTCGATTTCCTTGACCTCTTCTTCAGCAGCGGCAATGATTTCCCGCTTCTGCGCCGGCACCAGCATGTCGTCGGAACAGATCGAAATGCCGGCGCGGGTCGCCAGACGGTAACCGTTCTGCATCAGCTTGTCGGCAAAAACCACCGTTTCCTTCAGACCACAACGGCGAAAGGCTGCGTTGATCAGTTTGGAGATTTCCTTTTTCTTGAGAGGCTTGTCGATCAGGCTGAAAGGCAGGCCCTTGGGCAGGATCTCGGAGAGCAGCGCACGGCCAGCGGTCGTCTTGTAACGCGTGATCTTCTCCTGCCAGACGTTCTCGCTGTCCCTTTCATACTCGGTGATGCGGATCGAAATCCGCGCGTGGACGTCAAGCTCGCCGGCCTGCATGGCGCGCGTGATCTCGGCCAGGTCCGGGAACATCATGCCTTCACCCTTGGCATTGATGCGCTCGCGGGTGGCATAGTAGAGCCCGAGGACGATGTCCTGCGAGGGAACGATGATCGGTTCGCCATTGGCAGGCGAAAGGACGTTGTTAGAGGCGAGCATCAGCGTCCGCGCCTCCATCTGGGCCTCAAGCGACAGCGGCACGTGCACAGCCATCTGGTCGCCGTCGAAGTCGGCGTTGAAAGCGGCGCAAACGAGCGGATGTAACTGGATCGCCTTGCCCTCGATGAGCGTCGGCTCGAAAGCCTGAATGCCGAGACGGTGCAGCGTTGGCGCCCGGTTGAGCATGATCGGATGCTCGCGGATCACTTCTTCGAGGATGTCCCAGACCACCGCCTCCTGCGTCTCGACCATTTTCTTGGCCTGCTTGATGGTCGTCGCCAGGCCCATGACCTCAAGGCGATTGAAAATGAAGGGCTTGAACAGTTCAAGCGCCATCAGCTTCGGCAGACCGCACTGATGCAGCTTGAGCTGCGGACCGACGACGATCACCGAGCGGCCGGAATAGTCAACGCGCTTGCCGAGCAGGTTCTGGCGGAAACGGCCACCCTTGCCCTTGATCATGTCGGCCAGCGACTTGAGCGGACGCTTGTTGGCGCCGGTCATCGCCTTGCCGCGACGACCGTTGTCGAGCAGCGAGTCGACCGCTTCCTGAAGCATTCGCTTTTCGTTGCGCACGATGATCTCCGGTGCTTTCAACTCGAGCAGACGCTTCAGGCGATTGTTCCGGTTGATGACGCGGCGGTAAAGGTCGTTGAGGTCGGAGGTCGCAAAACGCCCGCCGTCAAGCGGCACCAGCGGACGCAGATCCGGCGGTAGAACCGGCAACACTTCGAGCACCATCCACTCCGGCTTGATCCCCGACTTCTGAAAACCTTCGAGAATCTTCAGGCGCTTCGAAAACTTCTTGCTCTTGGTTTCGGAAGTCGTCGTTTCGAGTTCTGAGCGCAGGGTTTCCACTTCGCGGCCGAGATCGATGGAGCGTAGCAGTTCGCGGATCCCTTCGGCGCCCATGGCCGCGTAGAAATCGTCGCCATACTCCTCGACTTTGGCCAGATAGTCATCCTCGGTCAGCAACTGGCCGCGGGCCAGCGGCGTCATGCCCGGATCAAACACCACAAACGCCTCGAAGTAGAGCACACGTTCGATGTCGCGCAGCGTCATGTCGAGCACCATGCCGAGTCGACTTGGCAGACTCTTGAGGAACCAGATGTGGGCCACCGGGCTGGCCAGCTCGATGTGCGCCATTCGCTCACGGCGGACCTTGGCCAGCGTCACCTCGACACCGCACTTCTCGCAGATCACGCCACGATGCTTCAGCCGCTTGTACTTGCCGCAGAGACACTCATAGTCCTTGATCGGGCCAAAGATCTTGGCGCAGAACAAGCCGTCACGTTCGGGCTTGAAGGTACGATAGTTGATCGTCTCCGGTTTCTTCACTTCGCCGTAGGACCAGGAGCGAATCTTGTCCGGCGAAGCCAGACCAATGGTAATCGCGTCAAACTGCTCTTCCTGCGTCACCTGTCTAAACAAATCAAGCAGTGCTTTCATCTTTTGCTCCAGTGAGGCGTAAGGCATCGGGGGCAAGGCGCTGAGGGACGGGCAAGAACACCGCCTTCAGCGCTCACCTCGCGGCAGACAATCAGAAACGTTCGAGATCAATATCGATGGCCAGCGAACGGATTTCCTTGACCAGTACGTTGAATGATTCGGGCATCCCGGCGTCGATCTTGTGGTCACCCTTGACGATATTCTCGTAGACCTTGGTCCGCCCATTGACGTCGTCGGACTTGACCGTCAGCATTTCCTGCAGCACGTAGGAAGCGCCGTAGGCTTCGAGAGCCCAGACCTCCATCTCACCGAAACGCTGGCCGCCGAACTGTGCCTTGCCGCCCAGGGGCTGCTGCGTCACCAGCGAGTACGGGCCGGTAGAGCGGGCGTGCATCTTGTCATCGACCAGGTGATGCAGCTTCAGGACATGCATGTAACCGACGGTCACCTGACGCTCGAACTGCTCGCCCGTACGGCCATCGTAGAGCGTCATCTGCCCGGACTCGGGCATCCCCGCCAGCGCCAGCATGGCCTTGATTTCGGACTCCTTGGCGCCGTCGAAAACCGGCGTGGCGAAGGGCACTCCGGCCTCGAGGTTGCCGGCCATTTCCATGATCTCGCCGTCGACCAGTTGGTCGAGGTCTTCCGGCTTGCCGGTGCTGTTGTAAATCTGCTCGAGGAAACCGCGGACCTCCCTGGTCGTCGCACGCCGGTGAAGCATTTCGCCGATCCTGAAACCCAGGCCTTTCGCGGCCAGGCCGAGGTGTACCTCGAGAATCTGCCCGACGTTCATCCGCGACGGCACGCCGAGCGGATTGAGCACGATGTCGACCGGACGGCCATCGGCCATATACGGCATGTCCTCGACCGGGACAATACGCGACACGACGCCCTTGTTGCCATGGCGCCCAGCCATTTTGTCACCAGCCTGCAGGCGGCGCTTGACGGCGACATAGACCTTGACCATCTTCTGCACACCGGGCGGCAATTCGTCGCCCTGAGTCAGCTTCTTGCGCTTCTCTTCGAAGGCAATGTCGAAGCCCTTGCGCGTCTGCTCCAGGCCCTCGCGCAGCGACTCGAGTTGGTGTGCGACTTCATCGTCGGCCATCCGAATGTCGAACCAGTGGTGTGGTTCGATCCCCTCGAGGTACTCCTGGCTGACCAGCGTCCCCTTGGCCAGCCTTTTCGGTCCACCGTTGGCCGGCCTGCCGATGATCAGTCGCTCGACACGCGCGAAGGCATCACGCTCAACGATGCGCAGTTGATCGGCCAGGTCGAGCTTGTAGCTGCGCAGATGGTCGTCGATGATCGACTGTGCCCGCTTGTCGCGCTCGATACCCTCGCGGGTAAAAACCTGAACGTCGATGACCGTTCCGGCGATACCTGACTGCACGCGCAGCGAGGTGTCCTTCACATCGGACGCCTTCTCACCAAAGATCGCGCGCAGCAGTTTCTCTTCCGGTGTAAGTTGCGTCTCGCCCTTCGGCGTCACCTTGCCAACCAGCACATCACCGGCTTCGACCTCGGCACCGATGTAGACGATCCCCGATTCGTCGAGTCGCGAAAGCTGTGATTCACCGAGGGAAGCGATATCGCGCGTGATTTCCTCCGGGCCAAGCTTGGTATCGCGCGCCACGACCGTCAGTTCCTCGATATGAATCGAGGTGAAGCGATCCTCGGCTACGACGCGCTCCGAGATGAGGATCGAATCCTCGAAGTTGTAACCATTCCACGGCATGAAGGCAACCAGCATGTTCTGGCCCAGCGCCAGTTCACCCTTGTCGGTCGACGCGCCATCAGCGACCACATCGCCCTTGGCGATGACGTCACCGACGCGAACCAGCGGCCGCTGGTTGATATTGGTGTTCTGGTTGGAGCGGGTGTATTTCACCAGGTTGTAGATGTCGACGCCGACTTCGCCGGATACCGTTTCCTCGTCATTGACCCGCACCACGACCCGCGACGCGTCGACGTAATCGACCGCTCCACCACGCAGCGCCTGGACCGCGGTGCCCGAATCCACGGCCACGGTACGTTCGATACCGGTGCCGACCAGCGGCTTCTCCGGCCGCAGGCACGGAACCGCCTGCCGCTGCATGTTGGCACCCATCAAGGCACGGTTGGCATCGTCGTGCTCGAGAAAGGGAATCAGCGACGCCGCCACCGAGACGATCTGGCTCGGCGCCACATCCATATACTGAACGCGCGCCGCCTCGGCGAGGATCGTTTCGCCCTTTTCGCGACAGGTGACCAGTTGATCCAACAATACGCCCCCTTCGCCAAGATCGGAGTTGGCCTGGGCGATGATATAGGCGCCTTCCTCGATTGCCGAAAGGAATTCGATCTGATCGCTGACCATGCCACCAGCCACTTTACGGTATGGCGTCTCGAGGAAGCCATATTCGTTGGTGCGTGCGAAAAGAGCCAGCGAGTTGATCAGGCCGATGTTCGGACCTTCCGGCGTTTCGATCGGGCACACGCGCCCATAGTGTGTCGGATGCACGTCACGCACTTCAAAGCCGGCGCGCTCGCGCGTCAGGCCGCCCGGACCAAGCGCCGATACGCGACGCTTGTGGGTGATCTCGGACAGCGGGTTGGTCTGGTCCATGAACTGTGACAACTGGCTGGAGCCGAAGAACTCCCTGACTGCGGCGCTGATCGGCTTCGCGTTGATCAGATCGTGGGGCATCAAATTATCCGACTCGGCCTGCGACAGGCGCTCCTTGACCGCCCGCTCGACGCGCACCAGGCCCGCCCGGAACTGATTCTCCGCCAGTTCTCCCACCGAGCGAACACGCCGGTTGCCCAGGTGGTCGATGTCGTCGATTTCACCGCGACCATTGCGCAATTCGACCAGCAGCTTGATCACTTCGACGATGTCACGTGGCGATAGCGTCAACTGTTCGCGTACTTCGCCGGTGGCGCCCAGGGCCTTCAACTGCTCGAACAGAGCCACGGCGGTCTCTTGGGCGAGGTTTTCGGCCACCGCACGCGGGCCATAGCTCAACTCGGCCATCACCTGCTCGACCGCCGCGACCGAGTTACTGACGGCCTCGTTGACCAGCTTGGCAAGGCCTTCGCGCTTGGACGGCACATGCTTGAGCATCACCTTGTGCTCGATGACGGCTTTGCGGCCGACCCGGCGGTTGAATTTCATACGCCCAACCGCTGAAAGATCGTAGCGGTCGTCGGAGTAGAACAATCCGTTGAACAGGATCTCAACCGCTTCTTCGGTGGGCGGCTCGCCCGGTCGCATCATCCGGTAGATGGCGATTCGTGCGGCCTGCCTGGTAACCGTATCATCGGCGCGCAGCGTCTGTGAGATGAAACCACCGCGGTCGAGATCGTTGATGTATAGCGTGTGCAGCGATTCGACGCCGGCTTCGATGAGCTTGGCGAGCAGGGTTTCGCTTATTTCGTCGTTGGCATTGGCCAGGATTTCGCCGCTACTCTGGTCAATGATCTCCTCGGCAACGACCCTGCCGATCAGGAAGTCATCGGGGACGGCCACTTGCTTGATACCGGCGGCATCGAGTTCACGGATGTGCTTGACGGTGATCCGTTTGTCCTTGGCAATGATCAGCTTTCCGGACGGGTCGTTGAAGTCGAAACGAGCGACTTCGCCACGCAGGCGCTCGGGAACCAAAGCGAATTCGGTGATCTTGCGGCCGATATGGAAGGTGTCGAACTCGAAAAACTCACGCAGGATGCGTTGCGACGTCAGGCCAAGAGCTTTGAGCAGCGTGGTCACCGGCATCTTGCGCCGACGGTCGACGCGGAAGAACAGCAGGTCCTTGGGGTCAAACTCGAAATCGAGCCATGAGCCCCGGTAAGGAATGACCCGCGCCGAAAACAGCAACTTTCCTGAACTGTGGGTCTTGCCGCGATCGTGCTCGAAGAAAACCCCCGGCGAGCGGTGAAGCTGCGAGACGATGACGCGCTCGGTACCGTTGACGACGAAGGAGCCGGTGGTGGTCATCAACGGGATCTCGCCCATGTAGACTTCCTGCTCCTTGACCTCCTTGATGGTGTCGGGTGCTTCGCGGTCGAGGATGACCAGGCGAACCTTTGCCCGCAAGGCCGAGGCGAAGGTCAGGCCACGCTGCTGGCATTCCGTGACGTCGAAAGCAGGCTCGGAAAGCGTGTAGCTGACGAACTCCAGGCGCGCGTTGCCGCTATGGCTGACGATCGGGAAGATCGAGGAAAACGCAGCCTGCAAACCCTGATTCTTGCGCTGCGCCACCGGGGCGGCGGCCTGCAGGAAAGCAGAGAAAGACTCGAGCTGGGTAGCCAGCAAGAACGGCACGTCAAGCACGCTGGCGCGCTTGGCGAAGCTCTTGCGGATACGCTTTTTCTCGGTGTAGGAGTAGGTCATGGTCGCTCCGAACTCAGAAGGCAAATCCTCTAGCATGCACCGGCGACAGTCGTCAGACCCGCCGGAGCGCAACGGACAAACGCAATACGATTAGAAGCTTGACAGGCAGGCGGAGGTTCGCTCTGCTTTCGCTACTCGTACTTGCGTTTGCGCGCTACACGCCCTCACGCCCACGCAATGCGCAGACGCAAAGCCGTTTCCGGAAAAGCACAACAGGGCCGACAGCCGGAAGGCTGCCAGCCCAGCGTGCGTGACCAGGAATTACTTGACCTCGACCTTGGCCCCGACGTCCTCGAGCAACTTCTTGAGGGCTTCGGCATCAGCCTTGGAAACAGCTTCCTTGACCGCCTTCGGCGCACCGTCGACGAGATCCTTGGCTTCCTTGAGGCCAAGGCCAGTCGCCGCGCGGACAACCTTGATGGTCTCGACCTTCTTCTCGCCGGCAGCCATCAGCATCACGGTAAACTCGGTTTGTTCCTCAACTACCGCAGCGGCCGCTCCAGGCGCAGCAACCGCCATCGAAGCCGCGGAAACGCCAAACTTCTCTTCGAACGCCTTGACCAGGTCGTTCAGTTCCATGACCGTCATCGCGCCGACGGCTTCGAGGATGTCTTCTTTGCTAAGTGCCATAATCAATAAACTCCTAAATCAGAATACTTGTAAAAGCTGACAGCGTGATCAGGCGACCGCTTCTTCACGTTGTTTGGCGAGAGCTGCGAGTGCGCAGGCAAAACCGGTCACCGGAGCCTGCATGATGCCAAGCAACTGAGCAAGCAGTTCGTTGCGACTCGGGATCGACGCCAGTGCCTGCACGCCGGCCTTGTCAAGAAACTGGCCGGAATAGCTGCCGGCTTTCAGAACGAGCTTGTCATTGGTTTTGGCAAAGTCGTTGAGCACCCTTGCCGCCGCAACAGGATCTTCCGAGATGCTGTAAATCAGCGGCCCCGTCATCTCCTTGGCAAGACCGGCGAATACGGTGTCCTGCACCGCCCGACGCACCAGCGTGTTCTTCAGCACGCGCAGATAGACCCCTGAGGCGCGCGCCTGCGCTCGCAGACGAGTCAGGTGAGCGACTGGCATGCCAGCGTACTCAGCCACGACGATCGTCTGAGCAGCGGCGATTTTGGCCGACACGTCAGCCACGACGGCCTTCTTTTCTTCAAGATTGAGACCCACAGGCCTTTCCTCCAATCAAGTCAACACCACAGCGTATCCCGCAGGATGCGCTGCACCCACGGCAACCTGGATCAGGGGCGACAACGAAAAGCATGACGCTCATCGCTGCGAAGTCCTTCTCGGGGCCTACCGTCTACGCAGGCCGCTTGCACACTTAAGCTTCCGGCAATCGCCTTCGGCACCTGCGGTTTTTGACGATCTGTCGGCAGCGCCAGAACGTGCAGCCGACAGCCCAACAAAGTTCAGTGCCCGGCCACCATGGCACGGTGGCTGGGCGCATGCCTCACAGCGTGGAAGAATCCACGACAATACCTGGCCCCATCGTGCTGGACAGAGCAATTCGTTGCAGATACTGGCCCTTGGAAGTCGCCGGCTTGGCTTTGATCAAGGCATCGACCAGCGCCTTGAGGTTGATCGTCAACTGGTCGACCTCAAAAGATGCGCGGCCGATCGTGCTGTGAATGATCCCGCCCTTGTCGGTACGGTATTGAACCTGACCCGCCTTGGCATTCTTGACCGCTGTCGCCACGTCCATGGTCACCGTACCGACCTTCGGGTTCGGCATCAGGCCACGCGGGCCGAGGATCTGACCCAGTTGACCGACCACGCGCATGGCATCCGGAGTCGCGATGACCCGGTCAAAATTGATGACGCCCGCCTTGATTTCAGCAGCCAGATCCTCGAAGCCGACAATATCCGCTCCGGCTTCCCGAGCCGCAGTCGCTTTGTCGCCCTGGGCGAAAACGGCAACGCGGACCGTCTTGCCACTACCGGCCGGCAGCACCACTGAGCCGCGTACGATCTGATCAGACTTGCGGGGATCAACACCCAGACAGACGGCGACATCTATCGACTCGTCGAACTTGGCAGTGGCAAATTCCTTGGCCAGCTTCAGCGCGTCAGCCAGAGGCAGACTGCTGGTGCGGCTCACTTTGCCCTTGAAGGCTTTTTGACGCTTGCTCAGAGTCGCCATCTCAAAGACCCTCCACCGTAACGCCCATCGTACGAGCACTGCCGGCGATCGTACGCACGGCAGCATCCAGGTCGGCCGCCGTCAGGTCGGGCATCTTCTGCGTCGCAATGGCTTCACACTGCGCACGCGTCAGCGTGCCGACCTTGGCGGTATGGGGTTTCGCACTACCCTTCTGAATACCGATGGCCTTCTTGATGAGGACGGTCGCCGGCGGCGTCTTCATGATGAAGGTGAAGCTCTTGTCCGCAAAAGCGGTGATGACCACGGGAATGGGCAAGCCTGGCTCCAGACCTTGCGTCTGAGCATTGAAGGCCTTGCAGAATTCCATGATGTTCAAGCCGCGCTGGCCGAGCGCAGGCCCGATCGGCGGCGATGGATTGGCCTTGCCGGCCGGTACTTGCAACTTGATGTAGCCGATGATTTTCTTTGCCACGCTACGACTCCTCTAGACGGGTTCGAACGCGCTCCGACGAGCGCTCCCCAAACGACAAACGCGGCCCTCGAGCCGCACTACTGCGGCGCGTCGAAAGACCTCCCACGCACCGCGATTCGGTTGCAGGATCAGGCTTTCTCGACTTGAGCAAACTCCAGCTCAACCGGGGTGGGACGGCCAAAGATGGTCACCGACACACGCAGACGGTTCTTCTCGTAGTTCACTTGCTCGACGGCACCGTGGAAATCGGTGAATGGGCCTTCCTTGACGCGGACGACTTCGCCCGGTTCAAACAAAACCTTTGGTCGCGGCTTGTCGACGCCATCCTGTATTTGCTGCATGATCTTCTCGACTTCCTTTTCGGAAATCGGTGACGGCTTGTTGGCAGTACCACCAACAAACCCGGTCACTTTCGGAGTGCTCTTGACGAGATGCCAGGAATCGTCGTTCATTTCCATTTCCACCAGCACGTAGCCGGGGAAGAACTTACGTTCTGAAATGCTCTTCTGGCCCATTTTGAGTTCGACCACTTCCTCGACCGGCACCAGTATCCGGCCAAAGGCTGCCTGCATGTCTTGCCGCTGAATGCGCTCGATGAGCGCGCGCTGCACGCTCTTCTCGAAGCCGGAATAGGCGTGTACCACATACCAGCGCATGCTCATGCCTTTCTCCACCCGAGGACAATGTCGTACAAGACCCACTCCAGACTCTTGTCGGTCAGCCAGAGAAAAAGAGCCATCACCACGACGAAGGCAAATACCAGACCCGTGGTCTGCATGGTTTCCTTGCGCGAAGGCCAGACGACCTTTTTCGCTTCAGTCGTGGCCTCTTTCGCGAAGCCAAAAAAACGACGTCCCTGCTCGGTCTGCCAGGCAGCCGCCGCAGCCAGCGCTGCGCCAGCAAGCATGGCCAGGACGCGCAATATCATCGCCTGCTCAGCGAGCAGGTAAAAGCCAGCGACGCCGGCCACAAGCAGCAACACCGCTAACGCAAACTTGAACTTATCGGCCATTGGGTCCGCTTTGGTTACTTGATGGCAGGGGCAGAGGGTATCGAACCCCCAACCTTCGGTTTTGGAGACCGACGCTCTGCCAGTTGAGCTATGCCCCTGCAGCAGAGACTGCGGTGACTCCGCGAACGGAGCCCACCGCTGAGCCTGTATTGGACCTACTCGATGATCTTGGCGACGACGCCGGCGCCGACGGTGCGACCGCCTTCACGGATGGCGAAGCGCAGGCCTTCTTCCATGGCGATTGGCGAAATGAGCTTGACCGTCATCTGGATATTGTCGCCCGGCATCACCATCTCAACGCCTTCCGGCATGGCGATGGCGCCGGTCACGTCGGTCGTGCGGAAGTAGAACTGCGGCCGATAGTTGTTGAAGAACGGCGTGTGACGACCGCCCTCTTCCTTCGACAGCACGTACACTTCACCCGTGAAGTGCGTGTGCGGCTTGATCGAGCCCGGCTTGGCGAGCACCTGACCACGCTCGACGTCCTCGCGCTTGATACCGCGCAGCAGAACGCCCACGTTGTCGCCGGCCTGGCCCTGGTCAAGCAGCTTGCGGAACATTTCAACGCCGGTGCAGATCGTCTTGAGCGTCGGCCGAATGCCGACAATCTCGACTTCCTCGCCGACCTTGACGATGCCGCGCTCAACCCGGCCGGTAACCACCGTGCCACGACCGGAAATCGAGAACACGTCTTCCAGCGGCAAAAGGAAAGGCTTGTCCACCGCCCGCTCCGGCGTCGGGATGTAGGCGTCCAGCGCATCGGCCAGAGCCATCACCGAACCTTCGCCCAGCGGACCCGTGTCACCTTCCAGGGCCTTCAGCGCCGAACCCTGGATGATCGGCACGTCGTCACCGGGAAAGTCGTACTTGGACAGCAGTTCGCGCACTTCCATGTCGACCAGCTCGAGCAGCTCCTCGTCGTCGACCATGTCGCACTTGTTCAGATAGACGATGATGTACGGCACACCGACCTGGCGCGCCAGCAGGATGTGCTCGCGCGTTTGCGGCATCGGCCCGTCAGCCGCCGAGACGACGAGGATCGCGCCGTCCATCTGCGCCGCGCCGGTGATCATGTTCTTGATGTAGTCCGCGTGACCCGGGCAATCGACGTGCGCGTAGTGCCGCTTGGCAGTCTCATACTCGACGTGCGCCGTGTTGATCGTGATGCCGCGCGCCTTCTCTTCCGGCGCGGCGTCGATCTGGTCGTAGGCCTTGGCGGTACCGCCGTACTTCTTCGCCAGAATGGTCGTGATCGCCGCCGTCAGCGTCGTCTTGCCGTGGTCCACGTGCCCAATCGTGCCCACGTTGACGTGCGGCTTGTTACGTTCAAATTTTCCCTTGGCCATTACCGGTACCTCAAGACGTTAAAAGTTAATGATGGATCTCATGCACCAAACGGTGGTGCCCATGGACAGAATTGAACTGTCGACCTCTCCCTTACCAAGGGAGTGCTCTACCGCTGAGCTACATGGGCGTCGTTCGCGAAGCCTGAAACAATCTTGCGGCCGCCACGTGGAGCGGGTGAAGGGAATCGAACCCTCGTCATAAGCTTGGAAGGCTTCAGCTCTACCATTGAGCTACACCCGCAAAACCATTACCCGCACACGATTCACGACTGAACAGCACTACCAACAGCGGCAGTTTTGGTGGAGGGAGAAGGATTCGAACCTTCGAAGGCAGAGCCGTCAGATTTACAGTCTGATCCCGTTGGCCACTTGGGTATCCCTCCAGCTAAGAACCCTCGATTCTGACGCCCATTCAGTGAGCTGTCAAACGAATTTTCACGCCGGGCAAGATTATAGCGCAAAACGCTGGCATGGACAGAGCTTTTCGACACTTTCTTCTTGTTCCGGCCAGCAGCCTCAGGCTGGCACACATGGATTACAATCGTCGCCAAGCGATAACGGAGGAGAAGCAATGGGCGATCTCTCGACCACGCTCGATAGCCGCTACACGGTCACCTCGGGACGCGTTTTCCTGACCGGCACGCAAGCCCTCGTTCGTCTGCCGATGCTGCAACGCCTGCGCGACGAAGCCGCCGGGCTGAACACGGCGGGCTTTGTCTCCGGCTACCGCGGCAGCCCACTCGGCGGGCTCGACCAGGCGCTGTGGAAAGCCAAGAAATACCTCGACGCCCAGCGCATCGTTTTCCAGCCGGCCGTAAACGAGGACCTCGCCGCGACCGCGGTATGGGGCACGCAGCAACTCAATCTCTTCCCTGGCGCCAACTACGACGGGGTCTTCGCCATGTGGTACGGCAAGGGTCCGGGAGTCGACCGCTGTGGCGACGTCTTCCGCCACGCCAACGCTGCCGGTACGGCGAAGTACGGCGGCGTCCTGGTGATTGCCGGCGACGACCACGCCGCCAAGTCGTCGACGCTGCCGCACCAGACCGAACACATCTTCAAGGCGGTGATGATGCCGGTCCTCTACCCGGCCAACGTCCAGGAGTATCTCGATTACGGTCTGCACGGCTGGGCGATGAGCCGTTACTCGGGCTGCTGGGTAGTGATGAAAGCACTGGCCGATACGGTTGAAACGTCGGCCTCGGTAGCGATCGATCCTCTATCGACCGTGATCCGCCTGCCCGACGATTTCGAGATGCCCGAAAATGATCCGCACGGGCTCAACATCCGCTGGCCCGACCCGCCGCTGCAGCAGGAAGCTCGCCTGATCAACCGCAAGCTCTACGCCGCGCTGGCCTACTGCCGTGCCAACCTCCTCAACCGCATCATCATCGACAGTGCCGACCCCACATCGCCTGCCCGCCTGGGGATCATCACCGCCGGCAAGGCCTACCTCGACGTGCGCCAGGCGCTGGTCGAACTGGGCATCGACGACGAACTGGCGGCGCGCATCGGCATTCGCCTGTACAAGGTCGGTATGGTCTGGCCACTCGAAGCCGATGGCGTACGCCGCTTCGCCGAGGGTCTCGAAGAGATCCTGGTCGTCGAGGAAAAGCGGCAACTGCTCGAATACCAGCTCAAGGAGGAACTCTACAACTGGCGCGAGGACGTCCGGCCGCGCGTCGTCGGGAAGTTCGACGAGAAAGGCGAGTGGTCGCTGCTGCCGACCAGCAGCGGCCACCTGACGCACGGTGACTGGCTGCTGCCGGCTGCCGGCGAGTTGTCGGTGGCCCAGGTCGCACGGGCACTGGCCGCCCGCATCGGCCGCTTCTTCACTTCACCGGCGATCGTCGAACGGCTCGCGCTGCTCGAAGCCAAACAGAACGCCCTGGCGCCGGCGCTCCTGCCCGCGACCGGCGCGGCGGCGCTGGCGGCGATCCAGCGCACGCCGTACTTCTGTTCCGGCTGCCCGCACAACACCTCGACGCGCGTCCCGGAAGGTTCACGCGCCGTCGCCGGCATCGGCTGCCACTACATGGTCACCTGGATGGACCGCAACACGGCAACCTTCACGCACATGGGCGGTGAAGGCGTCACCTGGGTCGGCCAGGCGCCTTTCACCGCGGTGAAGCACATTTTCGCCAATCTCGGCGACGGCACCTACTTCCACTCCGGGCTGCTCGCCATCCGCCAGTCGGTCGCCGCCGGCGTCTCGATCACCTACAAGATCCTCTACAACGATGCCGTTGCGATGACCGGCGGGCAGCCGGTCGACGGCAGCCTGACCGTCCCGCAACTCACTCGTCAGCTCGAGGCCGAAGGGATCAGCAAGATCGTCATCGTCACCGACGAGCCAGCCAAGTACAAAGGGGTACGTGGTCTCGCCCCACAGACGCCGATCCATCACCGGGACCAGCTCGATGCGGTGCAGCGCGAACTGCGCGAGCATCGCGGTGTCTCGGTGCTGATCTACGACCAGACCTGCGCCACCGAGAAACGCCGCCGCCGCAAGCGCGGCAAGCTCGTCGATCCGGCCCGGCGAGTGTTCATCAACCAAGCGGTTTGTGAAGGATGCGGCGACTGTGGCGTGCAGTCGAACTGCCTGTCGGTGATTCCACTCGAAACCGAGTTCGGCCGCAAACGAGCGATCGATCAGTCTTCGTGCAACAAGGATTTTTCGTGCATCAATGGCTTCTGCCCCAGCTTTGTCACCGTCGAAGGCGGCAAACTGCGCGCCGGCCGCGCCGTCGCCGCCGATGAGGGCGCTTTTTCGACCGCTTTTGCCACCGCTTTTGCCAACCTTCCCGACCCCGTGCTGGCCGACACGCGACGCCCCTTCAACATCCTGATCACCGGCGTTGGCGGGACCGGCGTCGTCACCCTCGGCGCCCTGCTCGGCATGGCCGCGCACCTCGACGGCAAGGGCGTCTCGGTACTCGACATGACCGGCCTGGCGCAGAAATTCGGCGCCGTCTTTTCGCACCTGCGCATCGCTGACCAGCCCGAAGATATCCATGCCGCGCGCATCGCCACCGGCGAAGCCGACGCCGTCATCGGCGGTGACCTGGTGGTTACCGCCGGCGCCGAAGCGCTGTCCAAGGTACTTGCCGGCAAGACGAGGGCAGTGGTCAACGTCGCCGAAACACCCACCGCCGAATTCACGCGCAACCCCGACTGGCAGTTTCCCCAGCAGGACATGCAGGCCAGCATCGACGACGCTTGTGGCGATGGCCAGACGCTTTTCCTGGACACCGCCGAGATGGCCCGCCGCCTGATGGGCGACGCGCTCTATGGCAACCTGTTCCTGCTCGGCGTCGCCTGGCAGCGCGGCCTCGTGCCGATCTCGCTGGCAGCCATCGACCAGGCCATCGAACTCAACGCGACCGCCGTCGACCAGAACCGCAAGGCCTTCCTCTGGGGTCGGCGAGCGGCGCACGACCCGGAAGCCGTGCGCCGTCTGATCAGGCCCACCAGCGCACCTTCGCCTCGGCAATTCTCGCGCAACGTCGACGAGACGATCAGCCGGCGAGTCGACACACTGACCGCCTATCAGGACGCACGCTACGCCCAGCGCTATCGGACACTGGTCGAAAGTGTCCGTGCTGCCGAATCGACCTTGCAGTCCACCGCGCTGACCGAAGCAGTTGCCCGCGCCTACTTCAAGTTGCTGGCCGTCAAGGACGAGTACGAGGTCGCGAGACTCTATGCCAACCCCACGTTCCGCCAGCAGTTGTCCGAAGAGTTCGAGGGCGACTACCGACTGCGTTTCCACCTCGCACCGCCGCTACTCGCCAGACCGGATCCGTTAACCGGCAGAATCACCAAGCGCAGCTACGGCCCGTGGATGATGACCGCGTTTGCCTGCTTGAGCCGGCTCAAGGGCCTGCGCGGCACTTTCCTCGACCCCTTCAGCAGGAGCGAAGAAAGGCGCATGGAACGGCAACTGCTCAGTGACTACGAGGCCGACGTCAATCTCATCCTCGCGCAACTCAAACCCGAGTCCATGGCCAGCGCAATCGAACTGGCCAGCTTGCCGGAGCAGATTCGTGGCTTCGGTCATGTCAAGGCGGCGTCGGTGCTGCAAGTCCACGCCAGACGCGACGCCCTGCGCTGGCGACTGCTCGCGCCCGGAAGCGCTGCGTAAGCACAGGCCAGAAACTGGCTACGATGGGTACAATGCGCCATAGCGTCGTAGCTTGGGTCAGGCCGCAGGCCGTAACCCAACACCCCCGGCGCAAACGTCGGGTGACGCTCGGCTAATCCGACCTACGGAACTGGAGCCGCGCCTTGTCTTCGCCCTCACCCGAATCCCTCGATGCCGCGCCGCCGGCAGTCGGTCGGCAAGTCCGTCAACTCGCCCTGCAATTTGCCGCGGCATTTGCCGTCCTTTCGCTGGCCTGGCCGTATTACAGCGTTCGCAACGAAGAGTTGCCCTGGCCGCAGACGGCTTTCGCGATCGGCGGGGCCGCCCTGCTACTCGCCAGCCTGACGCGTCAGGCCTGGTGGTGGCGCCTGATGCACGCGCTCTTCGCGCCGCTGGCCTGGGCCGTTTCGCGTCTGGCGATCGACCCCGGCTGGTTCCTGCTGCTGTTCATGCTGCTGCTACTCGTCTATCGCGGTGCGCTGAGTGGTCAGGTACCGCTTTACTTCTCCAACCGCCAGACCGCCGCCGCCCTCGCCCAACTGACCGCCGATCGGCGCGAGTTGCGCTTCCTCGACCTTGGCGCCGGCATCGGCAGTGTGCTCGGCCCGCTCGCCAGGGAGCGGCCCGACGCACAGTTCGCCGGCGTCGAGAATGCTCCGGCCACCTGGCTCGTCGGCCGCCTGCGAACCGCCGCTCTGGCCAACTGTGATTGGCGCTGGGGCGATCTCTGGCGAACCGATTTCGCCGCCTTCAACGTCGTCTATGCCTTCCTGTCGCCGGCGCCGATGGCCACCCTGTGGGCAAAGCTTCAGCGCGAGATGCCAGCGGGAAGTCTGTTCATCAGCAACAGCTTTGCCGTCCCGGATGTCGAACCGACCAGCGTGGTCGAAATCGATGACGCACGCCAGACGCTGCTCTACTGTTACCGGCTGTGAAGCCATGCGAGCAGTCACGCTACGCGGAATCACCGTCTTTCCTGGATTTCTTTTTGCCCTGATCTCGATGATCGCCGCGGCAAGCGAGTTACCGCTGGAGCGCATCAAGTTGCCGCAGGGCTTCACCATCGAGCTGTGGGCACGCGTCGACAACGCCCGGCAGATGGCACTGGGGCAGCACGATGGCCATGGTGGCACCGTTTTCGTCGGTTCGATGCGGGCGGGAAAAGTGCATGCGGTGAGCTTCGGCGCCAACTTCAAGGTGCAGGGCGTGACGCTGATTGCCAGCGGACTGCAACTCCCGGTCGGCGTGGCCTACCGAGAAGGCAGTCTCTACGTCTCGGCGGTGAGCCGCATCCTGCGCTACGACGACATCGAGCGACGCCTGGACCATCCGCCGGCGCCAGTGCTAGTCACTGGCAGCTTGCCTGGCGACACGCACCACGGCTGGAAATTCATCGCCTTCGGCCCGGACGGCAAACTCTACGTACCAGTGGGTGCGCCCTGTAACATCTGTGACCCTGATCCCCTGCGCCATGCCCATATCCTGCGCATGAATCCTGACGGCAGCGGCCTTGAGGTCTATGCCCGAGGCGTGCGCAACAGCGTCGGCTTCGACTGGCAGCCGCAGACCAGCGAGCTTTGGTTCACCGACAACGGCCGCGACATGCTCGGCGACGACCTGCCGCCCGACGAGCTGAACCATGCGCCACGCGCCGGAATGCATTTCGGCTATCCGTACTGCCACGCAGGCGACCTGCCCGATCCGGATTTCGGCGCCAGGCGTAAGTGCGCGGAGTTCACCGCGCCAGCGCAGAAGCTGGGTCCCCATGTCGCTGCGCTGGGCATGCGCTTCTACACCGGGACGATGTTCCCGCCGGAGTACCGCAACCAGATCTTCATTGCCGAGCACGGTTCGTGGAACCGCTCGAAGAAAATTGGCTACCGGGTCACGCTGGTACGCCTGCAAGGCAGCAAGGCGGTCGCCTACGAGCCTTTCGCCAGTGGCTGGCTACAGGGCGAGACGGCTTGGGGCCGGCCAGCCGACGTGTTGGTATTGCCCGATGGCTCGCTGCTGGTCGCGGACGACTACGCTGGCGCGATCTACCGCATCAGCTATCGCGGCTGAAGTGACTGGGACGGCCTTTGGGACAGGGCCCAACGGCGTCGGTATTGGCGCCACTCCCACCCTGATATCCCGGCATCACAACAGGTCCGGCTTGCGCATCCCGACCACGACCGGTTCAGTAGCGGCGACAACGGTGTCGAGCAATCGCTGCACATCCGCAATCGCAGCCGCCCGGTCGAGCGGAGCTTCAATGTCCACCAAGTGGGCTTCATAGCGTGCCTGTACGGCGAGAACCGTGTATTCGACAAGCGGCCAGAATATGGCGACATCGACCCCTGTCTCTTCCAGCAAGTCGAGGAGTCTGGAGATATCATGCGTTCGGGGAAAGGTAATTGACTGCGCAGCAAGCCAGGCCTTGAGAGCCTTTTCAATCGCTTGCTGGGCATGGAAGCCGAAAATTTCATCGGCAAACAAAGGATTGCCGATCATGCCACGCAGCGCGTCGAACTCCTTGCGCGCCATGACCAGAAATGCCTGGGGGTGGTCATCAAGCTCTCCCATGCAAGACCTGGCCTTCCCGTCTAGCGCGGCCAATGACATGGTGTGGGGAGTCCTTGAAGCGCTCGAATTCCTCGCGGCTGTAGAGCAGCAGGTCCTTGGGCACGGCCAGTTTGCGCAGGGCAAGGTACAGTCTGGCGGTCTCCTGGCGGCGACTGTGCTGTGGGCTGAAGGGTGCTCGCTCGACGATCAGGAGATCGACGTCGGAATCTGGGCGCCCCTCGCCGCGCGCATACGAACCGAACAGGATCACCGCGTCCGGATCAGCTTCGCGAACGATCACATCGACCATCTGCCGAATCAGATTCTCTTCTTCGCTTCTCATCCAAGCTAACTCCCTTGTTCCACTTTGGAGATTGTAGTTCCCTCTGATACCGAAAGCATAGCAGCTTGTTGGACGAAGCCGCTACGCGGAGGAAACGGCGGCGCTGTCGTGGTGTTGAAGTCAAGATGT
>NZ_FLQX01000154.1 GCF_900089955.1 Candidatus Accumulibacter aalborgensis | reverse complement strand
TGTTGCCGGCGGAGTAAATCCGCATAAATCTGGCGGCAGTAATTGGCGGCGAGAAGGGCAAGCGGGTAGGGTAGACGAAACAGGGGCCACGAAGGCCCCTGTGCGTAAGAGAGTGGGATGCCGGTTAGAAAGGTGGCTCGGTGCTGTCGACGCAGTGCCGGGTCACCCGATCATCATGCAGTTTTTGTTGAAGAACCCGCTCATAGTGAGACCAGATCCGGTCGCGCAGGTCGTCAACCAGTTCGAAGACTGCGAGGGCCTGCTCGGGAGACCAGGCTGGATCGATGAGGAATTCGAGTCCGCAGGACAGTCCGGAAGGGGGATGGTAGCGTTTCACGGCGCGCCCTTGGTCTTGCGCTTCCTGGCGTTGGCGGCGGCGTGCTCCTGGGCTTCCTTGCGGCGATAGGATTCGCCCTTGATGGAAAGAATCTCCGCGTGATGTACCAGGCGATCGATCATGGCCACGACGCAACTGGCATTGGGAAACACCTCCGACCATTCCGAGAACGACTTGTTGGTCGTAATCAATGTGCTCTTCTTCTCGTGGCGCCGGTTGATCAACTCGAAGAGCAAATCGGCGTGGCGGTTCGAATACGAGAGATAGCCGACCTCATCGATCAGCAGCAAATCTGGCGCCGCATAGCGACGCAAGCGATAACGCAGCGCCGAATCGCTGTCCAGACCGGCCAGTTCGCCGAGCAACTGCCCGGCCGTGGCGAACACCACGGTATGCCCCTGCAAGACCGCCTGATGGGCGATATTCTGGGCAATCATCGTTTTGCCCAGGCCGCTGGCGCCGACCAGGATGGCATTGGTTGCCGAGTCCATGAAGTCGAGCGTCATCAGTTCCGCGATCGCCCGCTGGTCGCACTGCTGCGGCCAGGACCAGTCGAAATCGGCTAGCGGCTTGAAGCGGCCGATATGGGCGCAGCGCAAGCGCCGTTCCAGCGAGCGGCGAGCGCGTTCGGTTTCCTCCCAGGACAACAAGGGATCAAGCCATGGCTGGTCGGCGCACTCAGCCCAATGAGCCAGCACGCCGTGCAGTTGCAGCGCCGTCGCCCGTTGGCGGGCATCAGTCGTCGTCATCGGGATTCTCCATCAATTGATCGTAGCCATCGAGGCGGTGGGGACGCACGGGGATGTCCCGACGTTTGACGTGTTCGGGCAGGTTGATGGCCAGCGGCGGCGGTTCCGCCTGGGCTTTGCGCCGTCGTTCCAGCACCAGGCGAACCGCATTCGGATGCGGCACACCGCGCTCCAGGGCGTCGGCAATCGCCACCGTGAGTTCGGCCACGCCGTAATGCGCCAGGAGGTCAGTCAGCGTGTTGACCGTGCGTCCCAACGGCTCGCCGCGTTCTACGGCCTGGGTCAGGAGATCTCGGCTCAGTGGCACCGCCTGGACCAGATGATCGGTGCCACGATGCGCGCTGGCCTGATGTTTATGCTCGACCAGGGTGGCGATGTGCGCGGGGATTTCGATCTGTTGGCGGCGATCATGGGAGCGCGGGTGCGTGGCGATCAGCGTCTGGCCATCGAGGATGCGCACCTGATCCGAACTGGCGACAACGGTCAGCGTGCGCTGAACGCAGCCGTGCGGGATCGAGTAATCGTTCAGGTCGAAGCGCACATACGGGGTCTTGCCGGCCACTACCGCCTTGACCTCGTCGGTCGGGAAACCGTCGGCGGGCAGCGCCAGCAGACGACCCCGTTCCTGGGCGAAGGCCGCGCGGACGGTCAGTGACTCGTCCTCCGGGCAGCGACGTTCGCCGGCGGGTCCGCGGGTCCACGCATCAGCCTGGGCATTGAGGTCGTCCAGTGTCTTGAACTCGCGACCGGCGAAGAAGGCGTCGCGGATATAACGGATGGCGCGCTCCACACGGCCTTTTTCGTTCCCTCGGGCGACCGCTACGGGACGCGGATCGAAGCGGTAATGGCCGGCCAGGGAAAGGAGCGTCGGGTTGAAGCGGATGACCGTGCCCTGACGTTCAAGGACCGCACTCTTGAGATTATCGTAGAGCGCCATCCTCGGCACCCCTTGCCACGCCTCGAAGGCGGCGACATGGCCGCGTAAAAAGTTCTCCATGTGGGCGCCCAGATAGAAGCGCAGGAAGATCTGGCGCGACCACGACAACACGGCGACAAAGCCCATCAGCGGCCGACGGGCACGCCCGATTTCAAGGTGGTCAAAGTGCCCCCAGTCAACTTGCATTTCCTCACCGGGCAAGGTGCGCAGACGCAGATAGGCTTCCGCTTTGGGGCGCGGTCGATGGCGAGCGATCAGATGCCGGAAGTGATCCGGTCGTCCCGGGTAGCCGCGCGCCTGCACCATGTCGTACAGCCGACTGGCGCGCAGGCGCGGAAACTGCGCAAGGGTCTCCAGGATGAAGGGCAGGTAGGCATCGATGGCCGACGGCCGGCAGAGGCCACCCAATGCCGGCAAGCCGGACTGGGCAAGCACACGCGCAACGCTGTCGCGATGCACGTGCAGTTGCGTGGCAATGGTGCCGATGCGCCAGCGTTCGGCGTGGTAATAGCGCAGGATCTGCGCTTCAATTTCTGGGGTGATAGACATGCGTTCTCCGATCGGGTTGGCTACGGCGAATCCGACGGCGCAGGAAGTCCTGGCGTACCCAGTCCGGCAAGGGACGCTGGCAACGCCAGCAGTGCCCGGGCACCGGCTTCACCGGCACCGACGGTTCGGGTGAGATTGGATCAGCCAGGGCCGGGGGCGGGGAACCCTGATGCGTCACTTTCTGCGGTCGGACCCGATAACGCTGCTGGCGTTTGGCGTGGGCGTGACGCCCGCGCAAACCGGCTTGATAGCGGCGTCCGGCAGCACGGACCGAGCGTCGGCGCGCCTCGCTGGCACATCCCGCGGTGCAGTAGCGTTGGCCGCGATCGCAGTGGCTGCAAATCAGCACAGCGGTGCGGCAACCGGCGCACAGATAGCGTCTTCCAGGCAGCTCCATTGGTCACCTTGGCCAATGGGGAAAGACGGCGACACGCCCGCTTCGTGACATACTTTGCAGGCAGTGTCGCTTCGTCATAGCTGTGGGCGCGGCATCGGGTCTGGCTTGGCGGTTGGTCCCGATGCCGTGCCCGTGTTTCCACCGGCTGGTCACCTATCTACCGCATCAGCGGCGCTGACGCCATCCCCACCCAGGCGGTACAGAACAAATTCTCGCCAGTCGAACGCTCCGGCCGGCCGTGGGACTGCCCATTTCCCGCCTATCACCCCTGCCGCGCTTCGCTTGCCAGACGAGGGATTGCGATGCAATCCCTCCGCCGGAAGCCCTGCGGGCGCAAACCGCAGAACCGGTTTAAAAAATCACTGAAAATCAAAAGAACCGACCTGCGGGCTACGCTGCAAAACTGTCGACGCCAGATTTCTACGGAATGACGACGCCGTTAACAC
>NZ_FLQX01000153.1 GCF_900089955.1 Candidatus Accumulibacter aalborgensis | reverse complement strand
TGCGGGCTACGCTGCAAAACTGTCGACGCCAGATTTCTACGGAATGACGACGCCGTTAACACCGAGCGCCTGGGTGACGATCTGTGCGAGGAAATGGTCTTTGTCGGCGGTGCGGTGGCCGGATTGTTGATTACCGATCCGGCGATGCCGGCGATTCGTCCGACGGAAGATGTGGACCTGGTCTGTCAGGCCGTGGTGCTGTCCGACTACCATCGGGTCGAGGCAGCGCTGCGTGCGCGTGGCTTTGTGCCGGACATGCGCCCGGAAGCGCCGATCTGTCGCTGGCAGGTGGGATCGGTGGCGGTGGATGTGATGCCCACCTTGGAGAAGATTCTCGGTTTTGCCAACCGCTGGTATCCGCTGGCGCTGGAGACGGCCCAGGCAGTCGCGCTGTCCGGCGGCCGCATCATCCGCCTGATCGCCGCGCCGGTGTTTCTGGCCACCAAGCTGGAGGCGTTCGACGGGCGCGGCGAGGGTGATTTCCTGTTCAGCCATGATCTCGGCGACCTGCTCGCGGTGGTCGATGGGCGCGACGCGCTGCGGGATGAGTGCCGCATCAGTCCGCCCGAACTCCGGGCCTATCTGGCCGAGCGTTTTCAGGGCCTGCTCGCACAGCCGGCGTTCATGGACGCCTTGCCGGGACATTTACCGGGCGATGCGGCGAGTCAGGAGCGTCTGCCCGACTTGCTCGCCAAACTGAATGCGATCGCCGGACTTCAGTTGCCATGAGCCCGCACGCCTATTCCGAAGACCAACTCGTCGAGCAGCCCGCCATCGGGCTGTTCGCCACGCTCGGCTGGCAGACGGTGTCGGCGCTGGACGAAACCTTCGGTGCGGGTGGATTGCTGGGGCGCGAAACCAGGGGCGAGGTGGTGCTGGTCGAACGTCTGCGCGCCGCGCTGGGCAAATTCAACCCGACCCTGCCACCGGAGGCGATCGCCAACGCCGTCGACGAGCTGACCCGCGACCGTTCGGCGATGAGCCTGGAGGCGGCGAACCGCGAGGTCTATCGGCTGCTCAAGGAAGGCATCACGGTTTCGGTTCCGAATTTGGGTAGTGATGCGCGCGAGCACGGCGGCCAGAGTGGTGGCCAATGCACCGAGCGCCTGCGCGTGGTCGATTGGGAAGCGCCGGCCAACAACGATTTCCTGCTCGTCAGCCAGTTGACCGTGACCGGCCCGCTCTACACCTGCCGGCCCGATCTGGTCGGCTTCGTCAATGGCCTGCCGTGGGTGGTGATCGAACTCAAGAAGCCCGGCGTCCCGGCGCGCGCCGCCTTTGACGAAAACCTGACCCACTACAGACAGCAGATTCCGGCCCTGTTCTGGAGCAACGCGCTACTCATCGCCTCCAACGGCACTGACAGCCGCGTCGGCTCGCTGACGGCGAACTGGGATCGCTTCTTCGAGTGGAAGCGCATCGAGCGCGAGGACGAACCGCGCCGCGTGTCGCTGGAAGTGATGCTGCGCGGCACCTGCGACCCCGTCCGCCTGCTCGATCTGGTCGAGAACTTCACGCTGTTTTCCGAACACAAGGCCGGCTTGGTCAAGATTCTCAGCCAGAACCATCAGTTCCTCGGCGTCAATAACGCTGTTCGCAAGATGCTCGAAGCCCGCAAACTGGGCGACGGGCGCGGCGGCGTGTTCTGGCAGACGCAGGGTAGCGGCAAGAGCTTCTCGATGGTGTTTTTCGCCCAGAAGGTGTTGCGCAAACTGACCGGTAACTGGACGTTTGTGGTCGTCACCGACCGCGTGGAACTGGACGAGCAGATTGCCAAGACCTTCAAGACCAGTGGCGCGGTGAGCGAGCCCGAGGGCGACGCCTGCCACGCTGCCAGCGGCGCTCACCTGCGCGAACTGCTGCGCGGCAATCACCGCTACGTCTTCACGCTGGTGCACAAGTTTCAGACGCCGGAGTTGCTGTGCGACCGCTCCGACGTGATCGTGCTCACCGACGAGGCGCACCGCAGTCAGTACGACACGCTGGCGCTCAACATGCGCGCCGCTTTGCCCAAGGCGATGTTCCTGGCCTTTACCGGCACGCCGCTGATCGCGGGCGAGGAACGCACCAAGGAGGTTTTCGGCGACTATGTTTCGATCTACGACTTCCAGCAGTCCATCAAAGACGGCGCGACCGTGCCCCTGTTCTACGAGAACCGCACGCCGGAATTGCAGCTCATCAATCCGGACCTGAACGACGACATCTACCGCCTGATCGAGGACGCCGAACTTGACGCGGAGCAGGAGGCCAAGCTGGAGCGTGTGCTGGGCCGGCAATACCACCTGCTTACTCGCGACGACCGGCTGGAAACGGTGGCACAGGACATCGTGCGGCATTTCCTCGGGCGCGGAATGTTGGCAAATGCGGTCGGCAAGGCGATGGTGGTGTCCATCGACAAGGCCACGGCGCTGCGGATGCACGACAAGGTGAAGCGGCACTGGGCGGCGGAAACCACGCGAGTGCAAACAGAGCTTGGCGAGTTGGCCTATCTGTCGCGTGGTGGCGAGATGACGCCAGGACAGGCGCGGCGCGATCTGCGCCTGGCCGAGCTGAAACAACGGCTGGAGGTGCTGACCCGCACCGAGATGGCGGTGATCGTCTCGCCGGGGCAGAACGAGATCCAGCAGATGCAGAAACTTGGCCTCGACATCGAGCCGCACCGCAAGCGCATGAACGAGTCGCAGCCTCGGCTGGATGAGAAATTCAAGGATAGCGCCGACCCGTTGCGCCTGGTGTTTGTCTGCGCCATGTGGCTGACCGGCTTCGACGCGCCAAGCTGTTCGACGATCTACCTCGACAAGCCGATGCGCAACCACACGCTGATGCAGACCATCGCCCGCGCCAACCGCGTCTTCCCCGGCAAGCACAGCGGCGTCATCGTCGATTACGCCAACGTCTTCGCCTCGCTGGAAAAGGCGCTGGCAATCTACGGGGCGGGCAATGGTGGCGAGAGACCAGTCAAGGACAAGCAGCAACTGGTCGAGGAATTGCGTCGTTCGGTGGTCGATGCGACGGCCTTCTGCGCTGCGCACAAAGTAATGCTGAACGAGATCGAGGCGATGCCTGCCGGCAGCATGGAGCGCCTGTCGCGCATCCAGGACGGCATGAACGCGCTGATCTCGCCTGACCCGCTGCGCCGCGACTTCTTCGCCCATGAGCGGCTGGTCAGCACGCTCTGCCGTGCCGTGAAGCCCGACCCGGCGGTAGCGGAATTCGCCAGCCGCGTCGCCTGCCTGACGGCGCTGGCCGAGGCGATTCGCACCAAGCTGAACCCGAACCCGCCGGACATCTCACAGGTCATGCGGCAGATCAACGGCCTGCTCGACGAATCCATCACCGGCCACGAAATCCGCGAATCCGGCCCACCGGCGCTCGACCTGTCGAAGATCAACTTCGAGGCACTGAACACCGATCTCGAAGTGCTCAAGGCAGCCATCCGCGCACAACTGGAAAAAATGATCCGGTTGAACCGCACCCGCGCCGACTTCGCCGAGAAGTTCAAGGCGCTGATCGAAAGCTACAACGCCGGTAGCCGCAGCATCGAGGAACTGTTCGCGGAACTGGTCAAGCTCTCCAACAGCCTCAACGACGAGCAGGAACGCCATGTGCGCGAGAACATGAGCGAGGAGGAACTGGTCATCTTCGACATCCTGACGCGGCCAGCGCCGGAGCTATCGACTGAGGAACGCGCTGAGGTGAAAAAGGCCGCACGCGAGCTGCTGGCGCGACTCAAGGCATTGCTGGTGTTGAACTGGCGGCAAAAGGCTGCGGCACGGTCACAGTTGAAGCTGGCCATCGAAGACACGCTCGACAGCGGCCTGCCGCGTGCCTACACGCCCGAGATCTACAGCCAGAAGTGCTCGGCGGTGTTCGAGCATGTGTACGAGAGCTACCCCGAGTGCCGATAGCAAGCGCGCAGGCCAGCCCTGACGCATGAGGGCTCCAACCCCGTATTTTCAAGGCCTGGCGGTGGGTAGCAAGAA
>NZ_FLQX01000152.1 GCF_900089955.1 Candidatus Accumulibacter aalborgensis | reverse complement strand
ACCGGCGCGCCGACGACCCCGACCGCCCAAGCAGCCCTATCTGATGCCGATGGCGGCGTAGCGAGGGTGGCCGGAATGATGATCAAGGCCTTACTTCACGATGGGGGGGGCTGTCATCATCAGAGCCTCGCCACTCGTTTGTCATAGCAGCGTTAGGCCCAGGATTTTTGCCCGGATGGCGTCAATCCCAGGCGGCCCTCTTGCGCTTCATGCGCAAGCTGAATTTGGTCTTGTATTCCAACACCAGCGGAAACATGAGCGCCAAGAACTGTTCGGTTCGGCAACCCGTGCAGACGTGATGCACTCAATGCGTTTGCAACTATGTTGCATCTGGTGCCGGCGTGTGCCTAAATTCGCAGCCATGACGATAATCTGCTGGGTTTCGAGCGCGCGCCCAAGGGCGACAAGGAACTGGACAAGGTACGCCGCGCGGCAAGCCCGTTACGTCAGGCCGACAAGCTGTTCGTACCCACTCCAGGCGCTGGCTGCAAGCTGGCCAGCGTGAAACTGGGGTCAGCGGTCATTGACCCCGTGCTGCTCGGCGAAGCCCCTGTCGTCATGACTGCAGCGAAGGCCGCACTGGGCGACGATCAAGCGGGAACTGGCCGTGAGCACGCCGACCTGGATGGCGAATTCATCTTCCACTGCGCCCAACCTGCGGCGCTGCAGGGCCTGGAAGAGAGACTCTTTACCGCCTTCCCCGCCTACCAGCAAATCCGGGCGCAAGTGGTGACCGCCAAACGGCAATCTGCGGCCAAGCTCTCAGCCAAGGCCAACACATTGATCTGGCAGCCGTGAAAAGCGAAACGGTCGTCGATATCAAGGGACTGGTCTTTCGCTGGCCTCGTCAGAGCGCAGCTTGCCTGGATCTGCCCGAGCTGCGTCTGCAGCGTGGCGAGCATGCCTTCCTGCATGGACCGAGCGGCTGCGGCAAGAGCACCCTGCTGAGCCTGATCGGTGGCGTGCTGGTGCCCGCCAGCGGAAGCATTGATCTCCTGGGCCATCTCGATCTGGCCCGCGACTTGTGGCTGCGTCCGGCCACTGATCTGTCGGTGGGTCAGCAGCAGCGCGTGGCAGCAGCACGCGCCCTGATCGGGCATCCCGAACTGCTGACTGCCGACGAACCCACTTCCGCGCTCGATGCCGAGCGACAGGAAGCATTTCTCGATCTGCTCCTGCATGAGGCGAACGCTGCCGGTTCGACAGTACTTTTCGTCAGTCACGACCGCCGCCGGAGGTGTTAGATGCGCTATCTGATCGCGCTCGCCTTGCGCAGTGCCTGGAATCGGCGCTACACACTGAGCTTTACGCTGCTCTCCATCGCCCTCGCCACGACCTTGCTGGTCGGCGTCGAGCGCCTCCGCCACGACGTCCGCGAGAGCTTCTCGCAATCGGTTTCCGGAACGGATCTGGTGGTCGGTGCGCGCTCCAGTCCAGTTGATGCTCTATGCGGTCTTCCGGATCGGCGAAGCCAGCCAGAATATGCGTTGGACGTCGGCGCAAAAAATCTCCCGTCATCCAGCCGTGGCGTGGACCATCCCGCTCTCGCTGGGCGACTCCCATCATGGCTTTCCGGTCCTCGGCACCTCCCTTGACTACTTCACGCACTTTCGCTACGGCGATCGGCAGCTCTTGCGCCTGCAGGCCGGGAAGCCCTTCGAAGGCGTCTTCGACGCGGTTCTTGGCGCCGAGGTGGCCAGGCGGCTGGGCTATCGCCTCGGACAAAAGATCGTCCTGACGCATGGCAGCGGCGCGCTCGAAGGTGCCGCCCATGGCGACAAGCCTTTCTTTGTCGTCGGTATCCTGGCGCCCACCGGCACGCCCGTCGATCGCACCGTGCACATCAGCCTGGCCGGCATGGAGGCTGTTCATCTCGATTGGCAGGGCGGCGCCCCGGTGCCGGGCTTTTCGATCCCGCCCGAACTGGTCAGGAAGTTCGATCTCGCTGCCAAAAGCATTACCGTCCAACTCGTCGGCCTGAAACAGCGTGGTGATGTCTTTGCCATGCAGCGGGCCATCGCGGATGATGTCGATGAACCGCTGATGGGCGTGATGCCCGGCGTGGCGCTGGATCAGCTCTGGGAAGTCGTGGGGCAGGGTGAGCAGGCGCTGCTGCTGGTTTCGTGGCTGGTTGCCCTGGTTGGGCTGGGTGGTCTGGTGGCCGTGATCCTCGCCAGCCTCGATGCTCGCCGGCGCGAATTGGCGATCCTGCGCTCGGTTGGAGCTCGTCCGCGAGAACTGCTGGTGTTGCTTGCCCTTGAAGGCGTTGCGGTCACCGTCGGTGGAATTCTGTCCGGCGTCGCTCAACGGCGCAGCCATCCGCATCGCCGGTTTTGCCATTCCCCTCGAACGCGTCAAGGGCGAAGTGCGCGAGTTTCTGCTCGTGCCCTACTTCGGCGCCTGCATTCACGTTCCGCCGCCGCCGGCCAACCAGATCATTTACGTGGTCTCCGACAAGCCGCTCAAGGACGTGCAGACCATGGACGCGATATGGGTCAGCGGTCTTCTGAACGTCGCCGCCGGCGACAGCTCGTGGGGGCGCTCAGCCGATCGCATGCAAGTCAATGCGATTGCATCGTATTCTTGGCCAGCTAGCAAGTAAGCTGGCCAGACGGAACCTTGGTCGACGGTGTGCACTGAGAGATTGCCGGCGGCGCGGGCCGATTGGCTGTGAATGTCGGCTGGGCGGTGATTCAGATCGGGTTGTCGATGTCGACGAATTGACAGTCGATGCCGAAACGCAGGGCCAGGTGTTCGGCGAGCGCTTGAACGCCGTAGCGTTCGCTGGCGTGGTGGCCAGCGGCGATGTAGGCGACGCCCGACTCGCGCGCCAGATGGACCGTCTGTTCGGAGATTTCGCCGCTCAGGTAGAGGTCGACGCCGAGTGTGATGGCCTGTTCGAACAGCCCCTGTGCCGCACCGGAACACCAGGCGACGCGACTGACGACGCGCTCTCGGTCGCCGATGGTCAGCGGCACGCGCTGCAGTTCGCCGGCGACTTTCCCGGCGACATCGGAGAGGGTGGTCGGGCTCTCCAGTCGCCCTAGCCAGCCAAGGTCCTGCTCGCCAAAGCGACCATCGGCCAGCCAGCCGAGTTTCCCGGCGAGCTGCGCGTTGTTGCCGAATTCCGGATGGTTGTCGAGCGGCAGATGATAGGCGATGAGGTTGATGTCCTGCTTGAGCAGGGTCTGCAAACGCGCCTTGCGCAGCCCGGTGACGCGACCGTCTTCGCCGCGCCAGAACCACCCGTGGTGGACGAGGATGGCATCGGCGCCCCGTTCGACGGCGGCATCGAGCAGTGCCTGACAGGCTGTGACGCCAGCGACCAGGCGCTGGACATCAGTCCGTCCTTCCACTTGCAGGCCGTTTGGGCAATAATCCCGCAAACGCCCTGCTTCCAGCAGATTGTCCAGGTAGCCGATCAGTTCTTCGCGTTTCATTCACTTGCTCCGGTTTTGCCCATGCGCAGGCTCTGGCTGATTTTTGCACAAACGGTGACGATTGGTCTCGCCGTTCTTTTCGTCGTCAGCACGCTCAAACCCGAGTGGCTGGGCAAGCAGCCGCTGTTTGGCGCCAGCGTTGTCGCCGTGCAGCAGTCGGCACAGCCGGCCACCCCGACAGTCGCCGCCACTTCCTTTCGCGCGGCGGCGAAGAAGGCCCTCCCTTCGGTAGTGCATATCTTCACCTCGCAGAAAAGCAAGACGCGCCGTCATCCTCTGCTTGACGACCCGGTCTTCCGTCATTTCTTTGGTGACGGCGCCGACAGCGACGGTCCGCGGACCTCCGGGCTCGGTTCGGGAGTCATTGTCAGCCCCAACGGCTATATTCTCACGAACTTTCACGTCGTTGAAGGGGCTGACCAGATCGAGATCGCCCTTGCCGACGGCCGCAACCTGAATGCCCGCGTGGTTGGCAGCGATCCAGAGTCCGACCTTGCCGTGCTGCAGATCAGCGAGCAGAACGGCAAGGAGTTGAGCCTTCAGGCGATTACGCTGGGCAAAATGGACGACGTCGCCGTCGGTGACGTCACTCTGGCCATCGGCAATCCTTTCGGTTTCGGTCAGACGGTTACCATGGGCATCATCTCCGCGCTCGGTCGCTCGCATCTGGGGCTCAATGCCTTCGAGAACTTCATCCAGACCGATGCGGCGATCAACCCCGGCAATTCGGGAGGCGCACTGGTCGATGGCCAGGGTAACCTGATCGGCATCAATACGGCCATCTACTCGCGCCCGGGCGGTCCGGGCGGTTCGAGCGGCTCGGGTGGGTCGCTCGGGATCGGTTTCGCCATTCCGATCTCGATTGCCAAGAACGTCATGGAACAGATCATCCAGACCGGTGGCGTGACGCGTGGCTGGATCGGTGTCGAGGCGCAGGAAATTTCGGTAGACCTGGCCGAGTCTTTCGGCCTGCCGGATACCAACGGGGCCCTGATCGCCGGCGTGCTGCGCGGCAGTCCCGCCGATGCGGGCGGGATCAAGCCGGGAGACATCCTGCTGGCGGTCGACGGCAGGGCGGTCAAGGATCCGCAGGGCATGCTCGATCTGATTGCCAACCAGAAGCCTGGCGATACGGCAAGTTTCAGGTTGCGCCGCCAGAACAAGGTCATCGACACCGCGGTCAGAATCGGCAAGCGAGCGCCGCCGCGCCGCGAGCGCGAGTAGTCGGGGGAGGCCAGGCATGTGCCAACTGCTGGGCATGAACTGCAATGTGCCGACCGACATCTGCTTTTCATTCGCCGGTTTTCAGGCGCGCGGTGGCGCAACCGACGTTCATGCCGACGGCTGGGGAATTGCTTTTTTTGAAGGTCGTGGTACGCGGCTGTTCCTCGACCCGAGACCATCGTGCGTGTCGCCGGTCGCCGAACTGGTGCGCAGCTATCCGATCCATTCGAAGAACGTCGTCGCGCACATTCGCAAGGCCACCCAGGGCGTTGTCGCGCTCGAGAACACCCACCCTTTCATGCGTGAGCTGTGGGGACGCTACTGGATCTTCGCGCACAACGGCAATCTGCCCGACTTCTCTCCCGAGCTCGACGGCAGCTTCACGCCTGTCGGCCAAACCGACAGCGAACACGCCTTCTGCTGGCTGCTGCAGAACCTGCGGCAGCGCTTCGGCAGTCAGGCGCCCGCCCGGACGCTGCTGTTTCAGGCGCTGCATGAACTGACCACCGATCTCGGCGCGCGCGGCGCTTGCAACTATCTGCTGTCGAACGGCGATTGTCTTTTCGCTCACTGTTCGACCCAGCTCACGTACATCGTTCGCCAGGCCCCGTTCGCCATGGCACACTTGCGCGATCAGGATCTGAGCATCGACTTCAGCGCCGTGACGACGCTGGAAGATCGTGTCGCCGTGATTGCCACAGTTCCGCTGACCGACAACGAGCGCTGGACGACGATGCCCAACGGCAGCCTGTGGCTATTCGAAGAGGGAGCGCCGGTTGGCCATGAGATGACCGTTGCCGGGCCGCAGAAGACGCTTGCCTGACCGGATTGCCACGCTACCGGTGCCAATGGGCTATCAAGGCATCGAAGTCGAAAACGGCAAGCCGATCAAGATGTGGACGCAAGGTGTTCCGCTTGAGGACGAAGCCCGCAAGCAGTTGATCAACACGGCCAGAATGCCATTCATCTACCGGCACCCTGCCGTGATGCCCGATGTGCAGATCAGCGGGTCAGGCGCCGGGTTTCCTGTCGTCGCTCTGTCTGTCGGCGAGATCGGTAATCGCCTGGTCCATTTCTTCGCTAGACATCGGCGTCCAGTCGGCCGCCGGCGTCGGGGCGGCAGCGGCAGCAAGCTGATCGCCGGGTGCGACAGGAGTTGCTGAGCGTCGGTGGACGAAACGCGCCAGAAACAGCCCCGCCTCAAACAGGAGGCATAGGGGAATGGCCATCATCAGTTGCGAAATCACGTCTGGCGGTGTAAAGATGGCTCCGACGACGAACGCACCGACAATCACGTAGGGGCGCCATTCCCTGAGTTTGGCCAGATCGACGACGCCAACGTAGACCAGCACCACCACCACGACCGGCACCTCGAAGGTGATGCCAAAGGCCATGAAGCTGGTGATCACGAAGGAGAGGTACTTTTCGATGTCGGTCATCCAGGCGACGCCCTCGGGCGCCACTTTGGACATGAAGCCGAACACGGTCGGAAAGACCAGGAAATAGGCGAAGGCCATGCCGACAAAGAACAGCAGGACGCTGGCTGCGACCAGGGGCAGCGCCAGTCGCTTCTCGTGCGCATAGAGACCCGGCGCGACAAAGGCCCAGGCCTGATAGAGCACGTACGGCAGAGCGATCAGGAAAGCGACCATCAGCGCCACTTTCATCGGCACCAGGAAAACGCCGACCACATCGGTGGCGATCATCTGGCCGCCTTGCGGCAGCGTCGCCAGCAAAGGTTGCGCCAGCAGCGCATAGAGTTCCTTGGCCCAGGGGAAAAGGCAGACGAAGACGATGCCGATGGCCACCAGCGCCCGGATCAGACGGTTACGCAACTCGACGAGGTGTGAGAGAAAGGAGTCCTCGGGCAGGTTCATTGCTTGCCCATTGGCTCAGACCGTCCGCGTCGGGTGGTCGGGTCCAGCGACCGTCGCCGCCGCACCGGCGGCTGGCAGAGGAGGATTGCCCGCGGTGCCTGCGGCTGGTTGCGGCGGCGGGACACCACCACCCGCCACTGTTGCTTGCAGCTCGTCCGTGGCCGCTTGTGCGGTCTGTCTGACCGCCTGGATTTCGCTCGCCAGGCTGTGCTCGGCGCTGCGGGCCGACTGCTCGATCTCGGCCTGCAGTTTCTTCAGTTCATCGAGCTGGATTTCGCGGTTGATGTCGGACTTCACGTCGCTGACGTAACGCTGCAGGCGCCCAAGCAGGAGCCCCGCAGTACGCGCCACCTTGGGCAGCCGCTCAGGGCCAATCACCACCAGTGCCACGATGGCGATGACGATCATCTCGGAAAAGCCGATATCAAACATGGGTGGCTGCTTGCCGTGCCCAGGCTACCCGCACCTCGCTTAGCTCCTGGTCTTTTCTCTGACCTCGCCCTCAATCGTCTGCCCAGCGTTCACTTGCGGTGGAGGGGAGGAAGGGGGAGCCGCACCTTCAGCGGGTTTATCCTCGGCGGTTGCATCATGGATGCCGTCTTTGAATCCCTTGACCGCACCACCGAGATCGCGGCCCAGATTAGTCAGCTTCTTGGTGCCGAAAAGCAACAGGACGATGATCAGAACGATCAACCAGTGCCAGATGCTGAAAGAACCCATGTCAGGCCTCCGTTAAGGTGAAATCCGGCAGCATGCTTGCGCCGGCTGTACCACGTGCCGCGCGCCGACTGTGGCCGGCCGTTCCCGTCAGATGCGCTTGAGCATCGGCCCGACCGGTTCCGGTCCGCCGACGATGTGCGCGTGCAGGTGCTGTACTTCCTGATGGCCGATACGTCCGGTGTTGATGATCACCCGGAAGCCGTCCGGGCTACCCTGTTCGGCCGCCAGACGGTTGGCGATGGCGAGCATCCTGCCGAGAACGGGGATATCGGTCTCGGTCACCGTCGCCAGCGACGTGATGTGACGCTTCGGAATGACCAGCAGATGGACCGGACGAGCCGGGTTGATGTCGTGAAAGACCAGGATTTCGTCGTCTTCATGAACCTTGCGCGCCGGAATCTCGCCGCGGGCGACCTTGCAGAACAGGCAGCTTTCCATGCTCAGGGCTTCTTCCGTGATCTCTTCTCGTCGATGCCCGAGACGCCTTCTCGCCGGCGCATCTCCTGCAGCACGTCCTCGATGGTCATGTCATAGAAGGCAAGCAGGACCATGGTGTGATAGAGGACGTCAGCCGATTCCCAGACCACGTGCAGGCGATTGCCTTCCTTGCCAGCCATGATCAGTTCGGCCGACTCCTCGCCGATCTTCTTCAGGATCGCGTCTGGCCCGTTGGCCATCAAGCGTGCCGTGTAGGAAGTCTCCGGGTCAGCCTTGCGGCGCTCAAGCAATGTTTCCGAGATCCGGTGCAGCATATCCATGTTCATTTGCCGTAGATGTCCTTGGGGTCCTTGAGCACCGGGTCGACCACAACCCAGGAGTCCCCCTTCAGTTGATGGAAAAAACAGCTCTCGCGGCCGGTGTGGCAGGCGATACCGCCCACCTGGTCGATCGACAGCAGGAGCGCATCGCCGTCGCAATCGGCGCGGATAGCAAGCACCCGTTGCTCGTGGCCCGATTCTTCGCCCTTCCGCCACAGCCGCTGGCGTGATCGCGACCAGTATACCGCGGTCCCACCGTCAACCGTCGCCTGGAGTGATTGCCGGTTCATGAAGGCGAACATCAGCACCCGGCCGCTGCTGGCGTCCTGCGCTATGGCTGGAATCATACCGTGCTGGTCCCACTTCAGGGCGTTTAGCCACGGCCGAGCCGGGTCCAGATCGCTCACAGGCGGACCTCGATGCCACGCTCACGCAGGTATTCCTTGGCTTCGCGTACCGTATATTCCGAAAAATGGAAGATGCTTGCCGCCAGAACAGCGTCGGCATGCCCTTCGCAGACGCCCTCGGCAAGATGTTGCAGATTGCCGACACCACCGCTGGCAATCACCGGAATGTCGACGGCATCGGACACCGCTCGCGTCAACGGCAGATCGAAGCCGTTGCGAGTGCCGTCGCGATCCATGCTGGTGAGCAGGATCTCACCGGCGCCGAGTTGTTGAACGCGGCGAGCCCAGGCGATGGCGTCGATGCCGGTATTCCTGCGTCCGCCGTGGGTGAACACCTGCCACGCACCCGGCGCTACCTGCTTGGCGTCGATGGCCACGACAATGCACTGGTTGCCGACTTTGGCCGACGCGTCGGCAACGAGGTCCGGATTCTCGACGGCCGCGGTGTTCATGCTCACCTTGTCGGCGCCGGCATTGAGTAGGCGCCGCACATCGGCGACCGAGCGCACGCCGCCGCCGACGGTCAGCGGGATGAAGACCTGCGCCGCACAGGCCTCGACGATGTGCAGGATGATCTCCCGCTGATCCGATGACGCCGTGATGTCCAGGAAAGTGACTTCGTCAGCCCCCTGTTCGTCATAGCGGCGGGCAATTTCCACGGGGTCGCCGGCATCGCGCAGGTCAATGAAGTTGGTGCCCTTGACGACGCGACCGGCGGTCACGTCAAGACAGGGAATGATCCGCTTGGCCAGGCCCAAAGTCAGTCAGTACCCAGGTCCCGCCCGTCGGAGGCGGTCACGCGATCATGATTTGCTTGCACGGTCGGCCTCGTTCTGTGCCCGAGAAAAATCGAGCGAGCCATCGTAGATCGCTCGGCCGGCAATGGCGGCGCTGATGCCCTCCTGTTCGACGGCGCAAAGCTGCCGGATATCGTCGAGGCTCGATAGCCCGCCACTGGCGATGACTGGAATCAGCAGCGCCTGAGCGAGCTTCACCGTAGCCTCGATGTTGATCCCCGAGAGCATGCCATCACGGCCAATGTCGGTGTAGACGATGGCTTCGACGCCGTAGTCCTCGTACTTCTTGGCCAGGTCTACGACATCGTGCCCGGTCATTTTTGACCAGCCATCAACGGCCACCTTGCCGTCCCGGGCATCGAGGCCGACGATGATATGGCCGGGGAAAGCGCCGCAGGCATCGTGCAGGAAACCGGGATTCTTGACCGCGGCGGTACCGATGATCACGTAACTGACGCCGTCGTCGAGGCAGCGCTCGATGGTATCGAGATCGCGGATACCGCCGCCGAGTTGCACGGGAATGTCATCGCCAACGGCTTGCACGATTTCCTTGATCGCCCGCTCGTTTTTTGGCTTACCGGCAAAAGCGCCGTCGAGATCGACCACGTGCAGGCGGCGCGCTCCCTGGGCGAGCCAATGGCGAGCCTGGTCGCCTGGCGAACTGGAGAAGACAGTCACCTGGTCCATGAGGCCCTGTTTGAGACGGACGCACTGTCCCTCTTTCAGGTCAATCGCGGGAATGATCAGCATATCGAAAGTATCAATGAGAGAAGTCGAAACGATGAAAAGACTGGCCCTGGTTCAGGGCTTCCAGGCGACAAAATTGGCCAGCATGGCGAGCCCGGCCAGGGCGCTTTTTTCCGGGTGGCACTGAATGGCGAAGATATTATCCCGCGCGACCGCGCTGGTAAAGGGGATCCCATGATCGGTCGTGCCGACCACGCAGGCAGCATCGGCCGGGACGACGAAATAACTATGGACGAAATAGAAGCGCGCACCGTCAGCAATGCCCCTCCACAGAAAATGTTCCCGGTTGTGCCACACTTCGTTCCAGCCCATGTGCGGCACCTTGAGCCGGTTGCCTGCAGCGTCGAACATGCGCTGCGCCGGAAAGCGGCGGACATCCCCATCGATCACGCCAAGTCCCGGAACATTGCCTTCCTCACTATGTTCGAAGAGCATCTGCTGGCCGATGCAAATGCCGAGAAAGGGCTTGTTTCTGGCCGCATCGAGGACCGCAGCGCGCAGGCCGCGCACCTCGATCTCGCGCATGCAGTCGGGCATCGCACCCTGGCCGGGGAAGACCACACGTTCGGCAGCAGCAAGTACCGCCGGATCAGCCGAGACGATCACCTGACGACCATCGGCCACGTGCACCAGCGCCTGCCAGACCGAACGCAGGTTGCCCATGCCGTAATCGACGACGACGATGGCTCCCTGACCATGAAAGTCGCGCGAGCGACTCACGAATCTCCCCTCTCCCGCGCGCGCGGGAGAGGGGTCGGGGGTGAGGGAAACGGTCATGACTTCACTATCGGGGGTGTCTTGAGGGTCATGACCGTTGGACACCTCATCCGGCGCCATCAGAGCGATCCCTTGGTCGACGGAATGCTGCCGGCAGCGCGTGCGTCGACCTCCACTGCCATGCGCAGCGCGCGGCCGAAAGCCTTGAACACCGTTTCCGCCTGATGGTGTGCGTTGTCGCCGCGCAGGTTATCGATGTGCAGCGACAGCAGCGCGTGATTGGCCAGGCCCTGGAAGAACTCGTGCACCAGATCGACATCGAAAGCGCCAATCATCGCGCGCCGGAAGTCGACATGAAACTCGAGCCCCGGCCGCCCCGAGAGATCGACGACGACCCTTGACAGTGCCTCGTCAAGAGGTACGTAGGCGTGCCCGTAACGACGCAGGCCCTTTTTGTCGCCAAGCGCACTGGCCAGCGCCTGGCCGAAGGTGATACCGATATCCTCGACCGTATGGTGCGCATCGATATGCAGGTCACCGCTCGCTTCAACCGCGAGGTCGATCAGTCCGTGGCGGGAAATCTGCTCAAGCATGTGATCGAGGAAGGGGACGCCCGTGGCGAAGCTGCCCTGGCCGCTGCCATCGAGGTCGAGACGAACCGTGATCCGGGTTTCGAGCGTATTCCTGGAAACTTCTGCTTGCCGCATCGCGAGTCCATCGCAGGGTGAGGAAAAAACCTGTTGGCCAGGGGCAACGCTTCGGCCTGATGCTGCGAACGGCTGAAGATCATCAGCCCATGGACCGACAGACACGCATGATACCATCTCAAGCTTCCCGTGCACCCGCCAGAAGCCCTTTCATGAGCCAATACTGGAGTTTCCTCGTTAACCGTCTGACGCCCTACGTTCCCGGCGAACAGCCGAAGCTGCCGAAGTTGGTCAAGCTGAACACCAACGAAAATCCCTATCCGCCGTCACCGCATGTCGTCGCCGCGATCGCTGACGAACTTGCCGACGGCGGCCAGTTGCTGCGCCTTTACCCGGACCCGAACGCGGACCGCCTCAAGGAGGCGATCGCCGCCCGCTACGCCGGCTTCGGCATTACGGCGCAGCAGGTTTTTGTCGGTAACGGGTCCGACGAGGTGCTGGCGCACGTTTTCATGGCCCTGCTCAAGCATGAACGGCCGATCCTCTTTCCGGATATCACCTACAGCTTCTACCCGGTCTATTGCGGCCTGCACGACGTGGCCTGGGAGACCGTTCCGCTGGACGAACATTTCCAGATCCGGATTGACGACTACGCCCGCCCGAATGGCGGCATCATCTTCCCGAATCCCAATGCGCCAACCGGTTGCCGGCTGCCGTTGGAGGCTATCGAGCGCCTGCTCATGGCGCATGGCCAGTCAGTCGTGGTTGTCGACGAAGCTTACGTGGACTTCGGCGGCGAAGCTGGTGATGAGTGTGGCGCCGAGGGTGGCAACGAGTCTGGCAACCACTCGGCGATTGCGCTGGTCAATCGCCATCCGAACCTGCTCGTCGTGCACACCCTTTCCAAGTCGCGTTCGCTGGCCGGGCTGCGGGTTGGCTACGCGGTCGGCGACAGCGACCTGATCGAGGCGCTCGAACGAGTCAAGAACAGCTTCAACTCGTATCCGCTCGACCGGCTGGCGATTGCCGGCGCCGTCGCCGCGATGGCCGACGAAGAGCATTTTGAAACGACCCGGCAAGCGATCATCAAGAGCCGCGAGGCACTGCGCAGCGCGCTGCTGGCGCTTGCTTTCGAGGTCCTGCCGTCGGCCGCCAACTTCATTTTTGTTCGTCATCCGCAGCGTGACGCCGGTGATCTCGCCGCCGCGCTACGGAGCCGCGGCATCATCGTTCGCCATTTCCGGCTGCCACGCATCGACCAGCATCTGCGCATCACCATCGGCACCGATGAGCAATGTGCGCTTCTGGTCGAGGCGCTGCGCGAGATCCTGGCCTGACGGTGACGCGCAGCTCCTTGCGGGCCAGTCGCCAAGGTTGGGGTGACGAACGAACCCCAACACCCCAGCGTGGAGATTGTGTTGGGGTTCCTATCGTCTATTCGATAGTGGAAGCCCAGTCGCTTGCCATGCATACGGCTGTGCCGTACAATCCAAGACATGCATACGGTAGCCGAAACAGAAATCTTCCAGCGCTACGCCGACCAAATATGGGGCGATGCAGAGCGTGTGGAGTTCATCAACTGGATTGCCGCCAATCCTCTGTCCGGGGATGTCATCGCAGGATCGGGCGGCTGCCGCAAGGTGCGATGGAGCCGCGCCGGAATGGGAAAGCAAGGCGGAGCAAGGGTGATTTACTTCAATGCGACTGATGGCAGAATCTGGTTGATCATCGCTTACGCAAAGGCGAAGTTTGACAACCTGCCGTCCGATTTCATCGCCAAACTCAAAGCTGAGGTGGAACATGGATAAGGAAATGGAGCAGTTCCAGAACGATCTGCTGGAATCAGTACGCCAAATGAAGGGAGGAAAAGCGGCCCGCGAAACCCATGTGGACATATCTCCCGTTGCCGAGGCGCGCTACCGTGCGGGCCTGTCGCAATCTCAATTTGCAGCCCTCATGGGGGTGTCGCCGCGCACCCTGCAGGATTGGGAGCAAGGACGGAGAACTCCTTCCGGTGCAGCGCAAACGCTGCTGCGAGTGGCGGAAAAGCACCCGGAAGTGCTGCGGGAACTGGCATTGTAGCGTTCATGATAAACGCATATTTCGGCCCATGCGCTCCGATTGTGCCTGCGCAAAGCCAGCGTCGTCCATCTAGGCCAGTGGCAAATGCCGAATTGCTTGTCGGATGCCCCGATTGCTTATCCCACGTTAGACGCCAGAACGTACCATGACTCTTGACGAAAATGCTCTACGAAGGACTGAGACCTTGGTTGTCGAATTGAACAGCCAGACGGATCGAGGCGCGGCCATCATTGGCGTAGCGTGGGTCGAGGAGGAGTTACAGTCAGCGATAGAGTCATTCCTTGAGCAGGACAAAAAGGCATGGGACCGGCTGTTTGGGCGTAGTGGGGCACTTGGCACCTTGTCTGCGAAGATTGGCCTCACTCGTTTGCTCGGCATGTGCAGCAAGACTATTGCCTCCGATCTGCCTATTCTCAGAGACGTTCGCAATGAATTTGCCCACATCGTTGCTGCCAGAGACCACAGCGGCTTAACCTTCAACTCTCCTCACATCGCTGACAAGTGTCTCGCACTGAAGTGCGTTGCTCACGAGTCAATTGCTGACCCACGGCGCGCGTTTGTCCGCGCCTGCGCAATTCTCAACGCCGATTTCTATCTCCATAGATTCTTCGGTCAGAAGGTGTCATCTGGTGGTTTGATCCATGCAAAGATTGAAACGGGCGTCTAACATGCCGCATCAACACGGACAGCCCGTCTGATCTGCTCGTTGGAGAGGTTCAGGCCCATCAGGTCAAAGTAGCAGCGATATTTTCGGCGCGACGGCTGGGCCGTGTCATAACCTTGCCTGGTCACTTCGGACGACGCACAATGCGGGCAGCGCACTCCCTCCGGCCAGCACCGTTCGCGCACTTCGTCGTAACACTTGGCATCGTCCAGCAAGTTCTGAAGGTGGAACATCGGGCCACATCCTCAAGACATAACAACCCAAAATCCTATCGGAATGTTCGCTTGCCCGCGCGCAGATCCTCAACCGTCCGAAACGCATACAGAGCCAATACGCTTACGCTGATGGCAGCAGATACCGGCAAAAGCTAGGCCTAAGAGGGCGAGTATGTTAGGTTCGGGTACTGGAATTCGGTACGACTCAAATGCTATTCTACCTTGGTCGCTAATCCCGGAGGGGAAGATACCGGCTAGCTGGCCGGTGGTGACGTCAAAGCTCAAGATGTACCCGGCGCGTGCTCCGAATATCGGACCCGCCTCAACTCTAACGAAGACAAGTAGCCCAACCAACAGCAAAACAAGCCTGAGGTATGACAAAAAATTTCTCCTTTGAATGATAATGCCATTAGTGGTCGTTGGGGTGAAGAACGAACCCCAACATTTCACAGGGCGGGAATCACGTTGGGGTTCCGGCGTCACACCAACCGACGGGCCTTCAGCTGTCGACGCGATATTCGGCCGAGCGGGCGTGCGCCGGCAGGCCCTCGCCGTAGGCCAGGGTTGCGGCGATCCGGCCGAGGACCCTTGATCCAGCCTGCGACACGCGAATCAGGCTGGTCCGCTTCTGGAAGTCGTACACCCCGAGCGGTGACGAGAAGCGCGCGCTGCCGGAAGTCGGCAGAACGTGGTTCGGCCCGGCGCAGTAGTCACCCAGCGACTCAGAGGTGTAGCGGCCAATGAAGATCGCGCCGGCGTGCTGAATCTTGGCCACCCAGTCTTCGGCATCGAGCAGTGACAACTCGAGGTGTTCCGGCGCGATGCGGTTGGCGATGCAGCAAGCCTCATCCAGATCGCGCACCTCGATCAGAGCGCCGCGGTCTTCCAGCGCGGCACGGATGACCTGGCGGCGCGGCATTGTTGGCAGGAGCTTTTCCATGGCAGCAGCGACGCGCTCGATATAGGCGGAATCAGGACAGATCAGGATCGACTGCGCGAGTTCGTCGTGCTCGGCCTGCGAGAACAGATCCATCGCCACCCAGTCGGGGTCGGTATGACCATCGCAAATGACGAGGATCTCCGAAGGTCCGGCGACCATGTCGATACCGACGACGCCGAAGACGCGGCGTTTGGCGGCGGCCACGTAGGCGTTGCCGGGGCCGACGATCTTGTCCACCTGCGGCACGCTCTGCGTGCCATAGGCCAGCGCGGCAACTGCCTGTGCGCCGCCGATGGTGAACACGCGATCGACGCCAACCAGTGCGGCTGCGGCGAGGACCAGCGGGTTGTGCTCGCCAGCGGGCGTCGGTACGACCATGATCAACTCGCCGACCCCGGCCACACGCGCCGGAATCGCGTTCATCAGCACCGATGACGGGTACGACGCCTTGCCGCCGGGAACGTAGAGGCCGACGCGATCGATCGCCGTCACCTTCTGGCCGAGCATCGTGCCGCACGCGTCTTCGCCGTCGTCCTCATAGTGCCAGCTTTGTAGTGTCTGCCGCTGGTGGTAGTTGCGCACGCGGCCGGCAGCGGCTTCCAGGGCCTGCCGCTGGTCTGACAGTAGACCGGCCAGCGCTGCCTGCAGCTCGTTCTGCGAGACTTCCAGCTCGGCCATCGAGTCGACGCTCAGGCCATCGAAACGCCGCGTGTACTCGATCACCGCCGCGTCGCCGCGCGCCTTCACGTCCGACAGGATGGCGGCGACGGTTCGCTCGACCGACTCGTCCTGCGCCGCCTCGAAAGCCAGCAGGGAATTCAGACGCGCGGTGAAATCAGCGTCGGCGGTCGATAAGCGCTTGATCCTGATCATTGGCGCACGACGTCGGCAATGGCATCGAGAATCGGCACCAGAAGCTCGCGCTTCAACTTGAGCGCCGCCTGATTGACGATCAGGCGCGACGAAATGTCCATGATGTGTTCGACGGCGATCAGATTGTTGGCTTTCAGCGTGCTGCCGGTGGACACCAGGTCGACGATGGCGTCGGCGAGTCCGGCCAGCGGCGCCAGTTCCATCGAGCCGTAGAGCTTGATCAGGTCGACATGCACGCCCTTGGCGGCAAAGTGTTCGCGGGCAATATTGACGTACTTGCTCGCCACCTTCAGGCGAGCGCCCTGGCGCACCGCATTCGCGTAGTCGAAACCGGCGGGAACGGCGACCATCATCCGGCACCGGGCGATGTCCAGGTCGATCGGCTGGTAGAGACCGTCACTGCCGTGTTCGAGCAGAATATCCTTGCCGGCGACGCCGAGATCGGCGGCGCCATACTGGACGTAGGTCGGCGCGTCGGTGGCGCGGACGATGACGACGCGCACATCGTCACGGCTGGTCGGGATGATCAGCCGGCGCGAGGTCTCGGGATCCTCGAGCGGCTCAATGCCGGCTGCCGCCAGCAGAGGCATCGTTTCTTCAAAAATCCGGCCCTTCGAGAGAGCGATGGTGATGCCGTTCACGGCGAGCTTCCAGCGTGGCAAAAGGTCGTATTCTACCGTACGATCTTCCCCAGGCGGCTTAGCGCACAGCATTTAGCGTTCGTCCTCAAATCGCGTATTATTCGCGCGCGGCAGCCCAACGGGCCAAAAGGCTGATGGAAAAGCAAGAAGTATGCAGCGCAAACGGTCACCTACCGGCAGGGTAGGGTCGTGGCCTTCGGCGGCACCAGGGGCCATTTGGATTTTCAGCTACCGCAGACAATGGAGGAGCCTTTATGGATCACACCACCCCTTATCTCAACCTCTTGTTGATTCTGTTGTTCGTCGCCGGCAACGCTTTTTTTGTCGGTTCGGAAATTGCCATTTCCTCGGCCCGTCGTAGCCGGATCAAGCAGTTGGCAGAGGAGGGTGACAAGCGGGCGGCAAGGGTCGAGATGCTGCACAACGAGCCAGAGCGCTTCTACTCGGTGACCCAGGTGGGCATCACGCTGGTCTCCCTCGGTCTCGGTGCCGTCGGCATGGAGACGATCAGTAACCTGACGGATTCGAGCTTTGTGCGCCTCTTTACCTTGTTCGGCGACACCGAAGCGGTGCACAAGGCAGCGCATACCGTATCCTATGTCTTCGCTTTTATCGCCATTTCCTTCCTGCATGTGGTCGCCGGCGAACTGGCGCCGAAGGTGCTGGCCTTCCACAAGGCCGAGCAATTGAGCCTGGCCGTTGGCGGGACGATCAACGTCCTGTACCTCACCTTCCGACCACTGATCTACGTCATGAAGCTCTCGTCGAACGGCCTGCTCTGGATTTTCGGGCAAAAGGATCTGCGCGGCCATGGGAAAAGCCACTTCACGATGTCGGTCGAGGAAATCCGCATGATTCTCTCGGCCAGCGAGAAGGACGGAACGATCGACCCCGACGAAACACAGATGATCCGCGGGGTGTTCAAACTCGACGAACACACGGTCCGCGAGGCAATGATCCCGCGCACGCGGATTCGCGCACTGACGGAGGAAAGCACGCTTGCCGATGCCCTACGCGTCTTCCGCGACGTGCCGCACGCGCGTTTTCCGGTCTGCGACGTGAGTCTGGACCGGATCACTGGCGTGGTGGCGATCAAGGAGTTGCTGACCGTGATGGCGGAAAGCAGTGGCGAGACGCTCGAAGAGGTCAGTCGGCGACCGGTGCGCGAGTTCGCGCAAGCGCCATTTATCGTTCCGAACAGCAAGTTACTGAGCGACCTGCTCAAGGAATTCAAGCGCACTCGTCAGCAGATGGCGATCGTCATAGACGAGTATGGCGGCACCGAAGGAATCATCACGCTCGAAGACATCCTCGAGGAAATCGTCGGCGACTACGAGGACGAGTTCACGCGCCAGGCAAGGCGAGTGAAGAAGCTGATTGGCAGTCAGTACGAGGTTGACGCGTCGATGCGGGTCTCCGACCTTGAAGCCTTGATGGGCTTCCCGTTCCCGATCGACGATGACTACGTCACGCTGGCCGGACTGTTCTACAAGAAGCACGGTAGCGTGCCGATGGTCGGCGATACCGTCGAACTGGAAGGAGGGCGACTGACGGTGCTCGAGATGGATAACCACCGGATCACCCTGCTTAGGTTTGAAGACACGGCGATGGGAGAGGACGGGGTCGTTCGCCTGGTCGAAAACTCGTCGGCGGCGGATCTCAACGCGCCGCCCGAGGAAAATTCAGCATCCTGAAGGAAGGGATGCTGCAGGAAGAACCCCGCTATGCCTTTCGCTACGCCTTTCCTGGACAGGAATGCAGCACAGGGCGGGCGGCACAAACGCGACGCGTTATTTGCACTGAACCGCGTGCTGCATTCGCCTCGCCGTGACCTCGAATTGCCAGGTATCCAGATTTGGGTCGGTGACCAGAGAGCCTGGGTATAGGTAAATGTTCCCGTAACCATCGAAGTCCCTGCCTAAGGCACCCTGAATCCGGCCTTTCCGGTTGCAGGTCAGCCAGAATTTGCCTTGTGCCGAGATGTCCCCACGGCCGAAATTGACGATCACCGAGCCGAGGACGGGGTCGACGTCCCAGGTTTTGTTCTCCTTGGTCACGAAAGCGAAGGAGAAATCTTCCGGCGCGGGCGCCGAGAGCGTTGCCGTGACGACGAACATTTTTCGGTCCGCTTCGGTCCATGCCCGCCGCGGTGGCCCTGGCCATTTCAGATCATACGATTTGCCGTCCTCCGGCACGAAATCCGCCGCGATCAACTTCACGACGATGTCCTGCCCAGTCGGCGTCCCCTGCGCCAGACTCCAACCTGCATAGGATGTCAGACACAGCGCCAGCAGTAAAGATCGTTTCATTACCGTCTCCAGATTGTTGCCGGCACCGAACGCACGTGAGCAGCGAAGAGTCGTCGCGCGTCCAGCGGCGTTGATGACTCGCTCTACTCGAAGTGATAGACCATCGTCGCGATGGCGAAGTAATTGAGCACCCCGAGCACGTCGACCGCAGTGGTCACGAACGGGCCCGTGGCAATCGCCGGGTCGACCTTGAGCCGGTGGAAGATCATCGGCAGCATCACGGCCAGCAGCGCCGCACCGGTCATGTTGCCGACGATGGTGAAACCCACCACCTGCGCGAGGGCGAAGCTGTGGTGGACAAAATACCCGAACAGAGCCAGAGCCAGCCCATAGAGAAGGCCGAGGATCAGGCCGACGCGTAGCTCCTTGTACAGGAAACGTCCGGTATGACTCAGATCGATCTGTCCCGTGGCCAGGCCGCGCACTGCCACGGTCGCTGACTGGACGCCGACGTTGCCGGCCATGCCCATGATCACCGGCAGGAATGCGCTCAGTGTCACCACCTTGGCCAGGATGCCTTCGTAATGCTCGATGACGCCGGTCGCGGCCAGTCCGCCGCCGAATGCTGCCAACAGCCACGGCAGGCGAATACGGGCGATCCGGAACGGCGACTGGGTGAGAATCTCCGATTCGCTGGTACCGGCCATGCGCAGCATTTCTTTGGTCGTCTCGCTGTGAATGACATCGAGGACATTGTCTACGGTGACGGCGCCGACCAGTTTGCCGTCCTGGTCCGTCACCGGCAGGGCGAGCAGATTGTGCTTGTCGACCAGGCGTGCGACAGCTTCCTGTGAGGTGTCCGTCGTCACCTTGATCGGGCGAGGATTCATCAGATCCAGCAACTTCGTCTTCACCGGGGCCAGGAGCAACTGCCGGAGTGAGATGACCCCTTCAAGGCGCCCGGCCAGCCCGGTGACGTAAAGGTAGAAAACAGTATCCTCTTCCTCGCGCTGGCGGATGGCCATGATGGCGTCTTCCACCGGGGTGTCCAGGGGCAGCGAGAAAATATCGCTGGTCATGATGCCGCCGGCGGTATCCGGCGCATGGCGCAGCAGGTTCTCGACGTCTTCCAGATCGTCCTTGGGCAGGATCTTCAGCAGTCTGTCGCGTTGATCTTCGTTCAGCGACCCGAGCAGGTCGGTCAAGGCTTCGGGAGTCAGGTACAGCACCAGTTCGGAGAGGATTTGCGGCGGCAACTCCTTCAGCAGGTGTTCGCGTAGGTCGGGTGAAATCTGCCTCAGCACCTCGGCGGCCATCTCCTTTTCCTGGATGTCGGCGAAAACCCCGGCGACATGGCTAAGCGACAGGGCTTCGAGAATTCCGACCAAGTCCTCGGGCGCCATCTTGGCGAGCATTCTCTTCAGCGAGCGATGCGCGCTGTAGTCATACAGGCGACTGATCGTCTCAACGAGTAACCTGTCCTTCGTATGCTCGTCACCTTCCGGCTTGGCAGGATTCACGTCGACATCTATATGCATAGCCAGTCTCCATAAAATGCCTGGAACTACCCTCCGTATCTGGTCCGGGGGAAGCAAGCTCTTCCAGGGAAAGGCGCATTATAAACATACGCCAAGCGAATCGCGAAAGACCTGACCGCGTGATAAACCCAAACTCGGTGCCATGGGGCGATGCAAAAGCGTCGAAACCCACAGCAACTTGCCAAGGGCATGGAATCGGACGGCCGTATCCTGCGGCGCATACGGATCGCGGAGCCTCGATTGTTCCTCCCGCTTCCTGTCCGGACAGCAGAAGAGCAGCGAGACAGCCAAGCACGGGTTGAAGGACCTGGATCTCGCTCCGGGAACGGTCACATGACTGCAATATTCGACTTGTATAGTCTCTGGACCGGGGTCCTGGCACCCCACCACCAGACTTCCAGGTATCCCCGCAATGACCACGCAAACCACGCAGCTCGCGCCTCGCCAGTTGGAGCGACTGGTAGCCCAACTCGGTGCTCTGCGCGACGGTGCCATCAAGCTGGAGAAGTCGTACGCCGCAGAGCTGGGAAGAATCGAGCCCAGCCGTCGCAACAGCGCGCGCAACTTCCTCCATTACCTCAGTATCCGCCAGCACGACATCCGCAGTCTCCAGGAGGATCTCGGTTCTCTGGGCTTGTCGTCGCTCGGAGTGCTCGAGCCGCATGCCATGTCGAGCCTCAACTCGGTCATGGCGATCCTGGAGCAACTCACCGACAGCGGCTTCGGCCCCGCGCCCGAGCCGCCGGTCGATTTCCACACTGGCCCCTTGCTATTGCGGGATCACGCCCGCGCATTGCTCGGACCGGAGCCCCGCGACCGCTTCGTGCGCATCATGGTCACCATGCCCAGCGAGGCGGCGTCGGACGCCCGGCTGGTGCACGATCTGCTGGTCGCCGGAATGGACGTGATGCGCATCAACTGTGCCCATGATGGCCCCGAAGTCTGGGCCGCGATGGTCGACAAGCTGCGCCGAGCCGAGCGGGAGGTCGGGCGAAGCTGCCGTATCCAGGCCGACCTGGCGGGGCCAAAACTGCGGACAGGTTCGATCCGTGCCAGCGGCAGAGTGATCAGGCTGGCCCCCAGGCGGGATGTTTTCGGTCGGCCGGTGGTCGCCGGGAGGGTCTGGCTGACGCCGGCGGAAGCTACCGTGCCGGCGCCCAAGGATGTTCGTTTCACCCTCAGGATCGAGGGTGGTCTGCTGGCGCAACTTGCGCCAGGTGACCTGGTCGGCTTTAGCGATGCCCGTGGTCAGGAGCATCAACTGAAGGTCACCGAGGCTGCTGGCGCGTGCTGGTTGGCCGAGATTGAGCGAACGGCCTATGTCGAAGACGGAACGGTGATCAGCGCAACCCGCGCGGGTAAACCGCTCGGAGAGGGTCGCATCGTCGGCGTTCCCGAGGTCATCAATCCCATCGCTCTGCTGCCGGGAGACCTCCTGATTCTGACCCGTGCCGACGAGCCGGGGGCTGAGGCCGAGCGTGATGCCGACGGCCGCGTGCTCAGACCGGCGCACATCCATTGCACTCTCGAGGCGGCATTCGAGCAGGCTGAGCCTGGGCAGAGCGTCTGGTTCGACGATGGCAAGATCGGTGGCGTCGTCAAGGAGAATGACGGCGAGCGGATCACGGTCAGGATCACCCAAACGGGGCCGGAGGGCGCCAAGCTGCGCGCCGAAAAGGGAATCAACTTCCCCGACACGGCGCTCAGTATGTCGGCGCTGACCGACAAGGACCTCAAAGACCTGCCGGAAGTTGTCAAGCTGGTCGACATGGTCGCCCTCTCTTTCGTGCGCGGGCCAGCGGACGTCGAGCGTTTGCACGACGAGCTCTACCGGCTGGGAGCAAGCCACCTGGGCGTGGTGCTCAAGATCGAGAACCGCCAGGCGTTCGAGAACCTGCCGCGCATCCTGCTGGCGGGCCTGCATTCGACGCCGGTCGGCGTGATGATCGCGCGTGGCGACCTGGCGGTCGAAGTGGGCTTCGAGCGGCTCTCGGAAGTGCAGCAGGAGATCCTCTGGCTGTGCGAAGCGGCGCACGTCCCGGTCATCTGGGCGACACAGATCCTGGAAGGCATGGCCAAGAAGGGGTCACCCTCGCGGGCTGAGGTCTCGGATGCCGCGATGAGCATCCTGGCTGAGTGCGCCATGCTCAACAAGGGCCCCAACATCGTCGACACCGTCCGCTTCCTGAATGGCATCATTGGGCGCATGGACCAGCACTTCGTCAAACAGCAGCCCACGCTGCGCAAGCTCTCGGTCGCCCAACTCAAGGAGGCATGATCGCTGTGGGCGGCCAGCGAATGGAACCTGCCGACCTTCCCCACGACTTCGATTTCGATCCGCGTTACGGCTACGACCTGGAGGCTTTGCACAAAGTTGAGGCGCCGCTGCCGCCGGACGATTTCGTCGCCTTCTGGCAGGCTCTTTGCCGCGATGCGCGGGCCGTCCAGCCGCTGCCGGTCAGTCGCGAGATCCACAGTCCCGTGGCCGACCTGCGCCTGTTCGAGATCGAGTTCACGTCTCGAGATTCCTGCCGCATTGGTGGCTGGCTTACCCTGCCACGCAGCGGACCGGTGAGGCGTGGCGTAGTCGTCGGTCACGGCTATGGTGGGCGCGATGGGCCGGACCTCAAGCTGCCGATGCGCGACGCCGCCGCCATTTTCCCCTGCGCCCGCGGCATGTCGCGCAGCGCCCATCCGCGGGTGCCGGCTGACGCCAACCGTCACGTCGTGTGCGGGATCCATGATCGCCGCAGCTATGTGCTCGGTGGCTGTGCCGCCGACACCGTCTGGTGCGCGGCTTCGGCACTCCATGAACTGGTGCCGGAAACGATGGCACGGCTAGATTACATGGGGATCAGCTTCGGCGGCGGCATCGGCGCGCTGGCGCTGCCCTGGGATGAGCGCTTTGCCAGCGGCCACCTCAACGTCCCGACCTTTGGAAACCATCCGCTGCGCCTGACCCTGCCCTGTGTCGGCAGTGGCGAAGCGATCCGCCACTACCACCGCCACTGCGGTGACGTGCTTGGCGTTCTGCGCTACTTCGACGCTGCTAGTGCTGCGCGTCATCTCCATATCCCGATGCACCTGGCCCCGGCGCTGTTCGATCCGGCCGTACCGCCCCCCGGCCAATTTGCGATCTGCAATGCCACTGCCGGACCCCGACAACTGTTCGTCCTGCAAGCCGGCCACTACGAGCACGCGGGCAAGGCGGACGAGGACCAGCGCCTGCTGGTATCGTTGATCGCTTTCTTCCAGTAGTCCAGCGGGGCAGTCACCGTCACGGAAGCTTCACCGTTCTTTCATCTCGCCGCAAAGGCCGGGTTGTATCGTCAGTCCCTGTGTCAAGCCTTTGCAGTTACTGACGGAGCGGCCAGATGAACAGAGAATATTGCAGGTGGTACAGCCCGCATCTCGAGCGAGATATGGAACTGCTGATCTTCGGCCACGGCGGTGCGAAGGTGCTGGTCTTCCCGACCCGCTGCGCACGCTTTCACGAATACGAGGATCTGGGACTGGTAAGCGAATTGCGCGACAAGCTCGAGCACGGCCACCTTCAGCTCTTCTGCCTCGACAGCGTTGACGCCGAGACCTTCTATTGCTCCTGGTGCCATCCAGGCGACCGGGTGCGCCGTCACCTGCAATACGAAAGGTATGTCCTCCACGAAGTCCTGCCGCTGATGGCGCAGAAGAATACCCATCCCTGCACCATTGCGCATGGTTGCAGCTTCGGCGCCTACCATGCGGCCAACATGGCGTTTCGCCATCCGCATCTCTTCCGCAAAGTGGTCGCCTTGAGCGGGCGCTACGATCTGACCGCAGCCGTCGAGCATTTCCGTGATCTGCTCGACGGCCACTACGAGGACGCCGTCTATTTCAACACCCCCAGCCATTTCATTCCCAACCTGAACGACGTGCACGCTCTGGAGCACCTACGGCGGTTGGAGGTGGTGATGGCGGTTGGCGAGTCCGACCCGTTTCGGGCCAACAACCACCAGATCAGCACGGCCCTATGGGCCAAGGGCGTTTGGCACGCGCTGCATATCTGGGAGGGCCGCGCCCACAGCGCATCCCATTGGCGCAGGATGGTGCCGCTCTACGTCTGAACGTTGAAGGCGCGCGGCACGAGGCCTTGTCTTCGCTGGCCGCGCTCGCGCTAGGCAGTGCGCAGGAACGAGCAGTCCAGCGCCGGGCTCTTCCGGCTGTGGCGATGCCGGCGCTTATGGATTGACAACGGCGCGCAGGACGATCTGTGTTTCGTCGCGGCGGACGCGGTTGCTGAACCACCAGATGCCAGCGCGCTTGATCGTCCAGTCCGCTTCCTGTCCGGACAGAAGGAGTGCGGCGAGACGCCCAAGGGCGGGTTGATGGCTGACCAGAATCACCGCACCGTGGTAATCCGGCCATTCGGCGACAGCGAGCAGGTCGGCGGTATCGGCGTCGACGGCCAGTTGAGCCCTTACCTTGTAGGGCCAGTCGAGCGCGTGTGCGGTCTGCTTCGCGCGCTCGGCGGGGCTTGAGAGCACTCTCACCTTGCTCAGCCGCTGCGCCTTCAGCCACTCGGCCATCTGCTGCGCCTGCTTCTTGCCGCGCGCAGTGAGTTTGCACTTGCTGTCAGCGATTCCGTTCGTCCCCTCTGCAGCTTCCGCGTGCCGCCACAAGATCAGGTCCATTCCCGTTGAGTCCTTTGCCATAAAGGGTCGAGCATAGCCGGCGCTTGTGACATGACGATGAAGGCCTCAGGCCAGGCCCGAGCTCTGCGTAGCCGAAACCTTGCTCGACATCTCCAGGATCCTTGCCGATGCTGCGCTGGGGACCGGCTGCACAGGTGGTCGCCTCGCGGCGGCTTCGAGAGGGCCCGTCAAAGGCGCTGCCGGCCAGGCGTGGATGAGTTCCAGGTGTCCGTCGAGGTGTTCGACGATGGCGGTGCAGCTATCGACCCAGTCGCCGCAGTTGGCGTAGGTCAGTCCGTCCGTGACCTTGATCGTCGCGCAGTGAATATGACCGCAGATCACGCCGTCGAGACCGCGCGCCTTGACGGCGTGAATCACCGAGTCCTCGAAGTCGAAGATGAACGAGACGGCACGCTTGACCCGATTCTTGGCGTAGCCGGCCAGCGACCAGTAGCCCGGGCGCCGCAGGAACCGGCGCAGGCGCGCGAGCAGCGCATTGGCGCGCACCAGAACGTTGTAGCCGATGTCGCCGAGAATCGCCAGCCAGCGGTGATGGCGTGTCACCTGATCGAACTCGTCGCCATGCAGAAGCAGGAAGCGACGGCCGTCGGCGGTGGCGTGGACATGCTCCCGACGCACGAGGATCTCGCCGAAGGAGACGCCGTCGTACTCGCGCAGCGCTTCGTCGTGGTTGCCCGGAATCCCCATGACGTGCTCGCCATGTCGCGCGCGACGCAGAATCTTCTGCACCACGGTGTTTTGCGCCGGGGTCCAGTGGATGCTCCGGTTCATCGCCCAGAAGTCGATGATGTCGCCGACGAGGTAGAGAAATTGCGCGTCGTGCCCGCGGAGAAACTCCAGTAGACGCTCGGCCTGACAGCCGCGGGTGCCGAGATGAACGTCGGAAACGAAGATGGAGCGGACTCTCATCGACGCAGGCCTCGCAGGTCGGCGACGGTGGCTCGCACCATGCGCCCTCGCAGCTTGCCGCTCGGCATCCCGACGCTGTTGTCGGCTGCGCCGCTGGCGCGTTTTCCACTTTGCCATGGTGCCCAGGTGACGAGGAAGGGCGGCTGTCGAGGGAGCAGGTAACAATCCGGGCATTGCATCACGGTGTGCTTTCCGCGTTGGGTGCCCGCGTTTCGCCAGGCGGCGCGGTCGATCTGCACTGTGGGCCAAGCAAGGCCCGGCGAGCGACCAGCGTCCGATACAGGCCAGCCAACTCTTGCGCCGGCCGATCGGCACCCCATTCGTGGGCAAAACGCACGCCCTCGGCAGCAAGTTCAGCGAGCCGCTGCGGGTTGGCGAGCAGATCGACCAATTGCCGCGCGAAGCCATCGGGCGTTGTCGCTGCGGCCACGGCGGCGCGTCCCGGTTCGACGATCGAGCGCGTGCCAAGGGCCGCGATGGCGAGTATCGGCAGGCTGCTGGCCAGCGCTTCGAGCAGCACGAGACCCTGGGTCTCGGTTTGCGAAGCGAAGACGAAGACCTCGGCCGCGGCGTAGCAGTCGCGCAACTCGGTGTTTCGATCAAGGTAGCCGACGAACAGCACGTGTCCCTCCAGGCCAAGTGCTGTCGCGCGCGACCGCAGATCGGGAAGGGCCGGCCCGTCGGCAGCGATGACCAGGAGCAACTCGGCGTTGGTGGCCCGCGCACGGGCAACGACGGTCAGCAGGAATTCGATGTTCTTCTCATGGGCGGCGCGACCGACGAACAGGACGACGCGGCGCCGCGGGGCAATGCCATGCCGAACACAGAAACGCATGCCATCGCCGCGCGCAAATTGCGAGTCGGGCAGCCCGGTGGGAATGACCTGTAGCGGTACGCTGACGCCATAGTCGCGAAGCATGTCGACCATCGGCGCCGAGGGCACGACCACGGCATCGAGCGAGTTACATTGCCGGCGCGCCAGGGTGCGCGCAGCGGTTTTTAGCCAGGCGCGTGGCAAGAGAGGGATGTAATGAAAAAAATATTCCTCGAAGTGTGTGTGGTAGGTGGCCAGGCACGGCAACCCGCGCTGTCGCGCGAAACGGAGCGACGCGTAGTGAGCGGCAAACGGCGTCTGGACATGCACTAGGTCGAAGGCGGCGCCGGAGAGGAGGCGATCGAGGTGATAGAGCATTCCCGGTGACATCAGGCGATCTTCCGGATCACGCGGCACCGCTCGCGATGGCACCCGGACGACCCGCCACTCGTCGCCGCCGATCTCCCGGCCGGGGTAGTCCGGGACGACCAGCGTGACCTCGATGTCGAGTTTGGCCAAGGCGCCGCGAAACGTCTGGATCGACGTCGAGACGCCGTTGACGCGCGGGAAATAGACATCACTGAGCATCAGCACGCGCAGGCCAGACGTGGTCGGCGAACATGTTGCCGGCGGAGCGGATCCGATTTTCGTCATGACTGGTCCTCCACGGAGTGGCGCATGTAGCCTGCTTCGGCAGACACCTGATAGCGCAAGCGCCCTGTTTCGCGGATTTCCTCCTCCCTGCGAGCAGAGACCAGGCGACAGCCCGCCTTGTCGCTCTTCCGGCCGCTGCGCGGGAGGATCTGTTGTTCCATGACTGTCTCCAATCGTGCCCTGGGGAGACCTCATTCTCGCCACCCTGTGTGACGAATCAATGACCCCGCGGTAACGGAACGATGGCGGTCACGCGGGAATCAGCGACTGGCGCTGGTTGTGCCTACCGGGAATAGTCTCCCGAGACTTGGCTCGCAACCTGCCGTAGGGCAGCGGAAAGAACGGTGCCGGCCTGGCAACTCGAGCCGCCTGGTCTCGGCGGAGGAATCCGACATGAATCTGCAATGATGCGGCACTAAGCTGATGGCTTCGTCACCACCACCGGAGTCTGATCGATGAAGCGGTTCATGTTCGCTCTGACCTTCACTGCAGCACTCGCCCTTGGTTCCTCTGCTTCTGTCGTTGCGCAGGAAAGGTTTCATCTGACGGGCTCCTGCGCCATTTTTCCGGCACCGACCCATATCTCATGAACAAGCCCTGTGCCGTTCTGCCGCAGGACGATTCCGTTTACCCACCGCCGAGTTCTACCCAGTTGATGGTTGACCGCGGCTTTCACGGACTTTTTCACTTTGGCTTTTCCTGATGCTCCTGCTGGTTGTCGCCCTGACCATGCAGGTCGGAGGCGAGGCTGTGCCTGGCATCCACAAGCATGGTGCGAGCTTCATCATCGGCACGGTATGGGACCCCAACCAGCTGCAATACGGCATCCTGCCAGCGATCTGGGGTACGCTGTACAGTTCGCTGCTCGCTTTGCTGATCGGCGGCTTTTTCGCTGTCATGATGGCCATCTTCCTCACCCAGGACTTTCTGCCGCCGCGCCTGGCCGCGGTGTTCCGCACCATCAGCGAACTGCTGGCCGCCATTCCCAGCGTCGTGTACGGGCTCTGGGGAATCATCCTTGTCATTCCGGCGATCCGCCCGGTGGCCGACTGCGTGCATCAGGCGCTGGCCTGGCTGCCTCTTTTCAACTCGACTCTGAGTGGCCCGGGTCTTCTGCCTGCGGTAATCGTCCTGGCCATCATGGTCTTGCCGACAACTGCGGCGCTATCGCAGGACGCGCTACGCGCGGTGCCGCTGCAGACCAGGCAGGCCGCCCACGGCATGGGGGCCACACATTGGGAGGCCATTCTCAGGGTCACGCTGCCAACTGCAGCTAACGGCCTCTTCGGCGCGTTGGCCCTCGGCGTTGGTCGCGCTCTCGGCGAGACGATGGCGCTTGCCATGCTGGTCGGCAACTCCAACCAGATCAGCCTGTCGATGTTCTCGCCAGCCAACACGCTGGCTGCGCTGCTGGCACTGCATTTTCCCGAAGTCCGTCCGGCCGAGGTCGAAGTGCTGATGTACGTTTCCCTGGTACCGATGGTGATCACACTGGTGGTCAGCCACTTGGGCTCGTCGATCATGAATCGTTCGTCTGTCGCTTGCCAAAGAAAGGCAGTCGCGCCCTTTGCCAACTGCCGAAAACCAGGAGGTGATATGCTTGAAGCATGATCACGGAGTGGTAACCCGGGTTCCTGCTACTCAGCGAACGCAGTCCACCGAATAGACCGGCTTGCCGTCGACGATCGCCTTGACCAGGCCATGGACGTCGGTTTCGAAGCCCGGGAAGCGTTCATTGAAATCACGCGCGAACTGGAGGTAACGAACGATCGTCGCATTGAAGCGCTCGCCGGGGATCAGGAGCGGGATTCCCGGCGGGTAGGGCGTCAGCAGCGTACTCGTGATCCGTCCTTCAAGCGCATTGATCGGCACGCGGTCAATCTCGCGGTGCGCCATCTGGGCAAAAGCGTCGGTAGGCTTCATGGCCGGTTCCATGTCGGAGAGGTACATCTGGGTGGTCAAATGCGCCACATCGTTGGCCGCATAGATGCCGTGAATCTGCTTGCACAGGTCTTTCAGCCCGAGGCGCTCGTAGCGGGGGTTCTTGGCCAGGAACTCCGGCATCACCTTCCACAGCGGCAGATTCTGGTCGTAACCATCCTTGAACTGCTGCAACTCGGTGACCATCGTGTTCCAGCGACCCTTGGTGATACCGATGGTGAACATGATGAAAAACGAATAGAGGCCGCATTTTTCGACGATGATGCCATGCTCGGCGAGATACTTGGTGACGATCGCCGCCGGAATTCCCCAGTCGGCGAACTCTCCGTCCACATTGAGCCCCGGCGTGATGATCGTCGCCTTGATCGGGTCGAGCATGTTGAAGCCTTCCGCCAGCATGCCGAAGCCATGCCAGCGCTCGCCGGGTTTGAGGATCCACGCGGCACGATCGTCAATCGACTCTCCGGACAGATCGTCCGGGCCCCAGACCTTGAACCACCAGTCGGTCCCCCACTCCTGATCGACCTTGCGCATGGTGCTGCGGAAATTGAGCGCTTCGGCAATCGATTCCTCGACCAGCGCCGTGCCGCCCGGCGCTTCCATCATCGCCGCTGCGACGTCGCAGGAAGCGATGATCGCGTATTGCGGTGAAGTGGAGGTATGCATCAGATAGGCCTCGTTGAAGACGTCGCGGTCGAGTTTTCGCCCTTCTGAATCCTGGACCAGGATCTGTGACGCCTGCGAGAGGCCGGCGAGCAGTTTGTGCGTCGATTGCGTCGAAAAGATCATCGCATCCTTGCAGCGCGGCCGATCAGCGCCGATGGCATGGTAATCGCCGTAGAAGTCATGGAAGGCGGCATGCGGCAACCAGGCCTCGTCGAAGTGCAGCGTGTCGATCGCGCCATCGAGCATTTCCTTGATCTCTTCGACGTTGTAGAGGATCCCGTCATACGTGCTCTGGGTAATCGTCAGAACGCGTGGCTTGGCTTTGACCGCGCGGGCAAACGGATGCGCTTCGATCTTCTTGCGGATACTCTCCCAGCGAAACTCTTCTTTCGGAATCGGCCCGATGATCCCGTAGTGGTTCCTGGTCGGCATCAGGAACACCGGTATGGCGCCGGTCATGATGATCGAGTGAAGCACCGACTTGTGGCAGTTGCGGTCGACGATCACCACGTCACCGGGTGCGACGGTCGAATGCCAAACAATCTTGTTCGAGGTCGACGTGCCGTTGGTGACGAAAAAGAGATGGTCGGCGTTGAAGATGCGCGCCGCGTTGCGCTCGGAGGCCGCCACCGGGCCGGTGTGGTCGAGCAACTGGCCGAGTTCCTCGACCGCATTGCAGACGTCCGCGCGCAGCATGTTCTCGCCAAAGAACTGGTGGAACATCCGCCCGACCGGACTCTTCAGGAAAGCGACCCCACCCGAGTGCCCTGGACAGTGCCAGGAATACGAGCCATCCTCGGCGTAGTGCGTCAGGGCGCGAAAGAACGGCGGCGCCAGACTTTCCAGGTAGGCCTTGGCCTCGCGTACCACATGGCGGCCGATGAATTCGGCGGTGTCCTCGAACATGTGGATGAAGCCGTGCAACTCGCGCAGCACGTCGTTCGGGATATGGCGCGAGGTGCGCGTCTCGCCGTACAGGAAGATCGGGATATCCTCGTTGCGGCGGCGAATCTCGTTGACGAAGGCGCGCAGTCCGGCGATGGTTTCCTCGGCTCGGCCGTGCCTGAAGTCTTCGTCGTCGATCGACAGGATGAAGGCCGAGGCGCGGCTCTGCTGCTGCGCAAACGAAGTCATGTCGCCGTAGCTGGTCACGCCGAAGACGTCAAAGCCCTTTTTTTCGATCGCTTTGGCCAGCGCCCGAACACCCAGCCCGCCGCTGTTTTCCGAACGATAGTCCTTGTCGATGATGATTATCGGGAAATCGAAATGCATGGGGAATCCAGTACCAGATCAAGAGTGAGAGGACAGAAGCAAGCGCCGCGCCATGAAGTGACCGTCGGTGGCGATGGGCCAGTCGGCATCCGCGCGCTGCGGTTGCGCATGGGTCACATCTTCGGCAGCGTGACGCCCTGCTGACCCTGGTACTTGCCGCCACGATCCTTGTACGAGGTTTCGCATTCCTCATCGGATTCGAAGAACAGCACCTGCGCGATGCCCTCGTTGGCGTAGATCTTTGCCGGCAGCGGCGTCGTGTTCGAAAACTCCAGAGTCACGTGCCCTTCCCACTCTGGTTCGAACGGCGTCACGTTGACGATGATGCCGCAACGCGCATAGGTGCTCTTGCCGAGACAGACGGTCAGCACGCTGCGCGGAATACGGAAATACTCGACGGTGCGCGCCAGGGCAAAGGAGTTCGGTGGAATGATGCAGAAGTCGTTGGTGACCTCGACGAATGAGTTCGGATCGAAGTTCTTCGGGTCGACGATCGTCGAGTTGAGATTGGTGAACAACTTGAATTCGTTCGAACAGCGGATGTCGTAGCCATAGCTCGACGTGCCGTAGGAGACGATTCGCCGACCATCGACCTCGCGCACCTGATGCGGCTCGAAGGGGTCGATCATGCCGTGCTGTTCCGCCATGCGGCGGATCCATTTATCCGATTTGATCGACATCGCTGGTCACCCGAATTCCGCTGAGGGAGGAAAGGTCCCCATTCTACGGTGTCCGGGCAACGGAAGGAACTGCTGTGAGAGCGGGTTTCCGGCTGCCCTCTCAGGTATTCTGCACGACAATGTTGGGAAACTTGGCGCTCATGTCTCTGGCGCGCTCGGCCACCTTGACGGCAATACGGCGGGCGATGGTCCGGTAAATATCGGCGGCGCGCGAGTCCGGCGCGCCGACTACCGTCGGTTTGCCCGAGTCGGTCAGTTCGCGAATCGACAGTTCCAGAGGCAGCGCGCCGAGGAACTCGGTGTCGTAATCCTGGCACATCTCCTTGCCGCCGCCCTCGCCGAAGATGTGTTCTTCATGACCACAGTTCGAGCAGACGTGGATACTCATGTTTTCGACGACCCCGATGATCGGGATGCCGACCTTCTCGAACATCTTGAGGCCCTTGCGCGCGTCGATCAGTGCGATGTCCTGCGGCGTGGTGACGATGATCGCGCCGGTAACCGGTACTTTCTGCGCCAGCGTCAGTTGCGTGTCGCCGGTTCCCGGTGGCATGTCAACTACCAGGTAGTCGACATCCTGCCAGTTGGTCTGCTTGAGCAGCTGCTCGAGCGCCTGGGTGACCATCGGTCCGCGCCAGACCATCGGTGAATCGATGTCGATCATGAAGCCGATCGACATCGCCTGCAGGCCGTGGGCCATCAGGGGATCCATCGACACGCCGTCCTGTGAGTCAGGCCTCTGGCCGACCAGGCCTAGCATCTGCGGCTGCGAAGGGCCGTAGATGTCGGCATCCAGCAGACCCACCGTAGCGCCTTCCTGGGCCAGCGCCAGCGCCAGATTCACCGCAGTCGTGCTCTTTCCCACACCGCCCTTGCCTGAGGCGACGGCGATGATGTTCTTGACCCCCGGCAGCGGCTTCAGACCACGCTGCACGGTGTGCGCCAGGATCTTGACCGTAACATTGGCGCTGACGTTGCCGATGCCCGGGATCGTACGGAGTTTCGCGATCACCGCGCGCCGGATTTCGTCGATCTGGCTTTTCGCCGGATAACCCAGCTCGATATCGAGCGCGACATCGGCGCCCTCGACCCTGATGTTTCTTGCCGAGCGGGTCGACAGGTAATCCTTGCGGGTGTTGGGATCGATCAACTCCTTGAGTGCCGCCTGCACGGCTTCAATCGTTACGGCCATCTGTCACAGCTCCTATGGTAAATACCTGACGCGGAATCCGCTGGCGATGGTCAGATGCTGGCGGGCGGAGTGTTGTTCTGACGCACCCAGTTTCGCCATGCTGCGAAAACTGCCGGGTGCAGTGCGGCGATGACCGGGCGGCGCCACACATCGTCTGCTTCATAATCGTCGTTCTCCAGCGTGCACATATGGCCGCCGGCCTCGCGCAGGATCAGGCTGCCGGCGGCGTAATCCCAGAGCATCTGGCCGCCGTGCAGGTAGAGGTCCAGTCGGCCGGCGGCGAGGTTGCACCAGTCGAGAGTCGAGCTGCCGAAATTGCGCTGCGAGTAGAAAGGCGGGTTGACGGCGATCTGGTCAGCCAGGTGCTTGGGAATTCGTTTGAAGTCGACGCCACCCACGGCGCGCTGGATGTCTGCGTTAACCTGTCGCAGCGGCAGGCGGCGGCCATTGAGGTAGGCGCCGTGGTCTTCGCGGGCATAGAACATTTCGTCGGTGATCGGGTTATAGGTGACCGCCAGTCGCGCTCGTCGTGCCTGCATCCAGGCGATGGAGACGGCAAAGAAGGGAAGTCCGTTGATGAAATTGGTCGTTCCGTCAATCGGATCGATGCACCACAGCCCCAGGTCGTCGCTCCGGCCCTCCTGCCAACTGGCCTCCTGTACCGCTTGAGTCATTTCTTCCCCGATCAGCGGGCAGGGGCGAATCCTCTTCAGTCGATCAACCAGGAAATGCTGCGCCGCCACGTCGGCCTCCGAACAGACGGAGCCGTCGTCCTTGCGCTGACTGTGACTGACGCGCAGGAAGCGCGGCATGATCTCGCGCTGCGCGACCTCGCGGACCAGCGCGACGGTGGCGTCGAGCATGCGTTTAAGTTCGCTGTCGGCAATCGCCGGTTGGGTCGTGCGCTGGGGATCGCTCATCGCCAATCAGACGCGCCACTTGATCGAGCAGCCCATGCTGGCCACCTGCTCGTCCGGCCCGCGATCGGTTTCGGCAACCAGTTGCATCGCGGCGACCAGTTCGCGTCGCGCATCAGGTGCTGCCGGCATGCGCCCACTGGCATCGAGACGGCCGCGGTATTGCAGTTCCAGCTTGCCGTTGAAACCGAAGAAATCGGGCGTGCAAACGGCCCCGTAGCGGCGTGCGACGTCCTGCGTGGAGTCGTACAGGTAGGGGAAGGAGAAGTCCAGTTGTCTTGCCAGGCGCTGCATGTTGGCCAAGGAATCCTCGGGGTAGTCGGCCGGATCGTTGCTCATGATGGCCGCGACGCCGATACCCATCGCTTGCACGTCGCGCGCGTCGCGACAGATGCGGTCGATGATCGCCTTCACGTAGGGGCAGTGGTTACAGATGAACATCAGCAGCAGCCCGTTCGGACCGCACAGCGAGGAGAGCGAATGCCGCGCGCCCTGGGTATCTTCGAGTTCGAAGTCGACGGCCCGCCAGCCAAAGTCACAAACGGGGGGGGTCAGTGCCATGCCAAGCCTTGTCTCCAAACACATCAATCGGGTAAGCTCCTATAATACCACGGTGAATGGTCCCCGCTTCCATTGCCCGATGCCGCTGGCGGTCGGTGCACGTGTCGATTTGCCGCAACGGGTCGCGCACCATGCGGTCAAGGTTCTGCGCCTGCGTCACGGCGACGGGCTGACACTGTTCACTGGCGCCGGTGGAGAATACTCGGCCCGGATAGCCGGCATCGAGCCTGCGCGGGTCAGCGTGGAGGTTCTGGCCTGGCTGGCCACGGAGCGGGAATCGGCGCTTTCGATCACCCTGGTGCAGGCGCTGCAGGCCGGCGATAGAATGGATCTGACGGTGCAGAAGGCCGTCGAGCTCGGCGTCGATCGCATCGTTCCCGTGATCTCGCGGCGCGGTGTGGTGCGTCTTGAAGATCAGCGCGCCTTGCGCCGGGTCGAGCACTGGCGCGGTGTTGTCGCTGCTTCCTGCGAACAGTGTGGGCGCAACCGACTGCCGGAAGTGGCCATTCCGGAGAGCCTTGAACACTGGCTGGCGCGGGCGGCGGAGCGGGGTGCGCTGCGCCTGATGCTGGTGCCGGCAGCAGGGCACTCTTTGTCGATGCTGCCTGGACCCATTGCGGACGGGCGCGTCGAACTCTTGATCGGCGCCGAGGGTGGGCTGGCGCCTGAGGAAATGCAGATGGCGGCGTTGGCCGGTTTTCTGTCCGTGCGTCTCGGGCCACGTGTTCTGCGTACCGAGACGGCTGGCCTGGCTGCCCTGGCAGCTATCCAGTTTTTGTGGGGTGACTTGAAGGAGGGAACTACTGATGTTTGAATCAGCAGAGCTGGGACACAAGATCGACAAGGAAACGTTCCGTGCGGAGGAGCCCAAGTTGCGCGCCGCACTGCTCGAAGCGCAGGACCAGTTGCGCGAGAATGGCAGCTTTCCGGTGGTCATTCTGATCAGCGGTGTCGACGGGTCGGGAAAGGGCGAAACCATCAACACTCTCTACGAGTGGATGGATCCGCGCTACATGTCCACACACGCTTTTTATACGCCGACCGCCGAAGAGCGCGCGCGTCCCTCGATGTGGCGCTACTGGCGAGCGCTGCCGCCGAAAGGACGAACCGGGATTTTTTCCGGTTCCTGGTATTCGCAGCCGATCGCCGAACGGATCAGCAACGACCTTTCGCGATCCGATTTCGACCAGCGCATGGGCGAGCTCAATCGCTTCGAGGCGATGCTGGTGAACGAAGGCGCGCTGGTGCTCAAGTTCTGGATCCACCTTTCCAAGGATGCGCAGCGCGAGCGGCTAAAGGGAATCGAAGCGAACCCGCTGACCAGGTGGCGGGTCACCAAGGCGAGTTGGGATCGCCTGAAGACCTACGACAAGTTACAGGAAGTTGCCGGTCACCTGCTGCGCACGTCGAATACGCCCTGGGCACCGTGGATCATCGTCGAAGGGACCGATGACCGCTACCGGTCGCTGACCATCGGCAAGACCATCCTCGATTCTCTACAGAAGCGCTTGGCCGACACGCGCGACCAGAATTCGCCGGTGGCCCCCCCCTTGTCACCCCGAATCGACCGTCTCGACGTGCTGAGTTCTCTGGACATGGCGCAAAGTCTGGCCAAAAAGGTCTACGAGACGGAGCTTGCCACCTGGCAGGGACGCCTGTCGGAGCTGATGCGTCATCCGGATTTCCGCAAGCGGGCCTTGATTCTCGCATTTGAAGGTTCGGATGCGGCTGGCAAGGGCGGTGCCATTCGGCGGATCACTTCGGCGATGGACGCCCGGCAGTACCAGATCGTGCCGATCGCCGCGCCGACCGAAGAGGAGCGCGCGCAACCCTATCTGTGGCGTTTCTGGCGGCACATGCCGCGCCTTGGCCGAGCGGTCATTTTCGACCGCACGTGGTACGGCCGCGTGCTGGTCGAGCGGGTCGAGGGATTCTGCAGCGATGCCGACTGGTTGCGCGCCTACGCCGAGCTCAACGATTTCGAGCATGACCTTTGGCGGGCAGGCGGCATTGTCATCAAGTTCTGGCTGCAGATCAGCGATGAGGAGCAACTCAAGCGTTTCGACGAGCGCGGCCAGATCGAGCACAAGCGCTACAAGATTACCGAGGAAGACTGGCGCAACCGCGAGAAGGCTGGTGCCTATCATAATGCCGTCTGCGACATGGTTGACCGGACCAGTTCCGGAACCGCGCCATGGACGCTCGTCGAGGCCAACGACAAGTACTTTGCGCGCATCAAGGTCTTGCGGACGATCTGCGAACGCATCGAAAAGGAACTCAAGCTCAGTCCAATGAAAGACGTGAAAGCCATCCCGGTACGCGGCGTGAAGGCAGAGGCAGCGAACGAGTCGAAGGACGGTGATCTCAAGGACGCGAAGTCTGGTGGGGCCCCCACCGAGGCCACGGCCGACCAGGCGAAAGAAGCGAAGGAGGCAAGAGCCGAGACCGCTAAGGAAGCGAAGGAAGCAAAAGCCGCGGCAGCTAAAGAAACCAAGGTAGCGAAAGCCGGCAAGACCAGAGAGAAGGCCAGACCCGCCGCGTAACATGTCCGACGACTTTCGTTCTGCCCACTTCGTTGCCTGGTTCCGATCGGTTGCACCGTACGTCAATCTGTTTCGTGGCAAGACCTTTCTCATCGCCTTTGGTGGCAAGGCGATCGCCGGGCAGTTGGCGCGTACGCTGGCGTACGACGTCAACCTGCTCGCCGCGCTCGGTGTGCGCCTGGTGCTGGTACACGGAGCGAGACCGCAGATCGATGAGTTGCAACGCGCCAGGGGAGTTCCGTCGGTCTATCACGGCAACTATCGGGTGACCGATGCGCCGGCACTCGACTGCGTGATCGATGCGGTGGGCCGCATCTACGTTGAAATCGAGGCCCTGCTTTCGCAGGGGCTCGCCGATACGCCCATGGCCAACAGCACGATTCGTGTCGTCGGCGGCAACTTCATTACCGCCAAGCCGGTCGGTGTGGTCGATGGGGTTGATCTGCAGTACTCCGGTCAGGTGCGCAAGATCGACGGCGAAGGCATCCGCGCGCAGCTCGGCCTCGGCAACATCGTTCTGCTGTCGTGTATCGGATCGAGCCCGACCGGCGAGATCTTCAATCTGGCCATGGAGGAGGTCGCCGAAGCGGTGTCTACCTCGCTACTGGCCGACAAGCTCATTTTCCTGACTGACAGCCAAGGGGCTACCGATATCGACGGCGCACTGCTGGACGAGTTGACGGTGGAGGCTGCCGAGCGGTTGATCAGTCTGGGCGACTGGCTATCGACCGACCTCAGGCGCTATCTTCCGTGTGCTGCGCGCGCCAGCCGCGCCGGTGTCGGCCGCGTGCACCTGATCGGCTACGATGAGGACGGCACACTGCTGCGCGAACTCTTTACGCGTGACGGAGTCGGCACGGTGATCACCCGCGAGTCGCTTGAGCAGTTGCGCGATGCGCGACCCGACGACATCGGTGGCCTGGTGGCGCTGATCGAGCCTCTCGAGGAAGACGGCACCCTGGTCCGACGATCGCGCGAATTGCTCGAGCGTGAGATCACACGCTTCTCGGTGGTTGAGCACGACGGCGTCATTGTCGGCTGTGCCGCCCTCTACCCTTACGGTGAGGAGCAGGCCGAACTGGCGTGTTTGGCCGTACATCCGCACTATCGCCGCTGGGGATACGGCGCGCTGTTGATGAAACGTGTCGAGGCCAACGCCCGTGCATCGGGCGTCAAGCGCCTGTTCGTACTCACGACGGCCACTTCGCAGTGGTTCAGGGAGCGTGGTTTCGCCGTGCGTCAGGTCGATGAGCTACCGACCGAGAAGCGACTGGTGTACAACCTGCAACGTCGTTCAAGCGTGTTGATGAAAGAGATGTAGTTTTCTGGCGGTACGGCTGCAGATCATGGTCGATCGCGGGAAGCGAACGGCAATCGCTGATCGACCGTCGCAAGAAATCCAGATTGGTCAAGAAGTCATTAAGGAGTGGATTGCATGGCAAGAATGGTGAATTGTGTAAAGCTGGGTCGCGAGGCTGAAGGGCTGGACTTCCCGCCCTATCCGGGCGACTTGGGCAAGCGGATTTACGAATCGGTCTCCAAGGAAGCCTGGCAGCAATGGGTGCGCATGCAGACCATGATCATCAACGAGAATCGCCTCAACCTGGCCGATGCCGCGCACCGCAAGTATCTGGCCGAGCAGTTGGAAAGACACTTCTTCGGTAGTGGCGCCGACAAGGTGCAGGGCTACGTGCCGCCCGGCGCCTGACTGGCTGGCGGCTGCTCAGCGGCGGTCAGCGTGCGTACGCCACTGGCCGTCCCAAGCAGGCAGACATCCGCCGGACGGCAGGCGAACAGGCCGTTGCTTACCACTCCGACGATCTGGTTCAACGCTGTTTCCAGTTGGACCGGATCGGCGATCATCAGTCCGCCGAGGTCAACGATCAGGTTGCCGTTGTCGGTCACGAACCCCGGACGAACGACCGGAGTGCCGCCGAACCTTGCCAGTTCGCGTTTGACGTGGCCAAGGGCCATCGGAATGACCTCGATGGGCAGCGGGAAATGGCCGAGGACGGGCACCAGTTTGGCCGCATCGGCAATGCAGACGAATTTCCGGGCGACGGCCGAAACGATCTTCTCGCGCGTCAGTGCGCCACCCCCCCCTTTGATCATCTGCATGGCTGCGTTGATCTCGTCGGCGCCGTCCACATACACCCGCAGTTCATCCACCGCGTTGAGATCGAAAACCGTGATGCCATGGGCTTCAAGCCGCTTTCGGGTGGCCTCTGAGCTGGCTACCGCGCCGCGAATGCGATGTTTGATTTCGGCCAGGCAGGTGATGAAATGGTTGGCCGTCGAGCCGGTTCCGACACCGACGATTTCTCCTTCAACCACGTGGGCGAGCGCCGCGCGCGCCACCTCCTGCTTCTGTTCGTCCTGAGTCATCGGTAGTCTCTGCTGGGGATGGATAGCTGCCATTGTAGCGAACAGCGAGCTGCGATCACAGTCGAGACTCGCCAAGCGGACTTGATGCGCAACCCCGTCAGGCGAAGCGGCGCAGATGAATGAGCACGGATATTTTGGCCCCTAGCCAGCCCAGGGAGCCACCGATCGCTGCCAGCACGACGATGTCGTTGACTGACAGGCTGTGCAGCACGAAGTGACCGCCATAGAGCCTCGCCAGTTCGCCTACCAACGGTGTCAGCAGGTGCAAACCGGCGCTGACCAGCGCGGCGGCACATAGCCCGCCGAGAGCGCCTTGCAGCATGCCGAAGTAGTGCAGTGGTCGCTGGATGTAGGCATCGGTGGCGCCGATCAGTTTGGTGACCTCGATTTCGGCCGCCTGGGCGAGGATCTGCAGGCGGATGGTGTTGAAAGTGATGGTCACCAGCGCGCCGGCAAAGAGCGCGGCGAGCAGCATGACGACCAGTCTGCCGAGGCGGAGAAGGGCGTCGAAACGCTTGACCCACGCCGAGTCGAGCTGTACGTGCGCCACTTTTGGCCAGGCGGCGAATGTCGTCGCCAGGCGCTCGAGCGACTCCGGTTGCGTATCGGCCGGGGTGACCACGAAGGCGTCGGGCAGCGGGTTTTTCGGCAGGCTGGCAACGATCTCGGCCATCCCCTCAGAGGCCTGCAGGCGCTTGAGCGCCTCTTCGCGTGGGACAAAGTGCCAGTTTCCTGCCCGAGCTTCCTCGAGCCGTGACTCGATGTCGCCCACTTCACGCTTGCCGGCCTCGATGGCCAGGAAGACGCTGATCTGCTGCACCCCGGGGGTATCGCCGGCCAGTTCGCGAAGGTTGTCGACCGCCAGCCAGCCTGCTGTCGGCAGCGTCAGCGCGACACCAATAACCAGCAGCGACAGGAGTGTGTTGAGTGGTGCCACGGCCAGGCGACGGCACGCGTCGCGCAGGGCGGCCAGGTGCTGGGCGAGCCTAGCCCTCACTGCGCGGCACCCTGTGGGGACTGATTCTCGTTCTGCTCGGTCATTTCGCCCTGGTCAAGGCGCAGAATCCTTGGCCTCAGATCGTGCACGCGGAACGCGTCGTGGGTGACGATCAGCACGGTCACCCCGACCCGCTGAAAGGAGTGAAAGATGTCGAATATATCGTTTGCCGACGCCGTATCGAGGTTGGCGGTGGGTTCGTCGGCGAGAATGATGGCCGGGCGATTGACCACCGCACGCGCAATCGCCAGCCGCTGCTGCTCGCCGCCCGAGAGGGTAATCGGGAAGGCCTGTTGGCGATCGGGCAGGCCTACCTTGGCGAGCGCTGCCTGCGCCCGGCGCAGAGCGTCCTTGGCTGGGTGGCCGACGATGGCCAGCGGCAAGAGCACGTTATCGAGCACGTTGCGATCGAACAACAGCTTGCGATCCTGAAAAATCAGTCCGAGCTTGCGGCGCAGGTAGGGAAGGGCATTCCTGCGTAGCGCAGCGAGGTTCTGGCCATTGATCACGATGCTGCCCGAGGTCGGCCGTTCGATGGCCGCCAGCAATTTGAACAAGGTCGATTTTCCGGCGCCGGAGTGGCCGGTGAGAAAAACCAGTTCGCCGGCAGTGATTTCGAAGCTCACATTCCTGAGCGCTTCGCGTCCTTCCGGGTAACGCTTGGTGACGGCGTTGGCGGAAATCACTCGAACAGCGCGTCTACGAAATCGCGGGCCTTGAAAGGCCGCAAGTCGTCAATGCCTTCTCCGACGCCGATGAAGCGAACCGGCTTCGGGCACTGGCGAGCGATCGCGGCGACCATGCCGCCCTTGGCCGTGCCGTCGAGCTTGGTGAGTACCAGCCCGGTGACCTGGATCGCCTTGTCGAAGGCCATCACCTGTTGCAGCGTGTTCTGGCCGAGCGTCGCGTCGAGTACCAGCAGCGTTTCATGCGGGCCGGTCGGATCGGCTTTCTGGATGACCCGCCGCACCTTGGCGATTTCGTCCATCAGGTGCAACTGGGTCGGCAGGCGGCCGGCAGTATCGGCGAGCACGATGTCGATGCCTCGTGCTCTGGCGGCGGCGATGGCGTCGAAAATGACCGCCGCCGGGTCGCCGGATTGCTGGGCAATGACGCTCACATTGTTGCGTTCGCCCCAGGTCTGCAGTTGCTCGCGCGCCGCGGCCCGGAAGGTGTCACCGGCCGCCAGCAGAACCGATCGTCCCTGCGCCTGAAAATGCTTTGCCAGCTTGCCGATCGAGGTGGTTTTGCCGGCGCCGTTGACGCCGGCGATCATGATGATGAACGGGCGGTGCGAGGAAAGGTCGAGCGCTTCCTCCAGCGGCAGCAGGAGGTCGTACATTGTTTCCGACAGCGCTCTCTGTATCGCTTCCGGGGTGTCGATCTTGTCGCGTTTGGCGCGCATCTTGAGTTGATAGAGCAGGTGCTCGGTCGCATCGAGGCCGACGTCGCTGGTCAGCAGCAGGGCCTCCAACTCTTCGAGCAGTTCGTCGTCGACCTTGCCGCGCGAGAACAGAGTTTTCAGTTTGCCGCCGAACTGGGCGCGCGTGCGGGCCAGACCGGACTTGAGCCGCTGCCGCCATGAAGCGGCAGCCGAGGTCGCCACGGTTTCGGCAACGGCCGGGTCGGTGGCCGTGGGGTTTGGGGCAGGGGATTTCTTCAGGAAACCAAACATGGTGCTTCCGTGTCTGAAAGGCGCTCAGGTGGGCTGGCAGTGGTAAGATGCCGGCACATTTGCCCGACAACCTCAAATTCTATCAGAAGCTTTGCCAGAAGCTATTCATGCCCATGCGTCACGCGAGACTGATTCCTCTTTTGCTGGCGCTGCTAGCGCCGGTGGCGCTGCCCGCCGAGACCTACGAACGCCAACTGACGAACGGTTTGCGGATCATCGTCAAGGAGGATCGGCGCGCGCCGACGGCAGCGCACATGGTCTGGTACCGGGCGGGCAGCATGGATGAGAAAAACGGCACCACAGGCGTGGCGCATGTCCTCGAACACATGATGTTCAAGGGCACGCCCGCCGCCGGTGCCGGCGAGTTCAGCCGCCGCGTGGCCGCCGCCGGTGGGCGGGACAACGCATTCACCGGCCGCGATTACACCGCTTACTTCCAGCAGGTGCCGAAGGAGAAGCTGCCCGAGATGATGCAGCTCGAAGCGGATCGCATGCGCCATTTGACCCTTGATGCCCAGGAGTTCGCGCAGGAGATCAGGGTGGTCATGGAAGAGCGCCGGTTGCGCACCGAAGATCAACCGCAAGGCTTGCTTTTCGAGCAACTCACCGCCGTTGCCTTTCAGGCGCATCCGTATCGCGTACCGGTCATTGGCTGGATGAACGACCTCGAGAACATGACCGCCGAGGACGCACGCGCCTGGTACGACCAATGGTACGCGCCAAACAATGCGTATGTCGTTGTGGTCGGTGACGTCGAGCACGAGTCAGTTTTTCAGCTTGCCGAGCAGCATTACGGTTCTCTGGCGGCGCGCCCCTTGCCGGTCAGGAAACCACAGGACGAGCCCGCGCAGGTCGGCATTCGCCGGTTGACCGTCAAGGCGCCGGCAGACCTGCCGGTGGTGACGATGGCTTACAAGGTGCCGGTGATCCGCGATGTCGACCGGGACGTCGATCCCTATGCGCTTGAAATGCTGTCGGCGGTTCTCTCCGGTCACGAAGCGGCGCGTTTTTCGAAAAATCTGGTTCGCCAGCAGCGTCTGGCGGTCGAGGCGACGGCCAGCTACCGTTCCACTGCGCGTGGTCCGGGCGTGTTCTACTTGCACGGCTCGCCCAGTGAGGGGAGAACGCGCGCCGAACTCGAGGCAGGTTTGCGTGCCGAAGTGGCCGACGTACAGCAAAACGGGGTGGCTGCTGATGAACTCGCGCGCGCCAAGGCGCAACTGATTGCCGGGCAGATCTACAAGCTTGATTCGATGTTCGCCCAGGCCATGGAGATTGGGCAACTGGAGTCGGTCGGGATTCCCTACACGCAGCACCCGCGCATCATCGAGAAGCTTCAGGCGGTGACTGCCGAGCAGATCCAGGCAGTGGCCAGGAAGTACTTTCGCGATGAGCAGTTGACGGTCGCCGAACTCGACCCGCAGCCCTTGCCTGCCGCGCCACGCGCTCGCTCGCCTTTCGCCCCCCGCCATTGAGATCCGGTTGATGAATCCTTGCCAGCTGCTCACCCTCTTGTGCCTCGCCCTGGTCGCGCAACTGGCCCAGGCGGGCCCGAAAATCGATCTCTGGCAAACATCCTCGGGGGCGCGCGTCCTTTTTGTCGAGAACCATACGCTGCCGATTGTCGACGTTCAGGTCGATTTTGCTGCCGGTGCGTCGCATGAAGCCGAGGGGAAAGAGGGGGTTGCTCAGTTGACCCGAGCGCTCCTCGACCTTGGTGTCGCGGGAATGGACGAGACGCAGATTGCCAGCCGGATGGCGGATCTCGGCGCCCAACTGTCAGGTGGCGTCGATCTCGATCGGGCCTCGGTCTCGCTGCGTACGCTGTCGATGGCTGACAAGCGTGTCCCGGCGCTCGACCTGCTGCGCGCCATACTGGCCAGTCCTCAGTTCCCGTCCGAGGTTTTCGACCGCGAGCAGGCGCGCTCGCTGGCTGCTCTCAAAGAGTCGCTGACGCGTCCCGATGCGATTGCCAGCCGGGCCTTCTGGTCGGCGATGTACCCGTCGCATCCCTACGGCAGGCAGGCGACCCCAGAGTCGGTGAGCGCGCTGGGGCGAGCGGATGTGCTCGTTTTTCATGGCGCGAATTACACGGCGCAGAGAGCTACCGTGACGATTGTCGGCGATCTGTCGCGTCTTCAGGCCGAACGGGCGGCCGAATACCTGACTACCGGTCTGCCGTCCGGTCCGCTAATGACCGGCATCGGTGTGCCGGAATTGCCGCCTGCCGGCGAGCAGCGGATTGCCCATCCGGCGGTGCAGGCGCACCTCCTGCTGGGTCTGCCGGCGCTCAAACGTGGCGATCCTGATTTCTTTCCCCTGGTCGTCGGCAACTATTCGCTGGGCGGTGGCGGCTTTGTCTCTCGCCTGATGAAAGAGGTGCGTGACAAGCGTGGCCTGGCGTACAGCGTGCACAGCTACTTCCAGCCGCTGGCCCAGTTGGGGCCCTTCCAGATCGGCATGCAAACCAAGAAGGCGCAGGCCAACGATGCCCTGAAGGTGGCCCGCGAAGTGCTCGCCACCTTCCTGGCGCAGGGGCCGAGCGAGGCCGAGTTGCAGGCGGCGAAGCAAAATCTGATCGGCAGCTTTCCCTTGCGCCTCGACAGCAATCGCAAGCTGCTGGAGAATGTCGCGATGATCGGCTTCTATGGGCTGCCGCTCGATTATCTCGACCACTACCCGAACAACATCGACAAGGTGACGGTGGCCGACATCAAGGCGGCGTTTGCGCGCCATGTTCAGGCCGAGCATCTGGTGACCGTCGTAGTCGCCGGGGAATAAGATCCTGCACGACACCTTGAACGCGGTTCGGATCATCGGCGGCGACTGGCGGCGACGCGTCCTGCGTTTTCCCGCGGTGCCGGGATTGCGGCCGACGCCGGACCGTGTACGCGAGACCCTGTTCAACTGGCTCGGCCAGGACTTGAGCGGTCTGTCGTGTCTGGATCTGTTTGCCGGCAGTGGTGCTCTGGGTTTCGAGGCCGCTTCGCGCGGCGCGGCGAGGGTCGTGATGGTGGACAATTCGCCGCCGGTGCTGGCAGCGCTCGAGCATAACGCCAGCGTTCTCGGCGCGGAGAAGCGCCTGGAGATTGTGCGCGCCGATGCGGTAAGATTCGCCAGTTCCATCGGCTTGCGTTTCGATGTCCTGTTTCTCGATCCGCCGTTTCACCACGGCTGGATCGACCGGCTGGCGCCATTGGTGCCAAACGTTCTGGCTGCGGATGGCGTCGTCTATGCCGAGGCCGAACATGCGCTGGAGCACTGCGGGAGCTGGCGAACGGTGCGCCATGGCCGGGCTGGGCAGGTTTTCTATCACTTGATGCGGCGAGGCGAGGCGGATGGCGCTGAATAAGCGGGTAGCAATCTATGCAGGGACCTTCGACCCGATGACCAAGGGTCATGAGGATCTCGTTCGGCGCGCGGCCTGTCTCTTCGACCGGCTAATCGTGGCCATCGCCGAGAGTCAGCCGAAGAGACCGTTCTTCTCGCTCGCTGAGCGAGTTGAAATGGCGCAGGAGATTCTGGCTCCCTACCCGAATGCTGAAATCTGCGGTTTCAACGGCTTGCTGATGGATTTCCTGCATGCCAAAGGAGCCAAGGTGATCATTCGGGGCCTGCGCGCGCTGTCTGATTTCGACTATGAATTCCAGATGGCGGGGATGAACAGGAACCTCTACCCTGAAGTGGAAACGCTCTTCCTGACTCCGGCTGAGCAGTATCTCTTTATCTCGTCGACAATGGTTCGCGAAATCGCTCTTCTTGGCGGCGATGTCAGCAAGTTCGTCCAGCCGGCGATCGGTGAGCGGCTGGCCAAACGTGTACGAGAAATTTCAACGAATTGAACCAACAGAACCAACAGAAGGAACAGCAAGCATGTCTCTGATTATTACCGACGAGTGCATCAACTGCGACGTGTGCGAGCCAGAATGCCCGAACGAAGCCATTTCGCAGGGCACCGAGATCTACGAGATTGACCCGAAGAAGTGCACCGAATGCGTCGGGCATTACGATACCCCACAGTGTGTCGAGGTGTGTCCGGTCGACTGCATTCCCAAGGACCCCGCACATCAGGAGAGCGAAGAGCTGCTGTGGGTCAAGTACGAGAAGCTGACCGGCAACAAGGGGCGCGGCTGAGCCGCAATTGCCGCCTGTGGCGGGTCTTCCGGCGCTGTCGATGCCGCCGTTGATGGCCGAAAACCGCTATCAGGTATCGGGATTTTTTACACTTGGCTTGCTGTGTCGATGAGCATTGGCCCCCGAAAAGTAACTTCTCAAAAAGTGCGGGCGTGTATGCGGAGGGACGGGTGTTGGAGCGACGTGGTCACG
>NZ_FLQX01000151.1 GCF_900089955.1 Candidatus Accumulibacter aalborgensis | reverse complement strand
TGCGGGCTACGCTGCAAAACTGTCGACGCCAGATTTCTACGGAATGACGACGCCGTTAACACCACGCCGAGAACAACTTCCAGCCGACGCTCACCGACCTCGAAGAGCACTGGCATGAGCGCACGGCAGGGGCGCTCTTCGCTTCGCCAGCCAACCCCACCGGCACGCTCCTCGATGACGCAACGCTGGCTGCCATCGCAGGCTTTGTCCGGCACAAGGGCGGGCAACTGATCGTCGACGAGATTTACCACGGACTTACCTACGAGCGTGAGGTGCAAACAGCGCTGCAGTTCGGCGATGACATCTTTGTCGTGCAGAGCTTTTCCAAGTACTTCAGTATGACTGGCTGGCGGCTCGGCTGGCTGGTCGTCCCCGAGCGCTTCACACGCGACATCGAAAAGCTGGCACAGAATCTTTTCATATCACCCCCGACGCCGGCCCAGTACGCTGCGCTCGCCGCCTTCGCACCCGCCACGCTGAGCATTCTCGAATCGCGGCGCAAGGAATTCCAGCGCCGGCGGGACTTTCTCGCTCCGGCGCTGGCGAACCTTGGCTTCCACGTCGCGGCCAAGCCGGAAGGCGCCTTCTACATCTACGCCAACTGCGGGGGGCTGACCCAGGACAGTGATCGCTTTGCCCGCGATCTGCTTGAGTCGGCGGGTGTCGCTGCCACACCAGGCCTCGACTTCGGTAGCAATGCGCCAGAGAAGCACTTGCGCTTTGCTTACACTACCCGCGTTGAGCGCCTGGCCGAAGCGGTCGACAGAATCCGCCGATTCCTGGGTTGAGCGATGGCGTGAAGTTTGGCACGCCCGAGACGATTCGAACGTCCGACCCCTGCCTTCGGAGGACGGGAACGAGGGTCCAATGCAGTCTTCGAATCTCAGTTCACGGCAAAGCTACCGAAGCTTCACAAACAATTCGGTAGGTAACGCACTTCCTTCAACAGGAACGAGCATCTCCACCACATCTCTGATCTGATCGTCTACTGGTCTGGTGAAATCGAATGCCACCGGGCACTGCTTTGAACCCGAAAAGGCGGGCACACGCCAGTAGCTGACTCCCTGGTCCAGCCGCACCGTCAGCGTCTTGCCATCAGAAAACCTGACTTCCAGTACGCGGCCATGTTGCACGGAGAATCTGTCAGATGCCAGGACTGTCGTGCGCATCCCCAGGTACTCGAACGCCCCTCTTGCCACAGCGTTGCGGACACTCAGGTCAGGCCAATCGGCGAAAACGCGGTTGAACGCGCGGATCTCCCCGCTGCCGCGAACTGCAGTCGTGGTGATCGTAAGATCCGGATCGTCCCAGCGCGCCTGTCCCACGATCGCCTTGAGACGGCTGACGAGATCCACCAGTAGCGCAACTGACAGCGGGGTAAAGAGATAGCGGTCACTGTACGTTATCGCGACCACATCCGCGCTGGAGTTCTGGACTTGCTGCAAGGTCCCATGGTGTTCGTCGGCAATGACCTGCCATAATCTCGTTCCGAATCCCTGGAGCGGACCATCCACCTGATGATGCAGGACGATCTCGCGGTCGCCAGCAGCAAGTACCTGCGGCCTTATCTGGCCTGATTCAAGTCTTGTGCTCACCGCGCCGGTCCCTCCCGCGAGCGTGCCAATGACCAATGGCGACCTGGAAGCTCCCCATCCCTCATTCGGTATTATCGATTCGCCGTCGGTACTGGCCCACGCTACGCCAGACGCCCCGTGACTGACCTCGGCAAGGATGCAGGCGCCCGCAGCGCGCGGTAAGGCGGTCGCCAGGCCAACGCTGATTCCGGGGTGGTCGGACAGACTCGACAAAGCAAACCTGTTCGCTTCGGAAAGCCTGTCAAACAAGGACTTCTCGATCACGATTTCGATCGGACGTGCAAGTGCCGCGAGACGGTAGGCGACAAGCCTGAGCGAGGAAGCCGCAAGGTCGATGCTGTCCGACGCGCCACCCGCGAACAGGCGTGTTTGCAGCGCATCCGGATGGCTGCTTTCCCGCAACAGCGCCGCGACCATTCCCGAGATCTCGACCTTGGAGCTGCCTCCGAAGTAGCGAAGCGATTCCGGAATCTTCAGCATGTCCAGCCAGTCGGTCGAAATGACAGCCAGTGCTGCAAATCGGTCGAGCACCCCGGCCTCGAATCGCTGATCGAAATCGAGGATGCAATGTGGGCAACTGCTGTCGCACGCCTTCGGGCAATCCAGACGCTTGGCTGCTTCCCGGAACATGTCGTTGACCAGACGTTCGGCGCTCGACGCATAGCCTGCAGCATAGCGGTCGAAGACGAAAACGGACTGGCAACGCTGGTTGTCCGCGGCGAGGGTTTCCTGAACATCGCATCCCAGCTCGCTCGTCTGAACGCCAAGCAATGCAGCAAGCGCGTCACGTAAGGCGACGGCAATGGTCAGTGCGATGCCGCGATGGGTGATCCACTGGCCGTTGAGATCGCGAAGTTGAATCTCCAGAACATCCGTGCGTACCTGATGTCCGAGCGCGATTCCAGTCTTGATCTGGTATCGATTGGTGCTGCCGCTGCACACCCTGTCAGCCGCGCGGCTGCGCAGCTTCTTGTGTTCTGAACCTGGTGCGAGAGGCTTTGGCGGCTTCCCGTCCGCAAGCATCGGCTCGGCACGCCCGCAACTCAGACACAGAGCGTAGCCTTGGCCATGAAGACCGGCCGAATGGTGATACACACGTCCGTCGGTGGTCACGCGAAACCGCCCCAAGGCCGGATTCGGCAGGGGGGACCAATCTCCTCTCGCGCTGATCCATGGGCGCTCGACCGGGACAAACTGCTGTCTCGTCACGTCGTTGTGCGGCTCTTCATAGAAGTCGACCGAAAACCCGGCTGGTTCTAGAAACTGCTGGATATCGTTGGCATGTACCCTCGCACCGCAAGCGTCACAGTTCGAGGCAAGCTTCAGCGACATCGTCGTGCCACTCGCGCCACAGCTTCGACACCGCCACGCGAACTTGATCGCCTGGGTTTCCCTGGCGCCCTCCTGATCTGCCGGGATATGCCAGTTCAGGGTGATTCCCGCCGAACGATAAACCAGTCCGTCCATCACCAGCTCGGCACCGGGGGCGTATTCGCGCAGAGCGGTCACCAGGTCTCGGCTGGCGAGATCCCGTTTCTGAAAACGATTGTCGTCGCGACCACGTTTGGCAGGCTCGTCCGGAGGTGGTAAACGCCTCGCAGCACTGACTGTCGTGTTGTCAAAGCTGGCAATGGAGGTCGGGAATCCATAGCCTGGAAGAAAGCCCTGGGTCGCCAGCTCGCGCAGCAGATACTCCTCGGCCAACCGCTTCTTCTGGAAACCGATGGCCCTCGCAGCCGGATCGATCGCGGCCCCTGGTCCCAGGCCGGATTCCTGCTCGATGAGCGCCTGCCACTCAGCCTGCCATTCGTCGAAGGCCACCTCCATTTCGACACCCGCCTGTCGAACGAGCCGCTCAGTCTCCTGACCCTCGAAAAGCGTGTGACGAACCAGTCGCCGCAAACCGCCATCCACTTGCTCCTGAGCCGTCGGCAGGTAGGCCTCACACCAACGGACGAATCGCTTCGATGGCGCATCTTCGCGATCATCGAAGAACCAGCCGCAGTTCAGACGTGTCATGTCCTGAGGATTGGTTTGCAGCAGGTCGGCCAGAAAACGGGCGAGGATCATCGCATTGACGTGGCGCTGCACGATCACTGCACTGTTCAGTGATACCACCGGCGGCGGCAGCTTGGCATCGAACGCCCAGCGTGTGTTCAAAAACACATTCTGATCATGCGGATTGGATTTGCACAAGGTAACGGCCGTGGATCTTGTCTCCCGGCGCCGACCCGCCCTGCCTGCACGCTGCAGGTAGTTGGCCGGGTGAGGTGGCACATTGTTCATGGCCACCAGTTGGACGCCACCGATGTCGATGCCCATTTCCATCGTGGTCGAACAGGAGAGCAGATTGATCGATCCCTCCTTGAAGCGTCTCTCGTATTTGTCCAGGAGTTCAGAAGCCTGCTGTGCGGAGTGCTCGGCAGCTGCAAAATAGGGCGCAGATTCGATGACTCGATCGTTGACGTTTGCCCAAAGACCGTCTTCGCGGAGGCTGGTGAGCAGCACCTGCTGTGCGAGCCAGTCGCGCGCTCGCCGGAGGCGGAGCCCACCATCGGTTTCTCCACCGAAGGGTAGGTCGTAGACCGGGATCTCCCTGCGCTCACAGACCGCGATCTCCTCACGCATGATTCGCGGAAGGTACGGCGTGACGCCGCGTACGGTGGTATCAAGAAATCGCCGCGTCACCGGGCAAACCCAGGCGTGGGCCACTGGCGAGAATGCCAGGTCCTGCAATCGCAGAATGTATCCACTGGCAGTCAAGGACAGCATCGTCTTGACCTGTTCCCATGCGGCGATCAGCAGGCTGTCGACGGCATCCTGCCCCGGGTCGGTGTCTACGTCGACCTTCAACAGGTGGGCCAGGAGGCGGACCAGTGCGCTCCGGTCCCTTGAGCGTCTGGCAGATGGCCATCGGCGCTGGCCACGAGCAGCCTCATCCTGATTGGGAGGAACAATCCAGTTGCGCGGAAAACGTATGCCGATCCAGTTTCGCCAAAGATCCGGGATATCGAGACTGCCGCCACCGCGAACGAAATGGTCGACAGCCACCTTCAGGAAATCCTTCCACTCCGGCAAGGTGAAACCCCGGCTGGTCCAATCGACGGGGGCCGTGTTGAGCTGATCGAGGCGCGGATAGCGTACAGCGATCATCCCCATCGTTTCGAGGTTATTCTGCCGTTTTGGTCGTCGGCCCAGCTCCCGGACCAAGAGCATCCCCGCGAGATTCGACGCGCCCTCGTGGCCGCCAAAGACCTCGCGGGAGTACCCCTGGTAGGTCTGAAGAATCCACCGGAACTCCTGCCCCTCCTGAGCGATTGCCGCCTGTAGCTGCTGAAAAGGCATTGGTGGCGGCACTGCTGCAGTAGCAAGCAGCATACGGTCCGTGTTCAACAACTCAGTAACCTGATCCTTCGCCTCCTCGAGCATTCTCGGTGTAGCAAGGATTTTTTCGTACCTCTGAATCCGAATCTCAATGCCTGCCAGCTCAGGCGTGGCTGCCTCGGTCATCGCCTTGAGCACGTGGTGATAAATCAGCCCGCGCGCTTTTGTTCGCTCCGCATCCTGCTGCAACTTGGCGGCCAGCCTCGCCGTGCCCTGGCGGCTGTCGCTGAACGTCAGCAGACGGCGCCCTCGATAGGGCTGGTCGGCGGGCCTGGCACCGTCTGGCGCATACTCCAGTAAGGTCGGCAGCAGGCCACCCAGCAGGAAAGGCGCACCGATTCGGGCCTTGCGGAAGAGGTGACCAGTGCGAGCAGGTGTCGCGCCGCACGCCGGGCAGCCCAGACCATCCCCGCCGTCCTCGCAGACAATCAGGGCAATCGCGTCCGGATCGCTCGCGTCGACAATCTGCTGGGTCTGGCGGTTGATGTGCATTTCGCCCGCATGCGGCAGCTTGCGGTTGGTGATCAGGATCGCATGGCCACTCTCGACGGGCCGATCATCGTCGGCATCCAGCGTTTCGGAGTCGTCCTCGTCGGTTTCCAGCTCGAATTCATCGACTGCCGATTCACTCGACGCCTGTACCACCGCCCCTTTCCTCTCTTCGGACAGAAGGTAGGCCGCTCCACATTCCTCACAGGACGCGAACTCGAACGCGGGGGCGCCGCAGGTACAATGATTTCGAGGTTCCAGGAAGACCTTCCCGAACGTCCAGGCGGGGTCGTCGAGTCGTGATCCGCGCTTGTCAGAGCATCGCGAGTCGGCGCAGCACCACAGGCCGGTCAAGGTCTGGTGAAACACGTGCGCCCGCAGTGGCAGGAAAGGTGTACCGCCGGTATCCACCGCACTCGTCAGCAGGTCAAGCCAGCTCAAGGATTCCTGCTGCTGCGCAAGAGAATGGGCCGGCGCAGGGCCGAAGATCATTGAGCATGCTTCCGATATCTTCGCGACCGGTGCCGCCTTGCGGTCGACGAAAAGCTCGCGCAGCTTCCGCGCGATGGGGTGCCCTGACAGAGCGCGATAGCGATTCGGCGTTTCATCCTTACCCGAATCGATCGCGCGCAATTCGGCCACGGACAAACGGCAGGAATCGCTTGCCGAAGGTAGCAAGGGAATCTGCCGAGCCCCCGATACCAGATGAACGCGCGAAACATCGACACCTGCGACCTGCGCCAGAAACTCCCTGAGGCGCTCTCCGGCGGGCCCGTCCGGATCGCCCATCGTTGCTGACGTTGCCACGAAGCGAAGGTTCTCCGGCTTGACAGCAAACGCGTGAACGACGCGTCGAATCAGCAGTGCCAGTTCAGCGGCCTGCGAGCCCACATAGGTATGCGCTTCGTCGAGGACGATCCACTCAAGCTTGCCGCTCGACTTTTCAAGAATGCTGGCATCCTGGGCTCTGACCAGCATGTACTCGAGCATCGTCGCGTTGGTCACCAGAATCGGCGGCGGTGCTGCGCGCAAGCTCCGACGGTCCTTCACCTCGCTGTCGGCCGGTGCAAGGGCGTGCGCCGGCACGGTTTCCGGGGTCAGCCCGTTGTAGAGGCAAAAGCGGATTTTGTTGCCGAATCCGTACGTCCAGGCGCGAAGACGATCGCGCTGGCTGTTGATCAGCGCATTCAGCGGATAGAGAAACAGCGCGCGAACCCCGACAAGCTGGCCACCCAAAGCCAACTGCTCGCGCGCCAGTCGATCCAGAATCGGCACCATGAAGCACTCGGTTTTTCCCGATCCGGTGCCGCTGGTCACGACCAGAGACCTGGCGGGTTGCTGCGCCAGAATCTGCCACGCCTGCAACTGGTGGGCGTAGGGTGCCCGCTCCTTGGCAAAGCGATATTCGTCGGCCAACTCGGGTGGCGGCGAATCCATCGCGCTTACCAGCGATGGCGTGAGTAGATTGCCCGCCAGATCGCTCATGCGACTGCTGCTCGGCTCCCAGCCAAATACCGCTTCGAAGCTGGGATCCGCGAGGAAACTGCCGGTATCGCCAAATGGACGCGCAAAGACCTCCATCAGGTGCCGACGCAAAGGCGCGTTCGCGAATCCCAGCCAGCCAACCGTTCCTAGACTGGCGCGACTAGCGAGGGCCGCGAGGAGGGACCCGAAATACTCTTCTTCCATCATCATCCAATCGTCGTGGCAATCGAGGAACATCAGGTGGAGGAAGGTCAATTCGTCCTGTGGCGAGACAGCGAGCTACGGTCAAGTCAAAAGCCTCGGCGAACCATTCCGGGTCGAATGACTGAACCTCTCGTACCTTCCTGATGAGGTTTGGGTGGTGACTCCAATCAACGTGCAGGTCCATCGTCGTATTGAGTGTGAGTGCCAACAGCATGGGCAGGTTGATTACCGGGTCATGAAATCCGTGGTTCATCGGACAGAAATACGGCCTGGCTCCGTGCTGCCCGGCGACGGTCAGTTCCGCCGCGAATCCACCGGGCCACTTCCGGTCGGCGTTGTTGCGCAGCAGGTGCTGAACCCTTGAGTTTTCACCATCGAACAGTTGCCCAGAAAAGAAGCGGTCCATCCCTGGGTTTTGGGCTGCCCTCAGGTCCTGGTTGATTTTCCCGGTCGCTGTCCCGCGCGCCGCTTCCAGCAACACTCGAAGTGATGGGCAAGCGGATGCCAGTGCCTGAACTCGCCGATCAAGGTATTCCGAAACAACGAGGGTGCCAGCCTCAGGTCCGTACCAGGACGTGCCCTGCGCCATGGTTGCGCGCATTGCCTGAACCCATGCGGTCAAGGGAATCATTTCCCAAACAGTAGGCAGCTCGATGGGAAATCGCTCGGCAAATCCAGCGGGCAGGCCGGCCATGCGCACCGCAAGTGCAGCCAGGCCGGTCATGGACTGGGCGAAGCAACGCCACAGATCGAGAGTCGACAGGGGCAGGTGGCCCAGTTGCACCGCAAGCTGCTCAACCAGGCGCCAATCGTCGCTGATGAAGTCCTGCGCCAACGCGGCAATCACAGCATCAAGGGCATCCAGACGCTGTCGTTCTGTCGGAATGCCAAGCGCTGTAGTCAGAGTGACTTCAACCTCAGGGGCTTCCTCTGCGTCTTGCATCTCTGGCAGGGCTTCACTAGGCGCCAGAACGGGCCATAACATCGGGCGGAAAGCCACTTGGGAACCGGCACCCGGATGGATCAGCCAGGCTCCGGGTGAAAGATCGGCAGACGGGAACATCCAGTTTCCGGTCGACACACCCTCGGAAAGAACAGGAGCCAAGCGAATAGGCTCATCTCCTGGGGCGTCGATCCGAAGTGCGACTACCGAAAAACGGGCGATATCCTCCGCCGAGAAGCGACGGAGTTGTTCCTGGGGCAAACCAAGCTGCGACATCATTGCCAGTCGTTCGAGTTCGAACTCGTAACGGGCCACTCGCAGCGTCGACGATTCGCCACCGGGCAAGCCCAATCTGACACTCACATGGGCATCGAGGGTGTCTGCGTCGGCGAGCATTCTCTGGATGTCGTTCACATAGTCGACCAGGCGAATCTCGACGCGACTCCCTCCGACATTGGCCTTGATCGTGTGCTCCACTTTGCTGACCGGATGAGCGTGATTTCCGCGATGAAGCCCAAGCCTCAGCGTCGCCTGGTAGGCTCCAGGCCCGAGAAAACCCACCATACGAGTGCCGCATACCCGGCCGACGGCGAGCAGGGCGCCATCCTCGAGCTGCTTGCCATCGGTGGCGATGGTACGCACCCCCTTGGCCGGGAATGGCACCCTCAGTCGGACGACATTGGGGTTGCCACGCCACACCGCGTTGACCGAGCACCACTCGGGTGGATGGCCTTCGCCCTGTAACCTCAGATCAAGCACGACGCTCGCGCCGTTGATGCGCGTCTGCGACGAGACTCCCAGCGTGTCGCAATCCACCGTCAACAGATCCCAGTTAGCGAAGCGCAGTGCGCCGCTCGACGGATCAGCACCGGGCTCGACCGCCATGCTCGCCTGCGCTGGCAGGAGGACGACGCGCGTACGCCATCTGGTTTCCCCTTGCGCTGGCCAGATCGCGCTCACCGGACCGGAGATTTCCTCGGGGCGCTGCGTAAACCGTCCCCCCGGCACTCGCCAGGCGAGCGTGCCTTGAGCCATTCCATCCAGACCGTTCTCGGACACCTGGTACAGGTTTGGCACGCCACGAAACGCAACTGCGGGGTGATCAAACAGATCCCAGTACCGCTGCCCGCGTAGTTCAAACCGATCCTCGGTCGCCGCAGCCTGCCCGCACCTCACCCGGTAGTGCAGTCCGTCGCAAGCATCGATCCGAATGCCACCGCGGATGGTCCATACCCTTCGAGTGCCTCCCGATAGCTCGCCTTTGCAATCCACGGATGCGCCATCGTCGGGCCGCAAATTCCAGTCCTGCGGAATGCACAGGATTCCCTCAAACCCGGCGATTGCCCCGGAACCTTGGCGAATCAATCGACAAGGGTTCGCCGAATCAGTGCCCTGCTCGAATATCCAGGGCAACTCGGGATCGAGCGCTTCGCCGCGAGCAATTTCCTTGTGGCGCTCCTCCCCGGTTGCGATCAGGAGCAACATCGTATGTTCGGCGGTTGCGAGATCTCCGCGCCTGTCCAGAGAGCGCCGTTCGACACGGTAGCGATCCTGGCCGGCCAGCCTGCGCAGGGAGACATCCACCGCTTGCTCGCCCCGCGGAAACCGCAAGGTCAGGGTGCGGCCCAGATTCTCTGGCTGGATTCCAAGAAGCCGCCCCAGTGGTGCCGAGTCCAGAAACTCTGGCAGCACGATTTCCGATCGGAGCTGAAAACAGCCTTGATCCGAAGTGTCCAGCCATCGCTCGACGAGGATTCCCTGGTGGCGATGGTCTTGCTCGCCTGGCGGGACACCGATAGCCAGCTTGAACAGCTCGATCGCCTGATGGTCATCGATCGGCAGCGGAAACTCGTCTCTCCATCCCTGGGCGGCCCGGTCAAGTTCGGCGACCACATCCGCGCCAATGGTCAGATTGGCCTGTTGCTTCAGACGCAAAATCGTGAGGACAACCTCGGTGAGCAGCACGAAGACTTCGTTCTGCCGATAGGAATTCGGCAAGAAATTGGCAAGGCTCCTAATCCATTCAAGGATCTCCACAGCGTCCGTTCCGCCACCGCCCGCAAGCTTGAGCGCCCGCTTCAGTATGCCGCCGATAGGGCCCTGTGCGCCTGCCAGCAGTCGCATCGGCAGGCCACCCTGGAAGGCGATACTTCCCAGGTACCGTAGTCCGTGCAAGCTCGACAAGCGCAGCCGCCAACCTTGCAGTCCCTTCTCGACACATTCACTGCGCTCTGCGTGACTCCACTCTTCACCGGAAGCGCCGATAGCACTGACAATCGGTTCCCACGCGAATCCTGTTCCGTCATAGCTGCGACGCCACCATTCCGCCGCATAGAGAACGAACAGGGGTGGAAAGCCGGAGACGTTGCGGGCAACGTCTCCGAGCGTAACGGTCCGTAGCCAAGTGCCAAGGCAGTCCCGCATCATCGTCTCGAGATCCGAAAACTCCTCGTCAGTAACTCGATAGGTGTACAGCGGACGCCCGGTCGGATAGTCGGCCCCTCGCCGTCTCAAGAAGCTGCCCTGCCACTTCTGAATTGGATGCACTTCACGCACTCCTAACCTGACATTCGTCAAAGCAACTCTTGATGCAGTCTCCTGATGCTTGTTGCCCCGCGATCACTTGCCAGAAATCCAGCCCCCGACCTTCCGGACTCGCGAATCCCCATCCATCCGCATGTCGTCAAGAAACTCCGACCCAGGGGCCACGCTCGTCACCAGCAGATGATCCCGCGCGCGGGTGCAGGCAACGTACAGCAGGTGGCGTTCGGTGTCGTAGACTTCCTGCAGGTCGGCATCGTCACCGACCGTCTCGATGCGCTCCTGCAGCGGGATGACCTCGTCGTCGCAGGCCATCACCACCACGGCGCGGAACTCCAGGCCCTTGGCGAGATGCATGCTGCTGATCGACACGTGCCCGCTGACCGTTTCGACGTGTTCATCGAGAATCCTGTAGGCGAGTCCCGATCGCTGGACCGCTTCTTCGGCACGTGCTAACTGCGCCGCCGAGCGGACGAACACGCCGAACTCATGCGGCAGCACGCCCGCCCAGGCACGCTCGGCGATCCAGGCGCCGACGGCGCGTGTTTCCTCGCCTTCATCCCGGAAAGTCTGAATCGCTGGCGGCGGTCCGTTGAATACCGAAATCGTATCGCTGCGCTCCTCGCTGTTGCCATCGCAGTCGGCGGCCGTCGATGCCAGCAGGCGGTCGGCCTGCGTGCGAATCTGATGCGAAGTCCGGTAATTGACGCGCAGGGTGCGCGACCGACCACGGATGTCCACGCCCAGCGACTTCCAGGAAAAGGGCTGCTGGAAGATGCGCTGCCCGAGGTCGCCGGCGAAGAACAGCGCGTTGGCCCGGTGACCGCCGAGTGCCGCCAGAAATCTCAGGTGGGCGACGCCGATGTCTTGCGCCTCATCGATGACTGCGAAGTCGAATGCTGGGTGCGTGCTCGTCGAGAGCACGGCGGCCAGCGCAGTGAACAGCTCGGCGTGGGTGACCAGCTTGCGTTCGTGCAAGGCCGAACGAACGCGCTCGAAGATCGACCACAGCAGCGCGCGCTGCGCCTCCGGCAGCCGGGTCTTCCTGCCCAGCCGGGCCACATCGCGGTAGTCCTCCCAGGTCGACAACTGCCAGGCATCGACCACCTGCTCCCATTCCGCCAGCAGGAAGTGCTGGCCGAACTTGTGGTTGGCTACGGCACGCGCCGCCTCATTCAGCACTTCGCGGACCATTTCGCGGCTGGCAATCGCCGCTGGCCCGATGTGCGCCTTGTAGAGACGAAGACCGATGGTATTGAGCGAATGAACGTCGATGCGTTCGGCAAGGCGTGGCTCATGATCGAGCAGTCGCCGCAGCTTGGTGTGCAGGGCACTGGCCAGCGCGTCGGAGAAAGTCGTCAGCAGCACACGGGCATCGGCGTGCGTGCGCGCGAGAAATGCCGCCCGATGCAGGGCGACGATGGTCTTGCCCGTGCCCGCCGAGCCGGAAACCCGCGCCGGCCCGGCGTAATCACGCTCGACCCACTGCCGTTGTTCGGGGTGCAGGAAGACCGTCCACTTTTCCCACGGGTAATCGAGAGCGCGCTGCAGTTCCTCGACGTTGGTCATGATCCGGAAGCGGCGTTGCGCGTCCGGATGGTCGAAGGGGTTGGTGGTTGCCGGCGGCAGTGTCGGCACCCGCGGTTTGCCGCCCGTCGCCAGTTCCAGCAGGGCCTCGGCCGCCTCGGCAGGCAGATGGTCGGACAAGGCCAGCAGCGTGTCCTCCGTTGCCTGCCTGACGTCGTCCAGCCACTCGGCGGGCACGCCGTAGGCCAGCAGTTCGTCGTCACTCCGGCCGGCGAACAGCAGCTTCAGCACCGGGGCGGCTGGCGGGGCGAGCGGCAGTTCCGCCTGCACATACACCGGTACGAACACCTGCTGCACGGTCTCGCGGATTTCGACCCATTGCGCGGCGCCGGTCTTCGGGTGCGTCTCCAGCTTGCGCCGTTCCGCCCAGTCATAGGCCCGGTCATGGTGGTCGACGTAGCAGAGCAGGAAGCTCGCATCGCTCTTGTGCACGATCAGGCGAATGTCGCTGCTGACCCGCAGCGACCAGAAATTCCTGTCCCTCGCCCTGTCCAGCTTGTGGAGGCTCATGCCGGGGTTGGCCGGGTTGAGCTGCAGGTCGAAGGCGGTGGTCTTGACCGCTCGCTGCTCGTCGCCGGTCAGCCGCGCCAGGCTATCGGTGAAGGTGTCGGCGATGCGGAATTCCATGTCGCATCAGCCTTTGCGGTGGAAGTCCGGGATGGCTCGTTTCATGAACTCATCAAACAATGGCACGGTGAAGGCCATGTCGCCGTAAGCCGGGCTGTAGATCATGCCTTTCCTGATCAGTTTGGAGCGGACCGGTCCGATACTGGTTACTTTCACCCCGAGACAAGCGGCAATATCGCCGGTACGGCTCGCCCCCGGCCCCAGTTCCGCCATGGCACGCAGGAAGTTCTTCTCGCTGGGCGTCAGCCGATCAAAGCGAACGCGGAAAAAGTTCTGGTCCAGCCGCTGTATCGCGGTAGCCGCAGCCGACTCGACAACAGATTTGGCTATCGGACTGCTCTGTGCCAGATTCCAGGTCTGATAGCCCCATTCCTGAATGAAATACGGATACCCCTTCGTCAGGCGCCAGGTTTCCTCAAGCGCCTCCTGACTGATTTCCACACCGGCGGCTAGGGCAGGTTCGCTGATTGCCCTGATCGAATCCTCTTTGGAGAGTGCCCCGACATCAGGGAACGCGAACAGGCGTTCCGCGTAGGACTTCGACTCCCCGGCCAGTCCGGGCAGCACCGGCAGGCCCGCGCCAAGTAGAAGCACAGGCAGTTGATGCTGCTGCATGCGGTGCATGGCCATGATCAAAGCCCCCAACTCCTTGGGTTGGAGATACTGGATTTCGTCAATCAAGACAGCAACGGCACTGTTCTTTTCCTTGGCCGCATCGCCCAGTGCCTCGAAAAGATTGGGCAGATCAATCTCAATGTCGCCACTGTCGGCGGCGCCGGTTTCAGGCTCGATGTCCAGCCCGATTTCAATCTCGCCCAGCTTCACTTTCAAGCCGCCGAGAAAGCTGCGCAGCACCCGCAAGCCGCGTTTCACGCGATCTCCCGTTTGTGCCATTCGATCCAGTTCGAAAAACACCGACTTCAACGGCGATGCAATCAGCGGACCGAGCGGCTTGTCCTCGTGCGCCTCGATGAACACCGTGCGATAGCCCGTCTCCCGAGCCATGTGGCGAATTTCATTGAGTAGCACCGTCTTGCCGACACCGCGCAAGCCGGTCAGCAACAGACTCTTTTCTGGCCGCCCTAATCGAATACGGCCCAGCAGGATGCGGGCCTCCTCGAGTATCGGTCCGCGCCCGGCCAGTTCGGGCGGTGGCGAACCGGCGCCAGGGGAAAATGGGTTCGTGATCGGGTCCATGTTCTACAGAGTTATTAGTGGTTATATCTTATTTTAAGTATAACAAGATAAACTCGCTATAAGTTGCGGCCTCACACCTTGAACACCTTCATGACTTCATCGCCCAGATGATTGATCACCTTCACCGCGATCCGCCCTGATTTCGGCTTCTCGAACGGACGCGAGGTGTCGCTGTTCAGGCTGGCCCAGGCTTCGGGGTCGATTTCCGCCTTGAGCGTGGTTTTCAATGCGCTGTAGGGGTCGTTGGCGCCGAGAAAGTAGGCGTAGCGGACGAAGAAGCTTTCCTGATTGTAGTCGGTGTCGATGAACCAGCAGGCGATGCCATCGGTGCTGTCGCTGACCACCTCGCCGGTCTGCGGTTTGAAGACATCGACGCCGTTCACCTTGATGCACAGCTTGCCGTCGTCCTGCGGTAGCAGGCTGATGTCCGGCTCGCCGAAGATCACGAAGAGATTGCCCTGGCCGGTGGTCTTGAGGTCGGCGGCCATGTGCAGGTCGGCGTTCATGCGCGCCTTGAGCACCGGGATTCGCCCCAGTTTGCTGAACTCGGTGGCGTGCGCCTCGTAGTTGAAGGCGCAGGCGATCAGCGCGTCGAAGCCGGCTTCGCCGCACTCGCGGGCGGCTTCGACCAGGTCGCTGCGCTGCACGGTGCCAAACTCGGGGCCGATGAAGATTCCGGCACGTTTCTCGCGCATTTCACCTTCCTGGCCTTCGAGATAGCGCCCTTCGGCGCAGATCGCCCCTTCGCCCGGCCACGGGGTCAGCGCGGTGAAGCTGATCCGGTCCTCCCTATGCGCCTGCTGCACGCCGGCGGTCTTGAGGTTTTCGAGAATCAACTGCGGGAAGGACTGCCGGGCGCTGTACTCGGCGCGGTCTTCCTGGAAACCGTCGATCAGTTCGTCGTCCTCGTCGACGCCGATCATGCGGTGCGGCGACAGGCTCTCGACGGTGAAGGGGCCGGCGACGCGCACGCACTTTTTGTTCTCGTAGGGCTTGTCGTAGAGCGTCTCGAAATCGGCCCTGGCAGCGATCGAGGTGTCGATTTCCTTCTGCCGCGCGATGCGCGCCTGCCACCAGTCACGGTGAAGTTCCTCAGCCGTTCGTGCTGAGCCTGTCGAAGCGCGCCCTTCGACAAGCTCAGGGCGAACGGATTTTGAAAGCTCGCGCGGAATCTCCCACTCCTGCCAGGTCTTCCCTAGCGCGGCGTTCAACGCTTCGCGCAAGGGTTCGAGCTTCCCCTGCCACTGCTCCCAGATGACGTCGATCTCGGCGTTGTTGGCGATCGACTTGAGCGTGATGTGCGGCACGCGCTCATAGACGAAACCGTGGCGGAGGTTGCCGTGCACCGGCTGCGTGCTCGGCGCGCTGCGGGTGACTTCGGCTTCCTTGAGCTGGCCTTCGCGGGAGTCGGCAAGCAGGTAGAACGGATAGCGTGCGCCCATGATGCGGGCGCGGGCCAGCGCGAGTGCAACGCGCGAGGTGTCGATCGTGATCCAGCGGCGGCCCCATTGCTCAGCGACGGTGGCGGTGGTGCCGGAACCGCAGGTCGGGTCGAGGACTAGGTCGCCGGGGTCGGTGGCCAGTAGCAAGCAACGCCCGACGATGCTCGTCGAGGTTTGAACGACATAGATCTTGGGATCGGACCTGCTTTGTACAGCACCGCTAATGTCTGCCCAAAGGTTTCCCATCGCGCCGTATCCAAAATCTGCTTGAGACCTGCGATAGTTGAGTTTGCCGTTCTTTGTGACGACAAAACGGTCGGCTTTTCCCAAGCGAATGAGGCCCGATTCCTTGGTCTTAAACGTGCCTTTGCCAGGCGTGTGCTCTTCGCCAAACCACTGAAAATTGGTCACGTCGCCATCGCCGGCCGGACGTGAGCTGGTGACATTATCCAGTCGGTAAAATGAGCCGTCGAAATACTCTGAGGTATAGCGCCCTTCCGAATCCTCGCTGCGGCTAGCGTAGAGCGTTCGCGCTCTTGTCGCCTCCTTGTGCTTTCCGAACCAGAGTACGAAATCGCATGTGGCACCGAGCAAGGTGTTTCCTTCGCTGGTCGTTTTGCGGACTGTAATTTGGCTGATGAAGTTATGCTCCCCAAACACCTCATCCATCACCGCCCGCACCCGGTGCACGTTCTCATCGCCAATCTGCACAAAGATCGACCCCGACTCGGTCAGCAAATCCCGCGCCACGGTCAGCCGATCCCGCAGGTAGGTCAGGTAGCTGTGAATCCCATCCCGCCAGGTATCCCGAAACGCTTTGACCTGCTCCGGCTCGCGCGTGATGTGGCCGGCGTTGCCATCCTTGACGTCGCGGCTGGTGGTGGACCACTGGAAGTTGCTGTTGAACTTGATGCCATAGGGCGGATCGAGGTAGATGCACTGCACCTTGCCGCGCAGGCCTTCGCGCTCGGCGAGGCTGGCCATGACCTGCAGCGAATCGCCGAGGATCATGCGGTTGGTCCAGTTCTGGTCGTGCTGGTAGAAATCGGTCTTGTCGGCACCCTTGGGAATGCCGTTGAAGTCGGCAAAGAGATCGGCAGTGATCTGCCCGGCCTCGTGCTTGCGCTCCTTCGTGCTGCGCAGCAGATCGTCGATCAGCACCTTGGGGTGCACCTTCTCCTGGATGTAGAGCGGTGGCGCCGAGACGACGAGGTCGCTCCAGTCCTGCTCGTCCTTGCCGCGCCAGACGAGCTGCGGGTCGAGGTCGCGATTTCTGGCCGACTTCTCCTTGCCCAGCTTGTCGGCGTCGGGGCGCGGGTAGCCGATCTGCTTCGGCTGCTGCTGCTCGGTCGGCAGCACGGACTGGTATTCGGCGGTCGGGATGTTCTTGCGCCGAGCCTCGTCATGGGTCAGTGATTCGACGGTCTTGGCGTTGCTGGGTCTGGCCATGGTCATGCCCTACTGTGGAAGTCGCGCAAGCGACTCGCGAATCGCCCCTCGCCCGCTGGCGGGAGAGGGGTCGGGGGTGAGGGAAACGGTCATGACTTCCATGATCGCGGGTGTCTTGCAGAGTCATGACCGTTTGCTGGTCGCATTACGGTGATTCCGGCTTCCCCAGCGGCTTGATGTTCGTGGGGACGACGAAGCCTGGCCACAGCGCGTTGTCGGTACCGAGGAAAGCCAGTCCCAGCTCCCGCAGGCGGTGCAGATCACGCTGGCGCGTCTTGTCGTTGAGCTTCAGATAGAGGCTGGTGTACCAGGGCGCGTGCCGGACTTCGTCGAGGGGCAGCGGTCGCCCACGATCCAGCAGCATCGAAAGAATCGTGTATTGCCGGGCGTTGATTCGCTTGTCGTCGAGGGCGCGGCGGATCCTGCTCTCGTAGAGCAGCATGTTGACCAGTCGATTGACGCGATCATGCAGCGTATTGATCGTCTGGCGCATCCCTTCGATGTGAAAGTCGACAAAAGCCTGATTGGGGGCGTCTCGCCCTTTCTCGGCGGCCTTGCGGCAAGCATTGAAGAGTGCGAAGTAGGCGTCGATATTCTGCAGGTAGTAGCGCGCCAGGGCGAAGGGGGCGTAGCGGTAACCGGCGGCCTGCAGCAAGGTGGCTTCGATGACGCGACCGACGCGGCCATTGCCATCCCAGAAGGGATGAATCTGTTCGTAGTAGAGATGCACGAGCGGCGCGCGGATCAGCGCCGGAACACCAGCCGCTTCGAGCTCGCCATGCCAGGCGATCAGCGCAGAGAGCAGACGTTCGATGTCCTTGCCGTATTGCGGCGGCTTGTAGCGGCCGCCATGCGCGGCGTCGCCGACATAGGTGACGCGGGTTTTCGGGTTGTCGCGGATCAGGCCGGGGCGATTGTCTTCGTCCGGGATATCCGCGGTGATCCGTCGATGCAGGTCGACGATGAATTCTGTCGTCAGCGACCAGCCAGGGGTTCTTGCGGCAGCCTGGGACAGGTCGTAGGCGGCCTTGATGTTGAGTGCGCGTTGTTGCTCGACCGCTTGCACCTGGCGAGGATCGAGGGTCAGGGCACTGGCGGTTTCTTCTTCGCTCAGCGTGCCGCCCTCGATAGTGTTGGTGCCGAACACGCTGCTGACCAGGATCTCCTGCTGCAATCGGTTCGCCACCTGCGAAAGAGGGGAGGCGACGAAGCGTGCGTGCGCGTCTTCGACGCGGTGGAGCGCCAGTTCGACAGCCGCCACCGTGAATCCGGGCTGGAAGACGAAGGGGCCGAAGCGGTCGGTGTCAATCCTGCGAGAGAGGTCGGAACAGTCTTTGAGCAATATTTTGTCGTTCATAATGTCCGCCGCTTTATTGCAAACTGTGTTTATTTTTCATCAATATAGGATTTTGCGCAAAAAAATGTGTCGCCTGAAATGTCGCAGCAAATGCTCCATTTATTCTGCAACCGATTCGATCATTCTGGCGAACTCGCCCTCGACCCTGGCCTTGAAATCGGACGCGATCTGGTAAACCTCGCAGAACTCGGCAAACGCCCAGCGGCCATAGCTGCCGAGATGGTTTACGCCCGGCACCCAGTAGGTGTCCATGGTCGATTTCTTCTCCTTCGCGTCCTCGCGCCGGTAGCCCTTGATCTCGACCGCGAGATGCAGCAGGTCATCGGGGCCGTGGCCATCCTCCACGAGCACGATGAAGTCGAGCAGATACTTGCGCGTCTCGGAGCCGTAGCGATACGGCACTTCCAGGCCGAGGTTGTGGTTCTTCACATAGGCGCGAACCTTGGGGTGCGACTCGGCAACGCGGCAGAATTCGCCCTCCCAGTCGCTGTCGAGGATCACCCAGTTGATGTGGCAGGATTGCGAACTCGTCTCCCAGCGGTCGGGCTTCGAGGTGTTGAAGCGGACGTGCGTGGTCGATCCGGTCGGGTTGTAGGGGTCGAGCAGCGCCTTGATCGGGCGTTCGCCGAGGAACTGCCGGGTGATGCGCTTGAGCTGGCCAAAGAGGTAGAGCCTGGGCTCCTCGCCGGGATCGCGCCATTTGGTGTACAGCAGCCGCTGGGTCACCTGGAAAACGAGCGTCGAGGGGCGCATGTCGCCGAGGTGCTGCAGGCTCATGTCCACGCCTTCGCCGATGATGCCGGAGTTGCGGGTAATCGACGGGCCAACCAGGTCGGGGCTGAGTTCCAGGATCGATTCGTCGTTGAAGTCGGCGATCAGCCGTTCCTCGGGCAACTCGACGCGATAGCCCTCGACCCGGGGAAAGCGGATTTCGAGCGCGTCGCGCTCGGGGCGAACGGCCTTGACCTGTACCGTCTCGCGCGACGGCTGCGGTGGCGCAATGACCGGTTTGGCGGTGAAGTCGAAGGGGATGCCGAAGACGTCGGCGTACTCGACGTTGAATAGCCCTTCCTCGTTCAATTCGTAGGACTGGCGGCGCAGCGCCCGGCCGATGACCTGCTCGCAGAGCAACTGGGTGCCGAAGGCGCGGATGCCGAGCACGTGGGTGACGGTATTGGCGTCCCAGCCTTCGGTGAGCATAGACACCGAGACGACGCAGCGGATGGCGCCGCCAAGCTGCTCGGGCTTGCCGACGGTGTTCATGACTTCGCGCAGCAACTCCTGATCGCTGATGTGGTCGCCGGAACGGGCATCACCGGAGCGCTCAACGATCTCGCGGCGAAAACGCTCGATCTCGTCCGCCGCCATGCTGCGGAAGTTGTCGTCGAGGGCGTCGCCGGCCTCGAGTTGCTCGCTGTCGATCAGCAGCGTGTTCGGGCGGGGCAGCGGGTTGCCGGTGGTTTCGTCGAAATTGCGGAACAGCGGCAGGCGCCCGTTCTCCAGCGTCGTCGTGCCGTCGTCATTCCTGCGCTGGAAGCCGGAGACGAAGTCGTAAACCAGCTTGGAAATGGCGGTGTTCTGGCAAACGACGATGAAACAGGGCGGCACCTTGATGCCCTTCGCTTCCCACAGCTTGAAGGTCTTCTCGTAGTGCCCATAGAGCGCCTGCAGTGCTGTCTGCAAGCGGGTCGGGAGTTTGAGGGGGTCGAGGTCTTCGCTCTGACCACGGCCCTTCTTGGGCATGTCCTTGCTGATGTTCTCCCAGAGGTTGCGGAACATCGGCATTTCGTTGCCGGGAATATTCTCGGCCACCGGTACGCGCGGCAGCTTGACGATGCCGCATTCGATGGCGTCCATCAGCGAGAAGTCGCTCATCGCCCAGGGAAAAAGCGTGCCCTCGGCATAACCGGAGCCACGCAGGAAGAATGGCGTCGCCGACAGGTCGATGACGCGGGTCGTACCGAGCTTGCGGTTGACGGCTTCGAGGCCCGAAATCCACAGGCGGGCGGCTTCGTTGTTTTTCTCGGCTTCCTTCCGGTCGTCGCCTTTCAGGTCCTCGTCATCGGCGTCCTTCGGTTTTTCCCGGTAGCAGTGATGCGCTTCGTCGTTGATGACGAGGATGTTCTTCATTCCCATCAGGTCGGGCATCACTCGCTGGAGCATCTGGCCTTCGCTTTCGAGCGTCTTGAGTTCATCGCCGGTGCGGCCCTGCAGGAGTTGCCGCCCACCCCTGGAAATCTCGATGCGCTCGCGCATCTTGAAGGCGTGGTAGTTGGTGATGACGATCTTGGCGCGGCTCATGTCGTCGAGCAGGTCGCCGGGCAGCAATTCGCGGTCCTTGTAGTAGCTGTCCGGGTCATTCGGCTGCAGGACGCGCAGGCGATCCTTGATCGTCAGACCGGGAGCGCAGATCAGGAAGCCGCGCGTGAAGCTCTTGCTGCCCGGTCGGCGCACCGCATTGATCGTCTGCCAGGCGATGAGCATGGCCATGACCGTGGTCTTGCCGGCGCCGGTGGCCAGTTTCAGAGCGAGGCGCATCAACTCGGGATTGGCGTCCCTGTTCGCCGCAGCGAGATGGTCGAGAACGCGTTTGCCGTGTCTGGACTGCGGCGCGACCTCGGTGAGCCAGATCGCGGTTTCCACGGCTTCCACCTGACCCCAGTGCTTCACCGGGCAGTCGTAGGGAGAGTTGAGAATCGGGTGGTCAAAGAAGGGGTTGGACATGGTCGAGTTCAGTCGTTTTTCTTGCCACCGGAGGGTGGTCTTGTTCTGCTGCATCATAGCGGGTTGGCACTGTTCGGAGGGCACTGATAGCCGCCGCCCTCCCTGCCGTTGAATCGCGCGCTCACAAGAGCTGACGATGATCGTTCCCCGCGCCCGTTGGCTACACCACTGTCGGCGGCAATTGACCACGATCAGGAGAACAGGCCTTCGTTGGGACAAGCATTCTGGCGAGGAGGAGCCACAAACACGACGCTCCGCAAATGTACCGTAACATCCGTACCGTAACATCCGGCATAATCCAAAGCAATGATGGCCAGGACTGTGGAATATGAGTGTCCCTCGCTTCTCGGGGCCAATGCCTGGAGGCGCGCATACCTTGCGGATAGACGACCTAGCGTAGCGCCATCCGCATGACACGGCACCTGAACCCGAGCAAAGGCTCTGGAGGAACTTGGCGAGTAGTCAACGCCAAGGGCCTGATATTGGCCAAAGCGAGGGAGTCCCGTTTGCTTGACATCCACCCCTTCAGCCATTTGCACCCGGAATCATGGATACCGTAGTAGAGGTTGAAACCATCGATGCAGGCCCAGATACGCCTTCAGTCTCCAGACAGCAAAAGGCCACACCCGAAGGTGTGGCCTTTTGCGCCGACAGCACGCTGCCAGCGGGTATGTGGCACACATTGGGGATATTTGTGGTCGCCCTGAAGAGCGAAATTCCGTCCGGATTCCCTACAGACTCGGGGATGTCATGCCATGATGACCTGAGCCATTGAATTCATGGCACGCCCGAGACGATTCGAACGTCCGACCCCTGCCTTCGGAGGGCAGTACTCTATCCAACTGAGCTACGGGCGCGTGCAGGCTGGCAAGCTTAACCGGTTTGCTCGGGGGAGTCCACCCCCCCTGGCACTTCTAGGCAGCGCCAAAGAGCGGTACAATTCACCCTTTACCCCGCGGACCACCAAGGATTTTGGCATGGCTCAAGAACAGCACTCGTCACGGGCGATCCTGATGATCACGATCGTTATCGCCATCATTCTGATCGTCGTCATCTGGCCATTGTCGATGCTCGGCAAGGGCGGTGCCAAGCCGGGCAGTGCCGACGACGCAGATGCCCGTATCCAGCCGGTGGCGAAGGTAGAACTGGCCAAGGCAGTTGCCGCCAAGCCCGATGGCAAGCCGCGCGACGGTGCCACTGTCTATAACTCGGTCTGCATGGCCTGCCACGCCAGCGGCGCCGCCGGTGCCCCGAAGACGGGCGACAAGGCCGCCTGGGCGCCGCGTATCGCCACCGGCATACCGGCACTGATCAAGAGCGCGACCAACGGCAAGAACGCGATGCCTGCCAAGGGCGGCGCTGCCGACCTCAGCGATGGCGAAATCAAGGCGGCAGTGGAGTACATCGTCGGCCAGGCCAAATAGAGCGCCTGCTCGTCAATCTCGCCAGTTAAATTTACTGTCGCGTCAGAAGGCGGCAATGCCGGTCTGCGCCCGACCGAGGATCAGCGCATGGACGTCGTGGGTCCCTTCGTAGGTATTGACCACTTCGAGGTTCACCATGTGGCGGATGACGCCGAACTCGTCCGAGACGCCATTGCCGCCGAGCATGTCGCGCGCCGTACGGGCAATGGCGAGCGCCTTGCCGCACGAGTTGCGTTTCATCATTGAGGTGATCTCGGGGCTGGCCGTACCTTCGTCTTTCATCCTCCCAAGGCGCAGGCAACCCTGCAGGGCGAGCGTGATCTCGGCCTGCATGTCGACCAGCTTCTTCTGGATCAACTGGTTGGCGGCCAGCGGGCGACCGAACTGCTTGCGGTCCAGCGTGTACTGACGCGCCGTATGCCAGCAGAACTCCGCGGCACCGAGCGCACCCCAGGCGATGCCGTAGCGCGCCGAATCGAGGCAGGTGAAAGGCCCCTTGAGTCCGCGAATGTCCGGAAAAGCGTTCTCCTCGGGGACGAACACCTCGTCCATCACAATCTCGCCGGTGATTGACGTGCGCAGGCCGACCTTGCCGTGAATCGTCGGAGTGAAAAGACCCGGCATCGCCTTCTCCAGCACGAAGCCACGAATCGCGCCCGCGTCGTCCTTCGCCCAGACGATGAAGACGTCGGCGATCGGCGAATTGGTGATCCACATCTTCCTGCCGAACAGGCTATAGCCGCCATCCACCCGTCGTGCCCGGCTGGCCATGCTGCCGGGATCCGAGCCGTGATCAGGCTCGGTAAGACCGAAGCAGCCGATCCACTCGCCGGTCGCCAGTTTCGGCAGGTACTTGCGCCTCTGCAACTCGGTACCGAAGGCGTGAATCGGCAGCATCACTAGGGACGACTGCACGCTCATCATCGACCGATAGCCCGAATCAACGCGTTCGACCTCTCGCGCGACGAGACCGTAGCTCACGTAGTTGAGGCCGGAACCGCCGTACTCGATCGGAATCGTCGTGCCAAGCAGGCCCATCGCGCCCATCTCGACGTAGATCGTGGGATCGTTTCGCTCGTGACGAAACGACTCCAGGACGCGCGGCAGCAATTTGCCCTGACAGTAGTCGCGCGCCGCATCGCGCAGCATTCGCTCGTCCTCGGTCAACTGCGCGTCAAGGAGCAGGGGGTCTGCCCAGCAAAATCTGGCTGTCGATGAGCTGGCCATTCTTATCTCCATGGCTATTGTCGCGCCGACTCGGTGCCGCGACTGGCAGCGGCCGGCAAGGGGCATCAGGCCAAGCCTCGGTGCGTACTCAATCGGGGTCCGGGCGGGCGACAAGCTTCGGCTCTCGGGCTTGCCTCGCCTTACTTGCCCTTCTTTTTCACGGCATCCTTGTCCGGCGGGGCGACCGCTTTCTCGGCGTGCTTCTCGGCCCGCGACTGGCTCGACTGCAACTGCCCATTGTCGGTCTGCTGACCATCGCGGAATTCGCCTTCCCAGTAGTCACCGGAGGTCCAGGTCAGGCGGCCGAAACCATGTTTGTTGCCATTGAGCCAGGCACCCGTATAGAAATCGCCGTTGCGCAAGGTATAGGTCCCGGTGCCGTGCGGCTCGCCATCCTTGAAGGTCCCTTCGTAGCGATCACCGTTGGTGTAGTGGAGCACGCCCTTGCCATTGATCAGGTCATCGGCCCACTCGCCGTCGTAACGCTGCCCGTTGCGCCAGGTGAAGATGCCCTTGCCGTGTTTCCGGCCAGATTCCATGGTCCCCTCGTAGCGGTCACCATTTGCCCACTCGATGATCCCTTCGCCGGTCATCGCACCGCTCGCTCCATCCAGCGTCAGTTTGCCGGTCGCGGTGAATGCCTCGGTCTTGATCACGCGCTCCGTCGCCGCAGCAGGCTGCTCCGATTTGGTCGTGCTGGCCGCTGGTCCAGGAGCAGGCGGCGGCGATACGGACACGACCGCCAGCATTTCCGGCTTGGAGCGTGGTGCCGACGCCTCCGCCGGCTCCACCGCTGCGGTGGGTTGAGGCTGCGCCGTTTGAGGCGGCGCTGGCACGCTGGCCGGCGCAGTGGCCGCCTGCGCCGGTGCCGGCACGGGGGCGGCGCTGACCGGTCTGTCGACTGGACGTACCGCAGCCTGCTGGGCGACCGCCGCCGGTTGATGCGCGCCGGGGTTAAAATAGAAGTCGCCGGTCATCGATGACGATTCCCAGGGAATCTGTGCATCACGAGTCGCCTTGGCGACTTCCCGGCGTACGTTCTTGAACACCTGCTCGAGGGTGAGGCCTGGCACCTGTACCTGTTTCAGGAGTTCCTGCGTGTACAGCCCGTTGCGGCCATCGCCATCCGCTGCCGTCCTCCCTGGTGCCGTAGCATAGGCGATCATGCTGCCCTTGGGCGCCTCCATCTGCGCCAGACCAGACGCCCCCACGCTGCGGTTGGCCCGACGTTCGAAAGGATTATTGCGACAGGCGTCGAGGATGACGACGTTCAAGTCGCTGGTGCTGAGTTGGTCGAGCACGCCGTCGACATCGACAGACTCAACGCGCACCGAAGATTCACTCTTGATCTCGGCATCAATCGGAATCAGGTAGTTCTTGCCGCGGACCTGCATGCCATGCCCGGCGTAATAGAACAGGGCTACCGTATCCTGCTGCAGGCGATCACCAAACTTGGCAATCGCGCGGTTCATTTCCTTCTGGGTGGCATCAAGCGCCATGATCACTTCAAAACCCGTGCGCTGCAGGGCTGCCGCCATGTCGCGCGCATCGTTCACCGGATTGGTCAACGGAGCTTCCTTGTACTTGGCGTTACCAATCACCAGGGCGACTCTGCGCTCGGCAGCTAGCACCGAAGACAACTGGCCCAGGGAGAGTACCGCCAACACCGCCAAAGAACAGAAATTTCGCCAGCGCATCATAAGAACACCATTCGTGCCGTCGACAGCAATATCGGCTGTAGACTAGCAAGGGAAAACAGGAAAGTCCGTGAATTTTCGCACCGTTTGTCGATGCGGAAGCCCTCCCAGCGCCCATGACATTGAAGTCGGGAGTCAACGACCGCGCTATGAGTATCGGCGGATGTGGCGGTCAAAGTCAATCGCTTGTCCACATCAAAGACACGGGACCTGAAGCCTTCCAGAATGCGACTCCCCCTAACCCCATTTTTCTGCGGAGAACTCCATGCATGCTTGCGACCAACCCACTCAGGAAGCCATCTATCCCTTCGATGCCCGCGGCGTCGCCAAGCGTTTTCGCCATGCGGCAATATTCGGCGCCCTTGATGCCCTGGTTGTCGGTGAAACGATGCGCTTCTGCAACGACCACGACCCGCTGCCCTTGCTCGGCCAACTCCAGGCTCGCTATGGCGATGCGCTGACGATCAACTACGTGCAGCGCGAGTACGGGGCCATCGTCATCGATTTCACCCGCCAGGCTTGACCCCAGCAGCAGGCGATTGGGCGCCAGACCCCCGCTGCTGCCAAGCCTGCCCAAGGCCTTCTTCTCTCGGCTAGCGGCGTGTTGATCTACCTGGGTCTATCGGCCGTCGTCGTTTTCGTGGCTGCCCTCCTGCTCCTGTGTCTTGGCCACCCGACGCGGCCGGCGCTGGCTCATCTGGTCTTCGCGGTCGGTATCGCGCCGCTGATCTTTGGCGCCATCACGCATTTCGTTCCCGTCCTGACACGCAGTGGCAAGGCACCCAGAAGTCTGCTGCTGGCACCACTGCTCCTCCAGTTGGCAGGCACGCTAGCCTTTTTCGGCTTGAGTGGCCAACTGGCAACGGGAAGCTTGCCCCTGGCGGCGGGTGGCGCCCTGCTGATCGCGCTGATCCTTGCCGGCTGGCTGGTCGTGCGTGCCCGACACACGCTTGGCCGACCGCACCCTGGCTGGCGCTGGTATCTCGCGGCCGTCACCTCCCTCTGCATGGCGCTGATTCTTGTTCCGGCCATGACCTGGTGGCCGGCGATGAGAACAGAGATGCGCCTGCTGCATCTGCATCTGAATACCCTTGGCTTCATCGGCCTGGCCGCTCTGGGCACCCTGCAGGTCTTGCTGCCAACGGTTTTGAGCGGGCCTGACGCCGATGCCGCGGCAAGGCTGCGGCGTGAGTTGCCGGTCGCCGCAAGCTCTGTCCTGGCTATCGCCATCGGCGCCGCCTTCTGGCGGCCGCTCGCGCTCGCGGGTGCCGTCATGTTGTGCTCTGTCGCCCTTAACGCCGCTCACTCGTGGTTGCGGCGCTATTCCTGGCGGACGCTGGTCGAGGATGGTGCAGCCGCGGGCCTGGTCGCGGCCCTGTCGGGTTTTCTGCTGCTGGTCATGCTCGGTGCGGCCCATGCCGTCGGTGTTCTCGCTGGGCAGGACGCCGTGCCGGCGTTTGTGGTCGGATTCCTCCTGCCACTGATCACCGGCGCGCTGTCGCAGTTGCTTCCCGTGTGGTATCACCCCGGCCAGCGAACGCCGGTCCGCGACCGAATGCGGGCGGCACTGTCTGCCGGGGGCGCATCACGCTCGCTGTTGTTTGTCCTGGGCGGTGTCTTGCTGGCGCTGGGAGTGAGCGCTGGAATCTGGTTGGCAGCGACCGGAATGCTGCTGTTCGTGGTCGCTCTGCTTCGTTCGCTATCGGTTACCGGGCCGGACAGGAATTCGCTCTGATCGCGGCCAGCGCGCTTTATGGATTGTAAACAGAACCTTGCTTTGACTTCGAGAAAAAAGTCTCAAGATCCGTGAACAGCGTCCGTTTCTAGGGGTATCGCCAGCTTCACCGGCATATCCGACGGAGCAAGAAAAATGTTCAAGCACGATCAGTTACCCCTCGTTCATTCGTCCCGCCACGCGTCGCGCCGGCTGCACCGTCGTTCTTTCGCCATGCGCTTGTTCGGGCAGGCGCGCGCCGTTTCGCCTACGGCCAGCAGCCACACGCATGTTCGACACGGCGGGGTGAGCAGACCTGGCGAGGAGCTGGTGAACCTGCGGGCTGCCGAAGCGCGCATCGGCGAACTTGAAGAAGCCTTGAGCGAAGCCCGCGCAGCTGCCTTTACCGACGCCTTGACAGGCGCGCTCAATCGCCGAGGTTTTGAAGATGCCTACCGGCGCGAAGTGGCTCGCGCTCGGCGACACGGCAGCCGACTTGCTCTCGCCCTGATCGACCTTGACGACTTCAAGCACCTGAACGATACCCTGGGCCACCAGGCGGGTGACGAAGCGCTTGTTCACCTGGTCACGGGATTGCGCGCCGCTCTGCGCCCATCGGATATCCTGTGCCGTTTCGGCGGCGAGGAGTTTGTCGTGCTGCTGCCCGAAACCGCACTGCCGGAGGCGGCAGCGGCAATTTCCCGCTTCCAGCGTCAGTTCGCTGCCCGGGCTGTTCCGGGTCGCGACGTCGTAGTGACCTTCAGCGCCGGCGTCGTGCTCCAGGACCTGAGCGAATCGTTGGCCGACTCGATCGTGCGTGCCGACACGGCGACCTATGCCGCCAAGCGTGCGGGCAAGAACTGTGTCGTGACCGCTTGAGCTTTCATTGGGCGGCTGCCCGGCACGGCTCCTGCACAGGAGACCGGGCGTGGTAAACTGACGGCTCGCCAGTATTTCTCCGCGCCACCCTTACGGTCATCGCCATGCGCTACATCTCGACTCGCGGTCCTTCATCCCAAACACAGCAGTCGTCAGGCCCGACATTTACCGATATTTTGCTCGGCGGCCTGGCGCCGGACGGCGGTCTCTACCTACCGGAGTCCTATCCGCAGGTCAGCATTGGCGAACTTGACCAATGGCGGGCACTGCCTTATGCCGAGCTGGCGTACGCCGTGCTGAGCAAGTTCATTGACGATATCCCGCCGGCCGATCTCAAGACGCTGATCACCAGGACCTATACGGCTGAGGTGTACGGGCACGGGCGGGTCCCTGCCGATGCAAGCGAGATCACTCCCTTGCGCTGGCTGGAAAGGCCGGACGCGGCCCGTGGCGAAGGCGGACTGGCGATCCTCGAACTGTCGAATGGCCCGACACTGGCCTTCAAGGACATGGCCATGCAGTTGCTCGGTCATCTTTTCGAGTACGTTCTCGCCAGACAGGGTGAAACCATCAACATTCTCGGCGCCACTTCGGGCGATACCGGGTCCTCTGCCGAATACGCGCTGCGCGGGAAACAAGGTGTGCGCGTATTCATGCTCTCACCGCACGAGCGGATGAGCCCGTTTCAACGGGCACAAATGTATTCGCTGCCCGACGCCAACATCTACAACATGGCCGTGCGCGGAATGTTTGACGATGCCCAGGACATCGTCAAGGCGGTTTCCAACGACCACGCCTTCAAGGCAAGGTACAAAATCGGCGCCGTCAACTCGATCAACTGGGCGCGTGTGGCGGCTCAGGTGGTGTACTACTTCAAGGCTTACTTCGCGGCGACCGGCGGCATGGGTGGCAGCAACGATCAACAGGTCGCTTTTGCCGTGCCTTCCGGTAACTTCGGCAACATCTGCGCGGGCCATATCGCGCGCATGATGGCTTTGCCGATCGGCCGACTGGTCCTGGCAACCAACGAGAACGACGTGCTCGACGAATTCTTCCGTACCGGCGTCTACCGCCCTCGTGCCACCGCCGAAACCTGCACCACATCGAGCCCTTCGATGGACATCTCGAAGGCCTCCAATTTCGAGCGCTTCGCCTTCGATCTCGTGGGACGCGATCCGGCAGTGATTCGCAGATTATGGGCCGAGGTCGACGCGGGCGGCAGTTTCGACCTCTCCGGCACGCCATTCTTCGCCCGCTTGTCCGAATTCGGCTTTGTTTCGGGCACCAGCTCGCACGCCGATCGTCTGGCCACCATTCGGCATACGTTCGAGAAGTACGGCCTGATGATCGATCCGCATACTGCCGATGGACTGAAGGTCGGCAGCGCCATGAGGACACCGGAAATGCCGATGGTCGTGCTGGAGACCGCTTTGCCAGCGAAGTTCGAAGAAACGATGGTCGAGGCACTTGGCCGCAAACCAGAAAGACCTGCCGGACTGCAAGGCATCGAGGACCTGCAGCAGCGGGTCGAGGTGATCGATGCCAGTGTCGATGCCGTGAAGCGATTCATCGAGCAACAGGTGGATGCATAAAGCGACTGCAAAGAGCTGAATCCTGATCTACCGCCTAGAGGTAGATGACGGCCGGAAAGACGGCGGCGGCGAGCAGTAGTACCAGCCATTCCAGATTATGGCGAGCCAGAAATCCCGTGAAGTGCATGATCAGGATCGTGATCGCCAATACGTAAAACAGAGCAAACAGCATCGAATCACCCTTTCTCGTCTTGCGCAGACCACAGCCTGCTTTCGTATCGCTCGTGTCAGATTATATAACGGCGGGCGAACTAGGCCAGAAAACGCATTGACAGGTCGAGAGCCCGAACGTCCTTGGTCAAACCGCCGACGGAGATCCGGTCCACGCCGGTCTCGGCGATGCCACGCACGGTATCCTGGCTGACATTGCCCGACGCTTCGAGTACCGCTCGGCCGTCGGCGATCGTGACGGCGGCACGCATCTGGTCGAGGCTCATGTTGTCGAGCAGGACCATTTCCGCGCCGCCATCGAGGGCTTGCCGCAACTCGGCCAGGGTCTCGACTTCGATCTCGATGAACTGGCAATTGCCGGCCGCGCTCTGCGCAAGCTGCCTGGCGGCGGTCAATGCCGCGGCAATGCTGCCGGCAGCGAGAATGTGATTTTCCTTGATCAGAATCCCGTCATAGAGACCGAGGCGGTGATTGCCGCCGCCGCCACATCTGACCGCGTACTTCTGCGCCAGGCGCAGACCGGGTATCGTCTTGCGCGTGTCTACCACCTGCGCCCGGGTTCCGGCGACCAGTTCGGCATACTGCCCGACCTTGGTGGCTACCCCGGAGAGCAACTGGAGAAAATTGAGCGCACTGCGCTCGGCAGTCAGCAGCGCGCGGGCCGGACCCTCGATTTCGCAGAGTAATTGACCTGCCGCCACGCGCTGACCATCGTCCACCTTCCAGATGATGGTGATCGTCGGATCGAGCTTCGTGAAACAACGATTGAACCAGGCGCTTCCACAGAGGACTGCGTTCTCACGCGCAATGACCTGAGCGCGACTGACCACGTCAGCGGGAACCAGTTGCGCGGTGAGGTCGCCGCTCCCGACATCCTCACTTACCGCAGCAGCGACGTTACGTTCGATTTCCGCTTCGAGCAAGGCGGCAAAGATCATGACGATTCCCGTACACGCAGTGGTGCAAAGCCGTTGATTCTAACACCGATGGGCGTCGCAAGAGCTGGACCTGCTGCCGGACTGGCCGGCAGGCGCTGCGCACGGTCCCTCGTCAGTCTGCTCCGGCGACAATGGCCAGCAATGCCTCGCCGTAGCGGTCTGCCTTGGCCAACCCGATGCCCGGTACGGCGAGCAGGGCCTGTGGTGAGTCGGGGAGCAAGGTGGCTATCTCGTGCAGGGTACGATCGTGCAGAATGACGTAGGCCGGAACCCCCTGCTCGCGCGCCTTTTCGCTCCGCCAGTGGCGCAGCCTGGCAAACAGGGGTGAATCATGGGTCCCCGGAACACTGCTCGGCACCGATTTCGCCCTTGCCCCCTTGGCCTTTGGTCGAGCGCTTTGACGCCGGAGATTGAGCTGAACCTCCCCTCTCAGCACTGGCCGCGCACTGTCGGTCAGCTTCAGCGCTCCGTAAGCGCTGGCGTCCGCGGCAAGCAAACCGCCGGCCAACAGTTGCCGAAAGACCGAGCGCCAGCCCATGTCGTCCAACTCAGCGCCGACCCCGAAGGTCGGCAGGCGATCGTGGCCAAACTGCTGCACTTTTTCCGTGGGCTTGCCGCGCAGGATGTCTATCAGGTGCCCTGCCCCGAAACGCTGGCCGGTACGCAAGGCGGCCGACAAGACCTTTTGTGCCGCCACCGTCCCGTCCCAGAGCACGGGGGGCTGGAGACAGACATCGCAGTTTCCGCAAGGCGTCGCTTCCTCGCCAAAATAGTTGAGCAGGACGACGCGGCGGCACTTGGCCGATTCGCAGTAAGCGAGCATGCTGTCGAGTTTCTGTCGTTCGACGCGTTTCTGTTCGGCGGGCGACGAAGAGTCCTCGATCATCTGGCGATGGATGACCACATCGTTGAGCCCATAGGTCATCCAGGCTTCCGATGGCTCACCGTCGCGGCCGGCACGCCCGGTTTCCTGGTAATAGGCTTCGAGGCTTTTGGGCAGATCGAGGTGGGCGACGAAACGCACGTCAGGCTTGTCGATGCCCATGCCAAAGGCGATGGTCGCCACCATCGCCAGGCCATCCTCGCGCAGGAAGCGTTGCTGATGACGCTGGCGATCGGCGGCCGCCAGCCCGGCATGGTAGGGCAAGGCAGTCACTCCCTGTGCATTGAGCCAGACCGCGGTCTCATCAACCTTGCGGCGTGACAGGCAATAGACGATTCCGGCCGCACCATGATGGGCAGCGAGAAAACTAAGCAGTTGTTTGCGCGGGTTGTCCCGCTCGACGATCGTGTAGCAAATGTTGGGCCGATCGAAACTGTCAACGAACAGCCGCGCTTCCTCGAGACCCAGGCGGGTGATGATTTCCTGCCGGGTCAGGTGATCGGCAGTCGCCGTCAGCGCAATGCGCGGAATGCCGGGAAAGCGCTCGTGAAGTTGCGAGAGCTGGATATACTCCGGCCGGAAGTCATGCCCCCATTGCGAAACACAGTGCGCTTCGTCGATCGCGAAAAGGGCGACCTGGTCGCGCGCGATCAATTGCTCGAGCAGGCCGAGAAAGCGGTCGGTAAGCAGCCGTTCGGGCGCCACGTAGATCAAATCCAGCTCGCCGCGCAGCAAGCGCCGCTCGGTGTCGACCAGCGAGCGAAAATCCTGCGACGAGTTAAGGAACGCAGCCTTGACGCCCACCTGCAGCAAGGCGTCGACCTGGTCCTGCATGAGGGCAATCAGCGGTGAGACGACGACGCCAACCCCCGGCCGCAACAGCGCTGGAATCTGATAGCAAAGAGACTTGCCGCCGCCGGTCGGCATCAGCACCAGTGCGTCACCACCGCCGACGATCTGGTCGACTATCTCAGCCTGTTGACCACGAAAAGACGCGTAGCCGAAAACGCGGCGCAAGAGGTCAACCGAAACATTCATCGCCCGCACAAGTCCAGGGCCGGCCGGTAAGGACGCATGATCCTGTCCGAAGGCGAACGGGTCACAGACGTCCCCCCGGCCGATGCGGGGAGTCGCATCAGCTCAGGGGCTCCCGGACGAGAGCGTCGCCGTTCCAGGACAGACACTCTCCCGCGCCATCGTTCCAGTCCGACAACACCCAACGCTCGACGTGGATCCCATCAACGATGTGATCGTGCGTCGCGGGACGATGCGTATGACCGTGGATCAAGGTCGCGTAGCCATGCGCGCGCAGGAAATCGTCGGCCGTGCCGGAATTGACGTCCATCAGGTAGCCGGCCTTGGCGCGCTTGGCGTTCTCGCTTCCCTGGCGCAGCGCCATGGCAATCGCCCTGCGCTCAGCCAGCGGCCTGGCCAGAAAGGCAGTCTGCCAGGACGGCGGGCGAACGAGCGCCCGAAATGCCTGATACTCATGGTCGTCGGTGCACAGCGCATCACCATGCGAGAGAACGAACTGCCAGGTAGGCAGCGAGAGAACATAGGGGTCCGGCAGCAGGTGCGCACCACTCCGGGCGGCGAAGGTGCCGCCGAGCAGAAAATCCCGATTGCCATGCATCACCGATACCTCGACACCAGCCGCCACCAGCGCGCGCAGCGCGTCGACGATCGCCGCGGCGAATGCGTCATCGGGGTCGTCGAGACAGTCATCGCCCGGCCAGGCTTCGAACAGGTCGCCGAGAATGAACAAGCGCTCCGCAGCACGCGCGCGACCGGCGAGGAAATCAAGGAAGATGCGCGTGACGCCCGGCACCTGCGGCGCGAGATGCAGGTCGGAAGTGAACAGGATCAAGAGCCTACAGACTTCGCAGCGGGCACCAAGAGATCGACAAAGCGCGCGTCAGCAGACTTCGGCGCGCTCGATCACCACGTCCTCTGCCGGCACGTCGCTGTGAGAACCGGAAGTGCCCGTCTTGACGGCCCGGATCTTGTCGACGACCTCGGTTCCCTCGACAACCCTGCCGAAAACGCAGTAACCCCAGCCCTGCGCGTTCGCGGCACGGAAATTGAGGAAGTCGTTGTTCACCACGTTGATGAAGAACTGTGCCGTAGCCGAGTGAGGGTCGGCGGTACGCGCCATGGCGACCGTATAGGCATCGTTCTTGAGACCGTTGTCCGCTTCATTCTTGATCGGCGCGCCGCACGGCTTCTGCTTCATGCCCGGCGTAAAGCCTCCGCCCTGGACCATGAAGCCCGGAATCACGCGATGAAAAATCGTGTTGTCGTAGTGCCCAGCCTCGGCGTAAGCGAGAAAATTTCCAGCCGACAGAGGGGCCTTCTCGGAATCGACTTCGATACCGATCACGCCGAAATTGGTGTGCAGTTTGATCATGGCTTGCCTTGTTTTTTCTCGGGAATGATCCTGACCGACTGAATGATGACCGGTTCAAGAGGGACGTTCTGGTGCATCGAACGGTTACCGGTCGCCACCCTGGCGATCCTGTCTACCACGTCCATGCCTTGTGTGACCTTACCGAAGACCGCGTAGCCCGCACCATCAGGCGATGGATAGTTGAGTGCGGCGTTGTTCCGGTGATTGATGAAGAACTGTGAACTTGCCGAGTGCGGGTCGGCAGTGCGGGCCATGGCGATCGTGCCGCGATCGTTCTTCAAGCCATTCCTGCCTTCGTTTTCCACCTTTCGCGGAGCCGACTTCTGCTCCATGTCGGCCGTGAAACCGCCGCCCTGGATCATGAAGTCCGGGATGACGCGATGGAAAACCGTTCCGTTGTAGAAACCCTCATTAACGTACTGAACGAAGTTCTGGACCGTTTTCGGTGCTTTCTCGGCATCGAGTTCGATCACGATGTTCCCCGTACTGGTCTGTATTTCGACCGTCGGTGCGGCCACGACAGCACAGGAGAACAGAGTGCCGGCGAAAAGGGCGAGTAGCCCGGACGTGGCGCGGGTCATCCAACGCGCTCCTGCTGAATCAGCCATCTACCTCTAGCCTTGACGAAGATAATTGTCTTGCCCACCGAACCCTTGGCCGTTGGCGAGCTGTAATGCTGCTTGAACCGCACGGTCGCCTTGTCACCGTCGAACGACACCTTGAGCTCATCGACCTCGATCAGCAGCTTGTCGGATTTGCCGATGCGCTGGCTACGTTCGGCTTCCCACGCCTTGCGCGACACCCCGTTCGGCGTCTGGAAGTCAGATGCGTAGTAGCCGAGATAAGCGCTGACGTCTTTCCGTGACCATGCACCGGCCCACTCCTGCAAGGCTTTGCTGACCGCAGCCTCATCACCGGAACCCACTGGCGAGGTGCTCGTCGACAAATCGCCTCTGGCCGCCTCGGCGTCGTGTAGCGCTTTCTCGCCGGGCTTTTCCGTCTGGGCGACGGTTGGCCTTGCGGCAGCAAGCGGTGCCACCACCACTGCGACCGCCTTGTCACCTTCAGCGGTCGAGCGCGGCGCGGCGCCCTGTTTGATCGCTGCGCTGGTCGAGGTATTGACCAGTTGCTGAATCATCGACAGCTTGGAGCGGGTGAGCTTGTTCGATGCGTCCAGTTGCAGAGCCTTTTCATAAGCCTGGCTGGCGAGTTTGGCGTGGACGTCGCCCAGATTATCATAGGCCACCGCATAGCCCGGATTCGTCCTGATGGCCATTTCAAGGGCCGTACGCGCCTTGTCGTACTGCTTCTGCTGCGCGTACAGGACGGCGAGGTTATTGTAGGGCTCAGGCAGTTCCGGATAGTCCTCGGCAAGTTTGGCAAACACGGTAACCGCCTCGGTCGAACGTCCCATGTCGGCGAGAATCAGTCCCTTGAGGAATCTTCCCTGGGCATCCTTCGGTTTGCTGGCAATGGCGGCATCGACCTTTTCGAGAGCCTGCGGCAACTGACCCTGCTTCTGCAGACGCTGTGCATCGAGCAGGTCGTCGGCCCTGATAACGGACGCTGCGCTGCCCAGCGCCAGGGCCAGGATCGCGGCCAGCAAGCTTGCCGTCAAAGGCTTCGGGGATCTCGATCGCATCAATAGGGTATACTTCGCCATGCAGCGGTGGGATGTCACTCAAGCAGCCAATTCTAACAAGAAGTGCGTCGAAACCAAAGGACTCCGCAGACGACCCTGTTGGCGCGGAGCACACCCGTGAGCCCGAAAAATGCTGAAAATCTACAACTCGCTGGCAAGGGAAAAGCAGGTCTTCGTCCCGACCACTGCCGGCTGCGCCCGCATGTATGTCTGCGGGATGACGGTCTATGACTACTGCCACATCGGCCACGCCCGCGTTCTGGTGGTTTTTGACGTCGTTCAACGCTGGTTGCGCGCCAGCGGGCTAGCGGTGACCTACGTCCGGAACATCACCGACATTGATGACAAAATCATCAAACGGGCGCTCGAGAACAAGGAAAGCATCAGCCAACTAACGAACCGTTTCATTGGCTTCATGAATGACGACGCGGCGGCGCTCGGCGTTGAAAGGCCGGATCACGAACCCAGGGCCACCGAGTATGTGCCGCAAATGCTTGAGCTGATCGGTCGCCTGGAGAAAAACGGCCTCGCCTACCAGTCGCCCAACGGCGATGTCAATTTTTCGGTGCGCAAGTTTCCTGGCTACGGCAAGCTTTCGGGAAAAGCGCTTGACGACCTTCGGGCCGGCGAGCGGGTCGACGTCGATACGGGGAAAGAGGACCCGCTGGACTTCGTTCTCTGGAAACACGCCAAGGAAGGCGAACCATTCTGGGCTTCACCCTGGGGCAGTGGCCGACCCGGCTGGCACATCGAGTGCTCGGCAATGAGTTCCGACCTGCTTGGCCAGCCCTTCGACATTCACGGTGGCGGCCAGGACCTGCAGTTTCCCCACCACGAAAACGAGATCGCTCAATCGGAAGGCGCGCACGACTGCCGCTTCGTGAATTACTGGATGCACAACGGGTTCGTTCGCGTTGATGACGAAAAGATGTCGAAATCACTCGGCAATTTCTTTACCATCCATGAAATTCTCAAGAAGTACGATCCCGAAGTGCTGCGCTTCTTCATCCTGCGCGCCCACTACCGTAGTCCGCTCAATTATTCCGATAGTCATCTCGACGACGCTCGGCAGGCGCTGACTCGCCTGTATGTCGCGCTGAAGGCAGTCGATGCCGATCTTCTCCCGATTGACTGGGAGGAACCGCACGCGTGCCGCTTCAGTCAGGCGATGGACGATGATTTCAACACGCCCGAGGCCTGCGCAACGCTTTTTGATCTGGCTGCCGAGGTGAACCGCAGCAAGTCCCCCACCCTGGCCAGCCAGTTGCGCGCCTTGGCGGGCTTCCTCGGCTTGCTCAGGCGCGACCCGCAGACCTTCCTGCAGGCAGCGCCGACCAGCAGTGGCGAACTAAGCGTTGAGCAGATCGAGTCGTTGATTGCTGCCCGCGCGGCCGCCAAGAAAGGCAAGGATTACGCGGCCGCTGACCAGATTCGGGCCGAGTTGCTGGCCGCCGGAGTAGTGCTCGAGGATGGCGCCAAAGGAACAAGCTGGCGCCGTGCATGAGGGTGGTGGGAAGTTGAGGCCGCAGGTCCCATCGTTTCCATCCGCCCTTGCCTCGTCCCCGCAAGCTAACGAAGAATCCGGCCACCACTGCCGATGACCGTCAGATCGACAAAGCGCGACCCGCGCCGATCATTGGCCGAGTAGCCGACGCGATAGCCGCCGAGGTCGTGGTTCTGCATGCTTTCCAGACTGGCAACGAGTTTTTCGCGAGTCAGATCCTTGCCCGATTTTCGAATCGCGTCTACCAGTACTTTCGCCATGGCGTAGGCTTCAAGGCCTAAGTACGACGCCTGTCCCGGCTGACCGAGCAGCTTGTGGTAGTCGCGTACCATCGGCAGGGTGTCGTTCCATGGGTAGGGCATGACCTGGGAGATACCGATGCCGCGCGCCTCGTCGCCGAGTTCCTGGACCAGCAGATCGGCTCCGACCGGTGAAAGCGTCATGAACTGCGGCGTCTGCCTGGCCTTCCTCATCTCACGAACGAAGGCCGCGCTCGCCTTGTGCAGGGTGACCATGATCACCGCCTGCGGGTTCACCTTGGCGATGTCCTGCACCGCCTGACCGACTTCAACCGTATTACGTTGCACCGTAGCGACCGCCGACGGCGTCTGATTGTGCTTCTTGAGCTCTGCAACGACGCCGTCGAGGCCCGAATTGCCGAAACCGTCGTTCTGGTAGAAAACCGCAATGTTCTTGAAGCCGAGCGAAACCAACTGGTTGACGATCGCTTCGGTCTCGTTGGCGTAGCTCGCCCGGACGTTGAACATGTAGCGATTGTTGCGGTTGTCCCTGGGCGACTGGCGAAGCGAGTCGGCACCGGAAATGGCTCCTACGAGGGGGACTTTGGCTATTCCGAAGACCTCGTTCATGGCCGCCGTCGTCGGACTCGAACCGTAGGACGCGAGCAAGGCAAAGACCTTTTCCTGGTTGATCAATGCCCTGGTATTGGCAACCGCCCGATCACTCTCGTAACCATCGTCGAGTGCGCGCAGTTCAAGCTTTCTGCCATGGATGCCACCGCTTTCGTTGACCTGGCGAAAATAGGCGTTGATCACCATCTTCATGTCCAGTCCGTAGGGCCCGCTGGGCCCTGAAAACGGCGCGGTCATGCCAATCAGGATGCTGTTGTCGGTTACACCCACCTCACCCGCAACTACGCACCCGACCCAGCTTAGCAGAGCAAACAGTAAGGCCTTGGCCAACCCCATGCGATCGTTCTCCCGTGGTGTGGAAGAGGGAATCGCTGGTCAACGACCCCTGCCCAGCTCGGCAGGTTGGCGAATCAAACTGACACCACCCTTACATGGGCGGGAAAAAGCGCCGTAGGGACTCCTCGCGGAACAAATATCACTTGCTCGCGCCAACGGTCAGCGGTGATCTCGGTCTCAGGTGGCGGCAAAGAAGTCGCGCACCCGATCCATCCAGGACTTGGCGCGAGGGTTATGCTGATCCGAATTTTCTCGACTTGACTCCTCGAGCTCGCGTAACAGTTCCTTCTGCCGCTCCGTCAGGTGGACCGGTGTTTCCACTACCACGTGGCAGAGCAAGTCACCGTGCGCGTGACTGCGTACCCCCTTGATGCCCTTGCCACGCAAGCGAAACGTCTTGCCCGACTGGGTCTCGGGGGGGACCCGTATCTTGGCCGCTCCGTCAAGGGTCGGAATATCGATTTCGCCGCCAAGGGCGGCCGTCGTAAAGCTGATCGGCATTTCGCAGTGCAGATCATTCTGTTCGCGTTGAAAGACCGAGTGCGCCTTGAGGTGAATCTGCACGTACAGGTCGCCTGATGGCCCGCCGTTGACGCCGTGCTCACCCTCGCTGGAGAGCCGTATCCGATCGCCCTCATCAACCCCTGCCGGAATCTTGACCGCCAGCGTCTTGTGCTGCTTGACTCGACCCGCGCCGTGACACGGCGCGCAGGGGTCAGCGATGAAGCGGCCGGTGCCGTGGCACTTCGGGCAAGTCTGCTGTATCGAGAAAAACCCCTGCTGCAGGCGAACCTGACCGCTCCCCTGACACGTCGGGCAGGTCTTCGGCTGAGTACCGGCCTTGGCCCCGCTGCCGCGGCAGGCGTCGCAAACCTCCATCGTCGGAATGCGAATCTTGGTTTCGGTGCCGAACGCCGCTTGCTCAAGAGTGACCTCGAGGTTGTAGCGCAGATCGGCGCCGCGGTAGACATTTGAGCGAGCGCCTCGACCGCCGCCAAAGATTTCGTCAAAGATGCCGCCAAAGGCGTCGGAGAATCCGCCCGCACCCGCAGCACCCATGCCTGCCTGCGGATCGACGCCGGCATGACCATACTGATCGTAGGCCGCACGCTTCTGGCCATCGGAAAGGATCTCGTAGGCCTCCTTGACCTCCTTGAAGTGCTCTTCGGACCGGGGATTGTCCGGATTGCGGTCAGGATGGTATTTCATGGCCAGCTTGCGGTAGGCCTTCTTGATTTCTTCTTCCGAGGCGTCACGGTTGACGCCGAGAATGTCATAAAAGTCGCGTTTAGCCATCAGTCTCTGAGCACTTTGTGGGGCAGTGGGGAGGCGCGATTATACGCCTCGCCCTGAAAGGCAGATGCCTACTTCTTGTCTTTGACTTCGGTGAATTCGGCGTCAACGACGTCGCTGTCGTCCTTCTTCGCCTCACCGGCAGCATGACCCGCCGCACCCTCGGCGCCGTCCGCGTTCTGTTTGGCGTACATCTTCTCACCCAGCTTCTGCGCCGCCGTCCCGAGTGCCTCGGTCTTTGCCCTGATGGCATCCAGATCGGCGCCACGAATCGCCTCTTCGGCTTCCTTCATGGCCGCTTCGATGACCCCCTTCTCGCTGTCGGAGAGTTCCTTGCCATATTCGGCCAGAGACTTCTTGACCGTGTGGATCATGCCGTCGCACTGATTGCGGGCGTCAGCCAGCTCACGCGCTTTCCGGTCGTCTTCTGCATGCAGTTCCGCGTCGCGCACCATGCGCTGCACTTCCTCCTCGTTGAGACCGGAAGAAGCCTGGATCTTGATCTTGTTCTCCTTGCCGGTTGCCTTGTCCTTGGCCGACACGTGCAAAATGCCATTAGCGTCAATATCGAAGGTCACTTCGATCTGTGGCATGCCACGCGGTGCCGGCGGGATGTCGGACAGGTTGAACTGTCCTAGGCTCTTGTTGCCGGAGGCGATTTCACGCTCACCCTGCAACACGTGAATCGTCACGGCGGACTGGTTGTCGTCAGCCGTCGAAAAGACCTGCTGCGCTTTGGTGGGGATGGTCGTATTCTTTTTGATCAGCTTGGTCATCACGCCGCCGAGCGTCTCGATGCCCAGCGACAACGGGGTCACGTCGAGCAGAAGAACGTCCTTGACCTCGCCCTGCAGCACGCCGCCCTGGATCGCCGCGCCGACGGCAACCGCTTCGTCCGGGTTGACGTCGCGACGCGGTTCGCGGCCGAAGAATTCCTTCACCTTCTCCTGCACCTTGGGCATCCGGGACTGACCACCGACAAGGATCACGTCGTCGATGTCGCCGACCTTGCAACCGGCATCCTTCAGCGCGATGCGGCACGGCTCGATGGTCCGCTCGACGAGTTCGTCAACCAGCGACTCGAACTTGGCGCGGGTGATCTTTTGCGCCAGGTGCTTGGGCCCGGAACTGTCGGCGGTAATGTACGGCAGGTTGATCTCGGTCTGCTGGCCAGAAGAGAGCTCGATCTTGGCTTTTTCAGCGGCATCCTTGAGGCGCTGCAGAGCGAGCACGTCGGCCTTCAGGTTGACCCCCGTTTCCTTCTTGAACTCGTCGATGATGTAATCGATGAGCCGCTGGTCGAAGTCTTCACCGCCCAGGAAAGTGTCGCCGTTGGTGGACAGCACTTCGAACTGATGCTCGCCGTCGACTTCGGCGATCTCGATGATCGAAACGTCGAAGGTACCGCCACCGAGGTCATAGACAGCGATCTTCTTGTCGCCCTGCTTCTTGTCCATACCGAAGGCCAGAGCCGCTGCGGTGGGCTCGTTGATGATCCGCTTGACCTCCAGGCCGGCGATCCGGCCGGCATCCTTGGTCGCCTGACGCTGGCTATCGTTGAAGTAGGCCGGCACGGTAATGACGGCTTCCGTGACTTCCTCGCCAAGATAGTCCTCGGCCGTCTTCTTCATCTTGCGCAGCACTTCGGCCGAAACCTGGGGCGGCGCAATCTTCTTGTTGCGCACCTCGACCCAGGCGTCGCCATTGTCGGCTTTGAGAATCTTGAATGGCATCAGGGCGATGTCCTTCTGCACTTCCTTCTCTTCGAAGCGACGACCGATCAGCCGCTTGACGGCGTACAGCGTGTTCCTCGGATTGGTTACCGCCTGACGCTTGGCTGGCGCGCCGCACAGGATCTCGCCGTCTTCGGCATAGGCCACGATTGATGGAGTGGTCCGCGCGCCTTCGGAGTTCTCGATGACTTTCGGCTTGCCGTTCTCCATGATCGCGACGCAGGAGTTGGTCGTGCCCAGATCGATGCCGATGATCTTGCCCATTTTCAGAATCCTTTCAATATCTCAGTAATGTATGGCCACATTCGCTCACTACCGGAATGCCTGGCAATGACCGACAATTGGGGACTATGGCGACGATTTCAAGTCGGGGAACTGCTCGACTTGGCGACGACGACCAGGGCCGGCCGCAAAACGCGGTCGGCCAGCAGATAGCCCTTCTGCAGGACAGTCACGACGGTGTTGGGCTCCTGCTCCGACTCCACGACGCTGATCGCCTGATGGCGATGCGGGTCGAACTTGTCGCCACACGGATTGACTTCGGTCACGGCCGCTTTGTCGAAAGCGGCGGCCAGTTGCCTGAGGGTCAGTTCGGTGCCCGAACGGAAGCTGTCGACGGTGCCTGCGTCGGTGGCCAAGGCAGCCTCCAGGCTGTCTTTCACGGCCAGCAGGTCTCGCGCGAACCGGTCGATGGCGAACTTCGCAGCCTTCGCGATATCCTCCTGCGCACGGCGGCGGACATTCTCGGTTTCCGCTTTCGCACGTAGCCAGGAATCATGGAACTCGGCAGCCTTCAGTTCGGCCTCGCGAAGGGTTTCTTCAAGACTTGGCGCGTTATTTGCTGCCGGATTGCCTTCTAGCGCAGCTTGGAAGGTTTCCGACATTTGCGGCGCAGCAGGTATTTCTTCGGTGTCGTTTACTTGCATAATTGGTATCTCCCAGAAAACGCTTCACAGTTTGGGGCGAGTTCCTGGATTTCAAGCTTTTGTTGTGGCGCACTTTCGGGCAGCAGAAAGGCAATCGAGGCAAAATCTTGCCGCCACCTGGCGCTTCTGCTGCTAGCATGCGAGGTTTCCGTGGTCATTGATGGGGCGCGGCACCGGCATGACGGACAAGCTAGGCAAGTATGAGATCATACGCACCCTTGGCAAAGGAGCGACTGCTGACGTCTATCTGGCCCACGATCCGGATCGAGACCGCCAGGTGGCCATCAAAGTGATCAAGTTCATGGACAACAACGCGGCCATGTCGCGGCGCCTGCGCAAGATCTTCGCCACTGAGGACTCGATCGGGCGCCGGCTCGATCACCCGAACATCGTCAAGGTTTACGACGCAGTCATCGAACCGGAGAGGGCCTTTCTGATCATGGAGTTCGTCGACGGCGGGGCGCTCGACAAATTCTGTGCGCGTACCCCTCTGCTGCCGATGCACCGCGTCATCAGCATCATCTTCAAGTGTTGCCTGGCGCTCGATCACGCCTACAAGCAGGGAGTCGTGCATCGCGACATCAAGCCGGCCAACATCCTGATCGATGCCAACGATAATCCGAAGATCGCCGATTTCGGTCTCGGCCTGCTGGGCAAGAACACAGGCAAGAACTCGACCTTCGTGATGGGCGTCGGGTCACCCGCCTACATGTCCCCCGAGCAGGTCAAGGACTACCCGCTCGATCAAAAAACCGACCTCTATTCGCTTGGTGTCGTCCTCTACCAGTTGCTTACCGGGCGACTGCCATTTCGCGCAAAAAACGCCGGGCAACTGCGCTACAAAATCATCAACACGGACGCCCACCCGGTCTGTGCGATTCGCCCGGAATTGCCTGCCGGCCTGGACCCGATCATCAGCAAGGCCCTCGAGAAGGACCTCTACAATCGTTACCACAGCGGTGCGGCGTTCGCCAAGGATCTCTCTGCCGTGCGCTACCAGATGGTCGATGAAGATGAGAGCGACCGCGATCAGACCCGCTTCGATGCCTTGCGACGCTTGTCGTTCTTTGCCGAGTTCGAGGATATCGAGTTGTGGGAAGTGCTGCGCGTCAGTGCCTGGAAGGAGATATCCGAAAAAGTGACGCTGATCCGTGAAGGCGACAGTCACCGCAAGTTCGGTGTCATCGTTGACGGCTTCGTCGAGGTATCGTTGAACGGACAGGTGATCTGCCGCCTTGGCGAAGGTGAACTGGTCGGGGAGATGGCTTTCCTCCATCCTAGCGATTCCCTGCGTCACGCGACGGTGGTGACCTTGCAACAAACCAAGTTCCTCGAGATCAGCAGCGCAGCGCTGGCCCTGAGTTCGGACGAACTACAGGAGCGCTTCAACAGGATCTTGCTGACCAAGGTGCTGCACCGCTTGCGCGAAGCGAACAAGGTACTGGCCAAACTGGGTGGCCAAAAGGCCGTTCAAGGGAGCCTTTCGACTTCCGGTCTCGGCCTGATGCCACCGCTCGAACTACTTTGAAAAGCTCGCGCGACTTTCCAGGTAATGCCGGCAGGGGGGCCGGCTTCAGGACGCGGCGCCCATGGCCTTCGCGCGCAGCGCGCTGAGTTCGGGGCTTCCCTGGTCGCGAGAGTTTGTGGTTGACCAGCCCTGGAGGTGGCTGGCGGCGATGTCGGCCAGCGCACGAATCCAGTCATCGCGCTCGTTGAGGCAAGCAATGTAGCCGAATTCCTTGCCGCCGGCGGCGAGGAATTCGCTCTTGCCTTCGATGGCGATCTCTTCGAGTGTTTCGAGGCAGTCCGCCGGGAATCCAGGACAGATCACGTCGACCTTCTGCACCCCTTGTTCGGCTAGCGCCCTGAGCGTTGGCGCGGTGTAGGGGTGCAGCCATTGGGCACGGCCGAAGCGCGACTGGAAGCAGATCTGATATTGCTCCTGAGCCAGGCCCAGAGCCTCGGCGAGCAGGCGGCCGCTCTTCTGGCATTCGCAGTGGTACGGATCGCCCTTGTCCAGCGTGTAGCGTGGCAGCCCATGAAAGCTCATGACCAGGCGATACGCGCTGGTCGGCCGACCACTGCTGGCCCAATGCTCGCGAACGCTGGCGGCCAGCGCTTGGATATAACCCGAATGGTCGGCGAAGCTCCTGACCATGCGCATCTCGGGCTGGTTGCGGACGGTCTGCAGCCACGCACAGGCCGCATCGATGGCGGTGGCCGTCGTACTGGCCGCATATTGCGGATAGAGCGGCAGCAGCAGAATTCGTGTGCAGCCACCGGCCTTGAGACGAGAGAGCGTTGCCGGAATCGACGGGGTCCCATAACGCATCGCGTAGTCGACAACTACCTGATGTCCCGCCTGGCCAAGACTTCCGCGCAACAGTTTGGCCTGACGTTGGACATGCACTTTCAGCGGCGAGCCTTCGGGAGTCCACACCGCAGCGTATTTTGCCGCCGATCGGCGTGGCCGGACGTTGAGGATGATCCCGTTCAGAATCAGCCACCAGACGAGGCGAGGGATCTCGACCACACGCGCGTCGGCGAGGAACTCCCCGAGGTAGCGGCGCACCGCCGGCGCAGTCGGTGCATCGGGCGTCCCCAGATTGATCAGCAGAACAGCCGTCAGAGCCGGCGAACCGTGTCGGTACGACGGCTCGGCGAGATAGCGTGACATCAGCCGTTGGCGTGGTAGGTCAGTGCGGACGAGAGCAGTTTGGCCGTAATGTCCACAATGGGGATGACCCGCTCGTAGGCCATGCGGGTTGGGCCGATGACGCCAACCGAGCCGACGATCTGACCATCGACTTCATAGGGCGCGGTGACGACGCTGCATTCATCAAGCGGCGCCAGTCCGGATTCACCGCCGATGAAGATTTGCACGCCGTCGGCTCGATGCGAGAGATCGAGCAACTGCATCAGCGAGGTGCGCTGCTCGAAAAGGTCAAACAGCTCGCGAACGCGCTTCATGTTGGACGAAAACTCCTCGACTTCGAGCAGGTTTCGCTCACCGGAGATGACATATCGGTCGCCCGGTCCGCTCATTGCCTCGTCACCGGCGGCCAGTGCCGCGGCCATCAGAGTCTGCAGATCACCACGCAAGCTGTGCAGTTCGTCCTGGACGTGGCAACGGATGTGCTCGAAATCATGGCCGACAAAATGCTGATTCAGGTAGTTGGTTGCTGCAACGAGTTCCGATGGGGTATAGCAGCGTCCAGGGAAGAGCAGGCGATTCTGCACGTCGCCATCGGCAGTGACAAGGATCAGCAGAATACGCTTTTCCGAAAGACTGACAAACTCGATCTGGCGAATCTTGGGCACCACGCGGCGGGCGCTCAGGACGACGCCGGCAAAATGGCTCAGCCCGGACAGCAAATGTGAAGCATGGCTGATCAACTGCCTCGGTTGCGAGAGGCGCAGTTGTCCTTCGATGGCGTCTATCTTCTCCTTGTCCAGCGGCTTGACGGTGAGCAGACTGTCGACAAAGAAACGGTAGCCACGCGACGTGGGTACGCGCCCGGCAGACGTGTGGGGACTGGCGATCAGGCCAATATCTTCGAGGTCGGCCATTACATTGCGCACCGTCGCGGCCGACAGGTCCAGCCCGGAGTGCTTTGACAGCGCACGCGAACCCACTGGCTGTCCTTCCGCAATATAGCGTTGGATCAGCGTCTTCAGCAGCGTTTTCGAGCGTTCGTCGAGCATGGTCCCGATTCTACAAAAAATCCGTGGTCAGCGGGGCGCCGCGGGAGCTGGCCGAAGTGTGGTTTAATTCGCCCATGAACAACGCCTTCCCTCAAGCGTCGGCTGATAGTGCGCCTCTACCACGGACGATCGCGCTGATCGGCAAGTACCAGAGCCCGGAAATTGCCGAATCGATCCGCGTACTGGCGAAGTATCTGCACGAACGCGGCATGACGGTGCTGATCGAGGAAGAAACCGCGCGCAACGTGGTCGCCCAACTCGACCTGCGGAACTGGTCCAGCGGTAGCTTTCCATGGCTCGGGGCGCATGCCGACATGGCCATCGTCGTCGGTGGCGACGGCACCATGCTCAATGCCGCACGCCAGCTCGCGCGTTATCGCGTGCCGCTGGTCGGTGTGAACCAGGGGCGCCTTGGCTTCATGACCGATATCGCACGCAGCGACATGTTGACTTGCATGGACGACCTGATCGACGGCAAGTTCATTCCCGAAACCCGCATGCTGCTGGATGCCGAGATCCTGCGCAACGGACGAAGTATGGCGGCCAATCTGGCACTGAACGACGTGGTCGTTGACAAGGGCGCCACCGGCCGGATGATAGAGTTCGAACTGTTCATTGATGGCGAATTCATCTACCACTTGCGCGCGGATGGACTGATCGTCGCCACCTCAACCGGGTCAACGGCCTATGCGCTATCGGCCAATGGCCCGATCCTGCATCCGCAGGTATCCGCCATCGCGCTCGTACCCCTCTGCCCACACGCCCTGTCCAACCGCCCCATCCTGGTCGGCGACCGCAATGAGGTCGAGATCCGGATCGTCTACGCCACCGATTCTCGTGCCCATTTCGATGGTCAGGTGACGGTCGATCTGCGCAGCGACGATTCTGTCCGTATCCGCCGGTCCGAGTATTCGATCTGTCTGCTCCATCCGCCCGGTCACAGCTACTTCGCGATGCTGCGTGAGAAGCTGCATTGGAGCGAGCGGCCCAAGGAACATTAGCCCAGGAACATTACTCCATTCCCGCGACGACGAAAATATGCTCTGCCGTTTGACGATTCGCGACTTCGTGCTGGTCGATCGACTTGAACTCGAGTTTCAGGCCGGATTTGGTACGCTGACCGGCGAAACAGGCGCCGGCAAATCCATTCTCGTCGACGCACTGGCCTTCGCCCTGGGCGAGCGTGCCGACGTCAGCGTGGTCCGCGTCGGCCAGGAACGGGCGGAAGTGACGGCCGAGTTTGCCCTCGATAATTCACCGGCGGCAGCGCAGTGGCTGGTGGAGCATGATCTGAACACCGATGGTGGCTTGCTGCTGCGGCGAGTGGTCGATGCCAACGGCCGTTCACGTGCCTACCTGAATGGCTCGCCGGTCACCGTCGTGCAGTTGCGTGAGGTCGCCGAGGGGCTGGTGGACATTCACGGACAACATGCTCATCAGTCGCTGATGCGTGGCGAAGCGCAGCGCGCGCTGCTCGACTCGCATGCCAGACTCGACCCGCTACTGACGGAAGTCGCTGCTGCCTGGCGTGACTGGCGCGCCGCCAGGATGATGCTTGACACGGCCACCAATGGCATTGAGGCCTGGGCTGTCGAACGTGAACAACTGGACTGGCAGGCACGCGAACTGGAAGCACTTGGCTTTTCGGTCGACGAATGGCGGATGCTGAACGACGAGCACAAGCGTCTGGCGCACGCGGCAAGCCTCGTCGATGGCGCGCAGTATTCCTTGCAGACATTATCCGACGGTGACGCTGCCTGCGAGGCCCAGGTAGCCGCGGTGGCGAATCGGCTGGATGCGCTCTCCGAGTACGACCCCGCGCTCTGCGAAGTCGCCGTGCTGCTGCAATCGGCACAAGCCGAACTCGCCGAGGCAATCTCCGCCCTGCGCCGTTACGGCAATCGCGCCGAGCTTGATCCCCGGCGGCTGGCGGAGGTGGAGCAGCGCATCGAAGCAGTTCTAGGCTGCGCGCGGAAATTCCGCTGCAAACCGGAAGAGTTGCCGGTCTTGCTGGCGCGCTGGCACGAGAGGTTGGCCGTACTGGGCGAAGCGGCCGATGTCGACGCCTTGGCAGAACGCGTCGCTGCCGCTCGCGCGCACTACGAAGGTCTTGCCCGGCGTCTCTCCGTTAGTCGCAGCGAGGCGGCCACAGCGCTTGGCCGCGAGGTGAGCGAGGTCATGCAGCAACTGGCGCTTGGCGGCGGTCGCTTTGAGGTCGGCCTGGTAGCGGTCGATGGAGGGAATGCGTCCGGCCTTGAGCAGATCGAGTTCCGGATTGCCGGGCTGGCGGGCAATGAGTCGCGCTCGCTGGCCAAGGTCGCTTCAGGAGGCGAGCTTTCGCGAATCAGTCTGGCCATCCAGGTGGTGACCAGTCAGGCGGCGAGAGTACCCACACTGGTTTTTGACGAAGTCGACGTCGGCATTGGTGGCGGCGTCGCCGAGGTCGTCGGACGCTTGTTACGCGAGTTGGGGACCGAAAGGCAAGTGCTCTGTGTGACCCACCTCCCCCAGGTGGCCGCCAGCGCCAACTGGCAATGGCAGGTCAGCAAGATTGCCGAAGCTGGTCAGGTCCGCAGCCAGGTCGTTGCTCTCGAAGGCGAAGCGCGAGTCGAGGAAATCGCCCGCATGCTGGGCGGCATTGAAATCACGTCGATCACTCGCCAGCATGCGCGGGAAATGCTGCGTCTCTCCCGAGCAAGGTGAGCCGGGTCCGCCCCTGCCGCCACCTCGACCGAGACGAAACGCTCAGGCAGGCTTCTTCACCTTGCTCCTGGCAGCCTTCTTGAGCGTCTTGAAGAGGTCCGGGTCTTCCGCCTTCAGATACTCGACGACTTCAAAGTCTTCACGCTTGAGGCGCTGAATATCGATCTGCTCGACATGCACAAGGCGCAGCAACTCACGCACCGGCTTGGGCATGTTGCGGCCGCTTTCATAGCGTGAACCACCGCTCTGCGTCACACCGATTCTTGACCAGAACTGCTGTTGGTTCAAACCAAGCTTGCGACGAATCTCGCGGGGATCGACCCGTTCAACGACTTTCACGGTACTCATGAGACTATCCTTTCTTGCATAGACTCTACGTCAACCGACGGGAAGCCAGCTTCCCGTCACTACATCACACCATATGACCATGGTAAAGCACGGCACACTATAAGGCATTGACGCGGAATATTGCAAGTGGCATCTCGATAGAACATCTGGCTAATGCTGGTCGGCTCGTGAAACGCCAGCGCCCTTTGCCGCCCCGTCAGACAATGCTTTAGAATGTCGGATTTGGGTTTTCCAACTGGATTTGGCATGGCGCTGATCGTTCAGAAGTTCGGTGGCACCTCGGTGGGATCGACGGATCGTATCAAAAACGTCGCCAGACGCGTCGCCCGCTGGCGGGCGCAAGGCCACAGCATCGTCCTCGTTCCTTCGGCAATGGCCGGCGAAACCAACCGCCTGATCGCCATGGCGAAGGAGATTTCGCCGTCGCCAGACCCGCGCGAACTCGACGTGATCGCTGCTACCGGGGAGCAGGTGACCATCGGCCTGCTGGCCATGGCGCTGCATGCCGAAGGACTCAAGGCGAAGAGCTTTACGGGCCCACAGGTCGGCGTGCTGACCGACAGCACCTTCACCAAGGCGCGGATTCTGAAGATCGACCAGCACCGTATCCGCAAGGCACTCGCCGACGGTAACGTGGTGGTTGTCGCCGGCTTTCAGGGCGCCGATGAAGATGGCAACATCACGACGCTTGGCCGTGGAGGCTCCGACACCTCAGCAGTAGCGCTGGCCGCTGCGCTGAAGGCGGACGAGTGCCAGATCTACACCGACGTGGACGGCGTATACACCACCGACCCGCGAGTGGTGCCCGAAGCGCGCAAACTTGATACCATTACTTTCGAAGAGATGCTGGAAATGGCCAGCCTCGGCTCGAAGGTGCTGCAGATCCGCTCGGTTGAGTTCGCCGGAAAATACAAAGTAAAGCTCCGCGTGCTTTCAAGTTTTGAAGATGAAGGCGAAGGCACGCTGATCACAGTGGAGGAAAGAGGTACCATGGAACAACCGGTCATCTCAGGGATCGCTTTCAATCGGGACGAAGCCAAACTCACCGTGCTCGGGGTTCCCGACCGCCCGGGAATTGCCTACCAAATCCTCGGGCCGATTGCCGATGCGAACATCGACGTCGATATGATTATCCAGAACGTCGGCCAGCGCGACACCACGGATTTTTCCTTCACCGTCAATCGCAGCGACTACAGCAAGGCAATCAGCATCCTGCAGGCGGTCAAGGAAAAGATCGGCGCGCGCGACATCACCGGTGACAACACGACGTGCAAAGTTTCCGCCGTCGGTGTCGGGATGCGATCACACCCGGGCGTGGCGAGCAAGATGTTCGGCGCACTGGCCAAGGAGGGCATCAACCTGCAGATGATCTCGACATCCGAAATCAAGATTTCGGTGGTGATCGAAGAAAAGTATCTGGAACTCGCTGTGCGCGTTCTGCACAAGGCCTTTGGCCTCGAGAAACCGCCGAAATCGAAGTTGGGTTTGACCGGTCGAGGCGAAACCGATATCATCACGCCTTCCTAGGAGACGTGGCCGAGAGGTCGAAGGCACTCCCCTGCTAAGGGAGCATGCGGGCATAAACCTGCATCAAGGGTTCAAATCCCTTCGTCTCCGCCAGGACACCAGACCCACACTGTCTGAGGCTTTTACGAACACCCCGCTGAACGCCATGTTTTGCGGGGTTTTTCGTTTAAGCCTCCTGAGTAATACCCTGGAGATAGGCCATGCCGACAACGCTTACCAGCAAGCGACAAGTCACCATCCCCAAACAGATTCGCGATGCCCTCGATCTGGCACCGGGCTGCGCCGTGGACTTCGCCGTCAATCGCGATGGCCATGTGGTGATCCACAAGGTTGGCGCTTGCCCAACCCGTCAACCGGACCGTTTCGATGCTGCCCGTGGCAAGGCTGACGTAAAGTGGCGAACTGACGACTTGATGGCTCTCCTGCGTGGTGAGGGCTGATGCTGCTGGTCGATACCAACGTGCTGGTCGATGTTCTGGAGGACGACCCAGAATGGGCCGACTGGTCGACCCATCAATTGCGCGCTCAGTCCAGAATTCATCGACTGGCAATCAATCCGATCATCTACTCCGAGCTTTCGCTGACCTTTTCGACGCTGGAAGCCCTGGATCAGGCCCTCAATGACCTAGGCCTGGTCATGATTGAGATACCGCGCTCAGCCCTGTTTCTCGCCGGCAAAGCGTTTGTGCGTTACCGGCGGCAAGGGGGCACGAAGCGCAATGTCCTTGGCGATTTCTTTATCGGGGCGCACGCAGCGGTGGCGGGCAATTCCGTTCTGACCAGGGACTCACGACGCTACGCCCCGTATTTTCCCGGCGTTATGCTGATCGCACCGGATCGATCCGCGTAAGATCGGTACGGTATCGGCGCTGTGCATCGCCAGTGGATCACTCTCCGTGCCAGTAACGGCGATACGCCGTTCGATACGAGGAGAGCGAGACCCCGCCAGCGAGGCTGATTCGTACGGCTCCGTCCCGGTCGGTGCGCCAGAGGCGACTGGCGCCGTAACGTTCGACGACCTCGGGCCGTGGATGCTGGAAGCGGTTGCGGTAGCCGACAGGAATGACCACTTCCCGCGCACCGGCGGCGGCAATGAACGCGCGCGTCGATGAAGTCGCGCTGCCATGATGCGGGACCAGCAACACATCGCTGGCCAGCAGCGCCGGTGACCTGGCGAGCAGCGCCTGCTCGTCTCGGGCCTCGATATCGGAGGTCAGCAGGACGCTGCCGGCAGCGTTTTCCACGCGCAGCACGCAGCTCATGTTGTTGGTCTTGGCCACCCGGCGGTCGTAATCGCCGTCCACCGGATGCAGGATAGTAAACCGGACACCTTCCCACTCCCAGGCCTGACCGGCAACACAGCGCTCAGGCTGCAACTCGGCTACCGACGACAGCGTGCGCGTCGGCGGCAAGGCTTCGCGGACGGCGGCGACGCCGCCCGAATGGTCCTTGTCGCGATGCGTCACGATCAGTACATCGAGTTGCTCGACGCCTTGCGCACGCAGATAGGGAACGACGATGCGCTGACCAGCATCCGATTCGGCGCTGTACAGTGGCCCGGTGTCGTAGAGCAGCGTGTGCCCGGCCGTGCGCACGACGACCGCCAGACCCTGACCGACATCGAGCACGTCGACCCAGGCGTCACCGGCAGCCGGCCGTGGCGCTGGCCAGAAAAACATCGGCAAGAGCAGACAAAGGCCCACCCAGCGCGCCGGAAAGCCGCGCGGCAGCAACAGCCAGATCACCCCCGGAACGGCCACCAGTGCCGCTGCCAGCGGCGGCGCCGGCTGCTGCCAGACGGGCCAGACGGCGAGCCATTCCAGAAAATGCATCAGAGCGGACAACAGCCAGTGATCGCCTTGCAGCAGCAAGGGCCAGGGGATAACCGCGAAGAGCAGCGCCAGGGGCGTGATGACGAAGCTGACCAGCGGAATGGCCAGCGCATTGGCCGCCGGCGAGACCAGCGAGAACTGCTGGAACATCAACAGCAGCATGGGCAGCGTGCCGATGGTCACTGCCCACTGCGTAGCGCTCCAACCGGCAAGGACCGCTCGCCAGCCACGCGCAACACCGACCCGTGAGGTGGCGACGAAAAAGAGCAGGCCGACAGCCGCGAAAGAGAGCCAGAAACCGGGCGACAGCACGGCCCAGGGATCGAGCAGCAAGACCAGCAGCAACGCCAGCAACAGGCTGCGGCTGGCGCCCAGGTTGCGACCCGACCACAGCGCGAGCGCCACCACGGTCAGCATGTACAGCGTCCGCTGTGCCGGAACGGCAAAGCCGGCGAGCAGCGAGTAGCCACCAGCGGCCAGCCAGCCGGCTGCGACGGCCGCTTTCTGTGCCGGCAGAAACAGCATCAGCCGCTCACTGCGCCGCCACAGCCAACCGGACAGGCCGGCAAACAGCGCCGCGACCATCGTCACATGCAGGCCGGAGATCGACATCAGATGCGTCACTCCGGTCTGCCTGAACAAGCGCCATTGGTCGCTGGGAATCGCCTGTTCGTCACCGATCGCCAGCGCCGCCAGAATGCCTCCATAGGGCGCATCGGGCAGGACCTCGAAGAACGATCGGCGTATTCGTTCGCGCCAGCGCTCGATGACATAGTCAGGCCGCAAGACGAAGTCGTCGAGACGTTCTCCGACAGCGCGCGGACGCACGTAACCCGTCGCCCGCAGGCCGCGCTCGAACAGCCAGGCCTCGTAGTCGAAGCCATGCGGGTTGGCGTTGCCGTGCGGACGTTTGAGGCGAACGGTTAAGCGCCAGCGCTCACCCGGACGAAGCACCAGCTTTTCGCGCCACTCGTCCTCCAGAACGCCGTGATACCAGGAGAGCATGATCCGTTGCGGCAGTCGCGCGCCAGGCGTGTCGACCGACTCGACGTCAAACTCGAAGCGCTCGCCGCGCTCGAAGGCATGCGGCAGCGCGGCGACCACTCCGACGATCTGCACATCGCGGCCCTCCCACTCGGCTGGCAGGTAGTCTTGCAGGCGATGTTCGGCGAGCAGCACCGCCCACGCCAGGCCGAGCAGTGCGCAGAGCAGCGTCGAGCCAGCGCGGCCGATCGTGTCCTGGCGCCGCCCTAGCCAGAACAGCAGCAAAAGAGCGACGACCAGCAAGCCCACGACGAGCGGCCACGCCGGCAGATTCTCCTGCATCTGGATAAACCCGACCCCGAGGGCAAAGGCAATGATGCTGCTGCGCATGGGGCATTAAACCTGAAAACTCGGGTCGGGCGCGCATTTCCTTGTGGTAGAGCGACGTCGACTGTATATTGGTGATGTTGATATCAACATCACTGGAGATGACGATGCCCCTGCAAATAGCCAATCCAACGGTAGTCGACAAAGTGGAACGGTTGGCCAAGGCCACCGGTTTGAGCAAGACCGCAGCGGTCGAACAAGCCGTCGATCGCTTGCTGCGTGACATGGCGGGCAGCGATGACCCGGCGGCGCACGCCGAGGCGTTGCTGGCGCAGATGGACCGTATACCCGACAGGAGCGACGCTTTCAATCCTCTGGCCTGGGATGAACAGGGACTACCCGCATGATCGTCGTCGACACCTCGGCGCTGGTGGCCGTCGTCTTCGGCGAACCGGAGCGCGAAGCCTTCCTCGGCCTGATGCGGCGGAAGCGTCGGGTGTTGGTCAGCACGCCCTCGGTGGTGGAGACTCATCTCGTGGTTCATGGTCGCCGGGGCCAGCGTGCGGTGGTGTTGCTCGATGACTTGCTGCGCTTGCCGCTGTTCGAGATGGTTCCGCCCGGCGAGGCGGAGACCCATGCCGCTTACGCCGCTTTCGTGGCCTTCGGCAAGGGCAGTGGGCACCCGGCGGGCTTGAATTTCGGCGATTTGTTCGCTTATGTGTCAGGGGCGTTCCGAAAGTCACGTGAATTTGGCGGTTTGATCGTCATGGATTTTCTTCGTCGCTTTTCTTCAGCGGCTTTTCTCTGAAGGTCTTTTTGACTCTTCTTCCTCGCTCTTCGGTCTTCTTCCTTCTTCGCTTTTTCCCTTCCCTCATGCGCTCATAGTGTGCTGAGCAGCGCGCTGTTGCGCCGCATTTCGGGGGAAATGAAGGGGGAGCATGGCGCGTACAGAAGAGCTCAAGTGTCTGTTGTGCGGGGTATTTTTCGTGGCTGATGCGCGCAACGCGCGGCACCAGAAATACTGTTCGGCGCCGGCTTGCCGCAAGGAGAGCAAGGCCGCCAGTCATCGCGCCTGGCTGGCCAAGAGCGATAACCGGAACTACTTTCGCGGTGCCGAGAATGTCGCGCGGGTGAAGTCATGGCGCGAAGCCCATCCGGGGTATTGGCGACGCCCGAAAGGCCAGAGAGGGGAAGCGGCGCCCGAAGCGGCGGAGCCGATTGCGTTACAAGAGGTCTGCCCTGCGCAACCCCTTGAAATGACTCAGGCGCCTCAAGACATCTTGCGACCTGCGTTACAAGATGTCTGGCTTGGCCAACCGGCTGTTGTCATTGGCTTTATTGCCCATTTCATGGGCAGTACGTTACAAGATGACATCGCCCGAAGCACCCGACGGCTGGTACAACTCGGCACTGACATCATGGCGGGGAGGATGGGCGATGACCCTCAAGCGTGTTCTTTGTCCGGACCGGGTCCGACAGATCCCGATGCAATTCAGTTGGCTCGACCACCGCCTGGTGCGGGAGCGCTACATCGAGCGTTGTGATCCTCCGGCGGCGGCGTTGTACCTGTTTCTGGTGACGGTTGCCGATGCCCAGGGGTTGAGCTACTACTCGGATGCCGCGCTCGGTCGCTGCCTGTCGCTGACGCCTGCGCGTCTGAGCCAGGCGCGCAGCGATCTGATGCGCATCGGCCTCATTGCCTATCAACACCCGCTCTATCAGGTCTTGTCGCTCGATTCATCGCCACGCAGAGAAGGGAGCGAACTCGGGGCTGATGAGATCAGTGTCCGAATCAGCCAGTTGCGCGCCGTCTTGGGACGGACCGCATGATCAAATACGAGCTGTACTGCAAGATCAAGGACTGTCACGAGCGGCAGGGACTGACCGTCACGCAGACCGCGCGTGCCCTTGGCCTGCATGAGCAAACGGTAGTGAAATGGCTGGCCTGCGAGCAGTTCCACCCCCGGCAATCGGCAGCGCGAGGCAGTCGGCTCGATCCGTTCAAGGATCAAGTCATTCGTCTGCTCGAAACGCACCCGTACAGCGCGCAGCAAATCTACCAGCGCCTGCGCGAGGGCGGTTTCGAAGGCGGCTTCACGATCGTCAAGGACTATGTCCGCCGGGTCCGTCCGGTGCGTCGGGAAGCTTTCCTCAAGCTCTCGTTTGCTCCGGGTGAAGCCGCCCAGGTCGACTGGGGTGAATACGGCTCGATTGGCGTGGGCTCGACCCGCCGGCGGCTCTCCTTCTTCGTCATGGTGCTGTGCTATAGCCGCCTGATGTACGTCGAATTCACCGTCTCACAAACGATGGAGCACTTTCTCGCGGCGCACGAGCATGCCTTCGCGGCCTTTGGCGGTTGCCCGGGCCGTCTCATGATCGACAACTTGAAGTCAGCGGTGCTCAGCCGCCTGGTAGGCGAAGCGCCGGTCTTCAATCCGCAGTATCTGGATTTCGCCCGTCATTGGGGGTTTGGCATCTCGCCCTGCAACGTTGCGAAAGGCAATGAGAAAGGGCGGGTCGAAAACGGCGTGGGCTATATCAAAAAGAACCTGCTGAATGGCACTGACTTCCTCGACTTCAGTGCGGTGAACCCGGCCGCCGAGGTGTGGCTGGCGAGCATCGCCAATGTCCGTCTCCATGGTGAAACGCACCAACGACCCGTGGATCGGTTCAAGGATGAACAGGCGCTGCTGCAGCCACTCAACCCGATGCCCTACGACATCGGTCGCATCCAGAGCCAGCGCGCCTCGAAGCAGTTCCGGGTTGCGCTCGACACCAACCATTATTCGGTGCCGGCCGAGTTTGCAAGCCAACGCGTGACGCTCAAGGCTTACCCGGATCGGGTATGCATTTACCACCAGGATAAACTCATCGCGCGTCACCTTCGCAGCTATGATCGGCGTCAGGATATAGAGAACCCCGATCATCCGAAGGCGCTGCTCGCCCAACGGCGCAACGCCCGTGAGCAGCGCTTGCTGGTGCAGTTCCTGAGCCTGTCGAGACACGCGCAGGTCTATCTCGAAGGCATCGAGCAACGCCGCATGAACCCGCGTCATCACCTCCGCAAGATCGTCGCCTTGAGCGAGATCTATGGCGTCGACGCCGTCGATCGAGCGATCCAGGACGGCATCGCCTTCGCCGCCTACAGTTGCGAGTACATCGCCAACATCCTGGAGATGCGGGCTCGCGAAACCCCCGAGCCGGGGGCGCTGCATCTCACCCGCCGCCAGGATCTCCTGGACCTCGAGATCGCTGCCCCCGATCTCTCTCCTTACGAAAGACACAGCGATGGGCACTGACCGACGGACCCTTTCCAATGCCCCCACCGAGGCGCTACGCGCCCAGTTGGCGAGCCTCAAACTGCCTTATCTGCTCGAACATTTTGAACCCCTGGCTCAGGAAGCAGGCACCGAGCAATGGTCACACGTCGAGTACCTGGCGCGGCTGATCGAAGGCGAGGCGCATGCCCGCGAAGATCGCAGCATCCAGCGGCGGGTGGGACTCGCCCGCTTTCCAGTGCTCAAGACCCTTGATCAGTTCGACTGGACATGGCCGACCAAAATCAACCGGCCACAGATCCAGAATCTCTTTCGACTGCGCTTCATCGAGGAAAAGGGCAACGTGATCTTCATGGCCAACGTCGGCCTGGGGAAGAGCCATCTCAGTATCGCGCTCGGGCATGCCGCTTGTCTGCGCGGCTATTCCGTCTTGTTTACCACCGCCATCGATATCATCAACTCGCTCTCTGCCGCCCAGGCGCAGGGCAACCTCAAGCGCGAACTGCGCAAGTACTTGCAGCCACGTCTGCTGGTGCTCGACGAACTCGGCTACCTCCCGATAGACAAGCATGGCGCCGATCTGCTCTTCCAGATCATCAGCGAACGCTATGAGCGCGGCGCCCTGATCATCACCACCAATCGCGCCTACAAGCACTGGCCGGAAATCTTCAACCAGGACAGCACCCTCACCTCGGCCCTCCTGGATCGGCTGCTCCACCATTCCGAAACCGTCGTCATCGAGGGCAAAAGCTATCGCATGAAAGAGCGGATCGAAGCATGACGTGGGCCGTGACACGCCCCGTGCACTCTCCCGAATCCTGAGATCAGTGAGCCGGTACCCCAATCCTTGAACGTCGTGACTGTCACAAAACCTGGATAAACAAATGACCGATCCCGTGGTGACCGTCACGAAACCTGGTCGGCCGCTCAAGGGTGAGCGGCCGATGACTGGCACAGAGCGCAAACGCGCCCAACGGGTGCGAGACAAAAGAAACGCCATCGACGCCATCGGCCATGAGCAGGACGCCCCACTTCGGGCGCTGCTGAACATCCTGGAACGGGTCGAGGTCTCCGAACCGGCACGTCATTCGGCACGACGGGCATGGCTGGCTTTCGGGCAGCGATACGGATTTGTGACGGTCACGAAAAAATGATCTGGAGCGTGGATTTCAAACCGCCAAATTTATGTGGAATTCACGCCGCCGCTCACAGGCGGGCGATGCGGCGATTCTCGCGATACGCGTGCTCGCGATCGACGAGCATCGCAAAGC